>PMES01000058.1 GCA_003154775.1 Acidobacteriota bacterium | reverse complement strand
GCTGTGAGAAATGTGGGTTAGCGGCGATAACAACTGATCCGTCAGTCCACGGCTACCGCTGGCGCGGACCTTTTCTCCTTACCCCCTGGCGAAATGTGAAGTGAAATTTGCTGCCTGAGCCAAGCTCGCTGTCTACCCAGATGCGGCCACCCATCTTTTCCACCAATCTCGAGGAAATTGTCAAACCCAGCCCCACACCCCCATGTATTCGCGTCAAAGATCCGTCGCCTTGCGTAAAGACGTCGAAGATCGACGGTTGTTTCTCAGGCGGTATTCCTATTCCCGTGTCCGCCACGGAGCAATGCAAGAGGATTCCGTCCCTCAGCGGCATCTCCGCCCCCATTTCAATCACGATCTCGCCGCGCTCGGTAAACTTAATAGCATTGCTGATCAAATGGCCGATGATTTGCCGCAGCCGCTCGGGGTCGCCGATCAGCACGTCCGGCACATCGGGACGCATGTGGCAGACAAGTCTTATGCCTTTTGCGCGAGCCCGTGGCGCCGTAAGTTCGACAACCTCGTTCAGAATATCGCGCAGACCGTACTCGGCAGCTTCCGGCCCCGCCTTCCCCGATTCAATTTCAGAAAAATCCAGGATGTGATTGACCAACGACAGTAAGGAGTCCGCCGAAGATTTCACGACATCCAGATTTTCACGCTGCTCAGAGGTGAGCTCGGAATCCAGAACGAGTTCCGTCATGCCGATAACGCCATTTAAAGGAGTACGGAGTTCGTGACTGATATTGGCCAGGAATTCACTCTTGGCGCGGCTGGCCGCTTCTGCCGCCTGATTTGCTGCTTTCAATTCCTCCGTTTGTTTCCGATCGGCGATGATCTCCGCCATCTCCAGGACGTTGCGTTTGTACTCCATCTGCGCGACAACCTGCCGGGACAGGGCTTGAAGCGCTTCTTTCTGAGCTGAAGTGAGTTTGCGCGGAACGCGATCGATCACACACAGCGATCCCAGAGCATAGCCGTCCGATGTCGTAAGCTTTGCCCCGGCATAAAAGCGAATTTTCGGATCAGTGGTAACCAGCGGATTGTCCGCAAAGCGGCTGTCGGCGAGCGCATCCTCGACAACCATAGTGTCGTTCGCGAGGATCGTATGGGCGCAAAAGGAAACGTCACGAGGCGTCTCACTCACGTCTAACCCAACCCTTGCCTTAATCCACTGACGGTCGGAGTCAACCAAGCTGACCAGGGCGATTGGGGTCCCGCAGACGTACGAAGCTAACGCCGCTAAATCGTCGAAGACCGGGTCCGATCTGGTGTCCAGTATCTGATAGCGACGAAGCGCCTCTAACCTCTCCGCTTCGTTCTCAGGGATGGGCGCGCTAATCATAGGCCGCCTCCGGGCATAGCGAATCCTCTGCCCTCCAGGCTCAAAGCAGGCACGCCACGTACCAAAGAGGCGCTCCTGCATGCAACTACTTCTTCGCCCGTCACTTAGGCTCGGCTGAGCAGTTAGGAAGAGACTGAGGGCACCTGCAGGGATGGCCCGAAATGGCACGGTCGCCCTGGGTTCCCGGAATTTGAAAAAGGAGTAGAATACGGCCATGGGACGCAAAGACGGCGAAAACCTGAATGTGACTTGCCCGTGCTGCCAGGCCAAACTGTTGATCGATCCGATCTTCGGCGCGGTGCTCTCGCACGAAGCCCCCGTGAAGCCCGGGCCCGATGTGGATCTCACCAAGGCTGCCACCATCCTTGAAGAGCAGCATCGCCAGCGGGAAGACAAATTCGCCGATTCCTGGTTTCAGGAATCCAACAAGGAAGACATTCTGGCCAAAAAGTTTGAAGAGGCGATGAAAAAAGCCAAGGACGCCCCGGCCGGCAAGCCCATCCGCGATTTCGATTTGGACTAGCGTGCAAACCGCCCCGCTCGTGCCATCCTGAGCTAAGCCAAGGATTCCAACTGCGCGTCTCCCATGCCGCCACGCAAACTCTTTCGCCTGAAACTTCGCTCCCGGACACTGGTCCTGGGCGAGCGCACGCTTGTCATGGGCGTGCTGAACATCACGCCGGACAGCTTCTCCGATGGCGGAAAATTCTTCGGCCTGAAACGCGCCGTTGACGGCGCGCTGGCCATGGAACGCGCCGGCGCGGATCTCCTCGACATCGGCGCCGAATCCACGCGCCCCGGGTCTGGGGGCATTTCCGCCGCGGAAGAATTGCAGCGGCTGTTGCCGGTGCTCGAAGCGCTGCGCACACGTTTGAAAATTCCCATTTCGGTGGATACACAAAAGGCGGGCGTCGCGGAAATCGCCTTGGGAGCGGGCGCCGCGCTCTTGAACGATATCTCCGGGCTGAAAAACGATCCCCGTGTGGCGGAAATTGCGGCAAAATTCGGCGTGCCGCTAATCCTGATGCACATGCGTGGCACGCCGCGCAAGATGCAGAAACAACCCTTTGCCAAGGATGTCCTGAAAGACGTAATCGCGGGCCTGCGTCACTCCATCGCCATCGCGCGCCGCGCCGGTGTGCGCAACTCGCAGATCATTCTCGACCCCGGCATCGGTTTCGGCAAAAGCTTCCAGCAGAATTACGAATTGCTGGTCAGGCTGCCGGAACTCGCCAAACTCGGCTATCCGCTGTTGGTTGGCACTTCGCGTAAGGGCTTTCTCGGCGCAACGCTGGCCAGCCGCGGCAAACCCGCGCCTCCCGAAGCGCGCATCTGGGGCACCGCCGCCACGGTTACAGCCAGCATCCTCGGCGGCGCGCACATCGTTCGTGTGCACGACGTCGCCGAAATGGCGGAAGTAGCCAAAGTCGCCGACGCGCTCCGCAACGCCTCGAGTCTCAGGACAAGGCAACTTTAATGGGCTGCCGGAATAGTTTTTCTCTTCAGGAGGCCGGGGCTTCAGCCCCTGAAGAAACTCCTCTCTGGCGTTTTTGAGCAACCTTTAGAGCTGCACGCTAGTGCTTCCCTTGGAAAAGCGCTTTCTGACTCCGCCTGCGCTATAATTCGCGCGCAACCTCAACGCGCCTCAAAGGAAATCCTTCATGCGAACTCGCGGTCTGTTCCTCAGTTTCCTGCTTCTTTGCTTCCTTGCTTCGTTCTCTTCCGCTTTTGCCCAACTGCCTCCCATTAAGACCGACACCCTGCATCCACTCCAGGACATTCAGGGGAGCGCCGGTTGTTCCGCAACCGAGGCATCCGCGTGCGCGCAAGCCGCCGCCAAGATCACGCCCGTGGTCATGGGCGAATCGCCGCTGGAAGAAAACCTGCGCCGCTTGACGGATGAAATCGGCGGGCGCGTCAGCGGTTCGCCGGAAATGGCCAAGGCAATCGATTGGGCAGTCGCCGCATTCCGCGCCGCGGGCGTCGAGGTGCACATCGAAAAATATCTTCTTCCCACGACGTGGAGCGAAGGCAACACGCGGCTGGAGTTGCTCGGCCCGGTGCAATTCCCCGTTTCGCTCGTCTCCGGCGGACTTTCCCCAGCCACGCCACCCGGCGGCCTGGAAGGTAACCTCATTGATGTGGGCGGCGGCTCGGAAGCCGAATTTGCGCGCGCCGGCGGCACCGTGAAAGGCGCGATCCTAATCGTTCACACTGAGGTCAGCTACACCTGGCAGGATCTCTTCCGCGAATACGAGCAGCCTCCCCCGATCATTGACCGTGCCGTAAAGGCTGGCGCTGCCGCGATCCTCTGGACCAGCCAGCGGGAGCGCAAACTGCTCTACCGGCACACCAATTCGCCGGATGGAAAGATCGAGCCGATCGCGCAGGCGATTATCGCGCGGGAAGACGCGCTACGCCTGCAACGCACGGTGGCGGCGTATCCCGGCAAGGTGCGCGTGCGGCTCACCATGCCCAATAAAATTGGCGGCCCGGTGGATCAGTTCAACGTGATCGGCGAAATCCGCGGCTACGAAAAGCCCGACGAAATCGTCGTTCTTGGCGCGCATCTCGATTCCTGGGAACTCGGCACCGGTGCGTTGGACAATGGCTGCAACGCCGCGATGGTCATCGAAGCGGCCCGCGCGATCAAAGCCAGCGGCCTGCTGCCGCGCCGCACCATCCGCTTCATCCTCTTTAGCGGCGAGGAACAGGGCTTGCTGGGCTCCTGGGCTTATGTGCAAGCCCATCGCGCGGAAATGGATAAGTACCGCGCCGCGGTGGTCTATGACACCGGCATCGGGCGCGTCACAGGCTATTCCCTTGGCGGCCGCCGCGACATCGAACCCGCCGTGCGCGAAATCCTGCGCCCCTTTGCCGGTTGGGGCGTGGACAACCACACCTACGACGCGGAAACCGGCACCGACCATCTCGATTTTCTGCTGGAGGGCGTGCCCACGCTGGTTGCCAATCAGGAAGTGGCCAACTACCTGCAAAATTATCACGCCGCTTCCGACACCTTCGACAAAGTCGATATTCGCGAACTTAAATTGAACACCGTGCTCGCCGCGGTCACCGCCTGGGGCATCGCCGATCGCCCCGGACCCATCGGCAAGCGGCTCACCCGCGCGGAGATGGAAACCCTGCTGAAAGAAACGCACCTCGACGAACAGCTAAAAGAACTGGGTATGTGGGCCGACTGGCAATCTGGCGCCCGCGGTAGAAAACCCTAGCGCGTCCGCACGCCGCCGCAACAGCGTTCACGCTATACTGAATTGTGAAGCAAACTTCACCAGAAACAGCGGCGTCGCGGCCAATAGCCGCGCAAAAACAGGGCAAGATCCTGGCGCTCGACTACGGCCGTGCGCGCATTGGCCTCGCCCTGGCTGACTCCGAAGCCCGCATCGCGGCGCCCCACGACACCCTCGAACGCATCAATCGCAACGAAGATATGCGCCGTCTCCGCGAACTCGTTCGCGAGCACCACATCCAGCAGATCGTTGTCGGTCTGCCCCTCCGCCTCGACGGCTCGCACGGCGATATGGCCGAAGAAACCGCGCGCTTTGCCAACCGCCTCCGCAAACAGATCGGCATCCCCGTCGCCATGATGGACGAACGACTGACCAGTTGGGAGGCCGAACGCATCCTCGAGGAAGAGCAGGGGCGGCGCATCACCCATGAAACCACGCGCGACGGCAAGCGGAAGCTCATACGTAACGCTCAGGGAAAATACACGGTGGATGCCATTGCCGCCACGGTGATTTTGCGGGAATATCTGTCGCGGGAGTGTGGCACGGAGGAAATCACCTGACGTGAAGGTCCTGGCCATCATTGTTCTTCTCGCATTGCTGGCGGCGGGCGCCGCGGCCGGCTACCTCTGGTATTGCGTCGAAAAGCCCTTCGGAACCATTCCTCCGGAAGGCATCTTCGTACAAATTCCCCACGGAACCTCTCGCCGTGCCGCTGCGCACGTCCTCGAAAAGGAAGGTGTGATTCGCAGCGCCATCGCCTTTGAGATTTACGCCCGGCGCCACCCCAAGCGGACGCCGGTTGCCGGAGAATACTTCTTCGACCATCCGCTCAGCGGCAAGGAAGTCTTCTGGAAGCTGGCCAACGGTGAGATCTACCAGCAGCCCTTTACCGTGCGCGAAGGCGAGACCTTATTCGACATCGCCCGCGAACTGGAAGCCGCAAAAATCATGATGGCCGACGATTTTCTGAAGGCCGCCAGCGACCCCCGCTTAATCAGCGATCTTGCGCCGCAGGCCGCCACACTCGAAGGATTTCTCTTCCCCGCAACCTACGCGCTTTCGCGCCATCCTGCCGCCTCCGATTTAACGCGCATGATGGTGCGGAAATTCCGTGACGCCATCAAACAGATCAATCCGGAAAGCCCCGCTCCAGGAGTTCCCGCGCGCTTCCATTCCCTGCTTTCCATAGTTACCTTGGCGTCTCTCGTCGAGCGCGAAACACCCAAGCCCGATGAACGGCCGGTCGTGGCCGCTGTCTATGACAATCGCCTGAAAAAAAACATGCTTCTCCAGTGTGATCCGACGGTCATCTACGCGCTGGAACAAAACGACAGTTACAACGGCACGCTCACGCTCAAGGATTTGCGGTTCAGTTCGCCCTACAACACCTATCTGCACGCGGGTCTGCCTCCCGGACCGATCGGCAATCCCGGCGAAGCCTCACTCCGCGCGGCGCTCAATCCCGAGCCAACTAACTATCTCTACTTCGTGGCCAACACGCAGGGTGGCCATTTTTTTGCCGCCACGCTGGTGGAACATAACAAAAATGTGGCCAAATATCACAGGCTCCTGAACGGCGAACCCGCGGATCCCCCGGAAACTCACGTCAGCCATAAGCGCGTCGCGGGCCTGGCTCACAAAGGCAAACGATGATGGACGAGCTGAAAACGAAAAAAAAACTGATCCTGGAAGCCGCCCGCGCGATCGGCGTTCAGAAATGGACTCCCGCGGAGATTGACCAGTTGCGGCGAAAACTGCTCGCCGATCATGGCGAAGCCGGAAAAACGGGGAATGACTATATTGCCGACGTCCTGAAAACCATGGGCTGGAAGGTGCAACTCACCGAACGGGAAGAAGCCGAGGAACGTTTCGAGGAAGAGTTCGCGGACATTTTGCATTTCAAGACGCTGCCCGACGCGGAGGTCAGCCTGACGCGCCTGGATGAACTGATGCGGCGATTCCGCGCGCACGGCGAAAAAGCCGCCGTGGAGCGCGTGCTGGAAATTGCCCGGCTCGGGAAGCGCCGCGCGGAGATGATCTCGCACAACCGCAAGGTGGAGCCGCGCAAGCGCGAGGAAAAAAAGGAAATCGCGGAGTGGTTCCGCATCTGGCTGGAAACCCCGGATGCCTTCTTTGACTGGCTGGAAGTGCGCAAAGTCTCGCCCGAGTTCCGCGAAAAGTTTGGGGAGATCGAGGAGGAATAGCGTTGGGACCCGAAACTAACGTTCCCGATCTGCCTCCCTATTCGCTCGACGTCCAGGCCCTGGAACTCGGCGCCGACACCAAGGCTGTCGGACTGGAACTACTGGAGACGCAAAGCCGCGAGCCTTTGCGCGGGAGCGAAGCAGCGCAAATCTGGGCCGCCGCCTTCTCTGCCCTCGCGGCCAAGGAAATGCTCCTTCTGGATTTTTTCAGTCACGTCGAGCGCGTGCGCGAATTCTGCAACACCCACGCCATTGCCTATCGTGAGGCGGCCCCACGCTGCCTGGTCGTTCCCTATCTTTCCACGGAGCAGTTGGGCCAATTGTTCGCGCGCTTCGGAGCGGCAACGTTCGGCATGCGCGCCGGGCCTGCCGCGCAGAACGCCGACCCTGCGCTCGAAAATGAACTTTCGCTCCGCGGCCTCGATGCTTATCAAACAGCCTATCCGCGCTACACTTTTTGCGCCGTGATTGAGCCGGAGGACGCTTGGGTGACGCTGTTGAGCGAAGGTCTTTGGCCCAGTGAGGTAATCCGCCGCGTGCGGCCCGCGCTGCAACCCTTCGACGTCTATATCGCGCGGCCCCAATGAGCGGCAAGTCTGCGCTAAACTAGAGGTGGCCAGCCTTGGCGTTGGTTTGACCGGCCTCCCCGTGGTTGTTAAATTGCTCCTTTTAGGTTCAGGACCAGGGAATTCACTGATGCAGCATGTCTGGAAATGCATGGTTTTGCTGACACTGTCCGTCATCGCTTGCGGCTGCGGCGGTCATGTCCACCAAATCACCACCGTACCTGCCGCGCAGCGGCCCGTGGCGAAAGATGCCACAGAGAATGAACTTTTAGACCGCTACAACGCTCTGGCCCGCGGCGTGCAAACCGTGAATGCCACGGTGGAATTGAAACCCACCGCCGGTTCGAAATACAGCGGCGTGATTGACGAATATCACGAGGTGAAGGCATTCCTGCAGGCATCGCGGCCCTACAACATTCGCATGATCGGGCAAGTTCCGGTTATCGGGAAGACGGTGTTTGATATGGCCAGTGATGGCCAGAATTTTGAGGTTTCCATCCCATCGAAGAACAAATTCCTGGTCGGGCCGGTTTCTCTCGACCGCTCCTCCAGCAAGCCGATTGAGAATCTGCGTCCCCAGCATCTGCTCGACGCTTTGCTCTGGCCGGAAATCCGCAAGGAAGAGGCCGTCCTGTTTGAAGAGTTCAATGACGAAGCTGCCAGGTATTATGTGCTGACGGTGTTGCGCGGCGGCTATCGCACGGAGATCTTGCGAAAAGTGTGGTTTGACCGCGCGGACCTTCACGTCGCGCGCATCGAGACTTATGGCCCCAAGGGTGTTCTCCTCTCCGATGTGCGCTTCGCGGACTGGCAAGGAGTTGCGGCAAGCAACGTGCAATCGGGCAGCGCGCCTGTCAGCGAGTATCCGCGGACGATTCGCATGGACCGCCCCCACGATGAGTATCGCCTGGATATGAGCGTCGAAAAAATCAGTCTGAATGAACCGCTGGAAGCGGAGCGCTTCAAGCTGGAACCTCCGCCCGGAGAGGAAATCGTGCATCTGGGTGACACGGCCGAGGACAAGAAACCATGATGTGGCAACTCGTCCTGCGGAATCTGTTTCACCGGCCGATGCGCACGCTGATCGGCGTGATGGCGGTTGCCGTGGAGGTGGCTCTGGTCATCCTCATCGTTGGCCTCACCTCCGGCATTCTCCAGGAAACCGCCAAGCGCCTCGAAGGCATTGGCGCGGACATCATGGTGCAATCGCCCGCCGCACAGATGCTCATCACCTTCAGCGGCTCGCCCATGCCCATCAAAATCGCGGACAAACTGGCGGAACTCAAATATGTTCAGGCAGTCGCCCCGGCGCTCTTGCAGTTCAACTCCACGGGCGGCGTGGAGACCGTCTGGGGCATCGATGCCAAGTCGTTCCGCGACGTCTCCAGCGGCTTTGTCTTCCTCCAAGGCCATGATTTGCAGGATCCCGACGACATTCTCGTCGATGATTGGCAAGCCAAAGCCAAGCACATCAAGGTTGGCGACACTTATAATCTCTTCAATCACAAATGGAACGTTGCGGGCGTCGTCGAGCACGGCAAGGGCGCGCGCTTGTTCGTCCCCCTCGCCACCTTGCAGGAACTCGTTGGGGCCCACGATAAAGCCTCGATCTTCCTCGTAAAATGCACGCACCCCGATCACACCGAGGACGTCATCGCCGAAATCAAGGATCTTCTTCCCAATCATCCGGTCCGGCCGCTCAAGGAATTCATGACCCTGATGACCTCAACGAATATTCCCGGCCTGGAAACCTTCATCAACGCCATGATCGCCCTCGCCGTTTCCATCGGCCTTCTCGTTATCTTCCTCACCATGTACACGACCGTGCTCGAACGGACGCGCGACATTGGCGTCCTGAAATCCCTCGGCGCCAGCAAGGTCCTGATCGTCCGGGCGCTTCTCACGGAGACCACCCTACTGTGCGTCCTGGGTATTGCGGCCGGCGTGGGACTCAGTTACCTTGTCCGGGCAGGGTTTCTCGCTCTCTTTCCCACGCTTTCGATTCTGATTACGACGGAATGGATTCTGCGCGCCGGGCTCATTGCTTTGGTTGGAGCCGTGCTTGGCGCAAGCTATCCCGCGTGGCTGGCCAGCCGCAAAGATCCCGTGGAAGCGCTTTCCTACGACTGAGGAACTCTGGAAACTAGGCATAGATGGCAATCACAGTTACAATACGGTCGCGGATGGACGAAACGACGGACCCAGAGCGGAAGACCTTGGAGCCAATACTCAAGACCGAGAATCTCTGGAAGCTGTATCACGCGGGCAAGGTCGAAGTCCCGGCCCTCCGCGGCGTGAATTTCGACGTGTTGCCCGGCGAATCGGTGGCCGTCATGGGGCCGTCCGGCTGCGGCAAGTCTTCACTGCTTTATGTGATCGGCGGCCTCGCACGCGCCTCGCGCGGCAAGGTGCTGGTTGACGGCAACGACCTGACCGCCATGGGCGATGCCGAGCGCACCAAGCTGCGCCGCAGCAAGATCGGCTTCGTTTTCCAGCGTTTCAACCTCTTGCCCACCTTGACCGCCAGGGGCAACATTGCCATCGCGCAGTATATCCATGGCGACGGCTACGATCCGCACCGCTTCGACGTCGTGACGAAAATGCTTGGCCTGGAGGGCCGTTTGCATCACAGGCCTTCGGAGATGTCCGGCGGGGAGCAGCAGCGCGTGGCCATTGCCCGCGCTATCATCAACGAGCCGAAAATCCTGCTTGCCGATGAACCCACTGGCAACCTCGACACAAAGAATTCCGATATCGTGCTGGAAATGTTGCGGCGCCTGAACAGGGACCTGGGGCAGACCATCGTGATGATTACGCACAACCCCGAGGCGACCACCTATTTCGACCGCGTCGTGCACATGCGCGATGGCATTATTGTCGACGGAGTTCCGGCGGACTGATATGGCAGGCCTCGGTCAAATCCTTTCGCGGACATTCTTCTGGTCCTACGAACGCGGCTCCTGGCAATACGACATTGCCGTAATCCTGATCCTGGTGTTCGTGTTGCTCACGCCGCGGGGATGGTTTCGCGACCAGCCCCAGGTGGGCTTGCCCGCGAACACCAGCCAGGTTGAATTGCTCTCCAAAGCCGGAGAGAACGAAGTCTATCGGGTGGATGCGCGCGTCCTGGCTCCTCCTGAGCGCACCCCGGCCCTGCAGAACGATTTGCACAATGCCCTGCAGAAGGCCAGGCCGGACCTGCACGATGGCCGCTTCTCCATCGGCACGATCGAGCCCCAGCGCGATGAAAAAGGCAATGTCGTGGCCTACGAAGTGACCATCCGCCACTGACTTTTGCTCCGCGGGCTGCCCACCGCACCAATTCCCTCTTAAACCCTTCCTCGGGCTGTGCTTCGACGCGGGCTGTGCTACGATTTGAAGGGAGCAAGAACTACGCAAGTGCCGCTCCAGGGGTTGCTTTGAGACGATTCCGCCTGCTGTTCTTTGTGCTGTTCCTGGCTGCGTTCGCCGGCATCCACATTGCCCGCGCCGGACAGTCCAGTGGAAAAATCTCCCTCAATTTCGTGCTCTCCATGATGGATAAGTCGGCCAAGGATTTTCATAGCCTCACCGCCGATCTCGAGCACATCAAGTACACCGCCGTGGTGCAGGACACTTCCACGGAGACGGGCCAGATTTTCGCGCGCAAGGACGAAAAGATGCGCATCGATTTCCAGAAGCCCGACCAGCGCACCATTCTGCGCGAGGGTGACAATCTGTACATCTATACCCCCAAAATCAGCCGCGTCGAGGAGTACAACATCGGCAAGCACCGCGCCCTGGCGGATCAGTATCTGGCACTGGGCTTCGGCACGAAGGGCGACAATCTCAAGAAAAACTATCAGATCAGCTTAGTGGGCGAAGAAGATCTCGACGGCCATAAGACTGCCGTGATCGATCTGGTGCCGGACTCCGAGGAGATGCGCAAGCAAATCACCAAGATTGAAATGTGGGTGGACGAAGCTTCCTGGCTGCCGATACAACAAAAATTCTTTGAAACGGGCAGCGGCGATTATTTCATGTCCCACTACAAGAACGTGCTGAAAAACCTGAAAATTGGCGACAGTAAGTTCAAGCCCGATTGGCCCAAAGGCACCAAGGTCGAAAAGCCCCGCGGCTAGCTTGGCCGCACGCAGCCCTTACGCTGAAGCCTGCGCCTTCTCCCGTTCCAAGAGTTTTTCCTTGCGCTGCAAACCCCAGCGGTATCCCGCCAGCGTACCATCCGTGCGGATCACGCGGTGGCACGGCACAACAATGGAAACCGGATTGGTGGCACACGCGCGCGCCACCGCGCGAACCGATCTCGGCTTGCCCAAGGCGCGCGCCACCTGCGTGTAGGTCCGCGTCGTGCCGCGCGGAATCTTCTGCAATTCCTGCCACACGCGGCGCTGAAATGCGGTTGCTTGCACGTCCAGCGGCAAATCCACGCTCGGCGCATCCCCTTCGATGCGATGCAGGATTTCCCGCAGCCATTGCTCGTTCGTTTCATGCGTCCGGCGGATCTCCGCGCGCGGATATTCCTTGTGCAACGCGTCCACCAGCCTTTCCTGATTTTTCCCCAGGTACACGGCAGACACGCCGCGCGGCGTCGCCGCCACCAGCACTTTTCCGATCGAGGAGTTCGCCACGGTGTATCCGATTTGCATGCCTGGTGCTCCTTTTCGATAAGCCCCGGGCGTCATGCCCAGGTGTGTGTTCGTTTTTTCGTAGACCCGGCTCGGTGAGCCGTAACCGCAGGCATACAGCGCGTCCGTGATCTCGCTGCCTTCCCGCAACAGCTTCTTGAATCGCGCCATCCGCGACGCTTCGGCGAAAGCTTTCGGCGTCAGCCCGGTCATGCGGCGAAACGCCCGGCGCAATTTTGCGGGAGTAGCGCCGATCTGAGCCGCCAGCGCATCGAGCCGCACGCTTTCCTCTTCCGAATTCCCCAATGCCTCTGCCGCCTTGGCAACCAACGCGGAGAGCTCCGGCCGTTCTTTCGGGCGGCAACGCCGGCAAGGACGATAGCCTTGATTCTCCGCTTCCTGCGCCGTGTGAAAAAAAACGGCATTGCGGCGTAGCGGCCTCCGCGCCGGGCAAGAGGGCCTGCAATAAATGTGCGTGGAACGCACGGCAAACACAAAGGCGCCATCCGCGCGCGCATCACGGTGCAGCGTGGCCTGCCAATACTTGGCCGCGGCTTGCGCTGAAATACTTTCCTGCTGCTTGTCCAATTGTGCCGTGTTCATGGGTTAAGACTACCGCGGGCCGCTGCCCGCATCTATCCGCTTTCTAACGCCAAATTTTGCGCTGCCGCCGGCCAAAAGGAAAGGCGCTAAGCCTCTTCGGGAGCGGGAATCGCTTCATCCGCTTCCATCGGATCACTGTGCGGCATGGTGATCACCAGGATCACCGCCGTCAAGATCACCGCGCTGGCCAGAATCGTTCGCAAGGTAAGCACCTCGCCGCCCAGCAGCCAGCCCAGAAACAGCGCCACCACGGGATTCACGAACGCATAGGTGGCCACGCGCGCTGCCGTGCCGTGTTTCAAAATGTAGACGTAAGCGCTGAACCCCAGCGCAGAGCCGAACACCGCCAAATACCCGAGCGCCAGCCACGACCGCAGCGTTACCTGCGCCAGATGTAGCTCGCGATACTCACCGCTGATTCCGGCGACGACCAGCAGCGCCGTGCCTCCCGCGATGGTCTGCATGGCCACGCCCAGCATCGCCGAGTTTGGGATAGGGTGGTGCTTCGAGTAGATGGACCCGATCGCCCACGCAAGGGAAGCCAGCACCAACGCAAAAGCCCCCAGTGGATTCACTCGCTCGGCGCCTCCAAGGTGCTTCGGGCCGACCAGCAACGCCATCCCCGCAAAACCCAGCACCAAACCGGCCAGCACCCGCGGCGCGGGGCGTGAGCCGCCAGGCCGGAACCAATCGACCAAGACCATCCACAGCGTTACCGTCGCCACCAGCAGCGCCGCAATCCCCGAGGGAATGGTCTTCTCGGCCCAGCTTACCGTGCCATTGCCGCATAGAAGCAGCAGGACGCCGGTAACAATCGCCGTGCGCCACTGCCTCAGGGTCGGCTTCTCCCCGCTTACACGCCGGAATACGGGGTAAAACACCAGACCCACCGAAAGATGCCGCAATCCAGCCAGTATGAGGGGCGGGAGGCTCTCAACCCCTATCCGAATGGCAAAGAATGTGGAGCCCCACAGGATATAGACCGCAGCGAACGAGGCCAGCAGGAGCGAAGAGGCTCGCGTAGGGGTGGCATTTGCCTTGGACGGGGTTTTGGGCGTGTCCGCTAGGGTTTCTGCCGACATTTCGAGCCTGCCAATTGACGATACGAGGCCATGATGCTATGTCCAGCGCCATATTGGAACGGGGACCGAGCGAAAACCATCCACAAAGGCCGTCGAGGGAGCCGGTACTATAACTATCTGTTTGATCTTAGGACACTTCCACTCTTTTCCACAGGTTGACTTTCACTGCCTCAAAGTGGCATGTTGGCGTTCCAAGCGCTCATTGGGGTCAGTGTCATTCCGAGTAATAGTTCTACCGCAGTTATATTCGTCTGTTCATCTCTCTGAGGGGCGAGATGGGTGTCAGAAACCGCGCGTTAGCTTGGGACAGTTTGCCTTTGTTGCCGGAGACGGCAGCCCGCACGGGCGTCTCTGCCGCATTCCCGGAAACCTTGGAACCTTCGCGGAGACCTGCCCTGCGGGTCATGCCGCTGTTGTGCTCCCCGCAACCTCACCGATTCGTGCGCGTGCCTACCCACGCCGTGGGCGTTTACATCGAGCAGCGCGAATCTCCACGCGCCTCCCTGAAGTTACCCTTGAAGCTGAGAAGCGTCGCCGGTGCGCTTGAGGAGTTCCCGGTTTCGCTCGTAACACGCGACATGAGCGCGTCCGGCGTTTATTTCCTCTGCCCCAAACCACTCGAAGCCGGCACGGAAATCGAACTGGACATCGTTCTGGTCAGTCGCCCCTTGGGTTACGGCAACGTTGTCGTCTCCTCCAAGGCCTGCGTGCGGCGCATCGAACCCGCAAATATGCCCGGCTGGTTTGGCATCGCCGCGAGCTTCAGTGATTTTGCGTTCGACCGCGACGATCACATTCCTAATCGCTTCGCCGCGGACTGATTGCCACTCCTCTCCTTTCACCTCCGAGCAAAAATCTGCAAGCAGGGTTCTGCTATTCTTGGGGAGATGACTGCCCCCCGCACGCTCGCCGCGGTACTCTTCGATTGGGACGGCACGCTGATCGATTCCTACCACGCCGATTCCCAGGCCTATCTGGCGCTCTTCCACGAGATGGGCGTGCCGTGGGGCCTGCCGGAACTCGAGCGCCATTATTCACCCAACTGGTATGCGGTCTATCGCGCGGCAGGGATACCGAACGCCCGTTGGCCGGACGCAGATCGCATCTGGCGCGCCCATTATGCAAAACACCGGCCCAAGCTGATGAGCGGTGCGCGCCGCGTCCTCGGGCAACTCGCGCGAAGGCACAAACTGGGCCTGGTTACCAGCGGCGATCGCAACCGGGTGATGGGCCAATTGCGCAAGTTTGGATTGTTGCGTGTCCTGCGAACGCGCGTCTGCGGCGGCGATCTGGAAGAGAAAAAACCGCATCCCGCGCCGTTGCAGATGGCTCTGCGCCAGATGGCCTTAGAGCCGGCTGAATGCGTCTACGTGGGCGATACACCGGAAGACGTGGAGATGGCGCGCGCTGCGGGAGTGCGCCCGATTGCCGTGCTGGGGCCCTTTCCCACGGAGAAGCGCCTCCGCGCGGTGCGCCCCGAATTCTTGCTGGACGATCTGCGGAAACTGCCGGGATTGTTGCGCGAATTGTACGGCGATGCGCGGCGTCCGCGTACTTGCTCCTGACATAATGAGTTTGCAGAAGCTACTTCAGGGTTTGGGCGGCTGCGGCGCGCGCGCGGAAGGTGCCGTCGGCTGAGCTGCGGGTGCGGCCGACGGCGGAAATGGCTTGAAGTTGGTCCACTTGATCGTGACGCGGATCGGGATGTCGCGCTCCTTTAACTTGTAAACTTCTTCGGAGCGCGCGTAGTCGGGAAACCAGTACTTGCCGTCCACATTCTCGCGGTAAATCTCGAACATCCCGAAAGGCAGAGTCGGCGGGTGCACGGCGCCCAGATCCGTGACCCATTTGCCGTAGGTCTTCACCACTTCCAGATACTTCTGATCGACCCAGAGGATGCCGTCGAATAGCGGGTGCTGCCGGTCCAGCACTTTCGGGTGCACCTGAAAGATGTAGCAATCCACCTCGTCCACCTTTTCCGTGCTCAGGTACTGCAGGTCGTATTTGGCCATTTGCCCGAGCGTGACCGGATAGGGAGGAATGCGCGTCAGGTATTGCGCATCTTCCGGCTCGAATTGCAGGTATTGCAGGGTGGATTCCGGGGCGGCGATGGCTTTTTCGTAGAGCTTGCCGTCGCCGGAACGCACCGCATCGTAGGTGGCGTCGTACTCTCCCGTGGGCTTGCCGTCGGGGCCAAATTCCTGGATGCGGATCGTTTTCCGGTAGGCATACTGCGGCCGCGTGGACTGGTAGAGATCTTCCTTTTGCGCGAAGGACTTGATGATTAGCGCGGGTGGCAGCGAGGGCGGCGCTTCAGCCTCCGGCACGCCCACCACCCGGCGGACGCTGTGTTCCGGCGGCGGCGTGAGCGGGCCGGGCGCATTTTCCTGCGCGGGAAGACCACGCGCCGTCAGGAAAAAGAAAAATGACAATACAAGAAAAAACGCCGTGCGCGGTAATATGATTGTCTGACGGAAGCGATGGCTCTTCATGACTAGTTGGATGCGCGGACCTTGCAACTGCGCCGCCCGCGGCCCCCGGCATACTGCCAGTGTAACGCAAATTCCAGGGCAGATTGCCGCCGTGAAGGGAATCGCGCGATTCTCAGCGCCGATTTTTCAGGAACCGTGAACCAGGAACTTCATGCGCGACGCTTTTTTGTGACCGGACGGGTGCAAGGCGTGGGCTACCGCGGGTTCGTCGAGCACGTTGCCGGGAAACTCGGCCTGCACGGATATGTGCGCAACTGCCGCGACGGCCGCGTGGAAGTTTTCGCCATGGGCACGCCGGAAAGGCTCGGGCAGCTCCGCATTGCGCTGGAACGGGGCCCGATGATGTCCGATGTGGCCGGCTTGAACGAGGAGCCGGACGTGGTTGATACCCGGTACGTCGGGATTTTCACGATTGAGATGACCATCTAACGGAAGGCTACGGCAATGGACGATCTGAAAAAATTGATTCGCGAAATCCCGGATTACCCAAAGCCGGGAATCCTCTTTTACGACATAACCACGCTGTTGAAGAACAAGCAGGGCTTCCGCACCCTGATCGACCGGCTCTGCGCGCACTACGCAGGCCACAAGATTGATCTCGTCGTGGGCATCGAAGCGCGTGGCTTCATTCTTGCGCCCGCCCTCGCCTACCGCCTCGGCGCAGGATTCGTTCCCGTGCGCAAGCCGAAAAAGCTGCCCGCCAAGACCGCGCAGGTTTCTTATGCGCTGGAGTACGGCACGGACACGCTGGAGATCCACGAAGACGCCGTGCAAAAGGGCCAGAATGTGCTGCTCTGCGACGATTTGCTGGCCACCGGCGGCACAGCCGCTGCCGCGCTTCAGCTCATTCGCTCCCTGGGCGGCAAGGTGGATGGCGCAGCGTTTGCCGTGGAGTTGAGCTTCCTGCATGGCCGCGAAAGGCTCCCCGGCCTGGACGTCTTCTCACTGATTAAATACGATCAGTAGTTGGAAATCGCGCGCTGGGGTTTTACCCTTTACTTCTTGTGCGCGCCGCGCTGGCGCAACGCCTCGAAGAGCACCACACCCGCGGCCACGGAAACATTTAGCGACTTCACCGGGCCGCTGGTCGGCAGCGACACCACAAAATCGCAGCGCTTGCGCGTCAGTTCGTGCAAGCCTTTTCCTTCGCTGCCCATTACAATCCCCGTCGGTGACGTGTAATCCACTTCCGTGTAGCTCTTCTTCCCTTCTTCATCGAGCCCTACGAGCCAGTAGCCCGCTTCTTTCAATTCCTCCATCGCGCGCACCAGGTTAGTGACCTTGGCGATGGGCAGATGCGCGATGGCTCCCGCGGAAGTGCGCGCCACCGTGTCCGTCAGGCCCGCCGCGCGCCGTTCCGGGATGACCACGCCGTGCGCTCCCGCAGCCAGCGCCGTGCGAATGACCGCGCCAAGATTGTGCGGATCCTCCACCCCATCCAGCAGCACAATGAGCCCCGCCTGATTCTTGGAGTTATTCGCGTTCGCCAGAATGTCTTCCAGCGTGGATGCCTCGCGCGAGGCCGCAATAGCGACCACACCCTGATGGTCGCGCGAGTTGGCCAGCCGGTCGAGTTGTCCGCGATCCTCAAAGCGCACGGATACGCCGCGCTCCCGGGCAAGTTGCACAATCTCTTCGATGCGCGAATCCTGCCGGCCCTTGGCGATGACAATGCGGTCGAAAGCGCTCCCCGCTTCGAGGGCTTCGCGTACGGCGTGAATGCCGGTGAATCGGTCCATGGAGATAGAGTTTACTGTTTTCAGTGATTAGTTCACAGTCTGCGGCGCGGCCGCCGAAAAAATCGCAATGACAAAGCGGTCTGTCAGTCCAGCGTAGCGCAGAATTCCAGGATGCGCGCGCGCGCGGTCTTCACGGGCACGGCAAACGGCAACGCGGCGGCTTCGTCCACAAGAAGAATGACGCGATCGAGATCTCCCTCCCCAGCCCGCCCGGCAAGCGCCAGCCGGATCGGATGAAACAGATCGCGGCCGCGCACCTCGAGCGTCTCCTTCAGATGCGTCACAACCTCCTTGAAGCGGTCCGACGTGAAAGGCCCCGGCTCGAGCAGCAGCAAGGCGAGATGCCGGACAACTTCGCGAGCGGCATAACGGGCAAGAACAGCGTGAGCTTCCGTGGAGCGCAGGATTTCCGCGGCGTCATAGGTGAACACAAGCCGCAGCAAGCGCTCGAGTCCGATGCGATCTTCCACAAAATGGCCAAGGAGCGCGGCGGCGCGTTCGCAAAAGGCAAGTTGTTCGGGCGAGGGCTCCGCCGAGAGCCACTGCTGTTCGCGGAGGATGGCGAGAATGTCATCGGCGCGAAAAAGGTTTTCGCGCACCGGGTGAGACTGGATGTGATCGGGCGTGGACATTTGGAAGTTCCAGCGCGCCTTGGAGTGCGAGACCCCCGCTCGCACTTTTCCGGTGCAATCCAAATTCAGAGCGTCGAGAGCGTGGCGATAACGTGGGCAGCGATGGCTTCGCCGCGGCCGACAGCGTCAACGCCTTCGTTGGTCTTTGCTTTCAGGTGGATTTTCTCGACGGGGACTCTTAAAGATTTGGCCAGCGCTTCGCGCATCTTCGGGAAGTGCGGGCCAAGCTTGGGGCGTTCCAGAATCACCACAGCATCGACGTACTCGATAACGAAATGCTTTTCGTCCAGGAGTTTTCGGGCGTGCTCGAGAAACAGCAGGCTGTTCGCGCCCTTCCACTGGGGATCGCTGTCCGGAAAGTGCGTGCCGATGTCGCCGAGCCCCGCAGCCCCCAGCAGCGCATCGCAAAGCGCGTGGGCCACCACGTCGCCGTCCGAATGCCCCACTGGGCCCTTCTCGTACGGCACTTCAATTCCCCCGATGATCAGCTTGCGCCCTTCGGCCAGGCGATGCAGGTCATAGCCAATGCCGCAGCGGTAGCTCATGCCTTCTTCTGCTCGGCGTGGAGATAGAAGCGCGCCAGGTCCATGTCCGCGGGCTTGGTGATTTTGATGTTGCGCTCGGAGCCTTGCACAACATAAACGTCGTGGCCGATCCGCTCCACCAGTCCGGCTTCGTCGGAGGCACTCAGGCCATCCTCTTCCGCCTGCGCGAAGGCTTCCTTCAGCAAGCGTGTCTCGAAGACCTGCGGCGTCTGCGCCAGCACGATGCGTTCCCGCGGAACCGTCGCGGTGATCAGCGCCACATCTTCCGGCAGGCTGGCGCGCTTCACTTCCTTCACCGTGTCCATTGCCGGGACACCCAAAATCGCGGCCTTGCAGTGGCGCGCTTCTTCAATCACGCGCGTGATTTGCTCCACGGTGACAAACGGCCGCACGGCATCGTGCACCACCACCAGCTCCGTCTCGTCCCCGATCAGCTTCAAGGCTTGCGCGACCGAGTCTTGACGCAGATCGCCGCCCTTGATCACGCGCACCGGCTGCCTGAATTTCTCTTCGCGGATGCGCGCCTCCAGCCGCTCCACATTGTCCGCGCGCGTGGCCACGATAATCTCCGTGATCAGCGGGCAGGCCGCGATGCGGCGCAGGCTGAGGATGACGATGGGCACGCCATCCAGCTCCAGAAATTGTTTCGGTGTCTCCGCGCCCATGCGCGTGCCGAGACCTGCAGCGGGAAGAATCGCAGTGATATGTGCCATAGGATGAAAGCAGTCCGGCTGAAGCGGTGTCTTCGCGGCTTAAGCGCGGGTTGCAGAAAGTCGAGTGTACCTCAAGCGGGCACAGGAAGAGAAACCCCGTCGGCCGAATTTCGACCTAATGAATTGGTCCGGCCGGCCCAATTATAGAACCGCCGGGGATTGCTATTGGAGTAATGCTTGCGAGGCGTGCTGCCCGCCGCGTCCCGTTGAGAACTCCGTGTTAATCCACGTAAAAACGCGGCACTCGCTGGCTCACGCCCGACAGCATATCGGAAGTGACCGTGCCGATGCTCCGCGCGATGACGTTGGCCGGATACACTTGCTGGCCCACTGTTCCGTAAACCGTCGCGATGTCCCCCAGCGCTGCGTCTGGAATGTCCGTCACGTCCGCCATGGTCACATCCATCGAAATGATGCCGCGCATCGGGGCGCGCTGCCCACGAATGATCACGCTCCCAAGATTCCCCAAGGAGCGATGGATCCCGTCGCCATACCCGGCCGCCAGTATGGCAATGCGCGACGGCCGCTGCGCCACCCAACTGGCGTTGTAACCCACGCCATCTCCCGCGGCAATCGAACGCAAATTGATCACTCGCGTGCGCAGGCTCATCACCGGGTGCAACAGCAAAGCCGCTTCAAATTTTGTGCGCAGCTCCGGAGGATCGAATCCCGGATGATACCCGTAGAGAAGGGCGCCAGGCCGCACCATGTCCGCCCAGCTTTCCGGCAATGCTGCGATGGCGGCGCTATTCGCCAGGTGAAGAATGCCCGGGTCAATACGCATGGCTCGCAACCGGTCTATGGCCGCATAAAAGCGTTCCATTTGCTGGCGGGTCTGCGGGCCGGGGCGGAGATCGCAGAGGACCTCCGAGGAAGCGAAATGCGTGAACACGCCGCCAAGCAAAAGATGCGGGCACTTCGCCAACTGGCGCGCGAAACAATCCATATCGTCAGGCAAAATGCCCAGGCGATTCATGCCCGTATCAATCTTCAACTGAATGGGGACGTTTTTCTTGCGCAGCTTGGCGGCTGCGGCTTCAAAACTCAGCAACTGTTCGCAACGATGAATCGCCGGCGTGAGTTTGTGTTCCAGGAGAACTTCCTCTTCGCCGGGCCAGAAGCCGCCGAGCACAAGAATCGGCTTGCGCACGCCGGCTTTGCGAATCTCCACACCTTCGCCCGAAGAGGCCACGCCAAACCAGTCGGAGCCGTCCTTCTCGAGAGCTTTGGCGGTTTGCGCGCCGCCATGGCCGTAGCCATTGCCCTTGACGATGCTCAGCACTTTGCGCGGCGTCTTGCGCTTCTCCGAAGCGGGATTCACATAATCGCGAATCGCCTGAAAATTTTTGGCGAGGGCGGAAAGCGAAAGCTCCGCCCAGACGGGGCGCCCTATAAAATCAGCGGGATTTTTTTTCACGCGGGGCATGAAATTTCCTGGAGGTTCTAGTTTACGGCATTCACGCGCGGCGTCAAAAACACTGCGCCAGTCTGCGCGAGAATGACAACAGAGAGAGGAGCACGCACAAGCCCAACGGGACGTGCATATCGGGCGGCATACCGGTGGGCCTCTGTTACCATCGAGCCGAACCAGAGGCGGTTGAATCTAAACGGGTTGCCAACTGAGGCGCAGGACTGAAACGGTCCTGCCGAAAACACGCGGACCACGCAACGACGCAAGGGGTTGTGGGCAACGGGACGCGCTGTGTGTCACCTTACGATTCGTCGCCGCCCGCAAACTGCGAGAAGGCGTCCGGCGCCGCTTCTTCAAATCGCGTCAGCCGGCTGCGGAACACAAACTTGACCTTGTCGGTGGGCCCATTGCGCTGCTTGGCGATCAGGATATCGGCCATGTCGCGCTCTTCCGGCGTCGCGTTCATGTTGAAGAAATTCGGGCGGTAGATGAACATCACCACGTCGGCGTCCTGTTCGATGGCGCCCGATTCGCGCAGGTCAGAAAGCTGCGGGCCGCGCTCCTCGCGTTCCGGGGCGCGCGTCAACTGGCTGAGAACCAGGACCGGGATCTGCAGCTCTTTCGCCAGGCCTTTGAGCCCGCGGGAAATGCTGGCAACTTCTTCCTGGCGGGAATTGAAGCGCCCGCGCGCGGTGATGAGCTGGAGGTAGTCCACGATGAGGAGCGAGAGGCCTTTGTCTCGCTTCAGCCGCCGCGCCTTTGCGCCAATTTCCAGAACGCTGATGGAACCCGCGTCATCAATCCACAACGGCGCGGAGGAGATTTGTCCCAGGCCTTCGGTCATGCGCCGCCAATCCTCGCGGCTCAGATGCCCAGAGCGGAATTTGTGGGCGTCCACCTGCGCCACGGAAGCCACCAGGCGTTGCAGCAGCGATTCCTTGGACATCTCCAGGCTGAAAACCGCCACCGGCAGCCCTCCCCGGATGGCGATATTCTCCGCCATATTCAGGGCCAGGGCGGTCTTTCCCTGCGACGGCCGCGACGCAAGAATGACCAGTTCCGAAGGCTGCAAGCCCGACAGCAGCTTGTCCAGTTCTCCGTAACCGGTGGAGATGCCGGTAACGCTCTTGCCTTCCCGGAAAATCTTCTCCAGGCGCTCGAAATTGTCGCGGACGATATCCTTAATCGGCAGCAGTCCGGCTTTGACGCGGTCTTCCGCCAGCGCGAAGATGCTCGATTCCGCATTATCCAGAATCGTGTCCGCGCCGTCCTCGCCATCGAACGCGTGCTGCTGGATATTGTGCGTGGCGTGGATCAGGTTGCGCAGCATTGCCTTTTCCTTGACGATCCGCGCGTAGTGCTCCACGTTGGAAACACGCGGTACGCCGTCCACCAGCGAGGCCAGATACGGCGCACCGCCAGAGGACTCCAACTCCCCGCGCCGGTGCAGTTCTTCCGTGAGCGTAACGAGATCAATGGCATGCTGCGCCTCTCCCAGCGCCATCATCTGGTTGAAGATGTTGCGATGCTGCGGAATGAAGAAATCGTCGGGCTTCAGCGCTTCGATCGCGGTGTTCAGCGCGTTATTGTCCAGCAGAATGGCGCCAAGGATGGAGCGCTCCGCATCCAGATTGCTGGGCATGGGGCGTTCGAGAGTGGAATCAGCGGGCATGGAGAAAGGACAAGGCCCCTATTTTCGCTTTTCCTTCGCTATAGGTAGCACGATTCCCCGTCGAAGGCAAGTGCGGATTCTTTCACCGGCGGGACAACCCCCGTGCGCCGGAGTTCTATCGTGAGTGTGCGCGGATCGCCTGCGCGCGTCAATCCATGCGCCTGTGAATCGCTAAGGAAATCGTTGCAAAACTTTTTCGCGCCGCGTCCCGTAGGGGGCCAGCACCGCTGGACCCCGGCTTAGCAAGGACCATCGTGCTTGCGAATGCGTCAAAGCAGATTGTGCATTACGGGAAAATCGTGCGGACATGGGGCGGAGCAATGCTGCGCCCCTACTCGGACGAACCCGTACGCCAGCGCTATATGGACACGTCGCGGGAAGATGAGTGAAGGCAGAAACGAAAAAAGGGGCACTCGGAACGTGTCCTGGCAGAAATCGAGTTGGCGCAGAAGAACTACCCTTCTTTTTGCACGAAGACCTTGATCTCGGCGGTGACGTCGCGGAACACCTTGATGGTCACCGGGAATTCGCCCAGCGTTTTGATCGGGTCTGCGAGTTGCACCTGGCGCTTATCGATGCCAAAGCCCTGTGCCTTCAGCCCGTCGGAAACATCGCCGGACGTAACCGAGCCGAACATCTGGTCGTTCTCCCCGGTCTTCCGCGCGAACTTCACCGAAACGCCCGTGAGCAGCTCCGCCTGCTTCTTCGCGGAGTCCAGCTCCGTCGCGGTCTTCTTTGCCAGCGCGCCGCGAATGCGTTCGAGCGCCTTCATGTTGCCCGGCGTGGCTTCAATGGCCAATTTTTGCGGCAAAAGAAAATTGCGAGCATACCCGGGCTTCACCGTGACCACGTCACCGCGGTTGCCGAGCTTATCCACATCTTCCTGAAGAATGATCTGCATAAGAAATCTCCTGATTCCCTTTCCAATCTTTTCACGCGAAGCAGCGCTTCCTCACTTCGCGGGCTCCGCCAGGCGTGACGCGGCAGCCGTAGCCCGCTCGCCTTCCGGTGATTAGGCCTTGGGGGCCTCGACCGCACGCGGTGCTTGCGTGCCTGCCGCGCTCCCGGCAAACGGCAGCAGCGCGATATTGCGCGCGCGCTTGATGGCCTCGCCCAGCCACCGCTGGTGGCGCGAGCAGACGCCCGTCATGCGCCGGGGCAGAATCTTTCCGCGCTCCTGCACGAACTGCGAAAGTATGTCCGCGCGCTTGTAGTCGATGAAGTCCATCTTCTCGACACAGAACTTGCAGACTTTCTTCTTGCGGAAATACTGGCGCTTGCCGCGCCGCGGACCCCCGGGTCCTCCGCCTGGCCCGCCCGGACCTCCCGGGCCGCCTTCGCGGCGTCCACCACCCGGACCACCTTCGCGGCGTCCACCACCTCCGCCATGTCCGCCTTCGCGGGCTTCGCGCGGAGCAGCCGGCGCAGCGGGAACCGTGGGTGCGGCGGCTGGCGCGGGT
>PMES01000124.1 GCA_003154775.1 Acidobacteriota bacterium | reverse complement strand
TATTTTTGCTCCGGCGTTTACAGGGACGCGCTTTGCCTGGCAGTTTTGTGCGAGGTGTGAGCGAAAAACTAATATTTTCCGCCCGTCAAAACTGCCGCGGCTAAGTATCCTTATATAAGGGTGTCCGCTCGTTGCTTTCGCGTGCGGTTTTTCCGCTCACCCCTTCTGGAGCCTAGCCAGGACCCGTAGGACTGTGTTTAAATTCGGGGGTCGTCCACACATTTCACTTTAGACGAGGGGTTTCATGCAGAGAAGACTGTTCTCGTTTTTATTCTGCTTTCTGCTACTGGCTATCCCCATCGATGCCGCCAAACGTGCCTTCACTATCGAAGACCTTTACCGCATTCGCGGAATAGAGGACTTGCACGTTTCCTCCGACGGCAAGACCGTGCTGTTCACTCTGCAAACGAGCGACCTGGCGAAGACAACGAAAATCAGCCACATCTGGCTCATGGGCACCGACGGCAAGAACGCACGGCAGTTTACGTTTGGCGAAAAGGGTGAATCGTCGCCCATCGTCTCACCCGACGCCAAGTGGATCGCTTTTATCAGCTCGAGGGATGGCGACGCCAATCTCTACGTCATCTCCGCCGGCGGTGGCGAAGCCCGGCAACTCACCAACATTTCGACGGGAGTTTCTGATCCGCTCTGGTCCCCGGACGGCAAATGGATTGCGTTTTCGAGCGACGTTTACCCGGAATGTGGTGCTGACGACGCGTGCAACAAGAAGATCGATCAGCGCTGGAGCAAGGGCCCGCTGCATGCCCATATGGTCGATGCGCTGCTCTACCGCCACTGGACGCAATGGAAAGACGGCAAGTGCACACACATTCTGCTTGCCGACGCTTCCACGGGTACCGTGCGCGACCTGACGCCGGGTGCTTTCGATTCGCCTCCCTTCCAGCTCGGCGGATCCCTGCGATACGATTTCTCCCCGGACAGCACGGAACTGGCCTTCGATTCCAATCATGACCGCGCCCTCGCTTCGTCCACAAACAGCGACGTGTGGATCGTCCCGCTCTCTGGCAATCAGCCGCCGCGCAACATTACCGCTTCGAACCCTGCCTTCGATGGCCATCCGAAATACTCGCCGGACGGAAAGTACATCGCCTATCAACTGCAGAAGCAGCCCGGCTATGAATCGGACCTCTTTCGCCTGGCCATCTATGATCGCTCCACCAGCACATCACGTGTGCTTACCGAGTCCTTCCGCAACTGGGTAGACGCCTTCCAATGGACCTCAGACTCGAAATCTCTCTTCTTCAGCGCTCCTGTGGAAGGCGACAATCCCATCTTCCGCGTGACCCTCGAGTCCGGCTCCATTCAGCAAGTAATGGTGGACCGAACCATCGACTCCTTCGAACTTTCCCACGACAACCGCCACATCATTTACACCCGGCGTTCCGTCAGCGACCCGGTCGAGATTTATGCGGTGGACTTGGCTGACGGCAAACCCTCGACGCCGCAGCGCCTCTCTCAATTCAACGACGAGGTCGTCAACGAGGTAGACCTCCGTCCGGCCGAACGCATGTGGGTGAAGGGAGCCGACGGAGCGAAGATCGAAGTCTTTATCGTCAAGCCCCACAACTTCGATCCATCCAAGAAATATCCGCTCATTCTCAACGTGCACGGTGGACCGCAGTTTCAGTGGCAGGATTCTTTTCGCGGTGACTGGCAGGTCTACCCCGGAGTGGGCTATGTCGTCGCTTTCGCCAATCCACATGGGTCCACCGGCTATGGCCAGGAATTCACCGCCGAAATTTCCGGAGACCATGGTGGCAAGGTTTTTGAAGATCTGATGAAGGTCACCGACGAACTGAGCAAGCTTCCTTACGTTGATCCCGACCGCATAGGCGCCATGGGTTGGTCCTACGGCGGCTACATGATGGACTGGTTCGAAGGCCACACCAACCGCTTCAAGGCTATCGCCTCCATGATGGGTCCTTTCGACCTGCGTTCTTTCTACGGCGCAACCGAAGAGTTGTGGTTTCCCGAGTGGGACCTCAAAGGTCGGCCGTGGGATTCCGACCAATACGAGAAGTTCTCCCCATCCTACTTCGTTAAGAATTTCAAGACGCCCTGCCTGGTGATCTCCGGCGAGCGCGACTATCGCGTTCCTTACACCCAATCACTTCAGATGTTCACCTCGCTGCAAAAAATGAATGTTCCCTCCAGGCTGATCGTCTATTCCAACGCCGGCCACTGGCCCAGTTGGTATGAAATGGCTCTGTACTACACCGCACACCTCGAGTGGTTTCATCAATATCTCGGCGGAGACGCGCCACCCTGGTCCACGGAACAATTCCTGCGTAACGCGGTCTTCGACTCTGCGACGGGTCAATGGTTCAAGTAATATATGGCCGCGCTTCGACAATGCTACCGTCTCCTTGCGAGACAGGGTTCTCCGTTCTTCTGCGGTCACATCTTGTGCGAGGTGAGAAGCTTTGCGGGGACCATCCCAGACCGTAATACGGGTAGCTTTTTGTTGCGGCAGTAGGTGTTAGCTCCCCCATGCTCGCCAGAATCAGGCTCGCGGGAAAAGCAACCGTGGCTGGTAGGTTTGTGATCTGCAGAGCACTCAGCTCCAGCCATGCATTTCTTATCGGCTGGCTACGCGTAGGTGCATCTGGGGCGACGCCTACTGCTTCTTGCCTAGCATTTCAGGCGTTGGTCCGGGAAGGCTACCAAGCTGGGAGGTTGTTCTTGCTTTTAGGTCGGCCAGTTCGGCTTCTGTAGGCGCGTGCGATTCCGATTGTGGCGGAACGGCAGGGCCCTGCCCCTCGTACGCCATAGAGGAATCATGGATGCGGTATCTATTCTTGTGTGTGGCTCCGGCGTGTTTTCCGTCCGATATTATTTCAATAATTCCTTTTTTTTCTAGGCGCCCAATTGCAGCTCGCACGGTGTTCTTGCTGTAGCGCGCCCCCTCCTCGAGTTGTTTATGGTCCATCCTGGCGAAATATTCCTTTACGCCGCTTTTGCTCTTTTTCCTGCTGCGGTTTGCCAGGATTGCTTCAACGACGGCGATTTCAACTCGGTCGAGAGCTTTCCATCTCCGCCGAACGAATGCGGGCGTGAGCTTACGTTGCTCTCTTTCCAGCGGCGTGCGCTCGGATTGCTTTTTCTTCGGAGTCGCTCCCATAAAGGGTAGCCTACTTAGTAGGCCCTTCGACGTCAAGAAGAAAATGGTCAATGGCTGACAATTAATGAACCTAGAAGATTTTCGCAATTGACCATTTAAATGGTCAATTGCTGCTATTTAATGTGCAGTAAGTCTTGTAAATACAATGGGTTATAACTTGCTTGGTCCAAATAGTATTCTGTAAGTCAACTCATCCCAACGAAAAACATTGTCTACAGGTGCATTTCGATTGCATTCCGTCCAACACCTGACGACGGAGCTCCGCATCCGCTGGATCTCATCGCTGCGACGAAGCTTCGGCGAGTAAGAGTTCTGGAAGAAAGCGAGCCGCAAGCGAGCGTTCAATCGCCCAATAGGATCTCCACGTTCGCAAGCATTCATCTCCAATAGAACTTATAAGCTGCCATATTTCCGAAATCGTTTTGGGGCAGAGTTGGCCCTTTGGGGGGTTGGAGGGCCAGAACCGCCCATAATTGCTCAAATGAAGGGAATAGACCCGCGAAGAGCGTGATTGAGACCCTCTCCGCCGAAGAACTCTCCGCCAAGACAATCACCGAAATAATCTCGGTGCTCAAATACGTCGTTGCCTCAGTCCTAGACGAGAACGGTGGAGAGGTTTACCCGCGTCAGTGGAACCATGACTTCATGGACCTGCCGATAATCGGAAAACAGAACCAACCCGCTTTCACCCCTGAGCAGGTAGAGAAGATCGTCGGCAAGGCGCAAGCACGTTATGCGGTGCTCTACGCTCTGCTGGCCGGAACAGGGATGAGAATTGGCGAAGCACTCGCCATTGAGCTAGGGCCACAATCGGATGATGCGACTACGATTTCAAGCGACTGCCTGACAATCTACGTCCGCAAGTCGGTGTTCGGCCAGACGAAACAGTATCCCAAGACGGAATCGGCAATTCGGGAGATTGACCTTGACCCGGAGTTGGCCGCGTTCATCAAGGCTTACATCGGAGATCGCAAGGAAGGCTGGCTCTTTTCTTCGGACTCCGGGAAGCCCTTGCTCCAGCGAAACATCCTGAGAGATTCTCTCCACCCGATAGAGGTCGGACGGAAGGCTCTACAGAGCTACCGGAAGGTTCAAGGCAATTCCATCAAGCACATTCTGTTCCCCGCCGTGCTTGGCGCAACCGGAAAGAAGATTGGCTTCCATGCCTTTCGGAGATTCAGAGCAACGCATTTGCGTTCAGAGGGCGTGCCAGAAGACTTCGTGATGTTCTGGCTCGGCCACAAAGAGAAGACCATTACAGACCGCTACTCCAAGATGAAGGAACGTTTGGAACTGCGGAAGGAATGGGCAGAGAAAGCTGGGTTGGGGTTCCAACTCCCCGGCGTCAAGGTTGTAACTATGGCAGTAAAATCCAGTAAGAAGGAGAGTGCAGCATGAGTTTATTAGAGAAGTTTGCAACACAGCACGGTTTGAAGCTATGCACCATGCAAATAAGAAATCGTATCCATTTTAATCCGGCGAGATTCCCCGGCAGAGAACCGGAAGATGAAATCCTCTATGAGCCTGCAATTGAAGGGAAGCCGCCTGCTAACGACCCGGAGGCGGTCAAGCTTTATATTGTGGAGGCTTCAAATCCCTTAGTGGATTGCGAACCGGAATCGTCCGAGGAGTTGGCTTTCCTGCGGTGGGACGCTAATGAAAACGTATTCACGCATCCTTTCTCCACAACGGATAAGAAAAAGGTTGAGAAGGTCCTGTTTGACCTTGGATTGAAGGGAGGCAAGTAGCATGCACTTTCTATTTCTCTTGGTGGTCATGTTCGTGATCTTCAAGCTCTGGCAGTTAGGCCGGGAGGGAGGCAAGTAACGTGGGCTACGTCATTCAACAGGTCTACAGGGAAGATGGTCAGTGAGTATTAGGTGCGTGCTGTGGTGCTGAGGGCGAGTGGTATGACACGATTCAGGACTTGAAGATTAGGCCGTTCAAGCCAGTCGTGCCATTCGCCAATATTAGTGAAGCAAGGGAAGCGGCAAGCTATTTACACGGAGAGCCAGACGATGATGGTGAACACGCATTCGAGATTGTAGACCTGTTAACCGGGATGCGCTACTCAGAAATGGCAGGCAAGTAGTAGGCGGATTCAAACCATCATCACAAAAAGCCCCGGACTCTTCGGAGTGTCGGGGCTTTTTCTTGTGCGTCAGAATAAACTCAAATTGACAGTTGGGACAGCAACTTTCCAACTGGAAATGTCCGCAAGCGATTGATAGAATGAGACATTCCCCGGTAGCTCAATGGTAGAGCATTCGGCTGTTAACCGAAGGGTTGCTAGTTCGAATCTAGCCCGGGGAGCCAAACCTTTCTATCACTTACGGGCAATTTCAGAAGCGAATTTACTGTCTGAACTGTCAATTTGAAATGAAAGAGCGGAGCACCGGGAGGGATACCGCCGCGCCGCCGCGTCAGTTGGTGGTTTCGGGATGAAGCTTCTTCACTAGGTTAGCGACGTTGGCGGCAAAGTGCCGGACCGTTTCGATGCCTTCCGTATCCTTCCACACCTCCCCGGGCAGCCGGCCGAAGACCATGTTCCAATACGTTGATCCCGGAACAATCATGTCGTTGATCAGGAAGAACATCAGCATTTCCTGGAGTGTGAAGGTTTGCCCGCCGCGTCGCGCCACGGCGACAGCACCTCCCACTTTCCCTGACAGGAACTTGTCCGTCTTGCTAGAGACGTAGCCGATTCTTTGCAAGGCCGACATCACATCGCCGCGCGCGGTTCCAAAGTAGACGGGAGCGCCCACGATGAATCCTTGCGACTCGCGAAGCTTATCCATGACGCCGTTCAGGCCATCCTCGATATTGCACTTGCCCATTTCGGAGCACTTCCCGCAGGCCGTGCAGGATTCAATCTTCATGTCGGCAAAGGAAACGATCTCGGCCTGCACGCCTTTTTCGCGAATCACTTTCGCGCATTCCTCCATGAGCTGTGCCGTGTTCCCTTCTAGTTTTGGACTCCCGCTGATTAAAAGGACCTTTGACATGTGTTTCTCCCGAGGCCGCGTCCGGAAAAGCGCAAGAGCAACGCGCCGGAGCGGCGCTTGAATGCGTGCAACTTCACAAGACGAGTCTAAGCCATCTTCGGGCGCGGGAGAGAGACGTTGCGGAGGATTGCGTTTCCACCTTCATGCAAATTGAGGTTTTCATGGGTCTCAGTGTGGTGAGGTGACGTCCGACTGGCGCCCCGGTCCTGCATTTTTCACGAATCGATCAAACCACGTCAGCATTTCCCAGAGTACGTCCTCAATCGACTCTCAGGCCGAGTAGCCATGCGCCTCTTCCGGCAGCGTCACATATCGCACCGACCCGCCATTTCCTTTGATCGCGCGGTACATTCGGTCTGACTGCATCGGAAATGTGCCGGAATTGTTGTCCGCTTCACCGTGTATCAGCAGAATGGGCGCTTTGATCTTGTCCGCGAACATGAATGGCGAAACCTTTATGTAGATCTCGGGGGCCTGCCAGAGAGTCCTCCGTTCGCTCTGGAATCCAAACGGCGTCAGCGTGCGGTTATATGCTCCGCTTCGCGCGATTCCCGCCCGGAACAGATCCGAGTGCGCTAATAAATTCGCCGTCATGAATGCGCCATAGCTGTGTCCGCCCACGCCCACACGATTCGGATCAACCACGCCCATTTCCGCGGCTTTATCAATGGCTGCTTTCGCGCTCGAGGTGATCTGTTCGATGTAAGTATTATTGACGGTTTCCGGATCGCCGATCACGGGCATCGATGCTCCATCCAGCACGACGTACCCATCGAGCAGGAAGAACAGCGGTGACGGACCGGTAATGGTTGTGAACCGGTAGGGCGAACCGCTCACTTGTCCGGCGACGCTGGCATCTGTAAATTCCAGGGGGTATGCCCACACAACTGCAGGCCGGCGTTCCCCCTGTTTATAGTCGGGAGGCAAATACACCGTCATCGAGAGGTCCACACCGTCCGCGCGTTTATAGGTCACCAGTTGCTTTTTGATCGCCCTCAGTTCCGGCGTCGCATCGGTAAAATGGGTGAACGCAGTAACTTGAGTCAGCGATCCCGGATCGGCGAAATTCCCGTTATACGCTAGCGAATCGCGTATCAAGTAGTTTGGCGGATCCTGAGGACTTTCCCGCCGCGTGAGCAGCCTCGTCCCGCCGGTAGACAACATCGCCTCGATCTCCTCATAACTCTTAGCTTCGCCCTGAAAGATGCGCTTTAATTCCATCGTTCGGATGTCTAGCCTGTCCAGGAACGGCCGTTCTCCGTCGGGGGAAGCTCCTGCGCCAAGTAAGAAAATGTAATTGCTCTGCTGCATCACCGCACTGTGGCCGTTGGGAAGCGGCCATAGCACCGGTGTTCCCGGATTGTGATACTTGTCCTGCGTACTGAGATCCCACACCAGTGTTTTTTCCTCTGGCTTGTCGGCATGAAAGGTCCAGTCTTGGTCGGGCGTCGGCTGGGGATTGAAAAACCATGCTCGGCCGCGGAGCGTATCCCGGTCAAAATCACGCAAGATCGCAAAATCACCGCGTTCTCCAAAAGCAATCCCGGCAAAGCGCTTCTCCACGCGCGTTAGTTCCACCGGCCCGTCCGTGAACGGTTCGTGCACCCACATCACTTTGTCCCGTTCTTTCACCTGTTTCTTGGGATCGCCGTCGTCCAGCGCTTCGACCCATACCAGTGTCCCGGGCTTGTTTGGATGCCAATCAATATCCCGCGGTCCCGTCGGTACTCCGCCAATGGGAACATTCTCCTGCAGTGGTAGGCTCGCCACTTTGTAAACCACGCGCCCGGACAGATCCCACACCTCCACGTCGCGCGGAAAGAGCTCTGCTGGAACGATGTACGAATAAGGACGGTGGAGGCGCGCCACCAGTATGTGGCTTCCATCCGGTGCCGGGTCTGACATGAGAAAAATCCCCGGCGCCCCAACGTTTGTGATACTGCCGCTCTCGCTATCAATCACTGCGAGTTGCGAAGTGGCGTAATAGTCGAATAGCGTCGCATCGTATTCGTTTTCCAGCAGGTCCTCAAATGTGGCGACTGGGGCTGCCTTGCCAAAACTCTCCTGCACCCGAGGCCCCGCAGGTACTAGAGGCGGCTTCGGTGCCGCGCCCCGTCCAGCGGGAATTGTCTGGCATAAGAGCGATGTGCCTTCTGGCATCCAGTGGCAAGGCAAGTTTTCGTCCGAAGGTCCCGCTGCGCTAAGCGCCGCGTTGAGTTTCACGCCCGGGACGGCGGCCGCCTTACCCGTCCTGGCATCGACCAGCCAAAGCTCAATGCCGGAGTCCGTAGCATGTGTGAAGGCAATTTTGTGTCCGTCCGGCGACCAGGACAGCTGCGAAACATAGAAGTCCAGCGGTAAGTCAATCTTCTCTTCGTGCCCGTCTGCGACCTTTTTTAACACCAGGTTGTTAAATCGCGGCGCGTTGTGCGGCCCATTTGTCGCCACATCGACTCGCAAGCCTGCTAGTCTCACAAAAGGCTGCGCGACATCCGCAATGGACGGATAGAGTACCGGCGAGTAGAGCAAAACTATGTCTCGGGCCCGCCCGACGCTCGCCCGGGGCGTCACGGGAGCATTCAAAACTTTAAGGATCGCATCCGGCGCCTTCTGATAACCGTCCTGCGCCCGCGCTCCGCCGGCAAGCGCCAACATTCCCGATGCCGCCAATCCAAGAACCGCGCCCACCTGAATTGATCTGCGCCTCAACCCGCCTGTTATTCGCTCTCCGGTCACAGTGCTACCCCCATAGTTCACATGCGGATTGTATCTCAAGCAGGGAATTCCGGTTGGCGACTGCCACGGAGCAACTTATTCATTCCAGTTGCGATCGCCACAAATCAGGCATACGGAAAAGATGGCAATTGTGAATGAGATGGTACTTGGGTCCGGATTGCATCGTTAGGATATTTGCTGCGAAATTCCGTGTAGGGTTGAAGCGGTAATCTGTGGCGAATCATAACACCACAAAGTGCAAACGCCTCGATGCGTTGCTTGGACGTGTTGGGAGCTCGCAACTGGCATTCTCCCAGAGCGCCAGGAAGTCCTAAGTAAAGTCTGCGCCGACTCCACTGGGCAGCCGAGAGAAGGCAAGGAGTTGTAATATGAGGCCCGCGACCAAGCATCGAGTGGAGGGATCCCATGGGTGAGATAATTCAGTTTAAGCGACCGGATGGAAAGACTTGCCCTGGCTATCTGGCGACGCCCAAGACAGGATTGAGCGCGCCTGGCTTTGTGGTCATCCAGGAGTGGTGGGGACTAAACGATCAAATCAAAAAGACCGCGGATCAGCTCGCCAGTGCCGGTTACCGAGCGCTCGTGCCGGACCTCTACCGAGGCAAGGTTGCCACGGCCAGCGACGAAGCGAACCACCTGATGGCGAACCTCAACTTCCCCGATGCCGCCGGCCAAGACATCCGCGGCGCCGTGCAGTACCTGAAACAATCCTCGAAGAAGGTGGCCGTGGGCGGCTTCTGCATGGGTGGTGCACTGACTCTCCTGGCTGCTGTCCAGGTGCCGGAAATGGATGCTGGCGCCTGCTTCTATGGCCTTCCTCCTCTCGATGCCGCCGATTTACAGAAAATCAAAATCCCCCTGATTTGCCACTTCGCAAACAGGGATAACTGGTGCACGCCCGCCAAGGTGAACGAACTGGAGGCTACGCTCAAGCGGTCGAAATCACAGTTCGAGCTCTATCGCTACGACGCGCAGCACGCCTTCATGAACGAAGCCCGTCCCCAGGTCTATGACGCGGCGTGCGCAAAGACAGCGTGGGAGAGGACGCTCGCGTTCCTGAAAAAGGCATTTGGACTAAACCGCTTCGCGG
>PMES01000011.1 GCA_003154775.1 Acidobacteriota bacterium | reverse complement strand
CAAAAGTACATCCGCCTGCACCAAATTCGCGGAAGACCCCAAATGAGAGTATCGAAATCATTTGTTGATCCAGACCTGCGTTGGGACCGCAGTTGGTTTTGGTGCCTGGCGCCTTGTTCTCCCATGCGATCCGATAGGACTGGGCAGAGAAGAATCCAATCACGAGCGTACCTCAGAGCGCGAAGCGCACCAGGACTCCGGATGTACTAACGGCAGAGGAGATCACAGCATTGCCTTCCAAGTTGCCCGAACCTCTGCGTACGGCGGCGGAACTGGACGCATTCACAGGACTGCGTCGGGGAGAACTTATAGGACTACAGTGGCAGGACGTCGATTTCGAGAGTCTCGTGATCCATGTTCGCCGCTCCGTGGTCTTAATGGTCGAGGGCGCTCCAAACACCGAAGCGTCGGCCAAGGACGTGCCTCTCGACTCTGCACTTGCAGAATCTCTGAAGAGATTCAGAGACAGCAGCACCTACGACCAACCAACAGATTGGGTGTTCGCGTCACTACGCATGAAGGGAAAACAGCCGTGGTGGCCGGAGACTCTTTGGCGGCACTATGGGAAGCCGGCAGTTGCAAGCGCAGAGATCTCAAAACGAGTCGGATTCCACACGTTTCTGCCCACTTATACGACTCTCCTAACTCAAAACAACGAGGACGTGAAGGTCGTACAGGAACTGTTGCGACACGCCAACAGCCGCATCACTCTCGATCTGTACGCACAGGCTGGGATGCCGGAGAAATGGTTGGCGCAAAGCAAAGTTGTGAAGATGGTGCTGGAGAAGAAGTCAGCAGTAGCTTAATTTGTGGACCAAGATTGGACCAAAAAACTCAAGAAACACCAGCTATCTCAGGCTCGATTTTTTGGTCTTGGACAATAATGGACCGTGACAGTTTTTGCCGATTCCTTCTAAGTTCTTGAAAGAAATGGCGGGGACGACGAGACTCGAACTCGCGACCTCTGCCGTGACAGGGTAGCACTGTTATGTAATCGATTGATATCAAACGGTGTCGGCGGACATCTGTTGATACCACAAGGTACCGAAAGTCACTTCTTATCGTCCCCTTATTGTACCCAGATTTCGCCGAGTTACTGAATTTCTCAGACCCCATTTCAGAATAACTTCCGGACCTTAATGGATGATTTGGGCTTGGTAATCGCATCTAGAGGTCACGAGCGTGATGAGCGGGAGCAAGCAGGAGCAAAGCTGAGGGGTCTAGGAAGTTACGGGACAAGCATGACTGGAGCGCGCGAAAATGTCGCCTTCTGTCTGGTTGGGTCCAATACGGTGACTTGAAAATCGCATTTGCCCACTGGAAGCTGATCCAGGGCGACGGTGAAGCTGACGGGCATCGTTTTCAGCCGGTTATTTAGCCCGTCGAATTTTGAATTTGTACATTTGTGGACAGCAATTCGCGCGCGTTCCTCAGCGGCATGAAGTTGAATGAACAGACGGCGAGACGGGATATACTGCGACGTGATGATTTCAGTTGTCATGTCATGGATCGCGCTGCTTCTGGATTGGTTGAACCGCTACGCCAATCTGCTGCTCGTAATCATTACGGCGGCCTATGCATTTCTAACGTGGAAGACGCTCAAGGTTCTTGAGCGCGCCAATTTGAGGGAGCGCGAGGCACAACATCTCACCGACATCAAAAGGCAGGTCGTTTTTCCGATACTCCAGTGGCTTGAATCTGCCGTTGTGGAGACACTTCGAGGGCAGCACGATCCTGTAATCATTATGCAAGCATTAGGCTATGAGTCTTCACCGCATGCGCCCCGCCAGCTTTATCCGGCCGTTTTACGCATCGACGGTCTTTCTCACGACCTATACGAACACGCGACGCGCGAGCACTTCCAGACACTCCATAAATACCAGGCATTCCGCGAAATGGTGGAACAGCTCTTTGGAACGCTCGCAGAACTTGGCAACCAGTGCTGCACCGACATTCAAAAACTGACATCTCTTCCGCCGTTCGCAGGAGACCGAAGCAAGAACCTCGTTGACTGTGAGGGCGTTGTTCAGTTGTGTCTACGTGGGATCATTGCCGGGAATGAACCGGAATTCTATGTGGCTGACGAGCACACGGGATCGACCATTGTGACGACCGCGTATTCACCCCAAGTCATTGCTCGCGGTCCCGATGCAGAGATAAGGGGATGGCTTAATAAGAGCAAAGAGCTGATCGGGAAGTCTTGGAGTGATGCTCGCTTACGCGAAAGAATCCAGAGAACGCGCGACGATGCGGACAAACTGCGGGATACAATCAGGCAGATCGAATTGACCTACGCCCTCCCGAAGCCATGCAAGTACACCAAGGATTAGCCCGGGACACTGGGCGAATCAAGAGAGCTGATAGCGCGAATCTCAGGGACGGTTTCCAAGTACACGCGCTTATCGACAATGTGGCCCGCGGCTCGAAGTTTCTGCACCAAGGATTCGAAGTGGAGGTATCCGCAAACAGCTAGCGTAGTTCCGGGTGCGGAACTGGACAACTTTTTAGCCCACGGATCTTCCCGCACGTCGTCGGATGGCAAGCGGACGGCGACCGATTCCTGGAACATCATTGGACGGCCGAGCTGTTCGGCCAAAATCCCTACGGCGCGTTTTTCTTCGGATGTCATGTCGAGGTTGTACCAAAGCAAGCCCCGTTCCCCGGCTAGTCGCTGACAAATAGAAGTGCCGATATTGTCGGCGTACTCTTCCGCAATTGCTTTAAGTGGCTCGAAGAATTCTCGCTCGATCAGTCCACGCAACAGACCTTCGAACCCTTTCTCCGCCTGCTGAACCGTGTGGTCAGTTCCTATCACAAAGAGGTTCATGGTCCCTCAGCCGCGACACTGCTCCTGTGTATAGCGTGATTGTTTTGGGATGTCGAGAACGTATACAAAAACGTGCTACGCTGGAAAGCGTGGTGGTTTATAGGAGTTTTTCCATGCAAAAGCCAGGTGCTTTGTGGATGGGGGCGAGAAAGTTGTTGAGTAGGCCGGAAGCGCTTGAACAGTACGTGATACTTCGCATGCGCGTAGACGAATTAAACCGCCTCGACTATCTCCTGAAGGCGCTGAAAGATAAACGCATCACGCCACCGACAGACTCGCCGTTCTCGTCGAGAGAATTGGCGGACGTTGTGAGGACGTGCCTTTTTGGATGGCTGGCTACATTAACCGACCGAGATGGCAGGGCAGTCTACGCTTTCGACTGTCTCCTCAATCTCTTTCCGCGAAGAAATGGAGAGATTATTGCAGCACAGCTCTCGTTGGAGGCTTGCCACGATGAGATTCAGCAATTCCGAAATAATGTGGCTTTCCATTCGCGTGCTGTGATCGAGGCACACAGGCAGGCGCGCATGAAACTAAGAGACGACGACGTATTTCTGGACTTGGTTTCGGCAATCAACGGCTTCAGGGACTTGATGGAACGTCTCACGGGCGAGGAGCTTGAAGCGATTCCCGAGCTGCCCGGCGTGCTACAGCAGATGAATGTCACTCATCTTCCGGCTTTCAAGCAAGTGCCTGCCATGACGCATTCGTGATTGGTCCCGCCATGATTACTTCTCGCTGGGTGAATACACGTCCGTGCTGGTCAAGCTAGAGGTAAAATCCCAGGACGCTACCGAAGTTATCATTGAGCACGACGCGCGACCCGTCGCTGTTGTACGTCCAGCAGAAATCTTTCGGGCCGCCTTCTTTCGGAGTCCATCGCTCTGGCAGAAGCACATGCAAGGGAACTGGGTTATGAGCCAACGATGGAACCAGATCTCGTCGCCGACTTGAGAGAGGTTATCAACAGCCGTAAACCGCGTGACCTACACAAACGACAAAGGCCAGCTTGCCGAGCAACTCTCGCGCGACGGGTCCCAGCGATCAGCGACGGAACCGAACCGTGAATCCGTAGCCTCGGCGCGCGAGATCGAACCGTCAACCACACGAAGCTTGGGGCACGAGCATACGCAGGCAGAAGGCCACAGCATCGGCAGATAGAGCCGGACTCCCTCCGCTCCTGCCGCAGTCAAGGGTCAGGCCCCCTAATGCGCGGCTCCCGGTGGTCGCCCTTGACCGCGACCTCGCTGCGAGAAGTGTCTGACTATGAGAGGCATGACCCTCTGTGCGTTCGTGCAGAGGCTGACCTTAACCATCTGTTAGCATTCTCAGGACGCTTCTCCTCGGTTTCAATCTGTCGCATTGAAACTTCGCAAGTTACTGGCGTAAATGCATTTCCGCGCGCCGGGGAGCGATACGTCACTTAGAGCAACTCGTGGAAAAGGAGCTGCCGCTCAAGCTGGAAGATGCCACTGGGTCGGAGGGCAGTGGGATGTTTTGGGAAAACGGGCCATTTGTCTACCCTATTCCGGAGGAAAAGACGATTTCTGCGCGCTTCGGTCGGCGAGGTCTACACTACGCTCACAGGCCTGCCACTTCGGCACCGCACCACCGGGCCGGAAGGCATAAGCATCGTAGAATGCACTCATCGCTCATCGCGCTCTGGAGTTCCGAGCTAAAAAGTTTGCAATCCAGATATTAAAGCAAAATTCACTTGACATGAAGTGGTAAGGAGGACTAAGGTGTGCTCCCCGCCCTTTTCACATGGAGGATAATCATGCTTCGCAGAATGCTTGCAGTTGTGGTATGTCTCGTCCTGGTGCCATGGCTTGCCATGGCAAATAACCTTCTCATCGGGAGCAACAGCGGCGACGGTAACAGCTCCACGTTCGACAAGTATGACGATAATGGAAATTTCCTTGCGACCGGCGTCTTGGACATACCGCGCAGCAACCATACTGCGACGAAACTCCAGAACGGGAGCATTTTCGTCGCAGGAGGTATCCAGGACCCAACTTCGTGGGAGATTCTCGACGAGAACGGGAATCTATTGAGTTCCGGACTCCTTATGGACCAGCGCGCATCCCATGCTGCCACCCTTTTGTCGAACGGTAATGTGTTTCTTGCTGGAGGAAACCTCACACCAGGGACTTGGGAAATCCACAGCCCGACCGGCGCACGGGTCGGCTATGGTAGCCTGCTTGATTCGAGAAGTGGCGGAGTCAGGGCCGTGCCGTTGCAGGATGGAAACGTATGGATTTCTGGATCAGGTTTTGGGTCTGGAGCTGATTCTACGTACGAAATTCGCAGCGTAAGTGGAGCGCTCGTGAGCAGCGGTTCTCTCCTCAATCCATACTCGGGAGGCAAAACATTAAAACTCCAAAACAACAACGTCATCCTCATGGGTGGTGATACCTGTACAGGCTGCTGGGAGATACGGACCCAGACAGGAGGGCTGGTAGGCAGCGGAAGCTTAGAGAATCCTTTCAATTCTGGCTCAACCGCCGTGCTTCTGAATAACGGAAATGTACTTATTTTTGGTTCTTGCTATGTCAGCCACTGCAACGCAGGCGGATCACCCGGGACTTGGGAGATTCGTAATCCGAGCGGAGGTTTTGTTTCAACCGGTTCGCTTTTTGACACGCGTGACGGTGCCCAAGCCCAAGTCGTATCCACAACTGACGTTTTTATCACCGGAGGCAATGGGGCACCCGGAACCTGGGAAATTAGGAATCCTTCGGGCGGTCTCGTTTCGCAAGGCTCGCTTTTCAACACCCGCGGTTCTGGCCATACAGATACTCACTTTTGATTCCATTGTGAGAAGAAAACCGCAGCTCCTGGTCCATCCGAAATAGAATTCGACCAAGGATCTACTCTCAGGAGCCGTTTGGGGGGCGAAGCACAAACGCCACGCAGATGGATGACGATATAGGGCTCCCGCGTAGCTCTGCGGGTTGGAATTTCCATCGTTTCAATCCCTCTAGACAAGGTCCTGTAAGAGTACGTACATCGCGGATTACTCCTACGTCCCGGACGAGGCCCTCAGCATCGATATTAGCGCGTATCACAACGGTCCCTGTTGCTAGACTGTTGAATGGATACTTAACGAAACTTGCAGACGTAACTTTAATCGGCTCTGGTTCGGGGGCCGAATCCACCCCCGCCTCCGTGGCAGAAATTCCTCCAAGAACAGTTTCGAGAGGGTAGGTGGCCACTGAGTTGAATATGACGGCCACAACAGTGCGGGATCGAGTGGGCTTACCATCCAGCAAAGCCGGTTTGAATTGCCAACGCCGGACGGATTTCACGGCTTCCTCCGTTAGCGACGGAATCTCACGGATAGGCCGAATAGCCTCCACTTCACCCTTTTCACTGACTGTGATTTCCAGTACAACCGCGCCGACAGCGGCACTCTGTGCTGAATACCGGACATCTTCAGCGGAAACTACCTCGGCTGATTCAAATGGACCTGCGTTCGGACGAGGTGCCTCAGCGGAACAAAGTCCCACTGCCATTAATGCTAGCGTACCGATTAAGAAGTGGCGCACCATTGTCTCCTGTCGACCCGGCCCAGTGGGCCGGAGTTCTAGATATTAGAGTCTACATCCTCCGAGGGCGCTTTGTGGAATGCTTGGGCCTTCAGTGCAGCCCAAACGCGTGCCGCTCACGGCATCGCATACCCGGCAAGGCTGTCCGCCAGCGCGGCGTCCGCGAGGGATCGGCGGCAGAATTTCCCCGCGCCATTCCCTCTGAAGTACTCGCGCTAACTCTTGTTCTCGTAGGAGCAACGGCTATCAGACCTCCAAATTCGTGACACTTTGTATCGGCAATTTTTCCGAGCATTTCTGGTCGCACAGCCCTAGCCATCTTCGGAGAAAGCAGACCGAGCGTAGCTGCCGGGGCTTGGGAATTCTCCCGAACCCAAGCCCACGAAAATGAGCCGCAGAGAAGGTGCGGCCTACCGAACTCAGTAAAGATCGTTTGAAGAGTAGACCCGCCGTGGCCGCAGTAAAACGATTAGCGTCTGGAGGACCCCGCTCGCGCTTTGTTTTCCCAAGCGAGAAGAATCCACTCGTCAGTGTTTCCGGATGGTCGCCGCAGAAAAAGACCAGGCCGGAGGGGTGGGGCTCGTGGTGGAGCCGAAATAGAGCCCGGAAATGGACACGGTATCACCAGCAACCTCTGTGAAGCTCGAGGTGCCGTCGAAGTCGGTGGTGGTTCCGGGTCCAGATGTGGTGATCTGCACGAGCGGGTTCGTGGTGAAACCGAAGTACGGCGGGAAACTGGTCGCACTGAATTGCGGCGACGTTGGGCTCACCACGGTGCCGGTCACGTGGCTGAAGCGGAGCGCGACGCCGTTGGCCGTGGCCGTAGCGAAGGCACTGCTCCCGTCCGTTGGGGTGAAACCGGAGACGGAGATGGCCACGGTCTGCCCAGGTTGAATAGGACTCACGTCTGTCGAGCCACCAAAGCTGTTCGTGGGAATGGTGAGGCCTTCGCTCGCGACAAAAAATGCCTGCGGTGTAACGACCCCAACTATCACAAGATCTCCGGGATGGACTGAGCCGCTGAGTAGGCTGTTGGACGCGGCGAAGCTGGCGTCGGTGACCGCGATGTCAAACACCTGGTTCACGGAACTCGGTGGCACGGTGACCACGCCTTCGATGGTGTCTTTCGCGGCGGCTGTGAACGGAACTGGGGAATAGTTGCGAACCGCGAGCGTGCCATCGGCCTTCAGAATTGCGTCAACCGCAGCGAGCGCGCCGGAAGTCACGCAGGAAAAGCTTTGCGTGGAGCACACCGGATCGTAGGTTGTCGACGAGTTGGCGGTGATGTAGACGGCCCCACGGTAAGCGGTCTGTAGCGTGAAGCTTTGCGCCGAAGCGGAAACGTTGCTCACTATGCCGTAGAGATCGTCGATGTGGGCCAATTGGCCGCTAGAAAGGTCAGTTGTGCTGGACGGTGCCTGCAGTACGGTAGCGGTGAGGACGTTAGTGGCAGCGAGATTTACTGCTGAAATGGTTTGGCCGCTCGCAGTGATCGCGTTCGCGATATTCACATCCAGGGCCAAGCCCACCTTCTCGCCACTGGTGACCGTGAGCGGGAACGCTCCGGAACTGGTGGTGGCGCCGCCAGCCGAGCCCGTCACCTGGCCTAACGATCCGGAGGAGCAGCCGGGAACTCCCGAAGAAGGCTGCGTGCAGAACGTAAGTAAAACATCGGAGAACGTCACGGAGAGACTGTTGTATGTCCCTGCGGGAACCGAAACGGCGGCCGAGAGAAGTGCTGAATCGCTTTGCAAACGCGTGAATTCAGCAACGTAGCTGTTGGTGGTTCCGGAGACCAAGCCCACGCTGACCGCGCTACCCGAGGAAGGAGTCAGCGAAACACCCGTCACCATGGCCCGGAATGTCAGGATGGAAAGATTCGCTGAAGGCGAGGGCGGAGTCGCACGCAGCGCGAGCGAAAGCGTGGCGTTACCCGACAGAGGAGGCGGTGGCACGGTCTTGGGAAGGCCACTGCATGCGCACACGAAGAACATTAGCGAAGAAGAGAGCAAACCAAATAAGATCCGATTCATTGTCGATCCAGAAACAACCCTAGTGCCCTCAGCATGAAACGCTTAAGCCAACATCAAGTATAGTGCCTTACAAGCAAAAATGATGTCAGGTCTCGGTGAATTGTCTGATTGGCAACAACGCAATGAAGGCTGCTGGCTGACTGTTTTTCGTGCTTGAAGCACTCTAATCATGGCCGCACAAGTAAACCCGAGTGAAGTTGGCGGGGGCCCCCAGAGAGCAACTCCGAACAACGCAGGTGCAGGCGGGGTGGCTTACCACGAATCAAGGCTGACCTCTCACGGCAGCGGTTGTTATTTCGTGCAGACTTCAGTGGCTAGACTTTACGACCCGTCAATCGGACGTGGAATTAACTATCGAGACTCATATCAGGGATTTCCGCCGCAATCTTCAAACAGCGGCGCCTCTTCGCAGCGTGCTCTGTACGCGTTGTTTCCAAAGACGTGATCGAGAAGGCTGTTGAGCCGCAGTCGGCAAGCTCTGGGTCGAGTATGGTGACTAAGTTGGGTTCTTCACCTCTGTTGCAACAAATTGACCCCTCAAACATAATTGGTCGGCTTGCCATCCGTACCACTCCAATCGTACGTATCTCTGCCGACTCGCTCTTGCTCTTAATGCTGCCTTTTGCTGCCTCGTGATTCTCGCAAGTCCTTAAATGAGAATGAGAAAGCTGGTAGGGGCGGTGGGGATCGAACTATTAAGGATGTTGAAAACGCGTAAGTTATTGATTCCACGAAACGGCAAAATGGCGAAAAACTGCGAAGACGCCGAACCCAGGTACACGCCGGGTACACGGAATAGTTTTTCCAAAAGGCAGCATCGCACCCAAACTCGCAAGACCGCACCTTCCGTCACACCCACCCCGATCCAGATGTGAGTCCACAGCGCTGGCCCAACGTCTGCTGGGCGTCACGGTTTTGAGGCCAATTCCAGTGCCTTTTCCAGAACAGGGTCCCTTCCGTTTCTCAGGCCCTCAATTGTGGTATGGACCTCGACATCGGGCTTGATGCCCACTCCCTCAAATTCCGACCCGTCTGGAAAATAGTTGCGCTTGGCCGCAATCCTGAGGCTCATCCCGTTGTGAAAATCGTAGATGATCGGCAGGACAAAACTACCCTGCGTAGTTTCTCCAATGAGGATGGCTCGACCGCTGTCTTTGGAAGGCTCGACAAAGTCTTCGCAGGCAGAGATGCAGCCGCCATCCACGAGCAAAATCAACCGTCCCCGGAAAGCATTTCGGTCAGGCGTAATGACTTTGCTGGCTTGAGACGATTGCGAGTTGCTAGGTGAATTGCTGAGGGCATTCGGAGCGCCTCGCGAGTCGTCGGTTCGTGGAGCGGATTCGCTATTCTTCGTTGCTTCCTGAGCCACATTGATAGGGGCAGAGCAGGCGGCTGTGGACTCGGTCCATCCGCGGTAGGGGCGATCCATGAGCGCGCTGATCAGCCGGGCGGGTGGAATGCCACCAGCGTTGTTTCTGACATCAATGAGCAGAAGCTTCGCGCGGCGAAACTGCCTCACATAGTTCAACGCATCTTCTTCGAGGGATGGATCGAAGAAAGCGGGAATGCGAATGTAGGCTGTCGCGCCCGGTTTCACCCAGCGGCCTTCGGTCTTCTCTGGAGGCTTTTTCAAGTTCGCGCGGTTGACCGTGATTTGACGCCCACCTTCCAGGGTCAGCGTGAATTGTTCCGGGAATAGGTATGGCAGAAGAAATAGATTTCGGCGTTGGGCTGCGGTGCTTGACGCGGAGATGTAGCGCCGCTGTTGCAGAAAGAATGCTTCGATGGCGGTGTCGTCAATCTTAGAAATGCTGTCGCCAGGCTTCAGGTTATCGAGAAAACTGGTCTGGACGACCCATTTTGCATCGAGCGGCGTCGCGTAGAAACCCAGGGGTTGATTGTTTTCTTTGTTCAGCCATGCATCCCAGAAGAAGGTGTGACCACTGTGCAGTTGGGCGACAAATTCGATTGTAGCCAAATCGAATTGACGACGGTCATCGGTGGCCAGGACCTTCTGAAGGTAGTTCTTGTAGGAGCCATCCAAATCTGGAGGAGACGCAGTTTGGTAGGAGAAAGAGTACAGCTGCAGCAGCGAGTACACCTTCGACGCCGTGAACGCACGTTCGTCGAGAGCTAGTTTCGTGTCAGTTCTTACCTGCGCCGAAACCACTTGGGCCAACCAACAAAACAGGAGCACGAGGCTGAGACAAAAGCGCATCATGTTCGCAACAATCAGCATGAGCCAGCGTCCATGACGGTATCGGTGGGCAACCATATGCATGACCAAACGCGTGAGCCGCAGGGCAAGGTACGCACAACCAGTCCGGCTAGGCTGGGGATTTGGCAACTTGAGATCCGCTTTTGTGAAGACCCACTCTGGCGTACACAGCCCAAGTAGCACACGAAACGAAACCAAGTATTGAAAGAATGAGATTGAGGGGTAACCACCAGAAGAAAGTCGCGAATGGCCCACTGGAACGAAATGCGTCCACCAATCCTGTAAAAAAGTGGCAGGCAAATCCCCAGATGCAGAAGTGCAGCATGAGGGCGAATGCGCCCAAGAATCGCGGCAACTGTCGACTCCGCAGGGCGTAGAGGATAACGCAAACAATCGCTCCGATCGTCTCGAAAAAGAGTAACAGGCCCTCCCAAGTACTACCAGGTAGAACTCCGCGGACGAACCAAAAACCAAAGGGCAGGGCGCAAACAGCGACAACTCCAAGTGCCGGAAGCAGAAATCGCTTGAGTGAGGGAAAGCTGGTCAGCAGTCGTAATAAAGGGAAAATCGCGACAGCCAGCAGCACGCTCATCGCCCAAAAAGTGAGCGAACGTTCGGGCCGCATACTTATGTCGGACTTGAAATGCCGCAGAAGCGCCAGACTGAATCGGTATAGCACCCCAAGAAGGACCGAGGAACCGCTCTCCTCGCCTTCCCAAACAACAACTGCCGAAACATTCAAACACCACAAGAATTCAAAGATCAGACGCATGAAGACCCCCGTTTGATGAATCCTCCACCTTTTAGACACCGCTTCCTGTCCCCCTCTTGTCCGGATTCATTGCTGGTTAGCATTCTTACAGTCGTATCCGGGGATCAGATACTGCTCGATGTAACACTGAGCCTGGGTTCCCCACGACATGTTTGGGGTTCCGGAGTAAGCTGCTGTGGGAGTGCTATCCTGCTGGTAGAATGAACCAGTTCCAGGGCAGTTCGATGACACGCTGTTACCAGGAGTACATTCCATGTAAGGGAACGGCCCCGTTGTTGTGTTTACAAATGTGTTGTTAAGTTCCCAGGCGGTTTCGTGAGCCGCGACATTCCCAATTGCTCTCCCAATACCCGCGCATAAGATTCCAAATTCAGTAACATCCTGGCTTGTCACAGGTGGATAGCTAGGCCTAATGTAGTACCAGTCTGCGGGATACGGCAGTGGATAACCTAGTTCGGTCTGAGCGTTGCCCATGATTGGCAGATAGTAAACATAACTGTGGTCCTTTGAAAACAGGGGAGTCCACCCAGTCGGGGGTGCTGAGAGGTTCCAGGTTCGCGGGAATACGCCTGGTCCTAACCAATCGCCACGGACGTAGATTGTGTGTTCAAATTTAGTGACAGGGCTGGGCCCACCCTGCAGGTCAACAGGTCCTGCGCCCTGAACAATAGCTGGAAGGTTTGCGAAAGCCGCCTTATAAGCGTTCAGAGCCATGATCTTGATGGCATCAGCCTGCGCCGGATAGGCATGACTAAAGTCCAGCGTACAAGGCAACGGAAGATTAGTTGTGGGATCCTTCAGTGAGTTGGGACAGGTAGTGTCGGTATCGTCAATACCGGCGATGTAAGAGAAGTTCATGTTCGGAATGTCGACACAGCTACCGTCGCCGCCGTGCCATGCATCGCCAATCTTGAATCCGGGGCCACAAAAGACGATTCCAAACGTGTGAGTTCTTAGTGAAAAGCCGTTTCCGGTGAGGTTCCCACCAGGGGTACTGGTAAAGGTTGACGCCATGTTTGCCAGGTCAAAGGCTGGCATCACCGACTCGGTGGAGCCGAGTTCGTAAGCTCCCTTCCATGAGTAGATTGGCAAGGGACCTACTCGGCCGTTTGCCTTGCCGTTTTGGTCGTAGGTGATGCCGGAGTATCCGATGACGCCGCCGTCCGAGGTCGCAATCATCGGAAAGTCATTCGGCACGGTCCACAGAAGTTGACCGGACGACGTAAAGGCGTACATGTTGGTTCCATACGCGTCCGCACCGATGTAGGAGTCGTCCGCGCGTTGCAGCACGGGCTGGAGAGAGCCTCCTGGGATATTAATTGTCGCCTGAGCCATGCTGGTGCCCGAGGTAGTCGTCAGGTTGACGGTAGTATTTGGGAACACGCAGCCGGAGCCAAATTGGGCTCCTGGCGGGCAAGTTGGTGCCGATCCTCCCGTTTCAAGCGACCAGCTGTACAAGACGCCAGTATCGCCGTTGGTAATAGGGGGCATCCACAGTAAAATAGACGGAAGTGGTGCGGACTGCGTTACAGAACCTTCGTCATTAAACGAGAAGGAACTCCAGTCCCCCAGGGGGAATTCATAGGAGTCGCCGGCAGTTCCCACGCGCAGTAGCCTCAGGGACCCCGTTGTAGTGGTTGTGCTTATGCTGGTACAAAGTCTAGTTATCGGATCCGGGATTCCCTCGCTGACAAAAGTATAGGTTCCGAAGCTGTAGGGCACGTATGCGTACCCATCCCCGGCAATCATCAGAGGGCCTACATGTGGAAACGAAGAACCTGGAGAAAGCCCTCCACTCCCCTGGGGCAAGGGGCTGCCATAACAAAACTCCCCGGAGCTGATGCCGATAACGCTACTAGTCGAGTCATTCATTTGAACGCTGAACCTTGGCTGGCCGGTCAGGGGATTAATGCCCACTAACTGATCCCCGTCCACCGTGAAAATGGTGCCGTCCGTGTGAGGCACGGGCGTCGTCTGAAGCCAGCTACCTGAAGAAGCAGTATATGCCGGGTAGGCTTGACCGGTAATGCCATCGAGCTTATAGACGGACTGTCCGTTGTAACTGGCCACGATTAAACCACCCTGAAAATCAGGGATGAGAGTGCTGTTTGTGCCCACAAAAGCAGTCCAGGCAGCCAAACAGTTGGTGGTGATGGCCCGCACGTTTCCATCGGCTTGCAGGGCGAAGACGTCCGCCACTCCGGATGGGCTAGGGACCGCAGGAATAATGCTGACCACACCGGAGCCGTCTCCTGGGTTTGCACAAGTAACTGCTCCCGTCGACAAGGTATTACCGGGAGGTACAGTGACATCGATTGAGGCGTTTCCCGCAGTAATGGTGGCATTGCCCGGCCCAACGGCGGTGATCATCGGTGGGTCGTCCGAGGAAAGGGTGGCGACAGCAGGATTGCTCGATGTCCACGTCAAACCGGTAACGGGCTGACCACTTGCATCCAGGACCTGCGTCGCCTGCGTGCCGTTCGCTAACATGGTGACAATGTTGGGTGCGATGCTAACTGGGGTAGCGGTACCTCCGCCACCAGGGACGGTGAAGGTGACGGCATTGCTCCAAGTTCCGTTCTGCTGGATTTTGACGATGCCACTCGACGCACTGGACGCCACGCTGGCCACCACCTGCGTGTCGCTCCAGCTAGTCACTACTCCATCGGTACTTCCGATCCAAGCCGCTCCGCTGCCCTGTGTGGCCCCGAAGCCGTTTCCTGTTATCGTCACGGCAGTCCCGCCGGCGCCCGAATTAGGGCTTATGCTCGCAATATGCGGCAAGTTAATTGCGAAAGGAACGGAGTTACTCCAGACTCCGTTCTGCAGGATTTGCGCTGTTCCCGAGGCCGAGCCCGGGGCCACAGTGGCAACAACTTGGCCATCGCTCCAACTTGTTACCACACCAGCTGTGTTCCCAAGCTGGACGATACCGCTGCCCTGAGTGGCTCCGAAGCCCGAACCGGTGATCGTTACCTGTGTTCCAGCGATGCCGCTGGTTGGCGTGACGCTCGAAATCGTCGCGCTATTGACCGTGAACGGGACAGCGTTTGAGGCAACTCCGCCTTGCATAATTTGAGCTGCACCGGAGGTCGATCCAGTATTCACACTCGCGATCACTTGGCTGTCACTCCAGCTCACTACCGTGCCGAGAGTAGTGCCCAGCCAGACCGTGCCAGTGCCCTGGCTAGCCCCAAAACCGGAGCCGTTAATTGTTACTTGCGTACCGGCGGAGCCTGTTGTGGGCGAGATGGCGAGAATGTTGGGCGCAACCACCGTGGGAGGTGCCAGCACGCTTACCGTGGTGGAACCGCTGAGGCCACCAAACGCGGCGGTGAAGCTCGTGTTTCCGGCGCCGACCGGTATCACAACAACTTCTGTGCTCGGTCCAATCAAGTTCAGCATGAGTTTCGCAACCGAACTGTTCGAATTATTCCATGTCACATACGGGGTCAGATTGTTGGAACTTCCGTCCGAATAGTTCCCGGTGGCTGTCAGTTGCAGCAACTGTGATGAGTTGAGAGCGGTAGACGGATTAGGCGGCGTGACCGTGATCGAGAGCAAAACCGGGGTCACGGTAATCTGAGCGGTGGCGCTTATCGTCCCCAAAGACGCTGTAATGGTGGTTGTCCCCGCGCTCAGCGCATTGACGATACCCGCGCTTCCGGCAGCGTTGCTGACGCTGGCCACTGACGGCGAAGACGAATTCCATATGACCGGCTGAAGTGTGCCGAGCGAGTTGCTATTGAGGTACCCGGTCGCTACGAGCGTCAGGGTTGAACCAACCGCCAAGGGACTGCTGGAAGGTGTGATCGTGATCGAGGTTATTTCTGGCAGCGCAAGACTCGAAGGCTGGTACGAATTGGTGCTAGCTAGCGTCACGCCATTATTGATCCCGCCGACCAGAAGCACGCTGCCATCGGTAAGCAACGTGGCCGTGTGGCCAGAGCGCCCGGCCGTCAAGGCCTGGCTGGAAGTGAAACTATACGTTTGCGGATTGTACAGTTCGCTGGTCGCGTCCGACACGCACGACGAAATGCAAGAATCAAAGCCCCCCGCTAGATAGAGCTGGCCGTTTGTCAACAGTGTGGCCGTCTGATTGAGTCGCGGGACAGTCATGTCGCCCAGGAAGTAGAAATACCCGTTTTGGTAGTATTCGGTGGAGGCTGTCGGACAGCCCGGCGAATTGCAGGTTGATCCGCCCGCAATCAGAACCATGTCTCCGCTGTTTTCCAGCCAGGCGGCTGTGGCATTAGCGCGTGGCGTGTTGAGGCTTCCCCCTGTGCTGAAGGTTCCTGCAACAGGATCATACAGTTCAGCTGCCGCGGGATAAGTGCTGCCATTGAAGCCGCCAACAATCAACACTTTTCCAGAATCCGGCATGAAGGCAGCGCTGGCGTTGAAGCGGGCCGCGTTGAGTGGCACGATTCCGGTGAAACTTCCCGCTACCGGATCATATAGTTCAGCCGAGCTTAGGGCCGTGCAGGATGTGGAAGAACTGCAAGTTTCCCCGCCCGCAATCAGCACCTTACCGTTCGCAAGCGGTGTCATCGTATGACCATAGCGATCAATGGTCATGTCACCGGCACTGCTGAAAGAATTGGAATTGGGATCGTAGACCTCGGCGCTCTTCAGTGAAGCGCAATTTCCGTTTGCGTCGCAATTGTAGCCGCCAGCGACGAGCACTTTGCCGTTACCCAGCAGGGCGGCCGGTGCCGAGCGGGCGACCGCCAAGCCTCCCCCCGTGTACGTGATCGTTCCCGTATTGGGGTTGTACAACTCGGCGCTATTCAAGTAGGTGCAGGAACCGGCTGAGGCGCAGTTTACTCCCCCTGCAATCAACACCGTGCCATTGTTGAGTAACGTGGCGCTGTGCTGATACCGGCTAGTGTTAAGTGACAGCGCGCTCGCGGTAACGGAAATAGTCGCGCTCCCAATGAGCGAGCCAGAAGTCGCAGTGAGCGTACTGCTTCCTTGGCTAGCGGCAGTGGCCAGACCAAAAACATTCACGCTGGCAACCCCATTGCTCGAAGAAGTCCATGTCACGGAGGACGTGAGGTCCTGGGTGCTGCCATCGGAGTAGTTGCCTGTGGCGATGAACTGTTGGCCGCTCCCAATGGGGATGCTCGCCTGGCTTGGCGTTACGACGACCGCAACCAAGCTCGGCGCAGCTTGCGCTTGGACCGTGATGCTGCCAACGGCAAAAAGCGTCCCGTTGCTCGCTGTTATGGTCGCTGTGCCTTGCCCAACACCAGTTGCCAACCCTGCAGCGTTCACAGACGCGGTCTCTGACGGCACTGCGAACCAACTCATCAAGTTCGTGAGATTGTTAATACTGCCGTCCGTGTAAGTGCCGATCACCTGGAACTGTTGACTCGTTCTAACCGAGATTGTGGCGGTGGACGGGCTGAGGGCAAGCGAAACCAACGCTGGAGCACTAACCGTGACGTTTGTGGAAGCGCTTATGGAGCCTGAGCTTGCTTGGATGAGACTATTCCCCAGGGAAACGGCGGTAGCCAAGCCGGCGCTGCTGACTGTGACAGAAGAAGACGAGGACGTCCACGTGGCCGTGGAAGTGAGATCCTGCGCGCTGCCATCTGAATATGTTCCGGTCGCCGTGAATTGCTGAGTCGTTCCCAAAGGCATAGTGGGACTCTGAGGACTCAGAGCGATTGACACCAAGGCGGGCGCGGTAACGGTGACCGTGGCCGAGCCACTGATTCCAGCGGCGGTGGCCGTCATGGTCGCGGTTCCTTGCGCGGCGCTCGTTGCGAACCCACTGTTACTCGCATCGTTGCTCACCGCAGATACATTTGGAGATGAGGAACTCCACAGCGCAGACGACAGAACTTGAGTACTCCCGTCGCTGAACGTGCCCACGGCAATTAGAAGTTGTTGAGCGCCAATTGGGACCGACGGCGATGCAGGTGAAACGGCGATGCTGGTCAGTCCTGCCAATTTGCTCGTGGTGTAGATTTCGGCTGTATTGAAAACATTAGGTCCGTCGGTCCCGCCATCCTCAAGAACTGTTCCGTCATTGAGCAGCGTGGCCGTTTGGTGTTCACGGACGCTCGTCATGTTACCCGGAACTGCCGTGAACGTCAGACTGGTCGGGTCGTATACCTCCGCCGAATTCAGAGCAGTGCTGTTTCCGCCCGAATCGGTCTCTCCTCCTGAAAGCAGGACCTTGCCGCCGTTCAAAAGTATGGCGTCATGGTAAATCCTGGGCGTCGTCATTGGGGAGGGAACGGCCGTAAAGGTGTTTGCGGAGGGATCATATATCTCCGCTGTGTTCAGTGAGCCCGTTCCAGGCAGATCACCCCCCGTGATCAGAACCTTTCCGTTGTTGAGGAGTGTTGCTACGTGGCCTTCGCGGGCCGTGGTCATACTTGCTGGGAGCACAGTGAAGGCCCCAGTCGCTGGATTGAAGATTTCAGCGGTATTGTAGGCCCCGCTCGGAGTCGGGTCCGTTTCGCCACCCGCGATCAGAACTTGGCCGTTCTGCAATAGGGTCGCGGTGTGTCTGAAACGAGGAGTATTCGTATTGCCAAGGTCGATAAACTCTTGTGCCGTTGGGTCGTAGAGCTCCGCGTCTGCAATGATTCCGGTCGCTGGATCGTAACCTCCGACTATCAACACCTGGCCATTGGCTAGCAACGTAGCCGTGTGTCCAACTCGGGCCGTATTCAGGGTGCCGGACAGGAGGGTGAAAGTCCCGGCTACCGGATCGTAGATTTCCGCAGTGTCTAGAGTTTCTTGGTTCGCGAGGTCCGAGCCGCCTGCGACCAACACTGTGCCGTCGTTTAGTAGCGTGGCAGTGTGTAACCAGCGCGCGACGTTCATCGGATTGGCCGGAGCGAACGCTTGACTCGCCGGAGTGTAAAGCTCCGTGCTGTTCACTACCCCAGAAGTGCTCATTCCCCCGGTGATCAGAACTCGTCCCGTCGTCAATTGAGTGGCTGTCTGTCCGTACCGGGAAGCTCCCATTTGTCCCGTGGTCGCGACGAAGCTGCCCGGCTGGACCACAAAGCTGACTCCGTTGCTGGCTACCCCGTTCACGGTAACCACTACGTTCCCCGTGGTCGCTCCTGATGGCACGGTCACCACGATCTGCGTGTCGTTCCACGTCGTGACTGGCACGCTTGCGTTGTTAAGCGTTACCGTGCTCGTGCCCTGTGTTGCTCCGAAACTGGTTCCCATAATCGTGACGGATGTTCCGACCGCTCCTGAAGTCGGCGAGAGGTTGATGATGGTCGGCGCTGCCACCAGCGAGAGCACACTAAAACTCACGCTATTGCTCGCCACTCCCGATACCGTGACAACCACGGGACCCGTCGTGGCTCCATTCGGCACCGTCACTGTGATGCTCGTCGTACTCCAGCTCGTTACCGAGGCCATCGTGCCGTTGAACGTTATCGTGCTCGAGCCTTGGATGGCTCCGAAGCCGTTACCTGAAATCGTCAGAGACGATCCGACTGGACCAGAGCTTGGAGATAAGCCTGCGATCACTGGGGCAGGAGCGACCACTACGACAGTCGTGGAACCGCAAATTTGGCCAGTGCATGCGCTCACCGTCACTGCGCCTGTCGCCACGCCAAAAACGATGCCGTGATTGCCCGAATCGCTGGACACCGTGGCAATAGTTGTGTCGGAAGAGCTCCACGTTACGGAGGCCGTTGTCTGGGTGCTATTGTCGCTGAGTGTCCCAGTAGCCGTGAGACTCTGAGCTGTTCCAGCAGGTATTGACGGATTGAGTGGGCTCACCGCAATTGAAACTAGATTTGGCTGAACGAGCGTAGTGGGCTGATACAGTTCTGCGCTGGAGAAAACAGTCGAGTTAGCCGAGCTCCCTCCCGCAACCAGGACCGTTCCATTATTCAGCAAAGTTGCAGTCTGCATATACCGCGCCACGGTCGGGTTCCCCGTCGCCGTGAACGTGCCGGCTACCGGGTCATACAGCTCGGCATCGGCCACGATAACCCATTGATCCGTACCGCCAACGAACAGCACCTGCCCATCGTTCAGAAGGGTCGCTGTCGGTTGGCAGCGGCTTTCGCTCAAACTGCCCGTAAGAGTAAAGGTTCCGGCCACAGGGTCGTACAATTCCGCCGAGGCTAGCGTGTTGATGTTTTGGTCAAGGCCTCCTGCTAATAGCACCTGCCCGCTGTTCAATAGCGTCGCTGTGTGGCCGAATCGTGCAGTGTTCATCGCGCTGATCGTCGCAAAACTACCAGCCACAGGATCGTATAACTCTGCGCTGGCTACGTTATTTCCATTCTGATCGTATCCTCCCGCAATGAGGACTTTTCCGTTGGCCAAGAGCGTTGCCGTGTCAAAAGTTCGAGACACATTCAAGCTACCCGCGGCCGCGAACGTTCCTGTTGAGGGGTCGTAGAGTTCTGCGATGGACAGGGCATTCACGTTCGCGTCAGATCCTCCCGCAATGAGGACTTTTCCGTTGGCCAAGAGCGTTGCTGTGGGATTGACAGCCCCAGCCACCAAACTGCCAGTGGTCGTGAAAGTTCCGGCCACTGGGTCGTACAACTCCGCGCTGGCGGATAGGACTACATTACCGCCGCTCATGTTGTAACCACCTGCGATAAGCACTGTTCCGTTAGTCAATAGGGTTGCCGTGTGCGACGCTCGCGGCGCATTCAAGCTACCGGTGGCCGAGAACGTGCCTGTTGCAGGGTTGTAAAGCTCCGCGCTCGCCAGGGGGTTGCTACCACTATCCATGCCCCCAGCAACGAGCACCAAACCGTTGTTCAACGGTATCGCCGTTGCACCAGCGCGTGCCGTAACGAGGCTTCCAGTTGGGACAAAACCAGGAACCGTCAACGAAGTCGTGCCAATGACGGTATCCACGGCCGCCCGGATCGTCGTTTGCCCAGGTCCAACTGCAGTTGCCAACCCAGAGCTACTAATCGTAGCAACGCCGGTTGCCGAGGAAGTCCACGTTGCCACAGCAGTGAGATTTTGAGTACTGTTATCCGGATAGGTACCCGTAGCAGTGAATTGCTGAGTATTCCCAGCGCTGATGGAGCCATTTTGCGGTGTTATTGCGAGGGACGTAGGTGTTGTTGCAGTGAAACTCACTCCATTGCTCGCCACTCCCCCAACCGTCACCAGCACATTTCCCGTCGTCGCGCCCGTGGGCACTGTCACCGCGATGGTAGTCGCGCTCCAACTCGTAGGCGTAGCGGGGCTGCCGTCGAAAGTCACCGTGCTCGTGCCCTGTGTTGCACCAAAATTGGTCCCCGTTATTGTGACGGATGTTCCAACCGCTCCGGAAGTCGGAGATAGACTCGTGATGCTCGGCGCCGGCAACACCGTGAAACTGACGCCGTTACTGATTACGCCTGAAACAGTCACCACGACGTTCCCCGTCGTGGCTGCGGTCGGAACCGGCACGGTAATTGAACTGGCTCCCCAGGCTGTCGGAGTTGCCGCAGTCCCGTTGAAGGTCACCGTGCTTGTGCCCTGGCTTGAACCGAAGCTGGTTCCTGTAATCGTTACAGGAACGCCTGCGGCTCCACTCGGGCGCGACAAGCTCGTGATACTAGGTGCTACAGTAAAGCTGAACCCACTGCTCGTAGTGCCACCCACTGTAACTACCAGGTTGCCGCTGGTAGCACCGGAAGGTACCGTCGCCACAATCGACGTCGGGCTCCAGCCCGTGGCCGTGGCGGCTAACCCGTTAAATGTCACGGTGCTTGCTCCTTGCGTCGCACCGAAATTCGTTCCGGTGATCGTGACCGATGTTCCCACCGGTCCCGAACTGGGGGACAAACTAGTCACGGTTGGCCCTGTTCCAGGAACAGTGAAGCTGACACCATTGCTCACAGTCCCGCTGGCCGTCACCACGACAGGTCCCGTCGTGGCTCCCGTCGGCACGGGCACCTTAATCTGAGTCGCACTCCAACTCGTCGGCACACCGGACACTCCGTTAAAGTTCACGGTGTTTGCACCTTGCGTCGAGCCAAAACCAGTGCCCTTGATTGTCACCGACGTAGCCACTGCGCCGGAAGTCGGCGATATGCTAGTGATGTTTGGCGCCGCAACTCCCACCTCAAAACCATATGGGTTACTTGCCACGCCGCCAACCGTCACCAGCACGTTTCCCGTCGTGGCGCCAGTGGGTACGGGCACGTTAATGGAAGTCGCACTCCAACTCGTGGGAATTCCAGCTGTCCCATTAAATGTGACCGTGCTTGTCCCCTGCGACGAACCGAAGTTTGCTCCTGTAATTGTGACTGCTGTGCCTACCATGCCTGCGCCAGGTGTCAGGCTACTGATGCTGGGGCCCGAAGATGTAACCGTGAAAAGATCGCTGTTGCTGTTCCCGTTGCCCACCGAGACAAGGAGATCTCCCGTCGAAGCACCTGCTGGAACCGCGACCGTAATCGATGTGTCAGTCGAACTTATCGGGCTTACGAAAAGTCCAGGGTTAAAGACTACTTGAGGCGTCTGAGTACCGCCCGCCGTGAAATTGCTTCCGGTGACAGTCACGGTTGCGCCGACTGGCCCTGAAGTCGGCGACAAGCCGGTTATGACTGGAGACGGTGTGACTGTAAAGCTCTTGGTGTTGCTCGCTTTTCCGCTGACTGTGACGACCACGTTGCCCGACGTAGCCCCCGCAGGAACCTGGACTTGCAGGCTGGTTGCACTCCACGAGACCCAAGTTACAGGCGTGCCGTTAAACGTCACTGTACTGGTCCCCTGCGATGCCCCAAAGCCGCTTCCCACTATGGCAACCAACGTCCCGACCGGCCCAGATTGTGGTGTCATCAGTTGTATCGCCGGCACAGCTTCTGCTGGACTCGCCGTGAGAATGCAAGCCAAAAAAAGAGAAACGGCCAGAACGATTCTGACCGCGGCGTCTTGGAGTGATCTGAAAGCACGCGAGGCACTGAACCGTTCGGCAGCAATTGCCTTAAGCAGTTTGTCTTTCATATCGCAGTCTCCGAAATACGAAAATCCTTGACGTGAACGATCGGCGCGCAGATGGATTCGGATAAATCTGTTGGTAGGTTCTCCGCGTGTGGCAAGGGCATGGTGACTCTGGGACTGAGTCCACGGACAGCTCGGACATGTCGTGGATGGCGTGCTTCGAACTAGATTTCCGATTTACCCTATTGAATCGAAGGCATGCCTAAAAAAGCTAGTTCGCCTATCGCAAAGAGTACGTCTGTGAACGTATTCTTATCGCCGATAACTCCAGGGGTCAAGTGAATTATCATAAATAATTCGCAGCTGTGGAAATGGTCATCGATCACATTCTTGGGGTCTATTCGCCCCGACGAAAAAACCCGTTCCCACTGAACTGGTTGAAATTAAGCAGCCGCTGTAGCTTTCTACGTCATGGTCACGTTCGTTCTCTCGTCGCTTCCATCAGCTCGGCAAGCCTTTCAACTCGAGCAGTGCTTCACGCTGAAATTCTCGGCCTCCGACACCAGTTCCCGGTCGCATCGCTCCAGCCGCGAGAAAAGCCCAAGGAATAAGATCGCAGAAGAGAGTAGCGTGCCTACCGGCCAGGGCTGAGGTCTCGTTCGATTGTTCGTTCTCTTTCCCGAGTCAGAGAAGAAGGTGTCTCGCTCCTTCGTGCGACCGGTGGTTCTGCTGCGCGTGTCGACTCCAACGCAGATCGGTGCGAAACATCGCGGCCAAGACCTTCGGCAAGAGCGGTTTTGTCGTTGGTGTAGATTTGCGCGTCGTAGCGGCCACGCGACACCGCAACGTACGCCAAGCGACGATTGATGAGTTTCTCTCCCCCTTGTTCGGTGTCCACATGGATGAGCACGCGGTCCGCCGTCTGACCCTGACTGCTGTGGCTTGTCACCGCGTAGCCGTAGTCGAGATGCGGATTCTCTCGAATGTTGAACGTTATGGCACGGCCCGAGTCGAGACGGATTCGGAGATCGCCACTTTCGTCGATCCTCTCGATCGTGCCCCGCTCACGGTTGGCAACGCGCTGGTTTCGATTCGGGGCGGTGAACTGTATGCGGTCGCCTTCACTGAACGCTCGGTCTGCCTCGCGGTACAGCGTCACGCCTTGTAAACGGCGCGGGTCGTAGCTCAGACGCTGGCCATTCCCCCGTTCCACAGTGACGTGGTTCTGTTTCTCATCAACGCTTTCGACGCGCGCGTACTCTCCCGGCGCAATGCCGAGTGTTTCGCTGCCCTTGGCATAGCGCACCACATTGCCGGGTTCGTATTGGGCGGCCCACTGGCGATCCGCACCGGTGATCTCCTGCCGGGCGACCAACACGCTCATGTGGTGTTCGAGGTACAGCATCTGGTCCGTATCCTGCATGGCATAGTGGATCGCTTGGTTGATTGCCATCCGCGACTGGTTGTCGGGAGACACGACGAGCGTGCCTCTCGGCTGCTTCGCATATTCGTGCGCGATTACAGCGATGCGGTCGTCCCGGCCGGAGATCTCATGTACGCGACCATCGGCATCGAGTTCTTGCATCGCCTCTGTGACTTGCCCTCGTGAGAGCTTTTCTACAACCTCCTTGAGCGCCGGATCTTTCTGCCGCACGACTTCGTCAAGTCGAGCCGTCTGGATTCCCGCCTCCAGCAATTGCTGATACGGTCGGCCCGCCTCGACCGCCTGATGTTGTCGCGTGTCGCCAACCAACAATACTCTGTCATCTTCTTTGAGCCGGTGGAGAAATTCGTTCATTTGTCTGGTGCTCGCAAGGCTCGATTCGTCCAGGATGTAAAGATGTTTCCGTCCATCGTGCCGTTCTTCGGTTTGGGCAAGATGTCGTTGCAAGGTAGTCGATGTGATTCCGCCTTCTCCCAATTTCTGTGCAGCGCGAGAGGTTGGCGCTAATCCATTGACAAGATACCCCTCTCGCTCGGCAGCTTCGCGGATCGCTGCGAGAGAGGTTGTCTTGCCCGCGCCGGCAACGCCTTCAAGCGCTGTCACTTGCTCGCGACTCAGCAGGATTTGTTCGACGGCCAGGCGTTGGGTATCACTCAGATGCGGGTGGGCCTCTCGGATTGCTCTGCGCGTGCCAAAAGTCGCCAGCGCGGGATGTTGGTCCTGCCCCGCCCGCATCGTATTGATCGTGTCTTGTTCATAGCCGATCATCTCCGCGGTTGTAAACGCACGGTCAGGCGAGTTGCCTTTCCTTTGTGCTTCCACGAACTCGCCCGATTTGATGCGCTCCTCAAGGTCGGTTTTCACATGGGCCAGCGTTGCCCCACCCATGGAGCGGCGGAGCGCATCCGTCAGTAGGGCGCGTTCATCTGTTACAGCATCGCGTTCAAAGTTTCGCTCTTTTGCAAAGGTTACAGCCGAGTGTGCAATCTTCTCCCCTGAATCTTGGCCAACGCCGTGAGCCTTATCTCTTGCAAGCTCCTTCACACGCTCAGGTTGATCACCAAACTCCAATGCCATGTCCCTGTGCCGCTGCTGCATCTCTTCGTGTGTGAGTTCGAGCTTTGGCTCACGCGTTTGGTGGGCTGCGATCTGCGCCGCTCCTGCCCCTCGTTGATTCTCTTTCGCCAGATGCTGTTCGATCTGTTTCCGGCGTGGACTCGAAGCGTCGAGATACTCGCGGCTGTAACCCTTGATTTCTGGTTGACCGCTCTTGCCGTGTTCAATGTCGTACCCCAACTCCTGTAGACGGTGTGCCAGCTCCGAGCGATAGACGGCGGTGGCGTACTGCTGCGTGCGGTAAAGTTCCTGTGGTTGCAGCGGGCGCGTTTCACCATTTTCAGTCTCTGTCAGATTGAAGAAGACGACGTGCGTGTGAAGTTGTGGCGCTGCATAACCGTTTACGGGCCTCGCACTGTCGTGCTCAAATCTCGCGGCGACCCACATGCCTGTTGTCTCTGGCGAAAGATTCCCTCCAAGCCGGGCTTGGACATGTCGCTCAAGTTCGTCCAAAGCAACTCCAACACTAGCTCGATGGGCCTCCTGCACCCGTTCGTCGCCGCCCACGAGCGCCGTCAGCGATACGCTTTTCGGTGCTGAGAACGTCGCATCCCACCCAGCGCGGTGCTCCATCGCCTTGACCGTATTGCCCTGCCCGTCCACGTATTCCCGCGCCGTCTGGTAGCGAACCAGTTGCTTTCCGGTAATCGGATGTTGGCCGTCACTGAGCCGCTGAAACTGTTCCTCCTCCACCGCACCACGCAACCCCCATTTTTCGGCCAGTTTTCCGTGCCACTCGCCGCGTATCCGTTCGCCTTCGCTGTAGTAGTTCTCCTGCGCGTTGCTGAACTCCTCTTGATGATACGTACGCGCTTGACCTGCACTGAGCGGCTTGGAAATAGTGAGCATGTTGTTCTATTCGAAGAATCGTCTCGGCGTGGGTGGCAAAGCGTGTTCAAGCTCTCGGTTCTGGTTCGGCATCGGCTCTACCGGCGCTAGTTTCTGCGTCATGCCACTTGGCTGCGGCTTGACACCTGTTCCCGCAGCGACTGGTGCTGGCTTGGGCGGCTCCTTGGGCAATGCCTCTTTCATAATCAAGCCGCGGGGAGTGTCTTGGCCGAGGGGAGCCTGGACTTTCTTGTTGAGCCGCAACACTCGGTTCAGCTTCGCGTGAAGTTTGTTTACGAAGCCCATGCGACGGGAGCTTTGCTCGTGGTTCGACTGCGCCCCGGTCGTCAACTCACGGCCTCTCGGTCTCCTCCCGTAGCGCAGCACAACGGAACGCCTGTTGTCCAGATAGGTCGCTGGCAACAACCCCGTGAAGAACAGAACCAGCCCGCCCCACAACGCTGGTCGGACTAGCTCCACGAGACTTTCGTTCTGATAAATCAACTTGCCAAGGTAGGAATGCATCTCGGCGTTGTTGTAATAGGCGCGATGGAGTTCAAGACGCAGCGCGCCATGCTTAACGGCCTCCTCGGTAAGTGCGTAGGTATTCTCTCCGCTGTTCGACATCGCGGGTACCACATCACTGTCCAGTGCCACCCGGCTTCCCTTCCGTGTGACAACTTGCAGCAGTGTGTACGAACCGTTGTCCCGCACTACACCCGCCATTTGCGAGCCCAGATAGGCAGGCAAATAATGTCTTTCAAGGGGCGTCCAGACCCGCATGTAACGGAAGCCCTGGATTCCCAAAGCTGCCACGAGGGAAATGAGCACCAGGGCATAGGTGTAGACCGGCTGAACTCCCGTGCTCTTTGCTTGGCCCCACTCCGTGCGCATTGCTTGGCTCCGATTGGGCTGTCTCTCAGCCTCTCTGTGGCCCCGTAGTTGCCCTCGTCAGCCGTTCCAAGGCCTTCGCCAACTTGCTCGCATCGGCCCGCTTAATAATGTCGTCCATCGCCGTGCTTGTGAGCCGCTCCCGATTGGCAATGGTGAACAGGATATTCATCAGGATCATTCGCAGGGCCAGTAATTCCGCCACGATGGTTTGCTCGGCTGGACTTGGCTTCGCTGCCTTCAACAAAGCTTCGCGCACCCACTCGCTGATCGTCTGATCGCCCGCGAGCGTTTCAAACTGCGTGTACTCCTCTTCGGTGACTTTGGTGCTGATGGACTTGCTGCGTGGCGCGGGCATTCGGCACTCCTGAATCTAATTCAAAGGCAGGAAAATGGACGCGGCCAGACGCCCAACAAAATCAACAAGTTCCCATACGGGAACCACAGGTTGAAGGGCCGGAACCATGGTGAGCAGGAAAACGCTAGCCGCCGCGTTTGCAGCAAGTTCCCGTATAGCAACCTCGGTTGCCGTGCAGCACCCGAAACGGGGTGACGTGTCCGTCCAACTCCCGGTGCCGAAGGCACCGCTCTTCGCTTGGTCGGCCAAAAGCCGACGACGCGGTCCTCGGCGGGGCCGCATGCGGCTACGATGGCGAGGCAGAA
>PMES01000008.1 GCA_003154775.1 Acidobacteriota bacterium | reverse complement strand
TTTTATGAGAAATTCAGGCTAGCCCCTGGCACCCCTATCCCGCTGCCGAATGAGTTAGGCTACTTCCAACAGTGCTTGCACGTTGATCGACGTAGCTTGCCCCTGTACCGGTCACCTCTTTTCTGCGTCTCTCCGTATCAACGCGGCAACATCAAGAAGCTGCTTGACCTTCTCTTGTTCTGTGCGCCGATTACGCTCCTGAATGGCAGCCCGTTCTCCCTTGTAGGTCAATTTCAGCTTGTTGAAGAAGACCCCGTCGGCGCTCTTTGATCGCTTGCCTCGAATAAGTCCGCTAACAAAATGGTCCTCTATTACGCTGTTGACGTGAGCAAATGCAGTGCGGTACTCCGGGGTAGCGGTTTGGAGGTTGGGATTCAGCCTCTGTGTCAACGTGTACGACGAGAAGGGAACGTCTGGGCATTCGTAGATTTCGATCAGAACGTCACCCTCAGTGCCGTCGAATACAGCCTCGGGTCGCGGCATCCAGTTCAGCCCTTTCTAAATTTACAGGCGGCCGGTACATCAGCCGCCGGCTANNTTTGGCCAGTTGTCGGGCATCAACACCGCAGAGCTTCGCTCTGCGCCAGCCACGGAGGCAGCGCAAGCGGCGACAACGGCAAAAGCCATCGCTATCTCGCAACTCCATAAATCAAGCAGGTGATGCTTTGGCGACATCGGCCACAGTGTCAAGATTGCGTAATTCGTATGGATAAAGGACATCATCGCAGTTCCCGACAACAACGCGCTGTGTAGCATACCAGCACAGCGTTCTGGTCACGTCTCCGACACTGACGCGCCATCGTGAACCGTCGCTCAGCGTCACCGTCTGGCCGTTCTTTGAGATACGCACGACCGAAAGCTGTTCTCCAACGCGATTATATGGTTTCATGGGTGCAAACTTGGCTTTCCTTTCTCCGTCAACCGTTAAACGAGACCGCATCATCAAGCCGGCGGGTGGAGCAGGGAATTCTCTTGCTTCATGGGCCACCGGTCGAGTATATCATTCACACACGAACCTTTGTTGGCAGCAAGTGTATGAGTGGGTCCCGCTCCCTTTGGTTTGTACGAGTGCGGGTGTTGACTCTTCGCCCACCGGAGTCTTTTCCCTGCCCTGCATGCGCCCGCCCCAAACGCGCTAGCCCTTCACGCACACCACTTGCCTTAACGTGTGCACCACTTCCACCAGGTCCGTCTGCGCCGCCATCACGGCATCAATGGACTTGTACGCGGCGGGCGTTTCGTCAATCACGTCCGCGTCCTTGCGGCACTCCACACCTTCGGTCATGCGGCGGTGATCCTCCACGGTGAAGCGACGCTTGGCCTCGCCGCGGGACATCGCCCGCCCCGCACCGTGGCTGCAGCTCATGAAGCTCTCCCGGTTGCCTTTGCCACGCACGATGTACGACCGCGCTCCCATGCTGCCAGGAATAATCCCCATGTCTCCCACTTGAGCGCGCACCGCGCCTTTGCGGGTCACCAGAATGTTCTGGCCGTAGTGCCGCTCCCGCGCCACATAGTTGTGGTGGCAATTGATGGCCTGCACGTGCGCGGTGAACGGCCGCACTTCGCCGGATTCGCGCACCGCATCAATGATCTGCTGCATCATCAGGTCGCGGTTGGTGCGCGCAAAGTCCTGTGCCCATTCCACGGCTTCCACGTAATCCCCAAAATGTTCGGTGTGCTCGGGAAAGTACGCCAGGTCCTTGTCCGGCAAATTCAAATAAAACTTCTGCATGTCCTTCTTTGCCAGTTCAATGAAGTAGCTGCCCATGCGGTTGCCCACCCCGCGCGAGCCGCTGTGCAGCATGAACCACACGATTTCCGCTTCGTCCAGGCACACCTCGATGAAGTGATTCCCCGTGCCGAGAGTTCCCAGATGATTGGAGTGGTTGCCGCGATCGAGTTTCGGGTGCTTCCCCAGAATTTCTTCGTAGCGATCCTTCAAGTTGGCGCCCCACGCCTCCAGGTTGCGTTCCGGGATAGCTTCCCACGCTCCCGCGTCGCCCTTTCCGCCATGATTCGTGCGCCCGTGCGGAACGGCGGCTTCGATCGCGGTGCGCATCGCGTGGAGATTGTCCGGCAAGTCCCGCGCGTTCAAATCGCTTTGCACCGCCATCATGCCGCAGCCGATGTCCACGCCCACCGCCGCAGGAATGATCGCGCCCTTGGTCGGAATCACGCTGCCCACCGTTGCGCCAATGCCCCAGTGCACGTCAGGCATCGCCACCACCCACTTGAACACAAAGGGTAGCTGCGCCACGTTCAGGAGTTGCTGCTTGGCCTGCTCCTCCAAAGGCACACCCCGAACCCACGCCTTAACCGGCACGCCCTTCTCGCCCTTCAGCACGACATGTTGTGTTTCTTCGCTCATCGCGCCTCTGAATCCAGTTTTACGCGCCCAGCTCCCTGCAAACAAGTGCCCTTGGATTTTCCTTGTAAGGGCCGCCTTCTGAGGCGCGCGCTTTCGATTTGTGGGTCGGAGCTTCACCTCCGACATCACGCCCGGCCGACTCATTGGGCTTAAGCCCCGGAGGTCTCCGACACATGAGTCGCCTACTGCACGGCATCCCTCAGCCATCGTTCTATGAGCTGAAAAGAAGCAGTACTCGACTCACGAAGAGGCGTAATTGTAGCCGTCATCACGATCGGCTCCCAACTTTGGGCATTAGTCACGAAATCACCGAAGTACCGCACATCATCAACACGCCGGAAGTGCCTGAACCAGACGCCAATTTCCGGAGCAGCTGCGCGGATGTAATTGTATTCGCCTGCAACACGCACAAGCGCAAATGGGAAGTGATGTGCGAACAGCAGAACGCGATCGCCAACCTCCATTTCGCGCGCGAACGCCCAATAGATTCGCTGGTTCTCTGGAAGCGAATCCTGGCTGACCGTTAGCAAATCGGCAATGCCGGTCGAGAAATCCAGTCCAATGTATCCCGCGGTCAAGCACCTAACCTGGAAAATTCATGAT
>PMES01000061.1 GCA_003154775.1 Acidobacteriota bacterium | reverse complement strand
TCGACCCATTGAGACCACCCGACTTATCGGGACTTAGCAGGAGTCTTCTGCCGATTTGAAGTAACATTGTGCGTACCGAATCACGGCTTGTGCGTTTAGGTCCAATCAATGCGTGAAATATCGTACAGCGTACAGTCTGCGTCAGTGCGGAACGCGTAAGAACCAAAACCAGCGGTCACATCAGTGTCGATGGGACCCAAACCAAGCTGTCGGAACCCCGCGATCTCGCAGAGCCTGCTCTGGTGGCAAATTCGTTGTGCCGAGGGCAGGAGAGGCGTACGATGCGCCAGAAATCGAGCCAAATCGGAAATCCCGATTAAGATCTGCTAGAGGTGCAACAATGCAATTTGCAAGAAAATTGGTCTCGCCGCTCCACATATCTTTACCGCATTTGATCTCCCGGGCTCTGTTCGTCCTCCTTTGCGCTGCGCTGCCAGGAACCGTCGCTAGCCAAAATTCTCCGGCCAACGATAAACAGGAGGGCGCGGTCCAAGCGCAGATGCGCAACGTCATGTTTCACCTTTCGGAAACAGTGGTGGTGGAAATAAGGTCGCTGGACGGTGAACTCGTGCCCCTCGGCAAAAATGAATTCCCCGTCTTCGACGACAAAGAATCGTTTAACCTGCGCATAAACACGGCGGAGATCGCCATTGATTCGTCAAATTTGGCGAACGTTCTCAATTCTTATGTTTTCGCGCGCCCGCATTCGCCCTTGACAGACCTATTTATCCGCATTGAGAAGGGGCGTCTGGAATTGAAGGGAAAACTCCATGACAAGGGGGACATTCCGTTCGAGACGGAGGGGGTTCTCGCTCCCACCGCTGACGGAAAACTTCGCCTGCACAGCACGAAGATCAAGGCCATGCATGTCCCGGTAAAAGGTTTGATGGATCTCTTCGGTGTCGATTTAGGCTCGTTGATCAAGGAGGGCAAAGTTCCGGGCGTGCAAGCTCAAGAGGACGATCTGATCCTCGATCTTGAACAGATCCTGCCGCCTCCCCATATTGAGGGCAAAGTGATCTCCGTACGAATTGAGGGCGATAGAATTATTCAGATGTTTGGCGGCTCGGGTGCCCAGCCGGTGAAAAATATCCGCACCGGAAATTACATGGCCTACAAGAACAATCGTCTCCGTTTCGGCAAACTGATCATGAACGATTCGGATTTGATCCTCATCGATATGGATCCGAGTGATCCGCTCGATTTCTTTCTGGATCATTACAAAGAACAGCTCTCGGCGGGCTATGCAAAAATCACCCCGGACTCCGGCTTACGCATGTTCATAAAAGACTTTAACAAGCTTCATCCCGCAAAGGCGCCTCCCAGCAACAACAAAACGAAGTGAAGTTGAAGTGCAGAACCTCAGACAGCGCCACAAAGTGCCGAAGGACTACTGGAATTGGCGCTTAAGAACGAAAAGACCGGTTAGAACTGACAACTGAAAACTGAAAACCTCTTCCCTCCTCAGGTCCTGGTTAACGCCGTAATCGTCCAAGTAGGTCCTGGTACCCATTTGTCCGGCACAACTTACCAGGCACTGGGTGTAGGAGGAAGCGTATTGGGCAGACTGCTTTTCGGACAAGGATCGTATTTCCCAGCGGTGCTTTTTGAACGGCGTCGAACTCTGGACCCAGACATGTCCGTCGTGCCACGCGGAAGTGTTAACGCTGATTCATGAGTTTCGCAACGGCAAGATTTTCACAACGTACTACAGTTTGAAATTGCTTTTTTCAGATAGCCGATCCCCCACCTTCGCCCGGCGAGGGTGGGAGCTCCGGCGATGCTGCAACAACTTCCAGCGTGGGCGGCGGCACTGGCGGCAATGGAACGGGTGCCGCGTGCAACTCAGCGTAGTTTTCGTACCAGAACACGGTTGCCGCGCGTTGCCATAGCCGGATGCCGACCATCACCAGAGTGACAACTTCCAAGAGCAGCCAGCTTCGGCCAAAAGATTTGTGTGGAATGTTCAGCCACAGTTCCCAGCCTGCTATGACCACAAGCGCGCAAACGAGAGTTGTCGCCAGGTAGATGGAGAGCAAGCGCGGCAAGTTGCGTAGAGCCAGCACGAACGACCGAAGACTCAGCTTGAACATTCCCCGGACGCGATCGACGACCGTGCGTGCCTGTGCCAGGTCGAACCACGCTCGCACAAAGAGCACCAGCACCAGGCATAGCAACGTGCCGACCACTTGCACCCAGAACCCTTGCATCTCGCGCGGAGCGTTGGAAGCCATCTTGCCCGAGACGCTCCCTACCCACAACAGCAAGGCAAATACAATCCCGATCGGAATGATGGAGCAGAGCAGCAGGCGCACCATTCGCCAGAAAAAATCGCCGCAGGATTCGAAGAACTGGCCGCGAGTGAGCTTGCGGTCTTCGCGATAAACCGCAAGGATTCCGCCAGACAAAAAGATCATATAGAAGAGGAAGATCACCCCAACCACCACGGAGCCAGCCACCCACGGGGCGGGGGAAACCTCAGGCTTGCTAAGCAGTTCAATGAACACCGTCGCATCAAAGCGCCGGCTCAACTCCCCGGCGTAAAGGCTTCTGCCCAACGAAGAGTGCAGCACGATGCCAGGCGCAATGGACGCAAAAAATCCCAGTAGCAGGTTGACGAAGAAAATCCACCATACCAGGCGCTGGTGCCGCCAAACGAGGAAAAATCCATCTCGAATCGGTCGCTTCATCTTCGCTCCTCAGGCCAGCCACGCCAGCAACTGGGCAAACCATTGCGTCAACACCATCCAATAACCGGCGATCTTTCTGGTTGCATGGCCGTCGGGATTGCTCAGCCAGCTATTATTGAACTGGTCGCGATCGATCAGGATCGCGTGTTCCGGATCGATTTCCGCGGAAATCAGCTTCGCTTTCTTCTGCCAGGTGTAGCGGTGCCAGCGATCCTGGCCGTCCCACTGTTCGCGAATCGTTTCGCCATTGTCGAATTTCACTTCCAGGGTGACCGGGAAGATGAAGTCTCCCCTGCGGTGCACCACCACGCTGGAAATATATTCCGTTTCGCCCTTCTTCTCTTTCGTCGGTGCGTTTTTGTCGGCCCAATCGGCCCGCTCGCTGCCGGCGCTCAGGATACGGTAGTCCAGCACCTGCGTCCCACGCGCCGCCTGGTTCCAATACCAGTCCAGATTCTGCCCTGCGACTTCGCTCACCGTGTTCATGAAATCGTCCGCCGTGGGATGTTTGAAACGATAGCGTTCAAAGTAGACGTGCTGCGCCTCGCGCACCTTTTGCTCTCCAATAATGTGCTCCAGCGTGAGCAGTACGAGGGTCGTTTTGCTGTAGGTGATTCCGCCATAAGAATTGAAGTTCAGAAACTGCCAGCCGCGCCGCGTCATCGGATCCAACTCCGCGACCCCGATGTAACTCGCGTGGGCCGTGCCGCGTTCGCTCGCGGTTGCGACTCGCGTATTCAAGAAGTCCACATCGCGGCCATACAGGGCATCCATGATCTTGCACTCCGTGTATGAGTTGATGCCCTCGTCGAGCCACGCATCTTCAAACTCGTTGGTGGCCACCATCGCATACCAATATTGGTGCCCGAACTCATGTTCGACAACCAACTCGGGAATTTTAAATCCATCGATCATCCACCAGGTGGTGTCCGCCGTGATAAATGTGGGATATTCCATCCCTCCGGCGGCACTCCCGCCATGCGGGGGATCCACGACCGTAATTTGCGAATACGGATAAGGCCCAATCCATTCGTCGAACTTCTTCATCGTGCCTTTCAGTGCATCCAGGTAACGCGGAGCGCTGGCCATGTGCCCCGGCTGCATCAGCAGGCGCAGTTTCACCATGCCGCTGCTGATCGTCACGCTGTCTTCGACAATTTTTGTGCTGGGATCGGCGGTCCAGGCAAAGTCGTGCACGTCTTCAGCTCTAAAAACCAGCGTCTTGGTGCCGTCCGCGTGTGCGGTTTCTCCTGTCTGTACGCCGGTGGCGCCAACGTTGAAATTGGATGGCAGGGTCACCTTCACATCGAAGGTGCCAAAGTCAGCGAAAAATTCCGTGGTGGCGTGATACTGATGGCAGTTCCAGGCATTCTTCCACCATACCCCGATCTTCGGGAACCACTGTCCGGCTAGCAGAAAATCCCGCTTGTAGCCGGAACGCGCAACCACTTCCGGAAATTGGTCGTGGAACGTGATCTTAAACGTTACCTTCTCCTTCGGGGCCACGGGGCGCGGCAGTTGCACTTCCACAACGGTTCGGTCCTCAGCATTGTCGTCATCCGGATGGACAAAGCGGAGTTTCCCCGTCAGGTCGCCCATGCCCACCACTTCAAACGATTTGATCACGTCTTCGCCGAACTTCTTGTCCTCCCACTTCGCGCCGATTTTGACGTCACGATCGCCGCCTTCGTAGCCTTCGCGGGTAAAAGTGGACTTCGGCTGGAACGCATTCAGATACAGATGGAACGGCAGGCGGTCCTGCGGCTGGCCCGTGTAGTTCGTCCACGTGAGCGTTTCCTGAGCGTCGAGACTGTGGTTTTTGGGGTGGTAGTTAGCGTCAATCTGGTAGGCAACCACGCGCTCAGAGAGCGGCGCCTTTTGGCTGGGCAGCAGGGGTGAGGTCTGCGCGAAGAGTGGGAAGACTCCAGCCAAACAAAACACCGCGGCGAAAAGCGGGAACTCGCAAACGAATTTCATACTTTGTACCTCATGGAAGGCATTTGCTCTGATAGTGAAATGCCGCGATATGAACATCATACCCTAGGGGGCCCAAAATAGTTTCACAGCCGCATGGGAGGCCCGTCGGCGACCAGTGGTTGCATGGACTGCCGGCCACGCCGCCTTTTGTCACCCACGGGATTCTTTCCGAAGTAACGCCCTCCCGTTGCGATTTTCACAGATGATGGTTTGCTGCAAGGTCAGCCTGGGTGTCCCGGGCGCGCGAATACCGGCGCAGGAACAGGGTGTCGCAATGAAATTTACTGATTACGACAGAACATTTCTAGCGCACTTGGCTAGGAATGGCAGCGCCGCAGTATCGCATTCTGGCAAAGAATCTGGCAGGGATTTCATGCGCCACCCGGATAGTGCCTGGTTAACGCTAACCGGACAACTGGGTAATGGTACCGCCAATGTCCCGTTACGCTGCGCCACCAGTAGCCAGGAGTCTTTCCATCTCGCTGTTAAGGCGTTCTGAATCCGATTTGCGCCACTCGTATGGGTGCTGTCGTGCTGCATGTGAGCGGTGTTTTTTTGTCGCACCCGGGATTCCTGTAAGCCTTCTCCGCACGGTCAGGTTTGGGCCTCTTCCGGCGACAAACGGTAAGCCTTGCAAAGCCATCGTGGAGAGAGAAATACCTGGTCATTTCGACGAATTGGGGATTGTTACGCGTATTTTGGATTATAAGCCGGGTTCGGACTCGTGGTGCCGCAACCGCAGGACGGATCGAGCATTACGCCGTCAGGGCAGACATCGGCTCTCATTACCCGTACGGGGTATCTGTGCCGAGAGCACAACTTTCGTCGTTACTGTCTGAGTGTCAGAACTGCTATTCTCTTGCCGGAGTACTTACTTCGAGACTTGACGATCACATTAAGGGTCGCTACAGTCTGTTGCGTTGGAGCTTTGTACGATCAGGAACCAGAGCTTCTAGCGGTGTGAATTGGAACTATCTCTGGTTTTAATCGATTGAGTCAGGAGGAGAATGATCCTTCATTCAGTAGATGTGAAGAATTTCCGATCCATTTTGAAAGAGACTATGCTTTTCGACAGTGCTACCGCTTTGGTTGGTGCAAACGGGACCGGAAAATCATCATTTCTGCACGCGCTGAACATCTTTTACCTCCCTAATCCGAAAGTCGAAAGTCATGACTTTTATAATGGGGACACATCGAACGAGCTGACCATCGCCGTGACATTCAGAGACTTAAGTGCAGAGGCGAAACAGCTATTTTCGGCATATTTGCAAGATGACAAACTGACTGTAGAGCGCGTGTTCATTCATAAAGATGGGAAGATCTCCCACAAATATCACGGAGCCTCATTGCAGATCGATGACTTTCAGTCAGCGAGGAGCGCCCTTACTGTCAAGGATAGAGGCAAAACGGCAAAAGAAGCGTATGAGGGGCTTCGCCGCAGAACTGAGTACTCCAGTCTGCCAGCATGGGCGAGCATTACCCAAGCGACTCAGGCACTGGCGGAATGGGAGACTGCGGACCCCGATAAATGTTCTCGTACGCGTGACGACGGTCAATTCTTCGGATTTGAGGAAGTTGCCCAAGGGTATTTGGGAAGATTCACAAAATTCCTATTTATTCCGGCCGTGCGCGAAGCAGCGGATGATGCGTCCGAAGGGCGGAACTCCGTTTTTACTTCGCTCATAGATTTGGTTGTCCGGAGCATATTGGCGCAGAAACAGGAGCTTCAACAGCTTAAGAAAACTACACAAGAGCAATACGAAAAGATTCTAGATCCAGCAAATCTGATAGAGCTCGAAGTGCTCGAAAAGAGAATTACAGGTACGTTGAAGACGTACGTTCCAACCGCGAGTGTGGAGATGGAATGGCTCCCACTAACAGAACTTGATCTGCCACTTCCCAGGGCCAACGTGAAGCTCGTAGAAGATGGCTATGCGTCTCCAGTATCACTTACTGGCCACGGCCTTCAGCGCGCGTTCATCCTTACGATGCTGCAACACCTTGCCCTTGCGCAGAACGCACCAATTGTTCCTCGAAATCCTGCAGAGACACCCCCACCAACCCCCACTGCGGAGATATCGCTACAACTTCCTACTACAGAAACACCCTCTCAAGCTTCTGCTGAGGAAAAACTCCCGAGTCTGGTTTTAGCAATTGAAGAGCCTGAGCTATTCCAACATCCCAATAGGCAGCGACACCTTGCGACAATATTTCAGACTCTCGCGAGTGGATCAACGCCCGGCGTCGCAAAAACGACGCAAATTGTGTTGGCGACGCACTCTCCATTGTTTATCGCCATAGATCGTGTCGCTCAGATCCGTTTACTGAGAAAGCATGCGAACGGGGAGAACAAACCCCGGATTACAAAAGTTGTCTGTACCGACCTTGAAAGGCTCGCGAACGTGGTTTGGGCGATAAACGGAAAGCCTGAGCCAGCCTTCACAGGCATGACACTTCTTCCCCGGCTCAAGGCGCTCATGACTCCGTGGATGAGTGAAGGTTTTTTTGCGGATGTGGCCGTGCTAGTTGAAGGAGAGGACGATAGAGCTGCAGTCCTTGGCGTGGGTGCTGCGCTCGGACATGATCTCGAAAGTATGGGATGTTCCGTAATCCCATGCGGGGGGAAGAGGAATCTCGATCGACCTGCTTCAATTTTCAGAGAACTTGGGATTCCTGTTTTCGTAGTTTGGGACGGGGACAAAGGTGGGACTGGTGCACAGCCAGAGGATAATCACTGCCTATTACGCTTTGCCGAGCAGGAACCAGTAGATTGGCCTGCCTCACAAGTCGGCGAGAATTTTGCCTGTTTTGAAAAAACGCTCGAAGATGAAATTCGAGACGAAATTGGCCCCGAATTATTCGACGAACAGCTAAAGGCATGCCAAGAGACTTTGGGCTTCCGAAAGAAAAAGCATGCTGTAAAGAACCCGCTGGTGATCTCGACGATCATCACTGAGTCCAAGAAACGAGGAAGAACCAGTCAGATATTAGAAAACATCGTCGAGAGAATCCTGGCATTGAAAAGAGCGGATACCTCCCGGGATGATCCTAATCATAAACTTTAGAGATTGTTGGCTATGTGCTAGCGATCACCGATGAGGACGATGCTGCCGGTGAGTGCCCAAAAACTTCTTGAAACGATGGGGTCAAACAGGCCAAACGCCGCCAAACCTTATTGGGTCGACAAAGCCATCGATGAAACCGCGTTCTTCCTAGAGAGGATCGACAAGCAGTGGCCTTGGGGCGTATCAGCGAGCAGGAGATTTGAGCGCCTCATCCGTTCGTCATTCTTCGGTGCGGTCATCACGTTGAGAGGGGCTGAGGATATCGGGCACACTTTAGTCACAGTGGCTAGACGTGAGAAGATACCGGACTAGGAGGATTCATGAACATCTTAGCGGCCTTGAAACAAGAAGAAGCGAAATTCGAGAAGCAAGTGGCTGACGCGCAGCAACAGGTGGACACCGTGCGGTCGGCTATTAAGCTGTTAGGCGGTATGAGTGGCGGTGGCAAAACGGCTGGCAAGAAGAAGAGAAAGAAAAACGTCATGTCCGCCGCAACGAGAGCAAAGATCGCTAAGGCAGCCAAAGAAAGGTGGGCGAAGATTAGGGCGGAGAAGAAAAAGGGGAATACATAGATATCAAATATCCGGTCCGCTCTTTCGCTCAAACAACGGTTTTGTGTGCGGGGAAGTTGACCGAGTCGATAGAGTCCGACAAGCCGAATTTGGCGAAGTAGTATTTTGTGGATAAGGCGATTCAAGAGGCGGAGTTCATTCTGGAACGCATTGACAGGAAATGGCCGCAAACCTAGGCATGACAAGGCCAGCTGACCGTGGATCAACTAACCAGAGGTTCGTGTTTTCGTAAACCTGTAGTCGCGGCAGCGACAGCCGGGGAAGTTGCAAGGGCTGTGGAAGCTAGTCTTGTTCTTGATCTTGGTGCGACGGGCGTGGTGGATGGCTTTGCCGTGGCCACACCTGCATGACTGTTTCCCGTGGACTCTAAGCATCAACGGATACTACCACGGGAGAAGGAGCCAGGTAGAGCCATCGATATGGCTACTTTTCATTCTGGAGCGGATCGACAAGCGGTGGCCGTGGAATGTAACCGGGGAAATGGAGTGCTGGTACGAACTTGTCCGACAAGGCGACGGATAGCGCTTTTATTTCACATCCGGGCCGAAGCGGTTCCACTTGCCCTTTTTACGCATAACATTCCGTATGAGCGTAACGTACTGCATCTCTTCTGCCGATATCCGCGCGGATGGATCGCTGGATTGGGCCTCGTGTTCAATGCGATCCAGTTCTGCGATCAAATCCTTGTGCTTGGATTGGTCGGGTTCCTTCTTCTGCGCTTTCAACGCTCGCCATGCGGGGAGATGGGTGTCCCAAAGCCGCGTGACAAGGAACGCGGTGTCTTCTGGTGGACAATCGGCAAATTTATGAAGTCCGCTGGCTTTTACTTCCTCTGGGAGCGCGGAATAATGCTCGTCCAGTTTGCGGAGGTCGGTCTTTAACTCCTGGCCTTTAACGAACGTTTGGTTTTGCCGGAGGAATAACGGCACGACCCGCTCATGAAGTTTGTTGCTCGAAGTGAAGACCTGGCAGAACGGGAGGTAGTAAACGTAGGCGAGGTCTATCTTATTGCTCGAGCGATCGCGCGAGATGAGGTCGGCGGCAATCGCAAGATTGAAAAACAAGTCCACCAAGTAAACGTACCGGAAATATGGAGCGAACTGGCGAAGCGGGGGCTTTCCGACGCTTTGCCATCTATCTACGACCTGTTGTTGGGCGGCATTGGGAACACCGACAAGATTCAGGCCGAATACCAACGAGGCGGCTTGAGGTGATCCATCGATGAGCGCTTCGGCAAGCACCTTCGCTTCAACAAGGGTTTTCGGCTTCCCGATGAGGAACCATTTCTGGAAGAATCGGTAGGTCTCCTCATAGTCAACGTTCGATAGTTCTCGCCGCCAGACTTTTGCGATTTGCCTTTCAAGATCCAGAAATTCGTGTTCTTGCCAGCGATACAACGCTTCCTCCTCTTTCGTTTTTTCGAAGAACACACCGCTCTTGCCGTCGAGTGTTACGACCCTGCCGCCAGCCCGGAGTATTCTCCCGTCCATGACGACGGTTTCTAGGCCATAGAGGTCCGTACCAAGGAGCTTTGAGTGATGTATGGCCGGGCTTGATTGCATATCAGGGGTCTTGACAGCGAGATTGCCGACAATCTCCTCCGGCGTACGACCGGCATGCACCGCTTTCTCAAGATCGGCAAGGGTCTCGATATAAAAGATCGGGGTGATGTTCGTGAGGAAGAAATTATCGAGCCAGTTTGCCTCGTCGGGATTCATGGCTTGGAGGGCGGACTTGTCGAAGATAAGAATAGGCCCTTGCGACATAAGGGGATGATACCAGCACTAGATAACTGAGATTCTCCTTACTCAATGCCACTCAGATTAGCCGATGCTCGAACCAACTGAGTCCCCTGAATTGGAGTGCTAGTATGAAGTTGTGTAGAGTCGAGGTGTGGCGCGGTGGTTTAGGCTGGGCCTATCGGTGGCCGACCCTTTCGTCTGTCGGTGCCTCACTAGCCGCACCATGCTTCCGTTTCCACACCCCGCTCATCGAACCGGACGTGCGGATTTGCCGCATCCGGCTCTCGGAGAAGACTCACGCAATCGCCATAGCCATTGCATGTGACGCCGTCTGCAACTTCTGAAAACAACTCGGGAGCTGCTAGGCTTATCGCCAATCTCCCTTTCCTTCGTCGCTTCTTGCGCCCGCCTTCAACTGAAGCCCCTTCCCTCCACCGGAGTTACCCGGCTTCATCGGTACTACGAGCCTCTCCGCCATCCCAGTCAGCCCGGCCTTTCTCTCACGAGCTGCCAGTTGATCCATCCTGCGATCACCGCTGGGACTTCCCGTGTTGCGTCTGGTCCCCTTTGCCTGCATGCCGTCGCCACTACCCCGGCAGGTCCGATGGAAATTTGTTCGCTCGTACATTCCCATCGTCTTCGGCCTTCCCCGAACCGAAGGCGGGTCGGCCCCTGCATTGTCGTTTTCGAGGCCTGCTCAGCGTTTACTCATGTTACGGCCTACATGCTCGCCGAGTCGCCTATGCGACCTTCTACACCGAAGGCTTCAGCAGCTTCGTTGCCTCCGCCACTGCTTCGATTGCTACCGGGTGGAACGAACCAGCTCCCGGGCGGGATTTCTCTCCCGCTGAGGACCAGCGCCTTTTTACGGCGCACTCCGGTTTGCCGACTACACATCCAAGTGAAAATAGTTATGCTCACCGCTACCTTTCACATGCGGAATTAAGGCCTTCGACGAGGCTGTGTTTATCCTGAAGGGCAATCACCTATTGTAGACTGTGTCTCTATGAAGACTCTCTACAGCGTAACGTCCTTTGCCCTCTTGATTGGTTTGGCCATTCTCTGTTGTTTTGCTCCCTGGACAACTACCCCGGTCGGGAGCCCTGCGGCTCATGACTCCTTGGGTTATGCAGCCATTTGGTCGCAGCGGTTTGCAGCGGTCGCCGGAGCCCGGGTGGACCCAGGAGCCTTCATGATCCTAGCTGGAGTGGTGGCCTTTTTCGCTATTGTAATTGGCGCGGCCGCGTACTTTTTCCGCGCCAAGCGCGGCTCGGAAAGAGAAGATGTTTGAGGCCGCGCATTCGCTTCGGTACGCAAGTCGCCGGTAACGCAACCGGGACTTGGAGACCGGATCGGTTGAAGATTCGAATCCCAATTAGCTACCCGAACTTCTTTCCCGCGATCGACGTTTTTTGATCACTGTGCGAATTCGAACAGCGCCAACCGGTGAACTATGGGTACCATCTTCGCTGTGTGCAATCATCTGCGGTGGCGGCGTTCGGGATCGAGCGGCACCACAAAGGAAAATCAAATGAAACTGAAGACGTCGCTAGTTGCGGGTGCGTTCTCGTTAGTGCTATTTATCGCCGGATGCACCGCGAGCCAAACGCCAGGACCACCTGGACCGCAAGGGCAGCCAGGCGCGACGGGCCAGACCGGAGATTCGAGCCGTGACGCAGATCAGCGCCGGGCGGAAGATCAAAGACGGGCCGACGAACAAAGGCGTGGCGACGAACAAAGAGGAGCCGATGAACAAAAACGGGCCGACGACAAGACTCGAGGAGGTCATGACGAACCATGTCCGTCAGGAGAGCATAGCCATACAGACCCCGGTACGGGAAAAACGAGTTGCGTCAGAGACTAATGACCTAAGCGGGAATTTCCGCGTTCAGGGCCAACACCGAAAACAATAGCGTCAGCAACTGAAGCGACATGTCCGATAAGGCTGGTGGTCTCAATGGGTCGCCGCAACACTTTCTTGAAGTTTACTCGCAGGAGTCTGAAAACC
>PMES01000140.1 GCA_003154775.1 Acidobacteriota bacterium | reverse complement strand
TCAGTTCAAGGGTTCACTCCAGCCGAGTATTCCCGTGTGGTCGAATAACACGACCGTTCCAGTGTCATTTACAACCTTTCCGCCTACATCTGCCAGCCCAACCAATGGTTGGGTCGCAGCTCCGAACAAGAGCATCACATGGGGCGAGGAGAACCTCGGCGCAACACCCGATACTACGTTCCCGGTACCTACCGACCAGACAGTTACGAATCCGACTCCCTGTCCAAGTTCAGGTACTTGGCCCGCGCCTGGCACGGTACCGCCGTCTTTCACAACGCCAACCGGCCTCACCGTGACGGTTCCCGGAGAAGGGGAGTATGAGGTTCATTTCTTCTCGACCGCTTGCGACAATCAGGAAGAGCTGGTGTTTCCTAGCAGCATAACAACCGGGAGTACAACAAACCTGGCCACGTTCAAGACCGCGCCGTTCAACGTAGATACGACTCTGCCAACCGTGTCTATTACTCTGAACCCGCCGGGTGGCTATATCGCCCAGAACGCGTTACTAACCGCCTCGGTTACGTGTACGGACCCTTCCAGCCCTACTCTCCCGGGCTTGTTCTCAGGGATTGCCCAGTGCGGGTCGCAAAGCGCGCCTCAGCTGTCTAGGGGTCAGCAAACTGTCGGCCCGATCCCGATATCGCTGAGCACCTCAACGCTTGGCACGCGCTTCCTTCGAGTGAATCCTTCTTGAACACATGCCCCGCGCAGGTCAAACCCTTGCGAGACTTGCCGGGAGGCGAATGCCCACGTCCAGTCCGGCCTCAAATGAGTTTGCTGGCGGTTTAGCTTCGTTGTCCTGAGCCTCGGGAGGTTCTGCCGGGGCCTTTTTCTTGCGAGCAAGCCGGGAAGGTGGCAGCAATGATACCTTATACTGGTAAGGTGTTGGTGTTCTCTTATGCTTTGCTTTCCTTCTTGTACTTCTCCTCTATGATGCTTTCCACCAGGCGGCGGGGAATCGTGTTTACCTCGTAGACGCAGCAATCGCCTCGGGTCCGGGTCACGTTGATGAGCTTCTTGCGCTTGAGCAGCTTAATAGCGCGGAGCACAGTGTTCTTTCCCCGGCCTGAGAGTTCCTGGAGGTCTTTGTTGGATACCTGGACCTGATATTTGTCGTTGGCCAAGACTTCCACGAGTAGCAGCACCAACAAGATCGTGAATATCTTGGCGGGTAATGGCGGTAGCTTGCTCCATCGCGGGTCCAAGACCAAGCCTTCGACGTAGGGCCTAAACCACAGCGGGAGTTTCTGATAGGTCTTGCTCCTCCAATAGTGGCCCCTTGCGGACGCGCTCTTGCTCTTGCCTGCCGCGGGCACGGAGAAGCGGTCAGCAATCCATTCCGCTGCCTGTTGTAGTGAGATGCCTTCATGCTCGGCAACGAGATCGAGGTTGGAAAGTTGGCGGTCGTCACATAGAAAGCACTTCACTTTGTTGCGCCGGAAGTCGATGCCCATACTTGGCGTGCTGTCCCCGTGGGTGTGTCCGGGTCGCCAGCAACGAAGCATTTTCCCATGGCGCTCGATGCCTAGCTGCGCTGCCACCTCCTGAATCGGGATGCGCTCCCGAATGTATTTCAAGTCGTAGTAGGCTCCCACCTGTACTCCCTTATCCTAAAGCCCTAAAACCAAACCCAGCACCTTACCGGTATATGGTATCCGTTCTGACACCTTATGGGCCTTCGGTCAAGGTGGGTGTTTTGGCATCCCGGAACGGCAGGGCATAGTTAATGCATAGTAAGCCGCATTGCCATCTTAGGAGTAAGCTTCATCCCGAAACCACCAACTGACGCGGCGGTGCGGCAGTACGCTCACAACCGGGCCAACGAGTGAAACCGCCAGTTTACGCCAGTTACTTCCGGTTTCGCCGTCATCCACCCTGAATCGGCTGGAAGCGACATGGGAGCAACTTCCCGGATCGGGACTTCTGGCTCGTTTCGCCAAATTCACATCGACGAGTAAAGCGATTATCAGGCAGTAGCCAACCAAATCGCTATCAGCAGCACCGAGCGTGGTTTCGTCCGTGATGCACAAGAATTTAGCCGACCAAACGATCTTCTGCTTGGGAGCAGTAGATCCTCTGATTTTCGTCAGCCCGAAAACACTATCAAACGCTCCAGATGCAAAGGCACTTTGGGGCAAAGCGCTGCTGTCCTGCAGCTAGGGAGGCGCAGAGATTATCGGAGGAGATTGAGGCGGCGGAGAAGATCCTGGAAGCGCGGGTCGGGGCGGAGGGCGTCCCAGTCCCAGGCGACAGCAAGATGGGAGGTGGGAGTTTCCTTGGCGTCGACTGCCGTTTTGAGCCAGGCCAAGGCAAGATCGTTTTGGCCGGCGTGGGCGTAGAGGCGTGCGATGCGGATGCCCGGGACGTGGGTGCGCTGGGAGCGTGCGGCGAGTACGTCGCCCGCGCGCTTCATGGCTTCTCGGTAGCCCGCAGCGGCAAAACCGGCATGGAGCGCGTAAACGGCTTCGTGGTCATTCAATACTTCAAAGAAGCGGACGGCTTCCGCATAGGCTTGCTTGTCCATGTGCTTTTTGAAGTAGGCACCCCAGAGTCCCAGGTGAGCGGAAGAGAAATTGGGATTGGAACTGAGAACGTCTTGGAGATTTTCGATCGCCTCATCGTATCGGCCAAGGTAGATGAGATGCCAGCCGTAGAAGGTGCGCCAAAAGTAGTACATCGGGTCGAGAGCAAGGCACTTGTGGATTTCGATGTCCCATTCGGCGTTGCGATGGAGGGAGATCAGAACATCGGCGTACATAAAGTGAGCGATGGCGCTGCTGGGGTTGACCTGGATGGCGCGCCTAAAGTGGCCTTCGGCGGCGGCCCAGTCGTGGTCAAGGTCGAGGGAAATATTGGCGAGGCTGACATGGGGCTCGGCCAGAGAAGGATCAAGTTCGAGAGCTTTGAGGGCGTAAGCTTTGGCTTTATCGAGAACTTCCGTGGGAGCGAGATAGCCAGTATCGGTGCGCATGAGCCAGACATCGGCGAGACCGGAATAGGCGAGGGCGTAGTTGGGATCTTTCTCGAGAGCAAGCCGGAAGTAGTGTTCGGCTTCTTCATAGCCGGGCTTGGAAACCTGAAACCAGTAGGACCGGCCTTTGAGGTAGGCCTCGTACGCTTCAGGATTGACCGGGCGGGGTGAAGCGAGGCGAGTTTTTTCTTCGGGAGAGAGTGTGAGCTTGATTTCACCGGCGATGGCCTGAGTGACTTCGGCCTGAACGGTGAGGATATCGCGGAGATCGCGGTCATATTGCTCGGCCCACAGAGGCTTTTCGCTGGCAGCGGGTACGAGGCGCGCGGTCACGCGAACGCGATTGCCAGACTGCAGGACAGAACCCTCAACGACAGCATCGACGTCAAGTTTGCGGGCGATTTCGCTCAAGGGGAGTGAAGTGTGCTTGAACTGCATGACGGACTGGCGCGAGATGACGCGGAGGCCGGTGCTTTTGCCAAGCTGCGTGATGAGTTCTTCGGTAACTCCGTCTGCAAAGAATTCGCGTTCGGGATCACCAGAAAGATTTGCGAGCGGGAGAACGGCGATGGATTGCACCCGGGGAGAACGGGTAAAGAGGTGGGGCAGGATGTTGCGTGAGTTGAGAGTGAAGAAGATCGCAGCAAACGAGGAGAGCAGGAGAATGGCCGCGAGCGTGGCGAGAAAAGATTTGTTTCGGACGAAAGAGCGGGCCGGCTCTGGAGCCGGGGGGCAGAACGGAATGCTGTCGGCAGAGGAACCGCGCTGCAGGTGCCGAAGGTCAACGGCCAGTTCCCTGGCGGACTGATAGCGCTCCGCGGGATTCTTTTCGAGACACTTGGAGATAATACGTTCGAGTTCGAAGGAGAGGTTTGGATTGAGCTGGCGCGGCGGAATGGGAAGGCGATGGAGTATGGCGTCGAGTAACAGACCACTGGGGAGTTCGGCGAACGGGCGTTGGCCCGTAGCCATTTCATAGAGAATGAGGCCGGTGGCGTAAAGATCAGTGCGACCATCGAGTTCCCCGCCCAGAAGCTGTTCGGGAGCCATGTAGGGAAACGTACCGGCTATGGAGTGCGATTCGAGTTGAGACTGCGTGGCCGATTCGGTGAGAGGCAGGCGCAGCTTGGCGAGACCGAAATCCAAAATCTTGAGGCGACTGTCGTCGGTGATGAGGAGATTGGCAGGCTTTAAATCGCGATGAATGACAGAGTGATCGTGGGCAGCGATGAGTCCCGCGACAAGTTGAAGGGCGAGATCGACGAGTTCGGATTCAGGGAGAGGACCGGAGGCCAGCTTGGCGCTGAGGGGCCTGCCGGAAATGTATTCCATCACCAGGAAATCGGTGCCGCGGTGAGTATCGAAGTCGTGAATGGTAGCGATGTTGGGATGATTGAGTTTTGAAAGCGCGCGGGCCTCATTATGGAAACGATGCCGAGCAGATTCATCAGAGATGGTGCCAGGATGGAGAAGCTTAAGAGCAACGTCGCGGTCGAGGTGGGAATCGCGGGCCAGATAAACGACACCCATGCCGCCGCTGCCAATCTTGTCGAGGATGTGGTAGTGGCCGAATTCTAGACCGATGACCGAGTCCTGTGATGAGTCCTGGCCTGGCATGGGAAAGTACTTTCCCGAGCGCCGTCGTTGAGGGAAGCGTAGAACGCGAGCGGGGGAAAATCAACTGAAGGAGAACAGTTAGGGAGCGTAGCGGGGGAGTCCTTCGTTGAGAAGGCAATCGCAATGTTTGGGAGCATTGGGCCGCCCACAACTTCTGGTTAGCGCTCGGAAACGGCATTCGAGGAGATCGAAGTGCGAACAACACTCTGAATCGCCGGCATTTCCTCCAACCGGACTGATCGGGAGTTGGCAACGAACAACCTGCCCGATCGGGTCCGACAATTGCTTCCGCGATCCAACTAGACAACGCGCTCTACGAAGCCGGTGATATTTTCTCAAACAGCAGAATGTGCATTCCTCCGTGCTCGGTCTCCCCGATGAGTGTGTACCCTTCGCCCTGGATTTTTTCCGCCTCCTTCTGCCCGCTCGACACACGCATCGTTTCCTTCAACATGTACGCATAGTTGGATTTGAACGCCGGCGTGGATTTTTCCATGACCACCACTGGATTGTTGCCCACAACCACCAGCGTATCCGGCGACACCCGGAAGCCTTCCGCAGCCAGCTTGCTGATGTCCTTTTGCAAGTTGCTGGACAAAAGCGTCCGCAGCAGCTTGTATTCAAACGCGTCGGCGATCGCATTCGTTCGGACCATCGCCGCTTGCGCCGTGTGCGTCCCCGTAATCGTAAGCCCGGTCAGGCGGTAGCCATCTCGCGCCTCCTGATTCAGTTTCTGCTCGGAGCCCACCCAGTCCTTGTCAGTAAGGGGCACGGTCGTCTGAAGCGGCGCTGAGGACGCCACCTGGCTATCGCTGCTGGCCACGATCGGAGCCCGCACTTCGCCCGGCTCCGGCAGGCGCAAGTTTTGCATCAGTCTCACTTTGATCACAACTTGCCGCGCGTAGTCCTTCACTGCGTCTTCAGACTTACCACCGAAGGCCCCACCCGTAAGCAGCGCACGCAAATCCTCCGACATGAGCGCCTCTGTCGTGGACGAATCCACGAAACTCACCTTCGAATCAATCTCCGCAGCACCGACACCGCCCAGCCCCATATAACGCACCGCGCGGCTGCCAGGTTTGTAATTGGTGATTAGGCCGGTCAGCCGCAAAACGCGGGCATTCGGTGTCGTCGGGGCCTGCCCCGCCATCACTACTTCTCGAAATGCTTTGGCATTCACCAGCTGCTTGACGATTTCCTTCTGCAACGGAGCCAGATACTCCCCTGGAAATTGCGAATCCTTCTGGTTCTCGAAAAGGTCGACTTCGATTGTGTCGAACGAATCTTTCACGGTGCGCGGAGTCGTTTGCGACGGTGTGGCCGTCGCAGCCGTTTTCCCGCCCTCCTGTAAACAAGAGCTGCCTGGCGCGTGAACTAGAAGGAGGGAAACCAGAACAGCGGAGTACAACGAGGAGGGTCCCATCATCACAATGTACCTCCCTGGGCCCAGGTGTTCGTTAAATCTCACCAGAAGGCCGCGCACAACTTGTAGCACACCCAACCTCTTTCGTCAGTCATAAGCCAGGCCCAAGGCAATCTCCCCCGGCTCCCGCCGCCTCTTCCTCGTTTTCGCTTCACCGAAAATCAGAGACACAACATCCTCACGGATTTTGTTCCGGAGTAGTTTGAGGATCGGCGGATCCAGGCGCTGTTCTCTGATCTGGTGTCTTGGCAGGCGGGCCGGCTTCCGTCCGCATCGAGAGGAACATCACGCGCCCGCTGACTTCCTCGGAAAATTCCGTGCCATTCCTTTCCAAAGTGAGTCGAATTCCTTCCTCCGAACGTTCGCTGGGCACGTTTCCCAAGGCACAGTTCACTTGCAGGAGACCGTTCTGCGGCGCTCCAGTTAGAGGGAGTAGCCGGATGCGGAAGACGGCGAGGCCACCGGCCGCCGTGGGACCTATCAGCGTCCGCATTCTCATCATCGGGTGTGCTTGCATGGATTTCAATGCACGGTTGGCAGATTGCAGCGCCCCCGGAGCGAGGCCGTAGGAATCAAAACTCACGAGCGCGCTAGCGAGCCAAACGCCGGTGTCGAGCACCATACCTGAGGGAGATTTGCGTGTAAATGTACCGGCTGCCGTGACGGACTTGTCACGCGGGGAGAAGGTTCCCGCGCCGCTCATCTCGAACGTGTTGCCACTGGCGTCCTTGGCGACGGCGGGGCAGGCTTCAGCATGGTCCGGAGCACACAAAAATCCGGAAGCGACAAGAAACGTGTAGTTTCGTGAAGGCTCTTGTGCAAGGAGCAGGCTTGCCGCCAAGGTAAGTCCCAAAGCAAGTGCCAGGGTCCCCTGGATGACTCTCAAAAGGGGCCGACGTGAGGAATGATGTGGCATCCTTTCCTCCCTTCCCGCAGGCAAAAGACTGCACTCGATGTTTATGCGCAACAAATTCGTTTTACAGGCTGCGCGTTGATAGCGACGCCTGCTCGGGGCCGGCATGGAGGATTGCTGTTTGTGGCAGTCGAAACGCCCCACGCCAGCCCCTTGCACTTTCTTGGACAAATCGGAACTCAGTGGATCGCAACAGCGGCCGCTTGCTGCGGGCCATCGCCGACGCCGTACTCACCCACGGCGATTCCGAAGTTGTTCACTTGGAATGCCTGGCTCCAGTCACCAGGAAAACCAAGGACCTTCGGCTTGGTTGGGTTCGAGGTTGTCCAGCGCGTGGCCAGCGAATTTCCTTCGGCATCATTGCTGACGCCCACGATGTCACCGAAATCATTGATGCCCCAGGCTATGTCCCAACCCGTGCGCGTTCCGGAAAGCGGGGTCAGTTCAATAAGCTTCCACGTATGAGCACTTGGCGAGTCCAACTTCCATAGGGCCGGAAGGGTGGTGCACACATCATCCACACACCAGCCGTCGCCTACATTCGCGTCTCCAGTAATCTCCCCGCGATTGTTGATGGACAGAGCCTCGGTGTACTTATGGTTGTAAACGTTGGGGAAGCTGGATCGATGAGGAAGCTGCTGGACTTCCCAGTCCTTGCCGATTTGAATGGGATTCCAGACCACGGCAATTTCGTCATAGTTGTCGCTCCAGGCGTCTCCAACGATCTGGCCCAGGTCGTTGACGCCATAGCCACCCCACCAGTTCAGCGTAACCCCCGGCCATACGGCCCCCAATTGTTCCAAGCCAGCCGTGGGAAGTTTATGGATCTTCCACGTTGCCATTGATCGGCCGTCACGCCACTCCGTCTCCGGCGTCCAGGCAACGGGAGTCACCCACGCACTGGGGCCAGTCGATTCGTCTGACCACCGGTAGCTCAACCCGACGATAAGCGTCCCGGTGTGGTTAACTGTCATGGCGGCGCTGCCGCAATCACCCGAAAGAGCGCCCAGGCTGATTCCGGTGTGGTTCGGGGTCCACGCATACGCCTGTGCACACCCATTACTTCCCTTGACACTGCCGACAAGTAGACCGGTATCGGAAATTCCCCCGACTTCGTCCACCCAGTCATCATTGGTTGAAACTCCGCTTGTCTTTCCGCACTTGAACCAGTTGCCAGCGCTGGGACCAAAGACCGGTACCCCGACCATCCGGACATCCCCCTCCGCGACATCACCCCAGCCCATGGCAACTCCGAGATTGTTTACGCTGTGCAACTCGGCCCAGGTTCCGCCAGAGTAATGGCCGAGGTCATAGACTTTGCCTTTTTGAGCCCAGGTTCCTTGTGCGCTGCCAAGAAGCAGCAGCACTACCGAAAACACAATCGTGAATAATCTATGCATAGAGTTACTCCTAAACGATCAAGAGTATGTGGCCCACACTTGCAGTGAAATCTGTTGCATTGGTTTTCCCCAGGTATGAGCCGGGCAGTCAGATAAGTGCCGCGCTGCTCGCGTCATTCCTATCTTCTGGCCCAGCGGGAAAGTTGCCTGCTGAGCAGATAGGCAAGGAACGAACCGTCCGGCCTTGTGACTACCCTACGACATCCCCACTTGGGTTATCGGGTAACACAGGATGAAAACAACAGCTTAACGAACCTCACTTCGAGTGGAGCTGGATTGCCCCTCCGCATGTGTTGGTCCACGGTACGCCTGCTGAGCATTTCTCGCCGCCAGTATAGGTGACCGAGGCAATTCGGTTGTTGTTTACTCCCCAGGAGAAACTCCAGTTGGCCGGGAAGTTGAGAAGCTCAGAAAAGGTCAGGTCCTTCGTAGTCCAGCGCACAGCCAAGTCCACCGAGCCGTCGTCGTTCCAGCTATCGCCGACTATGTCGCCTAAATCGTTGATGCCCACGGCTTCGGCGTTTGTGAAGACAGCTTGGGACCCTTGGGGCAGGCGAAGCATTGTCACCTTCGAGTAAATTGTTCTTGTCATGTCGAGCGGCTTCCAGAACGCAGGAAGCCAAATGCTCCAGTCATTTGAAGTGACCATGCCTGCGATCTCCCCGTTATCGTTGATGCCAAACGGGACAGCGAATGGATACGCCTTGGACGGGGGGAGGGAGATGAGTTTCCTCCAATCTTTTCCGTCAGGGCGTGGGTTCCACAGCGCACCAACCACAGTCGTGTCGGTGCTGTTATTTCCATTGGCAATGATCTGCCCATAGTCGTTCACACCCCAGACCATCCACTTAAAGTCGGGAAACGCTGCGGTGTCGAGCGCGTGAATTTTCCACTTCTTGACGAACTTTCCGTTCGTCCAAACATTCGATGGCGTCCAGACAACGGGCGCGGCGAACCCCGAATTGGTATCCTGGTCCACGCCGCTCCCGCCCACGATCAGTGTTCCGAGTTTATTTGTGCTGATTGCATAGCTGGAGTTATGGCTTGCGTACCGCGGGTCGCCGGTATCCGCAAGAGTCCCCAAGTCAACCATGCCGGTTTCCTTGGTCCAGGCCACAGCGCGCATGTGCCCGTCCGATGCGATGGAGCCACTGACCACCAGTCCGGTGTCCGAGATCCCGTCAATCGGCTCTTCACACCCGATGGACTGCTCGCCAGGCAATGTGCCAAGGTCGGTCCATTCCCCGGCAGTCGGCCCGAACAAAGGCACGGCCAGCGTGTGAGTGTAGCCTGAACCATCTACGTCGCCTAGACCAGCGATCACGTTGAGGTCATTGATGTGCCATGTGGTAACCCAGGTGCCGCCGGGGTAGGTACCTAGTTCCCAGACTTTGTTATTTTGAGCCCAGGTTCCCTGTGCGCTGCCTAGTGCCAGCAGCAGCGCTGCCGAAAACACAATCGTGAATAATCTACGCATAGATACACCTCCAAGAATCAAGCGTGCATCGCGCAAACTTCCCTTTGGGATCCGTGGCTTCTGTTTTCCCAAGGTAAAGGCGCAGCCTGCACGGCGAGTGCGCGTTATCGGGACAGGTTGGGTGAGGCCCCATGAGCGTTACGTTTTTGTCATTGGCCGAAGTGCGGTTCCGGGGACATAACCTCACCCAACGTGCATCGCCTTTTGTAGGTCACACTGCTCAAGTCTCCTGTGAACGTCAATGCACAGGGAATAGCAGCGAGGTGAAATGTTTGTACAAAGCCAACCTGCTGAGCAGACATAACTTTCCCTCTAAAGTACATTCGAGGTTTGTCTTTCAGGAGAATTCGTGGAGTGGTAGACTTCGCATGACGAGGGGGTAAACACCCCCATGAGCGATAATGACGGCCGGTCCCGCCGGGTACATTTCAGTGTCTTTGAAGTTGACCTTCGCGCTGGAGAACTGCGCAAGCAGGGACTGAAGGTTAAGCTGCACGGTCAGCCCTTCCAGGTCCTGGCCATGCTGTTGGAACGTCCAGGCGAACTGGTGTCCCGCGAAGAGATCCGGGAGAAGCTCTGGCCGCAAGATACCTTCATCGATTTCGAACACAGCGTCAACAGTTCCATCAAAAGACTGCGTGAGGCCCTGGGGGACGACGCCGCGACGCCCCGCTTCATCGAAACGCTGCCCCGGCACGGCTATCGCTTTATCGCTCCCGTAGAGACTCTCTCCCACAATCACATCTCAAAGGAAAATGGAGAGGCGGAGGCCCGCCGTTCGCACCTGCCAAAGCGATGGATCGCAGGAGCAATGGTCGGCCTCGCAATCGCAGTAATGGCCATACTGGTCGGGTTGAATGCTTTCAGCCTGCGCGACCGCTTGCTACTTCGTACTGCGCCGTTTCCGAAAATCTCATCCATCGCTGTGCTGCCACTTGAAAATCTCTCTCACGACCCGGAGCAGGAATATTTCGCCGACGGCATGACAGAGGAGTTGATCACCAACCTGGGGAACATCGCAGCATTGCGTGTGATTTCGCGAACTTCCGTGATGCGCTATAAAGGCACGAAAAAGCCGCTGCCGGAGATTGCCAAGGAGTTGAACGTGGATGCCCTGGTGGAAGGCACAGTGTTGCGCTCGGGCGACCAGGTGCGAGTCACGGTGAACTTGCTGCACGCGAGCACAGATCGCCATTTATGGGCGGCGACCTACGAGCGTAGTTCCCGTGATGTAATTTCGCTGCAGGACGAGGTAGCCCAGGCAGTAGCACGGCAAATTAAAGTTGCCCTCTCTCCGGCAGAGGCTGCCCGCTTGGCCACGGTGCACACGGTTAAACCCGAGGCCTACGAGTTTTACCTGAAAGGCCGCTATCACTATTACAAGTGGACACCCGAGGATTTCCGAAAGGCCATTGAGTACTTCCAGAAGGCGATCGAGATCGACTCTGATTGGGCTCCGGCCTATGCAGGGCTTGCTACCTCCTACGGATGGCTCTGGATTGAGGGCGGTGTGCCCGCTCAGGAAGCGCTTCCGCAATTCAACGCAGCACTGAAAACGGCGCTGGCCATCGATGACACAGATCCCGAGGTGCGCTACGCCCTGGCTGCAAGCGCGTTCTACTACCGCTGGGATTGGGGGGAAGCGGATCGGGAATTTCAACGCGCCCTTGCGATTGACCCCAACATGGTCGAGGCCCGTTTCGAGTATGCCTGGTTCTTGTCCTCCATGGGCCGCCATTCTGAGGCGCTTACAGAAGCGCGGAGCGCAGTTGACCGCGACCCTCTTTCTGTCACCGCCAATCTCGCCTTGGGCAACATCTACTTTTGGGCCCATCAGGACGATCAGGCCATTGTGCAGTTGCGCCACACTGTCGAACTGGATCACAACGATTTCAGATCGCACGTTTTCCTGTACAGCGTCTATGAAACAAAAGGGATGTACGAGGACGCCATCAGAGAACTGCGAGTGGCCAAGACTTTACGAGGAGCACGTCCTGAACAACTAGCTGGCCTGGAACGCGCTTACCAGCAATCGGGCCCTGAGGGTTACTGGAAATGGCAACTGTCCGAAGCACAACAAGCAAATGACCCCTTTGAGATCGCGGAGACTTACGCCCGACTTGGCAACGTCGCCCAGGCAGTCGCCTGGCTGGAAAAAGCCCACCAGCAGCACGATTGGCGCATGGTGCAGTTGAAAGCAAGCCGTGCTTGGGATCCGTTCGCTCCGACCCGCGCTTTCAGGGTCTCTTGCGCCGCATGAACTTCCCACCGTAGGTTGGGCTAAGTCGCCAAAACGGACTAGAGCGTGGGCACCCGAACTACCCGCTGTGTCTAAGATGAGCGCAAATCTACGGTTTTCCGCCCGTCAAAACTGCCGCTGCTAAGTATTGTGATATAGAGGTGCAAGCTGGTGCCTTTTGAGCGGGCTTTTTAGCTCAGACCCCTTCGTGAGCCGGGTGGCACGTTCCTGTGGCAAGCGGGCTGACGGTTATCCGGTCACGCGCGGATATAGGGCGCACACGCCCATCTGGTCCAGATACGGCGTTCGCGGAGATGAGAACTCAAGCGACCTTCGATTACAGGTCGCTTCCTCGAACGGGACTTCTGGCCCGAGTCGTTGGGAATCTGCCTTAGCCAATGATTTCAGAGTTGCCCGCAATCGGACTTGGAGGTAACTTTCACATGCGGGCGGACGTATTATCTGATGGGGTGGATGTGTTAGCGCGACGATAGGGGGATGTATGAAGAGAGTCGTGCAAGCATTTTTGGCACCTCTATGGGCTTTCCTCTTTCCTGCTAAAGTCTCCGACGGCGGAACGCAGCAGCGGCGGTATCCGCTGCTGCTCTGGCCGCTTGCTGGTCTCGGCTTCTCGGCTCTAGGCTGGATCGCGGGCGGATTCCTGGGCTCGTGGGCTCCACGCACGGCCTGTGCAGTGGGAGCCACGGCGATCGCCCTGGGCTGGTTGAATCGCCAGCCGCGCGCGGCACTCTTGGCTGCGGTGAGCGCGGCAATCGTCAGCTTGGCTGCAGTCCGGATTGGTGAGTCCTACTTCTCGCCATTGCTTGCATGGCCGGTGGCTGCCCTGGTCATCGGCGTGGTGGGAGCTTTCGCGTTTCGCCGGCGTCGCGCCAGGATCGCGTTCATCGTCGGCGCACCGTTTTTGGGCTCCGCCGGCTTCGTGGCGGGCATGCTGGCCACCTTGCTAATCGCAATGAAACTGAACGATCCGCGATTGTCGGCCCAGATCTTGCTCGGCGGCGCAGTCGGCTTTGGATTGCTTTTGATGGCTGGCGCCGCGATCGTCGGCCGCTGGCTGGATGCCACTCGCGCGGCAGGAGAGATGTCATGAGCACTTCTTCCGATTCAAGGTTGCTTGATCGCAGGGGCTTTCTTCGCCTGGGTGCCGGCGTGCTGGCGACGGCATCGGCAGCGTTCCAGTGGGGGTGTAACCTCACAACGCGCGCGTGCAAGGTGGTACCGCCCAATCCGTTTGTCGCCGCTGGCAAACCTCTGCTCGTTGTTGTGGAAGGCGAAGATATGGGCGCCATGCTGCGCAAAGGGATCGAAGCCTTGGGCGGGCTGGAGCCGCTGGCGAAGCTGGGGCGCGAAGCGATCTTTCGCGGCAATTACGTTGCGTCGCAGCCCTATCCAGTCACGACAGCCCCGGAGTTCGTGCTGGCGGTGGCCGCCGAGTTGAAGCGCGCCGGCCTCAGCAAGACCAGCCTTTTTGATAGCCATGGGACTCGACTGGGCGCGGGCATACTGCCGGAACACATCCTGCGGCGCCTGGGCGTCCTGGACAAACTCACGCAGGGCGGCGTGCCGGTTCTGGCGCGGGATTTTGCGGACCCGAACGAGTTCGTCTTTGTGCAGAATCCCGCTTGGCCGATTGCAAAGCCGGTGGCTGTTAGCCGCCTTCTGCACGAGGCGCCCATAGTCGTCAGCCTGCCGGTCGTGAAGCGTCACGCGGGCCCGAAGTTCACTTGCGCTCTTAAGATGCATTTCGGCTCGGTCGCCATGGCAGACCGGATGCTCGTTCACGCGAAGGACAACGAGTGCCAGTCTGGGCTGATGCACCAGCGCCTGGTGCATTTTGCCGATGCGGTCAGGCCGCAGCTCAACGTCGTGGATGCCCGCGCGATCCTGGCGCGCAATGGTCCGGCATTGGGCGCAGGCGCCGAAGTCGTTAAGGGCGTCAACAAGATCATCCTCAGTGGCGACATGGTGGCGGTGGATTCCTATTGCGCTCGCCTCATGGCCCAGCGCGACGACACGTTCACCATCGACATGATAGCCCCGCAGCTCAAGCACGCGGCATCTCTCGGTTTGGGCAAAGCGGACCTGGACGCCGTCAAGGTCGTGGAGATCCGCGCGTGAGACGCATTCGCATCGCCGCAACGTGCGCGCTAGCGCTCGGCCTTTGGGCATGCAGCCGCGGGGCCGGTCCTTTGCCTTCCGGCGCGGCGCTCGGCGGTCTTGCAGACATCGAACAACCGGAGAGCTATACGCCCGCGACACTCTATACATACATGGATGGCGGAGCGGACTTCTACGTGAACCAAGGCCTCTCCAGGCTCTATGTCCGGCGGTACGGCCGCGGCAACGAGAGCTTTATCTTGGAACTCTACGAGATGAAGAACGCCTCGGGCGCGTCGCGCGTTTACCAAAGTGGCCGGCGCCCAAACGCGGAGAAGGAACTCAGCAGTGGTTGCCTCGCCAGCGTCACCCCAACCGAGATACAGGTTGCCAGGGGCAGCTACTACCTCGTCGGTCGCAATGAGGATCCGATGGCGAGCCAAGGCGACGCGCTAATTGGGGTGTGCCGGAACATGCTGAACCGACTCCCAGGGCCATGCGCGTTCGCCGCGAAGAAGTGATCTCTCAGTGCGCGCGTCGGGGACATTAAGCCGAAAAAGACTGCCGTCCTAAGATAGAGATGAACGCCTCTGACTGCCTCGATGAATCCTGCATGTGAGGCTGCCATGCAGTCAGCTTACAGTTGACGGAATGTCCGAGTCCATGGACTGAAACCACCCTGGCTTCCGGTCGGCAATGCGGGAGTAATCCGGGCGCCTCTTTGTGCTTTACGCTTTACCTTTGTCCCGGAAACGGCGTTCGAGGAGATCAGAGCGCGAACGACATTCAGCACCACAACGCTTCCTCGAATCGGACTTCTGGATCGTTCAAGGTATCCGGTCCGGGTTGTGAGTGTAATCGCCTGGTTTCGTCATCCATGGCCGCAACGAGCATCGTAACGCCAGATCGCCTGAGCTCTATTTGTGTTGGAACGGAGTTTTTAGTCTGTCCTGGATCCAGGGGCGATCGATCAGGACTCCATATTTGTCGATCTTAACCTTGAGCCAGGGGTACGGTTTCAGCAACTCAAGGGAAAGTTGGTAACGCTCCAAGGCTTCGCTACGCCGATTCTGTAAATCCATGATCGCGCCCTGCCAAGCTATGCAGGCGAATTTCCACAGGCCGGGCCCACCGTTCGCAGTCTGTTCTCCTCGCGTCAGGGCTTCCAGGGCCTCGGAATAGTGGGTTCCTTGGTAGAGAGCCAAGCCGAGATTCAGCCAGTCGAACTGGCTGACGCCAGCCATCTCTTTTGCTTGTCGGAAGAGGTCAAGTGCCTGTGCTTCAGACCCTGTTCCTCCCAACTGGCCAATTGCCTCCGACAGTTTGGCCCTGGTCATGGCCGGGGGCGGGACGACCATTGCCAAGTCATCGTCAGGATCGAGCCGCGCTGACTTCATGGGGGAATTACTTCTGAACTTCAAGACACTGACATCAGCCCATCGATCGGTGGATTGCGTTTGATGCGTACCGTCCTCGAACTCTGCCGTGACGGGGACTGGCATCTTTAGTGTGCCGAGGCATTTCACCTTCACTTGGCATTGATCGATTCCCGCCTCTTCCTGGCAGTGTTGGGAAGCAATCTGGTACGAGAGAAAGCGGTCGGAACGCACCCACTGATCGAAGAACCAGCCGAGATCCTGCTGGCTCTCTTGCTCGCAGATCTTCGCAAAGTCGTCGGAGGTCATCGGCCGTCCCGCGAATTCTCGCAAAGCGCGGACGTAGGCTCGGTCAAAAGCCGCCGGCCCCATCACTGTGGCCAGTGCGCTGATGATGCTCAGGCCTTTGTCGTGAACCACAATATTGCCGTAGTCCCATTCGAGCGCATCTTCTTGTTCCGGCGTTCGTCCTGCGGTCGTGTCATAACCCTGACGAACCCCGTCGATGTAGCCGTTCATCATGTCGCGATGTTGGTGGCCCATGCCGTGAGAACGCGAGTATTCACGGTCGGCATAAAGCCCCAACCCGATCATCAGCCATCCCCACCCACCGTCCGCCGAGGGCACATATTCCGACCAGTATTCGTGTGCGGCTTCGTGAGCTGTGATCCACCGCCAGTGCGTGTTGTCGGCCTTGGAATCATACGTCTCTTCGCCATGAATCGCGACGATCGCCGTTGACACCGGATATCCTCCGACTGGATCGGCGCCGCCCGGAATAATCGTCAAACTGCGATAGGGGTAAAAGCCAAAGCGCTTCCGGTAGAAATTAATCACGTTCACAGCGGTTGCACTCAGCAGATCCGCGCACTCCGCGCCTTTTGGCCGGAAAACAACACGAACCAGCACATCGCCCGCCTCAGCCTCCTTCACCTGAACATTCTTGGCGAGGAACATCCCGAAATCTCTCACGCGCTCTTGATGGTTCCAACCTGTCTTCGGATCCGGCCGTCCGCTGGTGACCAAGACGTAGCCTTCCGGGACAGTAATCTTTACGTCATAGTCATCGCCCGTCGAATATCCCCACCATATTTGCGGGTACCAGTGCTGAAATATATCTTCCCCTGGAACACTGTCGTCCATCCGACAAGTGGCTTTTATATCGAGATGAAGCGCGGCGTTTGCAACCAGGGGCGGAGTAAGGATCAGCGACACCGGAGAAAGTATCTTGCTTAGTTCATCGCGGGATACGGTTTCTATAACGTAGCCCTTGGCGGTGATTTCCGGTTCACGTTCGCACTCTGACACTCCGTTGAGAGCCAATTGTTGGATTATTCGGCCAGTGGTGTTCGTGAAATCGACGGTTTCGCTGAATTCCGCATCGAGCGTTGATGTGCTCTGGATGCGTCCTTCGATCCTGTAATGTACTAGGGGTGCGTTTAGAGGTGCCCAGAACCCAAGCGGTGCCTGCGGCGCTTGTGCGACAGCTTGTGGTCTTGGAAATAGGCAAACACCAAGAAGAAGCAGAACCACCTTGTTCATCTGAGCCCTCCGAGACAAATAGATTGTCCAATCCAGCGCTTGGTGCGCCCCTAGAACGGGGCAACGTTGCTAAACAAGAAGGAGTGACCGGCCTTTATCTCACATGTTCTGGCAGGAGGTCAGTGAGCGCAGTCACTGAGGCCCGAACGTTGCCATCGTCGACTGACGTTAAATCGCGATTACACTCATTGACCGAAGCGAGCTGCCCGCAACACGGAAACGGCCCAGAAACGGCGTTCGAGGAGATCACTGAACGAGCAGAGCTCCGTAGGACCACATTTTCCCTAACCGGCCTCGTGCTTCATGGCAAAGAAGGAAGGGATTGCGCCGGAGTTCATCGTGCGCCATGTTCCGGGTAGCGTGACTTGCCGCGTGTCGAATGCCCACGCCTAGTCCGGCCCGAGATGAATGCCCTGCCGCTGTACCTTCGTTGCCCTAGGCCTCATATGGAGACGTCTGGGCACTGTTTACTATTCATATATAATTGCATTGCGATATACACATACTAAGTCCTGTGTTTTCAGTGTCTTTCCAGGGAGGCCATTCCTGGGAATACTAACCAGAAGAGAGGGATGTGAGTCTGTCCGTTCCAGCGGGACGGAGAGGCATCAGAGGTTAGCGATTGAACCTAAGCACGTCAGCACTCAGCACGCCGGGGCGAACCCGCCGAGTGAAACACTGAGAAGGAATTCAAGAGGCGACGCGAACAATACAGCTGATCTCCTCCAGTTCAATCGTGTCGGTTCTGATTGCAGTCCCAGGGACCACGCGCGAGCTCAGACCCTTCCGACAGTATAGAGATCGGGCTATCGCCTCACGGCGACCACACGGATACAACGAGTCATCCATTAGCGCCCGTACCGCGGTTAGGTACAGGTGCGTCTGCCAGCCGTTGTCCAGATGTATCCATATGTCGGAGCGGAATAAGGCTGGTGGACGCAGGTAACGGAGAGCCAAACGATGCTGGCCGAGATGACAAATCTAGAGAGGCAAGGTGATGGCAAAGAAGGCTAAGAAAGAGAGGAAGCCCCAGATTGTGCTGTGGAGACTCCGGCATGATCTTCGGACGAATGTCATAGCAACGCATTGCTCTCCGCATGTCGATAGTTTCTGCTGGCTCTATCAGGGCGGGGTTCCTCTCGGTAACGGATACCTCGCGGTGAACTGGCCGGGGAAGAACGGATTGGAACACGCACATGTCGCCGCATACAAACTCTTCAAGGGCAAGATTCCTCGGGGAAAACGGGTCGTCCACAAGTGCGAGACGCAGCATTGCGTTCGCTATGACCATCTCAAATTGACGACTCGGGAGAAGTAGAAATGGCTGGACACAAGCTAGCGCCACAGGATCATGAGAGGAAGATATGAACACTTCGTCGCAGCGAACGATGACGATCCAAGAATTCTGTAAGCTCTACCGGCTTAAATTGACAAAAGACAAGTGCGGAGAGGAAATCATTCCCGGCAAGCTGGGGCATTTGTTTGATCACGGTCATGGGCAATTCGGAATGGTTCTGGAGGATAGTTCCTCTGGCCCCTCGCGGGCCCGTTTGCTATTGAGCCGCAAGAAAGCCGCACTCAAGGCAGGGTTTTTACCGAAGCAACAGGGCGAATGCGAATCCGTCCTGGTGTTCGACCCCCAGGATCGGAAGCAAGCCAAGTTGGCAGTCAAACTAGTCATGGCCAGGAAGAAACGGAATGTCCAGGCGAATCCAGCATCGCTCGCTAATCTCGTTCGACCCTCGACTCAGATGCCTCCCCAGCCGCCAGGAACCGATAAACTGGCGGTGGTGGACCCAGGAGGCCTAGCCACTAGACAAGCCCCGGAAATTCCTGATGAGGGCTCTCGAGTCGATGGGTTGCCACAGGAGGTTGCAGCCTAGCATCCGCGAGAAAGGTCGATCCCGTTTGGGGAAGGGTTGCACTCTATCCCCGCCCCGGCAAGGTTCGGTCAAGAACCGAGTTGGCTTTGAAACTATGAACCTTCCGGAGCAGGAAAAGGGATCGCTTGGAAGTTGATTGCCGTGACCCCGGCCGACTGTTTTCTATACTAGTAGATCGGTCTTCAACCGGTCTACCCAAGAGCCGTTCTGAAAGCCCAACGGGCAGCATTGTTTTGACCAGCTGCCGATCGATTCGCGCGAGGTTTAAGCGGAAGTTGCGGGTAAGCCCAGCGAGACGCAGAAGAACGCCCTTCATGATTGCCACAGCAACTAACGTGCCCTAGTTTCCTCCACTCCTACCTTTCCTCTTGCTTCCGCGTCCCGTGGTTGATTCCCTCCTCCTTGCCCCGCAGATATCGCCTCACCAATTCCTCGTCCGACAACTGTGACAAGACAAGAGGGTTGGCCCGGCCCTGCAATTTGCTACGCAGCCACGATGCCATCGCTGTGATTTCCGGCGCGGACATTTCAGCGAATGTTTTCATCCGTGCCCCACTTCGGGCGTCGCTTTCTTTAGGTCGATGTGAATCCGATCCTACCAAGCAAGGCAAGATCTCGCCCGCTGGCCCATGCAGAGAGCAATCGGCCATATCTGAACACGGAGTCTCGTCAGGGTTGATTTCGATCACCGTGCGGCCATGCGCTTTCGCCAGCGGAATCAAGCCGGCTGCGGGGTACACGACTGCCGAGGTTCCGATAACCAGCAAGATCGCTGACGATTTGACCGCTTGCGTGGCCTCACCAATTATTCTCTTTGGCAGGGGCTCGCCGAACCAAACCACCCCGGGCCGTGCCAATGCACCGCACAGGCAGTGCGGCGGAATCTCCGGCAACGAAGGGCGGCGGTCGACCCACGCAGCTCCGCACTGGGTACAACGAACCTGCCAAATGTCGCCGTGCAGCTTAAGAACATTCTTGCTGCCCGCAAGTTCATGAAGTCCATCCACATTCTGTGTAATGAGTGTGAACTCGGGCTTGCGTGTTTCGAGCTCAACCAGCGCCATATGGCCTGGGTTAGGCTGGGCTTTTGCTATTCGTTCGCGACGGAAGTTGTATCAATCCCATACGAGTTTGGGGTCGCGCTCGAAAGCTTCCAGTGTGGCAAGTTCTTCGAACCGGAAACTGCGCCACAGTCCGTCGGCATCCCGGAAGGTTGGCACACCACTTTCTGCTGAGATACCCGCTCCCGTGAGAACAGCAATGGAGTCCGCAGCCTGAATCCAGCTACGTGCGCGGTCTAAATCCTCGTTGGTATCAAATCCCATTTGTTTACCCTCCAGACCCGGAAACGGGAGCACTTGTCGCGGGTGAAGGCATTTGAATCAAGAATGTAATCGACTCCGAATCCGGCAAATAGAACGCAAGTACTTTTTCTCAAGAATTACCTCATGTGCCGCCGCCAAGTGCACGATTTGCGGAAGCTGCACGCACTCCATCTCAACACTCCCAGTCCCGCGCAAGACTTTCCCAATCGACAGCTTTGATCATGTCCAAGATCAGCGGATCTATGGGAAGTGCGAAGTCGTCTTGGAACCACACAAGACTGAGGGATGACATATAACCGTCGTCGGTACCTGACACTCCCTGGAAACACTCAAAATTGGCCAAGCAAACAGCCGGGGGAAGAGAAGGCGTAGAATACCCAGCGCGTACCTGGATAACCGGCTCAATTAAGTAAGGAGTTCCAGCATTCCATAGTTTTTCCCCGACATGCCGCATCGCCTCCTCAATGATTTCTTTGTTGAGACTGGCCGAAGGCTGCCCTTCGAGCAGACCAGCGTATGTAGGAGATTGGAATAATTGGTAAAGATGGATCACTCTTCCCGAATCCAACTTGAGATCGAGACCGTATTTCACATCATCCTCCTATGCAGAAGATCTAGCAGGACCCAGCCTACCGCCTTCGAACCCTCCATCCGGAGATTCAGCTGTGGCACCTAGTCGTTCCCGGCACACTTGCCGAAGTCCAAAATGACTACTCAAGAGGCCGAAATGCAACATTACCATCGACCTCGGAGTCAAACCCGCCCGAGCTAAGTCCTTTGAATACGTCTGGCCCCGAGGCCAAAACGCAACAGAACCGGTGTTTTGTTCCCTCAGGTAAGTCCATCAAAACAGGCCCATTAGCGCCCTCTGCAGCGCCTCTGCTGCCTGGCTATCGCTCGTACCTATATATTGCATGGTGCTGGAGATGGACCGATGGCCCAAGGCCTGGCGAATCAGCGCCAGGTTGCAATTCCCGGCGACCAGGTGCGAGGCCAGGGAGTGCTTCAGAACATGCGGGTGGCGCTTCTCGACCGGCAGGCCAGCGCTCTCGGCAACCGTCTGAAAGTTGCGAAAGAACTGCGTCCGGCCGAGCTTTCCTCCTTTCTGGCTGGTGAACAGAAAGTCCGAGCCGTCCGCCGGCCGCTTGCGCAGCCATGCCCGGAGGGCAGCCGTCTCGTCAAGCAACGGCTGCCCGCGGTGCTGGTAAAGAGGTTGAATCGTGTGGAGCGAGCCCTTGAGCCGCCGAATCGAAATGGATCCAGCCTTCAGATCCATGTCTGCCAACTTGAGCCCACAGACTTCCGACGCTCTGAGGCCGTGCCTATAGGCCAGCAGGATCATTGCCCAATCCCGCGTCGAGCGACTCTTTGCCGCCTTCAACAGGGCCAGCGTTTCCTGCGGCGTCAGAATGGTCATGCGACCACGCTTCGGTCGGATGGGACGGCCTTTGGAAATAGAAATAGGGATTACGGCTGGATTTGCCATAAGTTCCTTCCTTTGGTTTTAGGGATTTGAACTGCAGGGTGGTGCAACTGCGGAGGGGAATCGCCTAGCGGTGATCGTCAGTTAAAGCGTCTCGCGGTGGTCTTCTCCTTTCGTATCGATTTCTGCTGCGGTCTTGCCGAGAATGTAGTCAGCCGCCTTTTGTGCCTGCGATGCCGCAGAAACAATCAAGCGGGAATCGGACCGCAGTCGGTTGATCCAGGACTGCAGGTAGGACGCAGAGTTATCGAGTGTTCGCGACTGGATGCCGGCAACACCGCAGAGCATGGCTGCTCCCATCTCAGCAACCAATTCCTCTTTCGAGTAATCCTCGCTGCCGAATGGGTTGTGTTCCATGATTCCTTCGCGGCCCACGCGCGAAGGATGTCCGGTCGAGTGCGTCAATTCGTGGAAGAGAGTGGAGTAAAACTCCTCGGCAGAATCGAACGCCGATCGCGCCGGCACACCCAACGTATCGGTAGATGGCCGGTAGAAGGCCCGTGAATCCTGCTCGAAGCTCGGCGGATTCGGCATGGAGTTGACGATGGTTTCGCACTGTCCGAGGGGAGCAATGATCCGGGTTGGCTCGGGGGACTTGATTCCCTCGCATTGCTCCAGGTTAAAGACGGTGTAGTAGCGCAGCAGGATGGATTTGCGATTCTCCGTTTCACCTGTCTCCTTGTCCTCCTTTCGGTATTCGTCGATCTTCCAGAACACGACTTTGGAGCCGTGCTCTCCTTTCCTAACGCTTCCGCCCAGCGTTTGGGCTTGGCGATAGGTCAACCAGTACCGCGAACCGTAACCCAGCGAAGCGAGAAGGAAAACGTTTATGCCCCGGTATTCCTTCTTGCTGGCAAGGTTTGCGGGCATCTCCGTGCGCCAGGGCTTGCGCCATGGCGCTACACCGGATTCCAGTTGCTTGATGATGGATTCAGTAACGACTTCGTATGGAGTCGGCATTAGCGTCTTGCTCCTTTTTGTTTGGATTTCGTTCGACGGAATGGCTTCGACAAACGGACTTAATTGGGGGAATTGCTCGAGTGGATTGCTTCTGGAATGCTGGCAGACCGGTTCGCTAGCGTCAGACGCTGCGGCCGATGTGCACTGCTGTATGGATTCACAACGCGGAAAGAAAGGCAGGGGAAGAGGTTGAATAGGAAGTTTAGCTAGAACAATGCGGATACCCAGGACTCACTAGACCTTTAGTTCCTTCACCTCCTCGGGATGATTTCTCCTGTGCTCCTCCGTCCACTTCTCAGTCTGGCTCTGCCAATACTTATAACCACCAATACCGGCAGCAGCTACGATGCCCAACGGCAACCACGCCGCTCCCAGCACTCCACAGATAAGCAGGTCTGTGAGGGTTATCTTCTTCTTGCCATCCGGTTTGATTGCAAACATTTCACTTTCCTCCTTTTGGTGTTTTCGTGATCGCCACGGTTCTGCGATTAGCGGCGAAGACCGATTCCGAGAATGATCCCGTCGTCTGAACACCAAATGCCCGGAAGCGGAGCCTTGGCGTACAGAACGCGGAGTCGCTGACGATTCAGGTATTGGGCCGCGGCGAGAATGTTCCCGCCGTCTATGACAACGGTGCCGGCTTGGTTCGGCTCCGGCTTATTGCCCGCCCAAGCTCCGGGACAGCCGTAGAAGATGCGGTCCCATTGCGTCGCGGTCAACGATTTGCGGATCGATGTCTCTTGCATTTCATGCACCTCCCTTTTCGCGCTTCGTGATTAGAGTTCGTCTGTTCTCTCGTCTTCTAGCCTTCTTTGGATTGCCTTGAACTCAACGGGATAACGGCCATGGATAAACTGCTGTTCCTCGGGACTCAAGCCTTCCCATGCTTTGCGGGTGTCGCCATCACCGAGCAGTTCATCCCAATCGAAAAGGTGGTAGGCCGCTACCGGCTTGCCGTTGAACTGCACATAGGAAACAACACCACCATTCACCTCGATGAGAATGCCATCCAGTTTCTTCGCCGTTTTCTTAAGTCTCCGATTCGAGGCGTTCTCTGTGTTTTGCCTTCTAGGCCCTGAGGGCATGCGGTCTGGGACATCCGCGCAGTTCAGCTCTTCTCTGAGCCGCGCGACCTTGCTTTCGCAGTCCGATAGGCGATCCACTGCTTGCTCGGCGCGCGCCTTGGCTCCGTACCACGCGCGCTCCGCCTTCTTCAGTTGCTTTTGTTTCGAGTTCATTGCATATCTCCTTCTCTGTGTAAGTTGTTCGTGCTGAGACACCACTCGGTATCGAGACCACGGTTCGGGCAAACTAGGGAATCAATGAGCAATACTTCGCGGGAAGTCCGAGGAGGAAAATGTCCACTTTTCTCCCCGGATCACAGGCCGGGGTCCTGAAAATCGAATCGGCGTTGTGCGCTTTTGCCGGCCTTCACGATCTCGCGTGCTTGGCCGATCAATTCGTTAAGCGTGCTGATCCAGTCTTCGGTCGGAGGAGCGTTGTCACCAAAGTCCTCTTCTGTCTTCAGCCGGGCAATGGTTTCGATGAACTGCTTCGGTTGAGACTCTCGGGCGTGTCTGACTGCTGTTGAAGCCACGCGAGCGTATACGCTTGAATCGCTTTCTCCCGGCCAAGGGATTTCCCCCGCCGTGATCTGGTCAGCGAGCTCCTCGACAACTTTCGCTTCGGCTCGAATGACATTCTTGCGCCGTTTGTCATTGTCTCGTTCGGCTTGCCTTTTCAGGGCTTGGGCAAGATTCCCGAGAAGCGTGTCCGTGTTGTAGTGCAAAACCAATTGGTCAAATACTTCATTGATGTCTGCCATAGCTCCTCTTTTTCTCCCGCGATGCGGGATTGTTAGTCCTCGAAATCGTCTGCAAGTAATAATTGAGATACCTTGCCATTCCATCCGCAGGCACATTTCGCGGAACTAGGGCCATCAAATTCGTGATCTCCGTCTGCGTCCGTGCCATCCGGGAAAAGCTTTGCCCAAACCTGCACGACAACGGACAGATCGTCTCCTTGTTTGCATTTTGGACAGAGATACCCGAACTGATTTCCAACTGATTCGGCTGTGCTCATGGTGTCCTCATTTCTCCCGCGGTGTTGGTGCGGGCCCTGTTGTGAATTCGGAGCTGGCGGGACTGATCCGCTTACACCCCGAAATTTGTGGTAAGGCTGCTCCGCTGCGTTCCCTGCGGGCTTTTGCGCTCCCTCCAACGCGCGGTCTGCTATGCGACCGCTGTCTCTAGGCGTCGCTGTCAGGCTCGCACCTCCCCGTCTTGCCGCTGTATTCGCGGTCTACCACACGCACGGCAAACACGGATGGCGTGAGCATGGTCAAGAGTGCTTTGCATGATGTCGGTGTCGTAGCCGGAGTGTTTCCAATCGTCGCCGACGAATCCAAAGCAGGAGTCCGCGTGTTGCCAGACCTCTCCGTCAAAATACTCGCCGATGATTCCCCACACCCCTTCCCGATTCGCTTTCGCGATGAATTCCTCGCGATCGCGTTGCAGGTGTGAGGCAGGGATGTCAGGGTTAGCTTTGGGGTTGAAGCAGTCGCCTTCCAGGTCTTCGAGGGAACACGTATCGTCGGGCACCACGCGGAGCCGGACGTTGCCACGCTTTGGGTCGATCGGCTCTCCGCTGGAATGCTCGGCTACTTCGTGTTTCTCCCATTCGAGGCGCGTGCGGGCATTGGACAGGGCCCACTCGGCCTGAAAACCTCTGGCCCGCTCGCGTCGATACAGTCGAAGCAGTTGCTTATTGCGTTTGGTCATTCTCACGATTGCACCTCCAAGGTGGTGTCCATTGCGGTCGCGGAAACGGGAACGGAATCGAAAGCTGGTGCGATGCGCTGTATCTCTTTCCAAGAGACGACATGGCAGCCAGCCTTGACTGTGCCGTCTGGCTCAATGCGGTCGATGGCATACGGGCCGAGGTGGATGGTGTGTCCATTGCGGACGTAGGCTTGCCCCGACTCGCGGACCTTGCGGACGAAAGCCAGGCCTCGCTTCGCGTGGGAAATGGGGAAACGAACACCCCGGGAGGTCTGCACTTCATCGCCGATGATGCGCAGCATCGCGGGAACGTCGTAGAAACAACCGGAGTACTGCCCAGCCCGCCATTTGATGATTAGTTCTTGTTGACGGACGAGAGCTTCTGCCCGCTCACGTTTGGTCTGCTCTGCCTTCTCTGCGGCTCGCTTCGCTTCGCGTTTGCGAATGGCAGTTAGTTCGTCGGAGTCCAGCTCCGGTACCTCGGAAATATTGGGATCGGGCAATCCGAAGAATGCGCAGTAGGCTACTTCGGACGCTCCGAACTCAGCCGAAGGCGTACTTTCTTTCGAGTTTGACGGAAAAGTCGCTTGTTAGTGGCTACCGTGATCCGAAGAATCCCCTGAAGGACCCGAGCCTGCTCCGCGAGCTAGACGATAAGGTGCTCATCATCAAAGACCTCGCTCCGCTGCTGGGAATGCGGGCAGAGACGAGAGGCGCCGTTATCGCCAGCCTCCGCGACGCCTACGATGGTTTCACAGACCAAGGACGTGGAAACTTGGGGAGAATCAGCTACGAAGCTCGATTCACGCTCCTGGCCGCATCCACGCTCGCAATTGAACGGACTGACTCAGTCGAGCAAGAACTCGGTGAGCGGTTCATAAAATTCCGAGCAAGAGGAAACCGAGACAAGGACAAGGTCCGCAAGGCCATTTCCAACATCGGTGAAGACGGCCCCATGAGGCAGGATATTGAGGGAGCAATCTCTCAGTTTCTGGCTCGGCAGCGAGCTACAAGTAAGGAGAAAATTCCGCAGACCCTTCGTGAACCGCTGGCTGACCTATCTGATTTTACTGCGAGAACTCGGTCGCACGTCCCACGCGACCGAAACGGAACCATCCAATACATCCCGAGACCGGAAGTCGGGACTCGGCTGGGGAAGGAACTGGGCAAGTTACTGCTCGCCTTGGCTGCCGTTCGCGGCAAGCCGGAGCCGGACCAACTGGACTTCGACACAGTTGTCCGAGTTGCCGAGGATTGCCTTCCCCCGAATCGAATGGCGGTCTTGAATGCTCTGCGTCCTCACCACTCGCCAGTCGGCCCAAGCGAAATCGAGAAGGTGACTGGGCTGCCCCACGCAACCGTAAATCGTGCTTTGGAAGACTTGAAAGTACTGGGGGCGGTTGAGTGTATTCCCGGACCAGGGGGGTACGGGAGTTGGAAGCTAATCAGTCACTGGAAAGCGGCCCCTTAGTCTTGTCCCGCGACTACCAGGGGCTCTGCTTTTTATTAGGGTAGGGCTGAGCCGGGGGGAGTCCCCCGGAATCCGCGGGACTTGTGTGTTTCGAGACGCCCAAAGGCCAACTTTTTAGGACAGAAGGGTTTTCGCCTAGCGGCGGAAATTGGGCCAGGGAGGGGAGCAAGCTGGGCTTCGCGGCCCTAGACGGATGCGATGGCGAGAAATCCGGGCAATGTGCACGCCGACTCACAACCCGGTGGACAGGCCGTCAACAAGCCGCATCCCTCCCTGGCGCAAGGTAATCCGACATGGGGCGGTCAAATGTGCTGAGTGCGAGCGAATGCAGGGGCTTTTGCGAGTTGCACGGATACCTCTGGGATACTACGGACTCCTCGTGTTCTCAATAACTTACGCGTGATTTCGGGCATTTCCGAGGTGTGACGCACAGCCACGCACAGTTAGCGGCAAAGCCACGCGGGACCAGGCCTTAAACTCCCTTCGCCGTGCGTTTCCAATTGGTTAGGCAACTTCGCAAGGCTTGGAAGTATCCATGAATGGCCTGCTTGCGCTGGTAGGACCAGCTCCAGCGAATCGACCTAGTGGAATGCCCGATGAACTCGTTCATTGGAGTTAGCTGCGTGGTCCGACGATAAGTTCTGAGTAGCCGACGATACGCCAGGATTTCCCTCATAGCAGTGGAAACCGATTGTAAAGAAACACAGAAACCGCTACAGTGTCGGCCATACCTGCAATGGCTTGCCTGTTAAGTGCTAGACCCTCAACTCTTTCGGAGCGTCGGAGTCTTTAGACATGCCCGCCAAAATCGACATCGCCACTCTTATCAGAGAAGTCAGGGAAGTCCACGAGCAATATCCGACTTGGACTCAAGACAATGCCTTCGTTCACTGGTTCCTGCAAGCCTTTCTTGTGTCCGATCCAGAAATGGCAGCGCGATCCGTTACCGGGGTCAGCCACGATAAGGGGGTTGACGGCGTATACATCGATGAGTCCCTCGGACAGGTATTCGTGTTGCAGGGCAAGTTCCGTCAAGGTCCAAAGCCACCGCTGGAATCTCGTCCGGATGTGATTTCCTTCGCTCAATTAGCTCGCAAGCTAACTGGACCGAAACACGAATTCGATTCGTATCTATCGGGCATCGATCCAAGCATCGGCAAGCTAATGACCGAGGCGCGTAACCGAATCCAGCGGCGGAATTTCGAGGTGCGCCTTTATTACGTAACGACCGGACGCTGTAGTGCGCCGCTGAAGTCAGAGGCGGAGTCGGAGGTAGCGCAAGCGAGTGCCATTGCTTCGATCAGCGTGATGGACCGCTCGGACATCCTCTCCCTGCTAATCGATTATCTAGGTGGGGCAGCCCCACCGGTTCCTTTCCTTGACCTGCCCATTGATTCACGAGGGATTGTGGGGTCTGACGGTGTTATCCAACGGTACGACCAAGGAAGCGGGATCGAGTCCTGGATATTGAGCATGTCAGGCAAAGACTTGGCGAGTCTCTACGACAGGGCGGGCGATCGTTTATTCGCTCGCAACATTCGCGGTTTCCTCGGTGACACTGCGATCAACGAGGGGATGCAGACAACTCTTGCGCGCGAAGCTGATCATTTTTGGTACTTCAACAACGGCGTCACCTTGGTCTGTGATTCGGCCCGCAAAACTGCAGAGCGGGGACAAGCAGTGCTCCGGGTCACCAATCCACAGGTCATCAATGGTCAGCAAACGACGAGAGTCCTGTTCAGTGTTCCTACCTCTGAGGCTAAAGAGGCCGCGATAATCGTTCGCGTGATCAGCGTTCCGCGCAGCGGTGGCAACAGCCAAAGTCGATTCGAACAACTCGTCTCTAACATTGTCGCAGCGACGAACTGGCAAAATGCGATTCTCGCATCCGACCTTCGGGCGAACGATGCACGACAAGTCTACCTGCAGCGAGAACTGGCAAAGCTGAAGTATCAGTACTTGCGCAAGCGGCAAACGAAGAAGGAAGCAAAACGACTCCTAGGACATCAGCATTGGTTCTGGATTAAGAAGGATGAGCTGGCGCAATTAGTGGCCGCATGCGAGTTCGATCCGGTCGTTGTTCGGAGCGGAAAGGAGGGGCTGTTCAAACAGCCATATTACGACCGTATCTTCGACGGTCGCGCAATTCGCGAGTACCTGTCGATGTATTGGCTGGGCAGAATCGTGAAATACGAAGGCGCAGGCTACCCTGACCGAGCGTATGCAAAATGGTATGCGATGCATTTCCTCTGGCGTCATGTGGGTCCCTTGCTTCGGAGTAAGGCGATCGCCGATCACTTCAGAACATCATGCGAGTGGAATCGATGGCCAGCCCCACTTCATGCTGCGACGGACCAGGTCTACCGAGGTCTGATGGAATTCTTCAAACTAAGAAGGGGTAGTGGCCCGCGTGCGGTTGACGTTTCCAATTTCTTTTATCGTTTGAATCAACACGTCGCGTTCGAGTCCTTCTGGCGCGGACCAAGAAATCCCCGCAAGTTTCGGTTTCGGAAGCTGATGAAGAAATTTCACTCCGAATTGCAGGAAGCGGTATTGTCCTAACTTTCCGTAGCCAGGAGAATTCTTGTTGGAGGGAGCTGTACCTACCTAGACACCGCGAAAAAGCTCTGAAACGGAAATCCTTAGCCCCTTAGCAATCTTCTCGATGTTCACAAGCGCGACATTTCGCTCTCCGCGCTCGATGCCGCCGATGTAAGTTCGATCCAGCCCGCAAATGTCAGCAAATTCTTCCTGGGACACCCCAAGTCTCTGCCGCCGATTGCGGATAGCCGTGCCAAAGCGGATTCTGACATCTTGCGGACTCACGATGCTTCATATTTGGCAGCCTCACCGTTGATACGTCCACGGACTATGAGTATCATCGAGTTCCAGGTAAGCTCTAGCTAGCGATGTCGCAAACATCTACCCAAACCAAGAGGAATCCTTGGCTAGCGTTGCTCGGTCTAGCTTTCTTGGCCGTTTTCATTGGAGTTCCTGGGTGGTTCGTCGTCAGATACGTGAGCGACAAACTAGTTGAGTATCGACAGGAGCGAGCTGAAAAGCGTCGAGAGGAAATACACCTGGAATTAGTTCGCAAGCAGATTAAGTCCTTCGTAGCGTCAAGCCTTGCAGTTGAAGACTGGCATGAGCAACTCTGTAGTCAGGGGTATTCAGCCCAGATTTTCACCGCGGATTTGCAGCACGTCTTCAGCAGAGCAAATAACCGTCCAATATTGGTTTTTGGGGAATTGAAAGACATTAAAAAACAGGAAGGAGATTATCTCGTCACCTTCGAGTCAGAGTCATGTGGAGACTCCGAACTAAGATTCGAACTTGTCGCTGACTCGGAACAAGCACGGGAAGTATTCGGTCATCGGCAAGAGCAGGTAGCCTACTATGTAATCGCCGCACAAACTGGCCTTGTTGAGAAGGATGGGGATAGTCCGACCGATTCAAACTCAATATCCCAAAAAGTATTCGTCGTTCATGGTCGCTGTTCTAGCCTCCTATTCATTGGTCTGGACGGTTTTTTCATCCATCAAGAGCAAACCCTGCCAAAAAAGGATTGACGAGTCCAGGAGATCACCAGACGGATAGAAACCTATCCTGGAGTTTTTCCTAGCACAGTGACTTGCCTCCCTTGCCGCCTTGAACGAGCTCTCTTGGACACTTCCGATGCATGAGATTTTCCGAATTTTGTAATCCGTGGCGGGGGACCCAACTCGGTTGCTGATGGGTCCCATCTTGGTGCTAAGCCTAAACATCGCCGACATCTCGCGCGCGAGGGGGTCTGAATAATTTGGGTAAATAAAAAACGGGTCTGCCGACTGTTACTAGCAGCCGACAAACCCTAACTCAACATGAGAGGTATGACTCCCATGCAAGCTCAAGCAAGTCTAGCACGTCGTTTCTGCACAAAAGAAGAAGCACTAGCACGCGCAAGAACCGGCCAGAGTCTCAGCAACTATCCGGCAATCTACCGCGGATTCATGGAAAAAGGCATTCCAGAGTCCGAGATCAAGCCTCGTGAAAATGTTTTCACTTACAACGCATGGCGCGAACTGGGTCGCCAGGTGCGCCGTGGTGAGCATGGCGTCAAGGTGCTCACCTTCATTGACTGCGAAAAGAAGGACAGGGAAACGGGCCAAGTCAAGGAAAGTTATCGCCGCCCCTGGTTCACAACTGTCTTTCATATCTCCCAGACCGACGTAATCTCCGGCGGTTCGCAATGAGCGCCACACCGCAAGAGCCGATTGACGGTCTCTGCATGACGCAAGCCTGCCACGGCGTGCTCCTCGATCTGCAATGCGCGTTGGAATTGTGGGCCGATCACTACGCCATCCCCAGCGAAGCACTCCGGGCAATGGTGGCCGATGCATTCCTCTTTGAGCGAGCCGGAATGGCACCGCTTTCACCTAACGACTTCGCAGAACTAGCCAACGATATTGTCGCAGAGCAAACAGCAGACGACCCGGATGGGAGTGTGCAATGAGCACCCCCAGTTTCGCTTTCCCTCAACCATTGGCCGAGAAGTACCGTACCCGTGCAATCCACGATTTCGTCGGACTCGAAAAACCGAAGCGAATCCTCGGCAAGTTCGCGGCGAATCCCTACCCTTCCGCTTGGCTTTTCGTGGGGTCGTCGGGAATCGGCAAAACTAGTATGGCGCTCGCGCTGGCTGAAATGCTCGGTGCAGAGTTACATCACATCCCATCACAGCAATGCAATGTCTCGGCAGTCGAAGACGTAATTCGGCAATGCTGGTACGTACCGCGATCAGCCGGATTCCATCTAGTCCTGGTGGATGAGGCAGACAGAATGAGTAACGCGGCGCAGCTACACTTCCTCAGCAAACTAGATGCTACCGCCTGTCCGCCACAGACGATCTTCGTCTTTACATGCAACGCGACGGAAGGATTAGAGCCTAACCCGCTTTATTCGCGAA
>PMES01000086.1 GCA_003154775.1 Acidobacteriota bacterium | reverse complement strand
TCAGTTCAAGGGTTCACTCCATTCGGTTTCCAGCACTGAAGTGTCAAAGACAGTTCATTGAAAATAAAGAAGTAAGTGGTCGGGGCGCCGAGATTTGAACTCGGGACCTCCTGCGCCCAAGCCAGCCGGGCTACCTCTGGGAAGTCCTTCCTTTTCAATCTTAGTTTTGAAAACACACGAGTTAGAAAAATATTTGGTAGTGACGGGATGTACGGAAATGTGGCTCCGCATGTCTGGAGTCCCCTGAATTTTCCCCATAGCGAAGAAGAGGCGAACACGTGAGGTACGTCCAAATGAAACGTACAATTTTGGCGTATTCGCGTCCCAAAACATCAAATCCGCCCTTCGCTGTTAATTCTGTCCCCTTTGAGGTAGAATAAGCGTATGGACACTACAGAATATACCCCGGCGCAGGCTTCGGCTGTCGCGAATCTGCCACTGCCTGCCGTTCATAAGCTTATCGAACGTCGCCTCATTCGACCGCGACGGCTCCGCACGGGCCGTTCCATCCAACGGATGCTCAATCGCGGGCAAGTATTGTATTTGCGTCTCGAAGCGGAGGGTGTGCGGCTCTTACCGCTCGCCGCTCGCCGCGCGATCGCCAAGAAGATTGAGTCGTCTCCCGAAGTTGACGCTGTAGCTCTTACGGAGGGTTTAGCCGTGGTAATTCAAGTGAAGTCAGTGCGGCTGGAACTCGACCTGGACCTTAGGAAGCTTCAGCGTGCAGAGGACATGATTGTTTCCGACCCTGAGATTATGCGCGGTACCCCTGTGTATCGTGAGACGCGTATTCCAGTCGAGCTTATTGCCGATATGCTGAGCCAAGGAGCGAAACCAGAAGAGATCCTCGAGGGTTACCCAGCTCTGGATCGGGAGAAGGTCGAGCTCGCTCCGCTTTACGTGCAAGCCTTTCCGCGTCGAGGGCGTCCGGCTTCGCGCCCTTGGGCGAAGCGAAAACCGCTTCGTGTAACCCGGCATCCTCGTGCCCTTGCGGGGTGACAGTGAAGTTCTTGATTGACGAATGCCTACACACTTCCTTAGTTGAAGTAGCGCATGCGGCGAGTCACATGGCGGATCATGTCAATTATCTCGGTCTCGGCGGCTCGAAAGACTGGGAACTCATGGCCACAATCCGCGCCCAGGACTACACGTTTGTAACGAACAATCGTTCCGATTTTCTTGTTCTCCATGGTCAAGAACCATTGCATGCCGGAGTGATCGTTATTGTTCCCAATGCCTGAAGTCGCCGCAATGAAATATGGGGACATCAGAGAGCGCGACGCTTGGGAAGTCAAAAACGCTAACTCGCCTGCATGTTATGTCGAATGCGTTTTCCAATCAGATGACGGCAAGACCGTAACTGTCAAGCGGACGTACAAGACCTCTCGAACGAGCGATCTGTCGTACCGAATCGACAATGGACCAACTTCGACCGAAGAGAAGCAGCTTCATGCCCTCTTCCGAATTTCAGCGACTGATTACCTGTCATCTGTCCATCTCCACCCCGAAGTGATAAGAAGTCTTATCATCGCGAAACCGAAGGAGCGCAAGGAAGCTATTGACCGACTTCTCGGCCTGTCCGAACTCCGCGATACCCTGAATGCAGTCGCAGCTGAAAAGCCGAGTCAGTGGACTGCTGCGCTCGACCAAACTCTTCAAGTCCTTGACGCGACGCTCACCACGGCTCTCAGCGAGAAACAGAGAACCATCGATACCGAATCGGCTGCGCTGTTGGGTAAAGGGATTCCCCAAAGCGCTCTCACAGCCGTGGGCGCGCAAGAATACGCCAATAAGGTGTTGGGTGATTTGAAGGAATTTGCGTCGGCGTATCATCTGACCGCACCCAATATCAGCGGCCTCGCTGCCTTTGGCGGATTACAGAAATTCGTCACGGACCTTCCCGACGCAATTCACACACTCCGAAACGAGCATCCTGTCCTCACGGACCAGGGGCATTTTTTGATCCAAAAAAGCGCTCTTGAGGGATTAAAGGTTGGCTATCTTTCACAGCAAACGGCCACAGCGGATGCCGAAAAAGCGCTTGCGAGCCACGCAGAGAAGCGAACCATCGATCAGCTCGATGACGCTATTACACGCGCAAAGGCGGAAGTCGCCACAACTGACGCGGAAATGAGAGAAGTCTCCAAGAACGCGACGATACTAGATAGCAGTTTGCTCTTCTTCGAAAACCGAATGGCTGGAGAGCAAATAACCTGCCCGCTGTGTGGTGAAACTAGCCGAACAGTGCAGGACTGGCGCGCCCACATCCAACATGAAATTGAAGCCAAAAATCTCAGTCCACTAAAGACCAAAAAGCAGGAGTTTGCAAACCAAGTCGGTGCTCTCGAAAAGCAGAAAGAAGAGACAATTCTCCTTCAGAAAAGAGTCACTGCTGAAAAACTCAAGTTATCGGCCAGCGTCACCGGCATTGAAAAAGCCATTGGGCGCACCGTTCTTCCATCCGATGATCCTTCTGCAATCCTCAATGCTGAAATCAAGCATTTGACCGATGCAATCGCAGGTCTACAACAACAAGTCTCCGACATTAACTCCAGATTAGATGAGTTTCAGCGATCTGTACTAGACCTCGATCGTTTTCAGAGAATTGGTAAGGCGCAGCAGGAGATGACGAATATCGAAGCGATCCACGAGGACGAAGCATATAAGCAACTCAAACTTATCAGAAAGGAGTGCGAACAATACGCGGAAGACGTGGAACTACTTGTCGAAGGACTTAAGAATACGGTAACTGCTGAGGCTGAAAAGCGATTGGTGGGCGTCCAGGCGGCGATTTCATCCACTTTCACGAACCTGACCAACCGTGCCGATTTTCCCGGACTGAAGGTCTCCGCCGTTGGCGATGGATATGCGATAGAACTAGTCAATGCTTCCGGCACAACAAGGCCGGCACTACCCCTTCTGAATCACGCCGATCTCAATTGTGCGGCCCTCAGTATTTTCTTGGCCCTGGCGAGCAGCACACAAATCTCTCATGAACTCGGAATTGTGATCTTGGATGATTCCTCCCAGAGCCTCGACACTGCCTGCAAGAAGAGTCTATGCTCCGCGCTCTCCCTACTTTGCGAAGCTCGACAGGTGATCGTCGCAACAGCGGATGACGACCTTAGAGATGAAGTCATGCAGATGACTAAGACCAAGATCTCCTGCGTCGTGAAAGATTGGACTCCGACCAGCGGACCCACCATTCAGTTTGATGGCTCGGCTGCCATCCATGCGGTTTGACACTTTCTCAGCGTTGACGGCCATCAATCGCCGCTGGCCAGTTGAGTACGGCAAAATCGTCCAAATGCTTCTTGCGATTTCATTTGACCCGCGCAGGGGAGGATTTACCGTGCTAAATCACTACAGCGAAGGGGTTGATTTGGAATTGACGCGTCAGTCTGACAACCCCGTGCGCGTAGCCTACGAGCGCAGGAATCGCGACCTCGATCCGCAACTCGTCTGGCGCGGCAAGGATGAGCAGGACTGCAGCGACCTTGTTGTCCACGCTCCGCCGCTCTACATCCAGGAAAAAGTGCAGCCGAAAGTGCTAATTGACGAACTGTTGAGAGAGACGCGGGAGCGCGAGCACGAAGCCGGGCAGACTACGCCCGACCTGTTCGCCGACTTCAACGGTATCCCCATGGGTGTGGATAAGACGGAGTTCTACCAGCACGACCAGAACTGGTCGAACCGCATGATCCTCGGTGACTCCCTGCAGGTGATGGCTAGCCTCGCCGAGCGCGAGGGCTTGCGAGGCAAGTTGCAGTGCATCTATTTCGATCCGCCCTACGGCATTCGTTTTGACTCGAATTTTCAATGGTCAACAACCACAAAAGAGGTTCGAGACAAGATTGATAACATCACTCGTGAGCCGGAGCAAGTGAAGGCCTTTCGTGATACGTGGCGCGACGGCATTCACTCCTACCTGACCTACCTGCGTGACCGTCTGACCGTGGCGCGAGATCTGCTTGCCGATTCTGGCTCGATCTTCGTTCAGATTGGCGATGAAAACGTTCATTTACTGCGTGGTCTAATGGACGAAGTTTTTTCGGGAGACAATTTTTGCTCATTGCTTACATTTCGAAAAAAGACAATGCCACTGGGGTCTGAGTTTTTCGAAGGAGTATCAGATTACATCCTCTGGTATGCCAAAAATAAAGCTTCAGTTAAGACGCGACCTTTGATGAGAGGAAAAAGTGTCGAAGGCGACAATCTCTGGACTTGGGCACAAGCACTAGATGGATCACACCGCAAAATAAGTGCTACCGAACGAGATAATCACAAATCCTTGCCTAAGGATGACCGTGTATATAGGCTCGTATCATTGCTTCCAGCCCAATATCGACCAAATCAAGACTTTGTATTCAATTTTAACGGCCAGAAATTCGATCCCCCCAAAAAGTCATGCTGGAAAACAACTCTCACGGGGATGGAGAGAATGGCCGCAGCACGACGTATTCAGCAGACAGGTCATTCAATCCAACAAGTTCTATTTCATGACGATTATCCTGTGACACGTCTCACTTCTTTATGGGCGGACACCGGAGGAGCATCGGAAAAGATTTACGTGGTTCAGACTTCTGAAACTGCAATCCTACGATGTATATTATCGTGCACTGACCCTGGCGATCTCGTCCTCGACCCAACCTGCGGCTCGGGTACGACAGCCTATGTGGCCGAGCAATGGGGCCGCCGCTGGATCACGATTGACACCTCGCGCGTGGCTCTGGCGCTGGCCCGTGCCCGCATCATGGGCGCGCGTTATCCGTTTTACCTGCTGGCCGATTCCCGTGAAGGCCAGTTCAAGGAAGCCGAAATCACTCGCACCGCGCCGAGTTCGCAGCCGGTGCACGGGAATATCCGCCATGGCTTCGTCTATGAGCGAGTGCCGCACATCACGCTTAAATCCATCGCCAACAACGCAGAGATCGACGTGATCTGGGACAAATGGCAGGGGGAGCTGGAGCCGTTGCGCGAGGCGTTGAACGCCGCGCTCAAGAAGACCTGGCAGGAGTGGGAGATTCCACGCGAGGCTGACACTAAGTGGCCCGACGCGGCGAAGAAGCTGCACGCAGACTGGTGGCAGGCCGGCATTGCGCGGCAGAAGGAGATCGACGCCTCCATCGCAGCCAAGGCCGAGCCTGAGAAACTCTACGACAAGCCCTACGACGACAAGAAGATAGTTCGCGTGGCCGGGCCGTTCACGGTTGAGAGCCTCTCGCCGCACCGGGTGCTTGGGGTGGACGAGAACGATGAGTTGATCGACCGCAATGCCAAACACATCGCGGAGCCCGGCACTGACTACGAGGAAAAACAGACCTTCCCTCAAATGATCTTGGAGAATCTCAAGATTGCCGGTGTTCAACAGGCACACAAGGAAGACAAGATCACATTCACTGCGCTTACGCCGTGGCCAGGCGACCTCGTCTGCGCTGATGGCCGTTACACGGAGGGCGCCAAGGAGAAACGAGCCGCCATCTTTATCGGCCCCGAGTTCGGAACCGTCCAGCGTGCCGACTTGGTTGCGGCCGCCAAGGAAGCAGGTGATGCCGAGTTTGACGTGCTGATCGCCTGCGCCTTCAACTACGAAGCCCACGCCACGGAGTTCAGCAAACTTGGACGCATTCCCGTGCTCAAGGCGCGGATGAACGCCGACCTGCATATGGCCGGCGACTTAAAGAACACAGGCAAAGGCAACCTGTTTGTCATATTCGGGGAGCCGGACATTACTCTCCTCCCGGAGAAGGACGGCAAGGTCCGCGTCAGGGTCAACGGTGTGGACGTGTTCCACCCGCAAACGGGTGAGGTTCGCAGCGACAACGCCGAAGGCATCGCCTGCTGGTTCATCGATACCGACTACAACGAAGAAAGCTTCTTCGTTCGCCATGCCTACTTCCTGGGTGCGAACGATCCCTACAGCGCACTCAAAACCACGCTCAAAGCCGAGATCAACGAGGAAGCCTGGGCTACACTCAACAGCGATACCTCGCGCGCCTTCCCCAAACCAAAATCTGGACGAATTGCGGTAAAGGTGATCAACCACCTCGGCGATGAGGTGATGAAGGTCTTTAAGATATGAATCGCGGCAATAAGATTTGGATTGGTGCCGATCCGGGCGGCAAGGGAAACTTCGGGCTGGCCGTCCTCCAATCCGACGGCTCAGCCCACACCTGTTGCGTGGACTGCGCCGACGAAGCCATTGCGGTGGTTGCTCGACACGCGAACTCAACGCCCGCCGGTGTTGGTGTGGATGCGCCCTTGTGGTGGTCATCTGGACGTTCCAGCGATCGTCAGGCCGACCAGTGGTTGAGAACAAAATACCTCTTCTCCGGTGGGCAGGTGCAAACGGCAAACTCGCTGCGGGGTGCGGCGCTCGTCCAAGGCGCAATGTTCGTGCAGAGGATGCGGGAACACTTTCCAGGTGTAGGCGTTACCGAGACTCATCCGAAAGCGGTGTGGAAGGCATTAAGAGTGACAAGCTGGGGCGCCTTTATCAAACGTTTTTCGGTGGCAGTTGAGATTCGAGTCGAACAGGAACACGAACGCGACGCTGTTATTTCAGCGGTAGCTGCACGTGAAGGATTTGAAGGGCGATGGCTGAATGATCTAGGCTCAACGCGCTATCCGAGTGAACAGGACCCATCGACATTCTGGCTGGCACCAATTCATTACTTTTGGCCTGAAGAATAATGGAATTCCGAATCGCAGACACGTTTACTGACAGCCTTGCCCGATTGACGGGCGAAGAGCAGAAGGCTGTCAAGATTGCTGCATTCGAGCTTCAGATGAACCCGGCAAATCCTGGCCTTCAATTCCACAAGATGGAAAGAGCTAAAGACCCGAATTTCTGGTCAATCCGCGTCAGTCGCAATCTCCGGCTGATCGTCCATAGGACAGGAACAAGCCTGCTGCTCTGCTATGTGAATCACCACGACGAAGCTTACGAATGGGCAGAACGTCGAAAGCTAGAAACACACCCCAAGACTGGTGCGGCGCAGTTGATTGAAATCAGGGAGAGAGTCCAGGAAATTACCATCCCAAAGTATGTGGAAGCGGTTGAGATGCGGCCTGCTCCGAAGCCCTTCCTGTTTGAGGGGTGTTCCGACAGCGAGTTGCTTGCCTACGGCGTCCCCGAGGAATGGTTACCCGACGTGCGGAAGGCGAACGAGGATACGATTCTCTCGCTTGCCGATCATCTTCCGAAAGAGGCCGCGGAAGCATTGCTCGAACTGGCGACGGGGGCGACTCCAGCGCATTTGCAGCTTGACTTACACGCCGTCAAACTGCGACCGAGTGTGGGCATAGAGAAAGTTGTACTGCCTGAAGTAAGCGTCCCGCAGGCACAAGGGACAACTGTTTCCGCAGAATCCTTTGAACATCCAGATGCTCAGAGGCGCTTCCGCCTGATAAACAACCTGGAAGAGTTAGAGCAGGCACTCGACTCTCCTTGGGAAAAGTGGACCGTATTTCTCCACCCCGCACAGCGTCAGTTCGTAGAACAGGAGTACAGTGGTCCCGCGCGCGTTTCCGGGTCGGCGGGCACGGGCAAAACCATCGTTGCGCTCCATCGGGTGGCTTATCTTGCTCGAAAGAATCCTGACTCCCGGCTCCTGCTCACGACGTTTTCAGACCCCCTCTCGAATGCACTGAGAACAAAACTGCGATACCTCATTGGGAATCAGCCCCGCCTCGGAGAACGCATCGAAGTACACGCCATGAATTCCATCGGCAGGCAGCTATATCAAGTCAACCTTGGGAAACCGCAGTTTGCACAGCCTGAAAAGACCCGAGAACTACTTGAACAAGCGGCACAGGAGACCGTAGGCAGTCGATTCTCGGTACAGTTCCTGCTGACGGAATGGGACCAAGTTGTTGATGCCTGGCAATTGGACACCTGGGAAGCGTACCGTGATGTCGCACGACTCGGACGCAAGACCCGCCTGAAAGAACCGCAGCGGGTTGTGGTTTGGTCCATTTTCGAGCGGGTTAGAGCAGCCCTCAAAGCACAAGACCTGATTACACACTCTGAAATGTTCACTCGACTCGCGTCGTTCTATGCGGGAAACGTCTCACTGCCTTTTGATTTCTTAGTTGTAGATGAAGCACAAGACATGAGCATCGCTCAGCTTAGGTTTCTAGCCGCTCTGGGTGGGGATCGAGCAAATAGCCTATTCTTTGCCGGGGATCTAGGCCAACGCATATTCCAGCAGCCATTCTCCTGGAAGGCGCTGGGCGTGGATATCCGAGGGCGTTCAACGACACTGAGAATCAACTACCGAACCTCCCACCAGATCAGGAAGCAGGCTGATAGGCTGCTTGGGCCAGAACTCGCGGATGTGGATGGGAACTCTGAGGAGCGCAACACGACGATCTCGCTGTTCAACGGGCCACTTCCGACAATTCAAATTCTGGACTCTGTCGAGCAGGAGTCCAGGACTGTTAGTGATTGGCTGAAGGCAAGGGCAAAGGAAGGCTTTCTACCACACGAAATCGCGATCTTCGTTCGCTCAGCGAATGAACTGAGTAGAGCACAGACAGCCGCCACGGCCGCTGGGCTTCCATTCAAAGTGCTCGATGACAAAGTTGAGACGACGCATTGCCAAATCTCAATTGCCACGATGCACCTTGCTAAAGGATTGGAGTTTCGTGCTGTCGCTGTAATGGCTTGTGACGATGAGATAATTCCATTGCAGGGGCGAATTGAGACCGTCGCGGATGACTCCGATCTCGAGGAGGTTTACAACACAGAACGACAATTGCTCTATGTTGCTTGTACGCGCGCCCGCGACCAATTGCTGATTACCAGCGTCGCTCCAGCCTCAGAATTCTTAGACGATCTACGGAAGTGAACCGCTCACTCACTAGAGCATTCGCCACCTCTTACGCTCTCCGCCTCTCTTTACTTTCACTGCTCCACTCTCCCAAAACATAAGCCGTACTCCGCCCCCGCTGTAAACCCGGTCAATCAGAATAGGATTGATTTGGCTTGAGATGATGCCACCGGTACTCGTGCCGAGGCTTTCCGAAGCCCTTCGCAACTCAGGAAATTCGTAATGAACCGCAAAAGGAATTGATTTCGCAAATCCAGCTCACCGTTCCTGGCTGCCAATGCCAGCATATGACTTCCTGTCTTAGGACACTGTCCTACCCTGACTGCGCACATTTACAACACCACAACCCTCGTCTGTAACTTCCAAACGGAACTGTCCTCCCTCTTTTCTGCCCTTCCTGCGGCAACACTGCGCCTAGACCGCCCGCTTCCCCTGTCAAGGGCGTCCGCTTCGCTCCCGTGAACGCGTACCCCGCGCGCCCTTGACAGCGCGGACGGCTAGTCGCCCGGGACCGCCAGGAAGGGCATTTGCTTTTTATGCACCGCTTCGCGTTGCCTCGAAAGCAAAAATCAAAACCCTTCAAAGGAGTCCTACTCATGCAGCAAACCAGACAACAACCTTTGTTTCCACTCGGCCAAGTCGTCGCCACACCCGGCGCGTTAGCCGCTCTCGAAAAGGCAGGACAAACCGCACAGCAGTTCCTTTCGCGCCACGTTGGTGGCGATTGGGGCGACCTATGCGAAGAAGACCGCAAGGAAAACCAACTCAGCTTGGAACGCGGGTTCCGGCTCCTGAGTAGCTACCACACCAACGCAGGCGACACAAAACTCTACGTAATCACCGAAGCCGACCGCAGTGTGACCACGATTCTTTTGCCCGAAGAGTACTAAGCAGAACGAATTCACAAAAGGAGAAAACAGAATGAGCGCAACGATGGTAGCAAGTGAAGCAAAAGCAGTACCACCAGTGGTTTCGTCTATTCAGGACATTCCGCTAGAGAAAATCCGCGAGTCGAGAACGAACCCGCGAGGCTACTTTGACCAAGCAAAGCTGGCCGAACTCGCGGAAAACATTAGACAACACGGTGTCCTCCAGCCAATTATCGTGCGTCGGCTGCCTCAAGGGGCAGCGGGCATCTACGAGCTCGTGGCGGGGGCGCGGCGTTATCGCGCTTCGAAGCTCGCAGGCCGCGAGAGTATCCCGGCAACTGTGAGGGAACTGACGGACACTCAATCCCTTGAAATGCAGCTAATTGAAAATCTCCAAAGGGCGGAGGTGCACGAACTGGATGAGGCGCAGGGTTACGCTACACTCATGCAACTCCAACCGGAAACCTACACCGTGGAGGCTATCTCTACAAAGGTGGGCAAATCGCAAGCGTATGTGTACGGTCGTCTGCGATTGACACAACTAATCCCCGAAGCGAAGCAAGCGTTCTATGAGGCGAAGCTGACGGTTGCGCATGCGTTCGAGATCGCACGGCTGCAAGCAAATGATCAGCGCCGCGCCTTGCAGGAGTGCTTCCCGCATCATCGCAACGCCGCGTCCATCCTCAAGGACAAAAAGGCCGAGGCCGTGACGGTGAGGGAACTCCGGGAATGGATTGAACGGGAAATCCATCTCGACCTTTCCAGCGCGCCATTCGATCCGCAGGATGAAACGCTTCTTCCATCGGCGGGAGCGTGTTCCCGCTGCCCCAAGCGGACGGGCAACAACCCGCTTCTTTTTCCCGAAGTGCGACAGAAGTCCATTTGCACGGACCGGGAATGTTACCGAGCGAAAGTGGAAGCTCTCGTTCAAATTCGAGTGAAGCCTCTTGACGAGAAGGGGGAGAATCCGCTGCGCGTCTCGCAAGCTCCATCATGGCAGGCGAACGGCCATGCAAAAGACTTGCTCCATGAGGGGCAGTACTGGAAAGCCAAAGCAAAAGAGGAGTGCCCCAACACAAAGGCCGCTGTTCTCATCGACGGCAAGAATGCTGGAGCCATCTTCTACCTCTGCCAGACTGAGAAGTGCGCCGTCCACAATCACGTGACCCGATACCAGCCGACGCCGAAGGAGCAAGCCCAACGCAAGAAAGAAGCGCTTGCCGAGCGCGTCGAAAAGCAATCGCGGGTGCGCATCTTGGACGCCATCCGCAAGAAGCTGCCGGATGTTCTCTTGCGGCCTGACTTGGAGATGGTTGCGCTCGACCACTTCCGACGTTTGGGGCACGACAATCACCGTCGTCTCTGCAAGGTGTACGGATGGGAAGAGAAGAAGAGCAAAACGTCATGGGGCGCTGAAACCGTGGATTACGAGAAGATCGCGGCGGCAGCAGTGCAAGCCATGAGTGCCGCAGACCTCCATCGTTTTCTCGTCGTTTGCGCTCTTGTCTCGGACCTGTATTGCCCCGGCTACGACCCGAGACAGACGCTCGCGAAGGACTCCAACCTTGCCCGCACCGCGGCGCGGCACAATGTCGATACTCGAAAGGTCGCCAAAGGTGTCCAAACGGAGTTGGCAAAAAGGCCGACACGTCGCCGACCCCAAGCACGCGCGGGCGAGAAATCACTGAATCCCACAACGTCACGTCGCAAGGCAATAGCCAAGGGGCGACCTAACTAGAAAGCTTTAACTCTCAAGCCAAACGGGGCTGGACTTTAAGTGCAGCCCCGTTTGTTGTACGCCGTGCATGTTCGGCAGCTGGCGGGTGAAAGTCCCGCCCCAACCTGATGGAGGTGAAGGGTAGCGAAGCGCAAGGGCGTCACCGTGAGGTGGGGTCTGAAGGAAGCGTGGAGCAAAGATACGGGCCGATGGACAAGAACTGGATTTGAGGCCTACGGCGTCGGACGAGCGGGCAACTGATCGCGAAGTCCGTATCCATCAAGGACGCTGGTGGTAAATCCGGCGGTCGCGTATCGAAAGCAGTCGAGCTTATCGCGGGAGATCTGCTGCACGTCTCGGATTCGTGACTGAGGGTGGAGTAATTCACCCTGACCCTGCAGCAGAAGTCAGCAGCGGGCGTAGTACTCACGGAAGTGAGGAAGGCCCAAACAGTGAGAGCGAGTAGTAGAACGTCGAACTCACGGGTGGCATTGCGCCAGCCAATCAGCTTCGGCTGAGCTTTACAGGTTCAGAAGACGGTGAAGCCGAAACGGAAACCTGCAAAGCGGCGAAGCCCTTGTGGCGAACGATGACTCGAACCTCCGGCCCGCAAGGGCCTAACTCACTGAACCGCCGTATGCGGACCCGCATGTACGGTGGCAGGGGAAGGCGGGCGACCGCTCCCCCTATGCCGATTCATGCCCTCAAATGCGACGACGAGACGTGCCTTGATCCCGTGCCGATGTTCGTTCGACGTTGCGTCTCTTGCTGGCTTCGCTCTCTCCTTTGGCCAGTGAGCGATTCGGGCTGTCCTGCACCAGTGGAGCGAGAGCATCGTGCAGTTCTTTGAAATCAAGGTACCGTTCGTCTCGATTCTTTCGCAGCAGTTTCAGGATGATCGTCGCATAGGGGTTCGGTAGGTGAGCGTTAAACCGTACCGGAGATATGCATTCGAAGCTAAGAATATTGTGGATGATGTCCCCTTTAGGCGTCTCGTCGTTCCAAAAAGGATGCTCGCCTGTAGCAGCCTCATAGAGAACAGATCCCAAGCAAAAGAAGTCGGAGCGGATGTCGAGTCTCTTTTGAGGGAGAGTGATTTGATCAGGGGAGAGATATGCGCGGGTGCCCACCACCTTGCCAGGCATCGTTATAGCATCGCCGTCTGGGTCAAGAGCCAATCCTGCATCGATCAGGATGAAGTGCGTCGGAGATTTTCGGATGACGTTCATTGGTTTTACGTCTCGGTGCAAGTAGCCGTTCGTCGCCAATGTAGCCAGTGCCTCAGCAAGGCAGAGCCCTAGCCGAGCTACTTCGGCGTAAGGCATTGGCTTATAGACGGAAGCTAGAGGGGTTCCTTCGATGTACTCCTCCAGGAAATAAAGAATTTTGGGGCCTTCCTTAAGTCCGAGCTCCCGTAGCGGGATCGGTCCAAACTTGGGTAGATACGGTGATGCGCATGCTCGCATCACTTGGATTTCTCGCCTGACTCGCCGACGTGTCTCTTGCCCCACCATCAACGCCTTCATCACGTAAGCTTTGCCCTTGTATGCGCAACGCCAAACTCTTTTTTGTCCTCCCGTCTTCAGGTGTTGACCTAAAATCAGCTCGGGACAGTCATCCACAATTATTTGAGGATCGATTTGGCTTAGTTCCACAGGGCTTAGCCTCCACAGTGACTACCCGAAAGTCGGCTCTCCCACGAAGTCCTCGGGAAAGTGGGAACAGCGTTTCGGTGCATACTCCAATCGCGGGCTGCGCCATACTCTGTTTGTGTTTCCATCGAAATGTAAATACTCCCCATTGCTTAGTGGATCGTTCCAGCCGGTCAGCAGACTCGCCACAATCCCGACAGCGATAGACGCGAGTACGCCATTCGACCAAACAACCTGAGGACGGCCTCCAGCTGCCCCGTACTGCTCGGCTTCCCGGCGTAAGTTTTCATCGTTCAAGAATCCAAGACATCTCATGCAAGGTCCATCCGGAACCGAGAGGATCGCTTGACCCGCAATATGGGGGTTGTTGTCAACCAGGAAGACATCCATACCGATATCGACCAACGGAATTAAGAATCTGCGCGCAGTTACCTCAAGGTCTTGTCTGGCAGAATATGAATCTACACAACTCACAATTATGTCGGCCTCGCGTATAGTTTTTGGGGCCTCCTGCCAAACACACGGGTAGCGATGGACGCGGGCATCCGGATTGACTGCGGCAATTGAGCGGGCAGCAATTTCAACTTTCAGCGTTCCTTGTCTAGCATCTTCAAAGGATGCGCCGATGAGCCTGTTCATGTTCGTTGATTCGGCTTTGTCGCCGTCGTAAAGGAGGAACCTGCCAATGCCCAAGTACGCGAGTTGCTGTGCGATGTGCGAGCCTCCGCCACCTAGGCCGACGACTCCAATCGTGCACTCGGAGAAAATGCTTGATGCTTCGGCTCCTAAAAATGATTGGCGGCTAAATCGGGTTTCCATGCAACCATCCAAAGAATTTCATCGTCGGACCTATAAGCGTTATCCTGATTCGCTGGCTATCGGTCCGTCCGGTGCTCCACACCGCCCCAGCTGCAGAATTGAGACTCAATACGAGCGCCCCATGAACCCGGTCAGGACGCATGTTTACAAAACACGGCATTAAACTCTGCATTTCGCGACGATCTGTTCCACTGAAAGCTGGAATTCCCTTGTGGCAGTGCAAATGCACATGAAGAGCGGAAGAGCCATCTGTGAGTGCTATCTGCATAGCTTCTCGAATTGAAGACGAATCGAACCGTGCACCAACGGTTTCATCTGCGATGTATTGTTCGTCTGCTATAGGTTGATACCTGTAAGGAAGAAGCAGAATTCCAGATGGAATCTCGCTCTGCTTGCAGAACATGAAGCCTACGCGTTCATACGCGAACTCATGTGGACGCTGTAAATCTGCAAGCATTCTTTCAATCGCTTTGCGCGTGATTCGAAGCCTAACGTTCATCGCAGTGCCTGCAGGTGCGCTATGAGGGCTTCAATCGGGCGCAGGCCCTCCGGCACTCTCCATGAGTAGGCGAACCAGTTGCGCTCAGCAATTCGGATGTTCTGACCGTTCCAGTTCCTGGGCCCGTCAAGCGTACCGGGGTTGGAATAACTGCCCGTGAAATTTGCCTTATAAATATCTGGCGTTATGGTTTTGTCGTCCGGCAGCGGGTATGCATTTAGAAAGGGAGCTAAGTCAGTCGGAGCAGTCGTCCGGGCATATTCGGAGGGCACTTGGATGAGCTCTGTGTTTGGTTGTCTCAGTCGGGCCCCTTCGTAGGAAACGAAGAAGAAAGTTCTATCGTTTTGAATCGGCCCACCCAGAAATCCGCCGAAATCGTTGTGTCGTTCCGGAGCCTTCGCGATGGCAGGAATAGCCCAGTTGTTGAACCAGTTGTTGGCATCCATGACGTCGTTCCGGAAATATTCATAAACTCCACCATGAAAACTATTCGTGCCTGAACGCGTATTCAGGATCACCTGTCCACCCGTCGAACGCCCAAACTCCGGGGCAAAAGAAGAAGTCTCGACGCGAAACTCCTGGAGCGCTTCCACAGAAACCAAGCTGCTCGTCCCTCCGAGTGCGCTAAACGCTTGTGCCGAGCCAGTTCCCGCTGCTCCCTGGTTTTGGCCAGGGGCAACGCCAAAGTTCGCAGACACACCGTCAACGAGAAAATTATTCGAGCTTGCTCTTTGACCCGCGATACTGAACTGTCCTGATGATGGACCCACGATCGGAGCAATAATAACTCCTGGCGTCAACTGAAGTAGTGTATTGAAGCTACGCCCATTGAGCGGCAGATTTTCGACAAACTGACGGTCAATCACGGTGCTCACTGCGGCATTCTCAGTATTGATCAGCGGCGCGCCACCTTGAACTGTGACAACTTCTGAGGCGGCGCCGATCGGCAGAGTAAAATTGATCGCAAGCGCGTCCAGAACGTGAATGACGATGTCCGGCTTGATGATCGTCTTGAAGCCGCTGTTTGAAACCTGAATCCGGTATGTCCCCGGAGGAAGGTTCGGCACCACGTAATACCCTTCGCTGTTTGCTTTCCCAGGATATTGAACTCCCGTGGCGTCATTAATGATCAGAACGTCAGCGCCGATAATTACGCCGCCCGAAGGATCGAGGACAATGCCGCTTACGGTACCGTTCGGCGACTGCGCTGGGACGGTGTTTATGAATAGAACGAGAGTTATGAAGCACAGGGCAGTCAGATTCACTCGCACGCGGCATCTCCTTGGAGCAAAGTGTTTGCACTCACTCTCCCCGTTTTCGCAGGAGCGGACACTGTCGTACCAACGTACGTTCATGGAATTACAGAAACCAATCCGAGAAGCGCCGGCATGCCCCTGTGCTATGGATGGTTTGGGGCCACCTTCAGGTAAGCAAAGAGGAAGGGCTTACCGCTTGGTTTGTCGCTGCCGCCATTTGGTTCCACGGTCACGAAAACCGCGTCGATTTGATCGAGTTTCTGCGGATCGTCGAATTTCAGGACCCACCGCTTTTTGGAGACATTATCCTCATAGAAGACGCCAAGGCTTAAGGCCTGTGCTTTGTCAGTCCCGTGCTGACCCCACGCCTGGAATGTGCTTGCGTTCTTTAATCCCGGCTGCCGGTCGAGATCGTAGGCATAAAAAATTAACGACTTACCCTTTGTGAAGAAAACTCGTCCATAGGACTTCTGAGTTGCCCCGTTCTTCGCTACGTCAAAAACCTCGGCAATATAAAGATCCCGCGCACCCATCAATTCCCGGATGTCCCGGTCGTGTGCGAGAAGCTCCTGCTGCTGGTCAATCGTCGAATCTCGTTCCCTCAGCAACTGCGTCAGCTCGCCAATCTTTGCCTGAAGAGAGTTTGATCCGACATCGTCCCGCGACCGTTGTGTTTGTAGTGTTTCCAATTCTTTCTGAGTTCTTTGGAGCGACGCTTGCGCCGCTTCCAGTTTCTGCGTCAACGCAGTTCCATTTGCAGCGAGCTGTTGCTTTTCTTCCTCACTTGTTTTGGAGGCAGTTTGCAGTAAAGCCTCTTCATCCCTCAATTTACTTAACTCTGCCGTTTGCTCTTCCACTTGCCGGCGGAGGTTTACAATCACCGTGTCGCGCTCAGCCATCTGCGCGAGTAGCAGTTCACGGTCGTGTCCCGCATCGCTCATCTGTTGCTGCGGCGTTACAATAGGCTTTTCAATCGAGGCCTGCACAGGCGGCGCATTCTCAGCTCCGCGCCGAACGCCCACCCGGTACGCATAGATTCCAAGCGTGGCAACAAGCAGAATTGCCGCCGCGAACGGAAGCCACACTGTATTCCAGTGTTCACTCAAGAGCGGCTTCCCATTTCGGCTATCAACTACGCTCGCGCTCGCCGTCTGCGCAAACGCAGACTTCGCTATCGGCACGGTCCCCTCGCGCTCAAGGCGCTCCCGGAACGCGGCTGCCGCTGCATCAACTGACCATGCATCTGTTTTGGCGGGCGGACCTGCGGATTCTTCGGCGGCAAAAAGGGGCGAGCTGATTTCAGCGGCTACCTGGTACTCCTTCAGCGCTTCACGGCACTCTGGACAGACGGCTAAGTGCTTCTGTAGCTTTGTCTTTTCTTCCTCGGTCAGGTCGCCCGAGGTGGAAACGGCGCACAATTCCCGGAATTCTTCATGCGATCCCATGGCTGACCACACTTCTTCGTCTGGACTACCCCCAGTATGTACCATACCAGTTAGCGATTCTGCAATTGGCTTTCGCGCACTTGCTTGCGGAGTTTTTCGATCCCCCGATAGTAGTGATGCCGCACATTTCCCGGGGACTGCCCGAGTTTCTCGCCAATTTCTGCCAGCGTATACCCCTCGTAGAAATGGAGCCTCAGGGTTTCATGCTGTTCGGCAGTCAGCTCCCCCATCACTTTCTTTAGTCCCTCTTTTCCGAACAGCGCTTCGATCGATGAATCGTATGTAGGAGCAACTACGCTCCCCATCGCTGAATGACAGCAGTCCAATTCCGCATTTCTGTAATGCCCCCGAGCGTTCAGATATCGCCAACGTGAGATGGCTCGCCTGTAGGTCATTTGAACAATCCACGACCGTGCCGAGCTTTTTGTGCTGTCATACACTGCAGCCTCGCGATGGATGAAAAGAAAAAGTTCCTGGACTAAGTCCTCCGATTCTCCCTCGTCTCGGAGGATTCGCAAGCTCACACTGCGTACTAGCCAAGCAAAACGGCGGAAAAGAACGCCGAGGGCTTCGCGATTGCCTGCCTGGACGAAAGCGAGCAGGGCCTCGTCTGGTGCGTCGGCAAACTCCTCAGCGGCCGACGACGCTCCTTCTCCACCGCTTGGTCTGCTGCGAGTGATTGGCAAAACCGGAAAGCGAGTTGTAGTAGTCCAACTCATCGAATGATCCAGACTCTAAATCGGTTCATCTACCGGTGCGTGTTCCCTGGAATCTCCTAGCCAAAAAAACTGAGTCGGCGTTGAGGCTGGCAGTCTTTAGGCCTTTTTGGAGCGTTCGCCTGGGGGACGAATTTTGAATTTCAGCAATCGCTCCGTAGAACCAGCAGCCTTGAGCTGTTCGAAGGCCCATTCCAGAATGACCGCACCAAAATTGCCCAGGGTTCGCTTCTCGGCAGCGGCGTATTTCTCAAGCTCTGCCCGTAGCGCCTGGCTGACCCTCACGCTGACTTGGATTTTCCATTCGCCCATTGCCTGTTTGCATACATAACGTTGCCAGCGGACCTTCACAACAAAGACGAATGTCTTTTGCCGGTGGGGCCGCTGGGACGTCTCACCCTGCTTACCCCTTTGTCCCTTCGCTCTCGCGGTTTTCCCACCCGGTTCGTTGTCTCTTGAGTCTCCACTGATCCGCGCGTTCTCGCGTGACCATCGCTTCGGCGAAATCGGCATTGAGCCCGGCGCGGATTTCCTCCAGCCAGATCTCGTATGCCTTCATCTCTTGCTTTGGACGAATCGAGAGGGGCTCCAAACGTTGGAGGACTCGAATGAGTCCGTCAAGGTTGCGGTTCCACAAAAACACCTCAGCATAGGCATCCATTTTCATTGGTCGAGGATTCCTTTCAGCGACTCGGAGTCGCGGTTCAAAGCCTGCTTGGCTGCGTAGGCGCCGGACTTCAGCCCGGTCCTCCGCTTCAGCCTGCCGTGCCCGCGCCGAGGCACACCCCTGACGGCGCGGCCAAAAGTCAGACGCTAAGGAGAGACACAAATCCGCTGCTATTTAGTTAGGGAGGGGGTTCTGCAACCGGCTCAGGAGGGAGAAGGGCCGGAACCTTCGGGCGCGCAAGGAGTTGCACCCAAGGATGGAAATAGATAACTTCTCTTACAGCCATCGTTGCACCTCAACCGTGCGACTGTGGTCAGGGGCGCGTTCGGTGTGCCAACACCGGCGCGTCCCGCTACGTCACTTTCTTCGTTTCTTCCGACCGCCTTTGCCCCAAAAGTGTTCGGTTTTGTATTTCCTGACTTGCTCTACGTCATCTTGGGTCCAGAGGCGAACACTGAGTTTGCCCAGAGTCCTTGCTCGTGGAGTCGAAATCTTCTTCTCACGCATCCAGCGATGAAGAGTGTCCCAACTGATCCCAACCAACTTCGCGACTTCAGCGGTAGAGTAAGTCTTCATTTTTATATTCGTATGACCCATACGATTTGTCAAGCACAAAATCGCACCCGCCAGGGCATGATCTCAATGCCCCGGAAGGTCACCAGGAAGAGTATCTCAATTGCTTGCCAAATCGAAGGCACCAAAACACCGAAGTGCTGGCTGCTTGTGGGACGGACGTCCGCTCTGCGGACCGTGGTTAGACCTGCTGCGATAGCTAGCTTGCCATAAGACCCTCAATGGTCACGAAACACTCGTTTGGCAAGGGGCCAATCCTCACCGCTGCACTTGACTACGAGACCCGGCCTGGAGATGCCGCGACTCCGACTCGATTGAATGTTGCCCCAAGGCTTTATCTCGTGGATAAGAAGACTTTCCACATCGAGAATCAACTCCCTTGTGATGGTCTGGTTCGCCTCAAATTGGGCAACGATTACTCGCACTCCATGAATATTTCGCTCTCTAGCCAAATCATCGAAAAGCATGTCTTTGTCTGGATCCTTCACACGCTGGAGAATAGTGCGTCCCACTGCCTTGCCAATGTAGAGGATCTCCGAATGGCGCGGGCGTAGGTACGCGTAAAGACCGTAGCTGTGCCATCGCGAATCGTCTTCTTCGCGGAAGGGCAACGACCACTTCAGAACAACATCAGGTTCACCTGCCATACTTAAGGTCAATCTTACTCGTTCGTGAGGCTCAGAGAAAATATCCGGGCGCCCAATTTTTCGGCATGGTGTTTCCACGCGAGCGGGGATAGGACCTGATACGTCCCGTGCCTGGGCAACCATCAGCAACTGCCATGACAAATGACCTATAATATATTTTTGTTCTACACGTGGACCGATGACCCAACATGATCAATTGCGGCGAGCCTCAGAGGGCACAATTACCATGCAACCTCGGTCAATTATCCAACAGCTTCGGGCAGCCCATGGCTTGGCAAGAGTTCTTGCAGTTGGCGTTAGTGCTTACCGGACCTCGTCCGGTTTCCATGCCCTAAAGGCGTGTGGCAATGATGCGGAGGCAGTTCGAGACCGTTTCCGCGACATTGAACAGCTCAACGCTGATAAGGCCAATTGCAAGGCATGCACGTCGAAAAGCGAAAATCCGCCCACGCGCGGCGAAATTCTTCGGCTCTTGCACGAATTGGCTGACAATGCAGATTCGACGCACCGGATCGTTTTCTACTACAGCGGGCACGGTCACAGACTATGTGCACTCGGTGGGAAGGAGGAGTTCTACCTTGTGCCTGAGGACGCGTACGCAAATGACCGACCTGATGCACTCATATCCTTCGGCGACGTATTGCAGATTTTGAATGGTTCAGCAGCCAAGCAAAAGATAGTATTTCTGGATGCATGTGGCAGCGGTCCCGACGTCGCGCACTTGAAGACTCTACCAGCTAAGCTATCGACCAAGTTCCTCACGGAGTACCTCGCGAACGCTGTTGGTTGCGCGGTAATAACGTCGTGCGGTACCGAAGAAAGATCCACGACTCAGTCGCCAAATCCGCGACTATCTCTCTTCACTCACTATTTCTGTGAGGCTCTCGGAGGAAATGAGGACGCACTGGAAAATGGCCGCCTGACTTTCGATTCGCTTTACTCATATCTCTCGGTCGAGGTAACTAAACGAGCCAATTCATATCACCAAAAGCAGCGGCCTGCACGAACACAGAATCACCAGGGAGTTCTGATCTTGGCAGACTTCAGCCGTCCTCTGCTTGAAGACGCAACTCTTGATTTGGGACAATACCCCGTGCAGAGGGTCAGTTTTTTCGATTTTGAAAGTGCGGATGTCAAAGACGTGCTGCAAAACATCAAGCGGTGGAACAACTACAGTCAGGAATACCTGGAGGGAAAGGTTAACAGCACATTGCCCGGATATCTCGAAGACCGACTTGGTCGATGTGCCGCGAAGCTCACCAATGAAGTCGGAATCCCACACTCTGAAGTCGTGATCGAAGACGCTGGACTGAGATTTCCCGACGGCGCTTATGCAGTCACCTACGAAGCGAACGATCTTAGGAGTGGGACGCTACACCACGTAGTTTCATTTGAAAAGGAATGGTTTGACCGGCCCGAATCTATGCTGAAGATTCTAAAATCTGTGGGGATGGATCCGACGGAAATGGAATTTGAACTGACCACAGAACGCAATCTGGAAAGCATGGTGGCCGCAGTTAAGGCACGTGGCTGGACACTGAAGTCTCAAAAGCTTCCAAAAGAATTCACAGTCGAGAGAGATGAGGATTCCGTCTGTGCGACTTTTACCCCGGAAACCATCCATCTTGATGGCTTTGGCCCGAACGACATTTTAGGCTCTGAAACCGACGCCGAAAAGCGCGCACTGGTCAAGGGCGTTCTGCTGCTCGCGGGGGCTGATTCTTGACCAACGGTGTTCGGACCGCTGCGATATCACTTTGAGAGCCTAAACCGACAGTGGGGCTCTGCAAGTGGCCCGTTTGCCTGCGCCGAAGAGGCGGCCGACGAGCACGAGCAGTAGCGCAATTCAAGGACGTATCTCTAATTTCTCTGCTGATAAGGTAGTGTATTCCTGGCGCCGGGATCAGAAGGAGGGACGTCCATCGAATCCTCTGCGTGACCCTGACAAACTACGGCGTGTCACCACTGGTTAGCGCTGTGCGGGTACCCCGCGTAGCTGTAATTCTCAGGGAATCCGTTGAACCAGATCACCATTAGGGTCGAAGACTTCGATGAAAGCCCCGCCAGTCAGTCTGTCCGGAAAAACTGCTACGCACACACCCGTGGGCGAGTTCTTACTTGAGAAGTAGCGGATGGCGTCGAATCGACCACTCTCAAAGCAGACGCGGCCCAAAATCTGGGTCGGAGCATGTGCGGTTCCGGCCCCTGCGAGCCGCCAGGGTCCGGTCAGTTCCTGGCGATTTGAGCCTAGTTTTGCCATGATGTCGGCGTCAGTCAGATCGAGCACCGACCGCAGAATGCCCCGCACAGTCATGATTACCCATGGTTGAGTTTGGAGTGTGACAGCGGGCACTTGCGGGTGCACGAACACACCCGCGACCTCAGCCAAGGCCGTAATAGGATCTGTAGCAAGATACACTGACTGGAAACCACCGCGTGGCGTAAATCTTGCGCCGGATGTTGCACTTCCCAATCCCCAGAGCGGCTTTGGCTTGCCCGCATGTGATGCTGGCCCCGGTTTCAACACGAGATATTGGAAAGCGACGCAGCGGCTGAAGGGACCGTGAATTGAGATGGGCGCAATTTGGCCCAGGGCCGCCTTCAGATCAGCTTCTGAGAGCATCAGGCAGGTTGCCCCGCGAGAGCTGCTTCGAGCATCTCTGTTACGACCGTGGCTTTCCCATCCAGGATCACACTGAGCGGGGTCCGACCCTCCAGGTCAGGGTGAGGGCTATTCATCCAGATCCGCACCTTTTCTTTCGATCCGAGCAGGCGCGCGAGGATTGCAATGCTACTGGCAATGGGTATCAGAAGATGCTGAATAGTCGGCGCCGATGGGCTCTTGTGCACACCGGCAACGCTCCTCTCCAGACACTTCGAGAGCGCCGACAAGGGGACGTCCAAGTAGTCGGCGATTCGCCCAGCGTCGAGACGTCCACTGCTAGGATCATGCAAATCAGCAAGCATGTGCGATGTCAGCGCATGAGAAGAATTAAGCATCGGGACGCTCGTGCCCCTCGGTCTCTTCGGTAGGTTTGCCTTGATCTCGGTGATGCGGGCCGCTAGTCTTTTGCGGTTCAATGGAGCTACAAAGAAATCCATACCACCATAGGTGGAAAGCTGTCTGGATGTGGGCTCTGCATCTGTAAGCAAAAGAACTTTGATATCCAGGGTCTTCAGCTTCTCGAGGAGTCCAAAACCAGACAGGCTTGGCATCATAACGTCCATCAGAATCAAATCAGGGATATTTTCCTCGACCCTTCTGACAGCCTCTTCAGCTTCGTCATACACCTGGGTTTGAATCCCCTGTTCCTCTAAGACACCCGTGATCAGCTTCTGCCGGGACTTCTCGGATTCAACAACAATGGCGGTATCCATTGCGCAATCTCCAAAGAATTCTACATACATTCTACTATTCTTCTACCTTTTGTCAACCCTAATTTACCTAACGGATGTCTGCGCCATTGCTCCATTTCTGGCGTTCTTGTTGAGCCCCACCTGCACAGGGTTTTCCTAAATCAGACACACGTTTAGGGGTTAGAAGCAGATAGAATTGCCACGCTGGGTACCGACCGGATCAGCCATGCCTCACATTCGGCTCCCGGCTACCTTACAAAAGGTCCGAAGGCCATCCTCAAATTGAGATGGTTGCTTGTCGAGGAGATAGAAACCTGCTCTCCTGTCCGGCTCTTCTTCATCTGGCAGGACCTCGAGCACGGTGCACGGAGCGGAATCCGTCTCTTGCTTGGGGAACGACTCGCCGGCGTAATGCGGGGTTTCTTCGCACAAGATTGTGGATAGATCACAAAGCGAAATGACTGCGCGTAGTGTACCTAGACGACTCATGCTTATCCGGTTGTTTC
>PMES01000148.1 GCA_003154775.1 Acidobacteriota bacterium | reverse complement strand
ATCATGAATTTTCCAGGCTAAGCCCGATACCGCGTCTCACCGGGCGACCGTATTCCTCTCCCTGGCGCGAATTGACAGCATGTCCGGCTGGCCTAAGATTCCACGCCAATGGGAGCAGAAAATCAGGACTTGAGTTGCAGCGGCGCGCCATCGTACAGTGCTGTCGCGACACCTGCAAGGCGGAAACGAGGACCATCCTTGAGCCGCCGAACAGGACAATCAGGAACAGTGTTTCAGCATTCGAAAATTTGGGACCCAACGGCACCCTGCTATGGAAAGTTTTGGGCGGATATGCCGGGCAGTCCTGAAAGAAGACGGCGCACAGTATCGCTGGGCGTCTGCCGGACAAAATCCTTGGCGCGGCAGCGCCTTCGGGAGTACCTCGAGCGAGAGCGCATCAATTCAGAGCAGTCGTTCCGCCAGAACACGGCTCCTGCGATTACGTTTCGCCAGCAGGCCGAGTGGTGGATCGCCTCGCTTCGTGCTCGCAAGCGCCGTCCGGTCAAACCGGCCACGATTTCCGGTTGGCAGGACGCACTTAACGCTTGGCTTCTGCCGCACCTCGGGGACAAGTTGCTGGCCGACGTTTCTAACAAGGCGGTACGCGAGCTTGTCGAGAAGATGTCAGAGGCGGGGCTTTCGGCAAAAACCATCGTCAACTACGTGCAGGTGGTTAAACTGGTCGTCGCCTCAGCAGTGGACGAAGAGGGCGAACAAACCTACCCGCGCAATTGGAATCACGACTTCATTCAACTCCCGGTCGTGAGAAAGGACAAACAGCGCAGGCCTACAGTTACCGAGGTCGATCTAATGGAAATCCTATCGAACGTCAAGAAGCGCAAGTATGCCATGCTGTTCGCACTGTTGCCGGGTACCGGATTGCGAATCGGCGAGGCGCTTGCGTTGCGCTCAACCGATTTCGGTCCGGATTGCCGTCTGCTCCACGTGCGTCGTAGCCTGTGGCGTAAGCAGGAGCAGGAGCCAAAAACGTCGAACGCTGTCCGCGTGGTGGACATTCCTGAGGTCCTTGCAAGCGAACTTCGAGGTTACGTTTCCGGCGTCAGCGGCTATCTCTTTGCAACTGCACAAGGCAAGCCCTTGCTGCAGCGAAACGTCCTGCGCGTCCTCCACAGCCTCAAGCGTGTGGGCTTCCACGCTTTTCGGCGCTTTCGGCTCACGTGGCTCAGAAAGAACGGCGCCCCAAAAGATCTGGAGCGCGTTTGGATGGGCCATGCATCCGAAGAGGTCGGGGATCTTTACTCAAAGCTCAAAGAGGATGTTGCGTTCCGGCAGGAATGGGCCGAACGCATCGGGCTAGGTTTTGAGTTGGTCCACAATGGTCCACAAAAAGCCGCCGCACGCGAAACGGAAAAGGTGGCGTAAACTAATGAAAGGCAGGATCTTGGAAGTGGTCGGGGCGAGTGGATTTGAACCACCGACCTCCTGGTCCCGAACCAGGCGCTCTAGCCAGGCTGAGCCACGCCCCGACAGATCACCCGGAGTGATATGACCATCCCGGGCTGAACTTCTAGGTTAGCACAGCTTGTATGCGAGGTGCCAGGAAAGGGCTGACGTGGCTCCGCGAAGTTCATGACCGCATCGGGCTGCACCTCAAAAAGTGCAAGAAAAACCGCCGGGAAGCTCGCGCCTCCCCCAGTCACTTCCTGTACCGAGAGGCCGTTAGAACTCGTAGCGCAAAGCGAACTGCATCACGCGCGGGTTGGTGGACAGCCGCGTGTATTGGCCAAATGTCGATCCGGAGTAGTCCACCGTCGCGTTCATGCTGAGCGGATCAAATCGCACCACGTTGAACACATTGAACACTTCCCACCGGAATTGCAGGCTCTGATGTTCGCTCCACGGCATGAACCACCTCTTGGCAAGCCCCATGTCCATGCTGAAGTAACCCGGACCTCGCAAATTGTTACGCTGCCCCGCTTCACCGGGGTACGGCTCGCGGAACGAGCTCTGTGCCGCGGCGAAGTTGGAGAAGGCGCTGACAATCGAAGCATCGCTCGGATCGTGGAACGTCCCCGTTTTCACCGGCCCGGTCTGCATGGCGTTGCCTTCTTCTTCCCAGTCCGTCGGCCACTGATACCCGTTATACACGCTGAATGGGAATCCGCTTACCCAGCGTGTCAGGCCCGAGAACTGCCATCCTCCGATGATGGCATTCACGAACCCGTTGGCATTTCCGCCGATCGCTTTCTTCCGCCCAAAAGGCATATCCACCACCCAGTTCGCCGTGACTTGGTGTGTCGCGTCGAAGTCAGATGGCCCTCGGAACTCAGTCGGATCCCACGCATTTATGATGTACGCGCTGTTTCCTCCCATGGTCCCGATCCTTTCCGCGTCCGAGGCCAAATCGATGGATTTGGAGTAGGTGTAGTTAAGGTCGAACTGCACGCCGTGCATCAACTTATGGTGCAGCGAGAATTGGCCAGCGTTGTAACTCGCAGTGCCCATGGACTTGAACATATACATGGTGGCGAACTGCGGATTATAAAAGGTATATTGTCCGCCCTTCGGCAGATAAGAGTTGCCGCTTACGCCCGGCAGGCCGGAGTAGTCAAGCGCGAGCAACCCAGTCGTCTCGTTCAAGTTATTCCCACAGAACAGGTCGTAGGCCGCTACCACCGGATTGGTCGTCGTCATGACAAGCGGATTCCCATGACTGTCGGTGCCCGTGCATGAGGACATTTGGTACGCGTCTCCCGCCTGCGGTGGCGTGAGGATATCTGCCCAATACTTGGCAACGTTGGGCGGCAAAGTAGCCGGATTGAACGTTGTCGTCGACGCAAAATTTCCGTTCGACAGCTGTTGACGGTAAATTTTTGCCAGCGCTGTGACCGCCGTGAAGTAGTCCATCCCTGTCGTCGGGTCCTTCAGATCCAAGGGCGTGGCCGTGTCCAATTGCATCAGGAGGCGGCGGGAGAGGCGCCCCACGTAGGCGGCTTCAAACGTGAATCCTCCCTTTAATTCTCGGGAAACGGAAAAATCAAAGGTGAAGGCATAAGGTGTCTTCAAATTCTTGTCGATGGTTGAGCCGATATAGAATGTACCGGTCGGGAACGTCTCCGGGAAATTCGCCGGCGGAGACGGCACATAGACGGGGTTTCCGTTATAATCTAAGTAGGGGTTCCCGCTGGGGTCGTTCTTCGGAACGGTGTTCATACTCGTCACCCGCGGTGCGTTATAAGCATCCACGAATCCCGCTGGGTTGGTTAATTCCGCCGAGAGTCCGAATGATCCGTATTGACTGAAGTCATCCACAAGGCCCTGGCCAAACCGGTCGTATACCATCCCGAACCCGCCACGCACGGACGTTTTGCTTTCCCCAAACACGTCGCCCAACAGCCCTTTGCTCATCCGGGGCGCCCAGGCAAACGCCACATGCGGCCCGAAATCCTTGGGATCCCAATTGTAGAATCCGGGCCTGCCGTTCGCCTGCCCGGACCAGTCGTACGAAACCAGCGGATCCAGGTTCGAAGGCTGCCCCGCATTGCCCTCCGCCGCGCGATTCAGGAACCACTGGTCCATGTTGACCGTCGGCGAGACCTGAAGCTTGTTCGTTTCCCACGGCGGCGAGAACAGCGAATACCGCAAGCCCAGCGTGAGTGTGAACGTCGGTCTTACCTTCCACACGTCTTGCACATACATCTCGTAGCTGTTGATGGCGAACCGCCTCGTGAGCGGGGTGCCGTCCGCCAAGGCGCTTCCGTCCCTCTGAAAGTTATACTGTGCGTCCACCTCCGTCACCATGCCCAGCAACGCCGTGAGCGGAAAATCATAGGAGTTGGCAAAACTCGCATCCACTTGCGGGAACCCGCTATTCATCGGGTTCAGTGGCGAAGAGCTCTTCTGCGCATATCCGGATGTAGTTGTCCAGGACGCGTTGGCGCGGGCAAAGCTGAACGAGGATGCATAGCTGATGCTCGGTGTCCGGATAAACGCGACCTGCCCGCCAAACTGCCAGGTATGCTTGCCGCGCATCCAAGACACGTCGTCCGCGAAAAGGTGCGTCGGCCGTTGGAAGCCATACGTGCGCGTGATTGCCGCCGGGGGGCCAGTCTGATCGTTCAGTCCACGGAGGAGGATCCAATCCTGGTTGGAGTTCCCGATGTACCCGACGCTCTGGCGCACAAAGCCATACCGAAAGTTGTTAATTAGGTTTGAGGTGATGACTCCGTTGTAATTCACAACGATACCTTTGTTGTAGTTCACATTCGACTGCGACGGCGGCAAGCCGGGATAAAATGCCGCGCCGGGGTTACTATCGTTGCGCAGCGCGCCCATCACCGAGACATGCTGCTTGGCATCCGTCGTGATGTTGTAATCCATCTTTGCGATATATTCGTTTTCCGTCTCGGAAATTGGCGCGCTGTAGTTGAAGCACGCGTAGTTATACCCGTCTCCGCAAGCGCTGCTGTTGGAAGTCGGCCAGGTATTAAGGTATTGCAGGATTGCAGTATTGGGCCCCAGATGGAGGGGATCCATGGCCGTAATCTGAGTCGGGGAAAGTGCGTTATATGTCGGCTGTACCGTGTAGCTCTTGCCGCTGAGACCCGTCACTGAACCCCCCGGGCACACCTGGGCCGCCGTTTTGATCACGTTTCCGTTTGCGTCTAGAAGTGGCGCGCAGAGATACTGCATGATTCCGTCCCGCAGGGTGTTTGATGGAACCACATCGGTCACGCTCTGCGCCTCGGACCGCCGTGTTCCTTCATAGTTCAGGAACAAGAAAAGGCGGTCTTTCTTTATCGGGCCTCCGACGGAACCTCCGAAAATATTGCGGATCAGCTTGGGCGCTTGATTGCACTGCTTTTCGCTCAGCGAGATGCCGTTACTGAGGCAGGTGTCGATCTGCGAGGCCTTCACGAAATAATCATTCGCGCTGGTGGCTGTGTTGCGGTTATATTCATACGCCGATCCGTGAATGTCATTCGTGCCGCTCTTTGTGACCAGGGCCACCTGTGCGCCGGAAGACCCGCCCTGGTCCGCGTTGTAATTTGAAGTCGTCACGCGGAACTCTTGCACGGAATCCAGTGTGACCGGCAGCACAGAGGTAAATGCCGCCCCGTTTATGTCGTTCGATTCCACCCCGTCTACGGTTACGTTGCTCTGGTCGCTTCGCGCACCATTCACCGCCCCGTTTCGGGTGTCCCAGGTCGGCACGTCCGTTCGGTTGCCGGCGTAGGCCACGCCGGGCTGCAAGCTGAGCAAATCAGGGACGTTTCTCCCTTCCAGCGGCAATTGCTTCACCTCGTTTTCACTGAATGCGTTTCCGACCGATGCATCTGTTGTGTTCAGTGCCACCGCCACCGCGGATACCTCCACTGTCTGGCTCACCGAGCCCACGTGCAGCGTGACGTTTTGGGTTGCAGGCAAGTTCACCAGCAGATCGAGATTCGTGTGCACATACCTTTGGAAGCTCTGCTTTTCCACCGTCAAGGCGTAGAGGCCCGGCGGCAACGCCAGGAACTCGTACTCCCCGGCGCTTCCGCTCGTCGTCGAGCGCTCAAAGCCGGTCTGCGAATTGCTGATCTTTACGTTCGCGCCCACAATCACGGCGCCTGTCTCGTCATTCACTGTTCCGCGCAGAGACGTCGTGCCGGTTTGCGCAAATCCAGGAGTGAGACAGAACAAGAGAAAGAAACCGAGGCAAAACAACCAACATACGTGCTTCATAAAACATCACCCTTTCTCCCTACCACCATGACGGCCAGTAGAACCAACATGCCAATGAAAAAACGAATCCGAGAACCTTGATCAACTACCCCACTGCGCTGCCCCTGGAAATCCAAACAGTCCCCTGCCCCATGATCTCTTCCCAGTACACCCTCGCACTTCGGAGCTAATCACCCAAAATACAACCCTGCGCCGGCAGCAGAAATACCCCTCCTGCCAGCACCTGTCGCATGCACCGTTTCAGTCCGCGATGTAAGTTTGAAGAGGCGGGATCCCCCCGGAGACTCATCCCTCGAACGCTACCCAGCCAGAAAAAACACACACACGAATCTGGAACTGCCCGGGCGCCCTCGTTTCACCACGGACTTGCCTTAGAGTTGTCAAATTCTTTGCCAAATTGAGCCTGGTGTCAAGGAATGTTCTATGAATGGATAGGAACGGATTTTCAAATACTTTGACCGCAGGGGGTTGCTCCCCCGCTGTGGAAAGGATTGCCTCATTCACGGAACCACCCGGGAAAGAACGCCGGGAGCACCCTGCCGCCCGCCTTGCGAGCGAGTGCGGAAATATTCCTTGCTTTCAAACAGTTGGAACTCTGGTACACGCCATTGGCCCTCTGGTCTGAGCCACTCTCTCGCGTAGATAGCCGTGCTCGACCGGCAAGCCGTTCAGGCCTTGCCGAAGTGCAACAGCCGCGCCTGCGTGATTGCGGAGTTCGCCCGGATCGGCTCCAGAATTGATGCGGATACCTCGCCATCCAGCCGCACCAGGGAGACGGCTTCGGCCCCCCGCGCGGCTTCACGGCGTCCAAGCGCAAATGTAGCGATGTTTACGCCATGCTTCCCTAGGGTCGTACCGATATAGCCGATCACGCCAGGTTCGTCGTGGTTCCGAAGGTACAGCACCGTGCCTTCCAATTGGGCTTCCAGCGCGATTCCATCAATGTTGATGACGCGCGGCGAACCATCATGGAGTACGGTGCCTTCCGCGCTGAACCCCGCCGCGCCTTCCTTCTCCGGCATAGCCGCCACTTCCAGGGTATGGGGAAAGCCATGTTCCCGCCGTCGCGTTTCTTCTTCGACGATCAGTCCGCGGGCTGCCGCCACGCGTCCAGCATTTACCACGTTCACTTTCTCATCGAGAACGGCGTTCAACAGCCCTGCGAGAACAGCGCTGCGCAAGAGGTGCGTCCCAATCTCCGAAAGTTCGCCGGCATAGCGAATCCGTATCCGGGCTGGCCGCGTGGCCGCTGCTTGTGAAACCAGCGAGCCCAGCCGTTCCGCTAGCGCAAGGTACGGCCGTATACGGCGATATTGCTCCGGTGAAAGTGCCGGCAGGTTCACCGCGTTGCGGATCACGCCTTCCGCCAGGTAGTCGCGCACCTGTACGGCAACCTGAATCCCCAACTCCTCCTGCGCTTCCGCGGTCGAGCCCGCCACATGCGGTGTGCAAATCACGTTCGGCAAACCAATCAGCGGGGAATTTTTCGGCGGCTCTTCGACGAATACGTCCAGTGCGGCGCCCGCCACATGCCCGCTCTTCAGCGCGGCCGCCAAGTCCGCTTCGTTGATCAGTTCGCCGCGCGCCGCGTTCACAATCCGCACGCCTTTTTTCATCTGCGCGATCGTGACGGCGTTGATCATGTTCTGTGTCTGCGGGTTGACCGCGGTGTGCAAGGAAATGAAATCGCTTTCCGCCAGCAGCTTCCCCAGCGGCATTAGCTCCACCGACCGTTCCCTTGCTGCAGCCTCGCTGATATACGGATCGCAAGCCACAAGCCGCATATCGAACGCAGCCGCGCGCCTGGCTACCTCGCTGCCGATGCGCCCCAAGCCGATCAATCCCAGGGTTTTCCCGCGCACTTCCGCGCCCGATGAGGACTTCTCCCATCTCCCTTCGCGCAGCGCCGCGTCGAACTTTGGTACCTGGCGCACCAGGGCCAGCAGCAGCGCGAACGTATGCTCGGCGACGCTGACGGAACTTCCCCCGGGCGTGCTCATCACCAGCACACCACGCTTGGTGGCTTCGTCCAGGTCAATGTTATCCACACCGACTCCCGCCCGCCCCACCACGCGAAGTTGCGGGGCCTTCTGCAGCAGTTCCGGCGTAACGCGCGTGGCGCTGCGCACGATCAGGGCATCGGCATCACCTAGTTCGCCCAGCAGCGTGTCCTTTGTCGTCAGAACGATGTTCCAGCCGGTCTGCTTTAGGAGTTCCACTCCTCGTTCGCTGATCTTGTCCGCCACGATGACTTTCATGATTCCTCATTTCGGGTAGGAGCCGCGGCACACTCCCCGGCGGTCTCCTCCCAGCATGGAAAACTAATCAAAGTACTGTGCGGCTCGCCGCGTGTCAATCGCGGCATCAAGGAGAATTGTAAATGTTGGGTATATGTGTCTGTTATAGTTCGGAAGGGGGGGAGTTGCCATGAGCCTTTCCGAAACGATCCAGAAAGATATTGTCACCGCCATGAAGGCCAAGGACGAGCTGCGCCTGAGCGTCCTGCGCATGGTGAAATCCGCGCTGCAATTGAAGGAAGTGGAAAAGCTGCGCGCGCTGGACGACGCGGAATCCATTCAGTTGCTCCAGACGCTCGTCAAGCAGCGCAAAGAGTCCATCGAGCAGTTCACCAAAGGCGGCCGCCAGGACCTTGTCGACAAGGAGACCCGCCAGCTCGCCGTCGTCGAAAGCTATCTCCCCGCCGGCGCCTCCGAAGCCGAAATGGATGCCGCCGTCGCCCAAGCCATCGCGGATACGAAGGCGGCCTCCGTCAAGCAGATGGGCGCCGTCGTCAAAGCCGCAAAAGAAATCCTGGCCGGAAAGGCGGTTGACGGCAAAGCGTTGAGTGATCGCGTTCGCGAACGTCTTTCCAAACTCGGTTGACGCCGTTTTGCATTTGTAGCGGCCGCCTTCTGAGGCGGGCGCCTTTGATTGCAGGAAACTCCGAAATTCGCGTCGTCATCGATAAACTCATGCCCTTGCCGCAACAAATTCCCGTTCGTTACACCGAAGAAGACGCAGGCTACGTCAGCGTCCGCCCAGTGGTGAAGCAGGTGTTTCGCCTGCACGAACTGGCGGATCTGGTCGTCAGCATTGCGGGCAAGGACCCCGCGCGCGTGCGGCAGATTTTCCGGAGCGGCACCGCGGTCTACCACGGCTACCGCTACTGGTGGGATGGCATAGCAGCGGAAGCTTCGGAGATCGCAGCGCTCCTCGTTCCCTTTCCCGATGACGATCCTTCGCGCCCGTTCGAGCCGTCCAAAGCAACTGCGGCGCTCTTCGAGATCGGCGGCGGGACGCAATGCCATGTAGTCGAAATTTTTCGTGCGGAGGCTTTGGAAAAGAAATTTCTGGGAAGGCTTTCTCCCTGGCAGGTGCTTCTGCGGAACGCCGCCAGTCATACTGCCCGCTATGAGAGATATTCCCATGCGCGGCGCGCCGATCTCTTCCGCATTTCCCTGCCCTATGACCAAGCCCAGCAACTTCTCGCCGCCCTGCTCGAAGCCGCCCCGCGCAACCTCCGCCACCGCTGGAGCACCCTCCGCCCGCCCGCGGCCGTCACGTTTATCTGCCCGCGAAGTTAGGTCCATTCCCTCTGCGACGTAACTTGTGAAGCGAGATCCGCGATTTGTGAGCGGCGACTGAAAAAGTTTGTGTATGCCACCCCGGGTGTTTTTGTGAAGCATGTCAAAACAAAGGGGTTGCGGGCGCGAGTGTGCGCAACGATGTGAAAACAAGGCACTTAGAAACTCGCTGTTTGGGTTTGCAAAGCCTTTGTTTTGATATGGATGCGCACTGTTGGTGCAGAGGGTGAGTGTGCTGGAGAGCTGCGGGGCGCGGGCGGGCTTGTGCCGAGTATTCACGACGTATTATACCGCTATAATTACCAACTGTCAATGTATATTTATGAGGTACTAATTTCGAAACTGGGACGAGGAGGAAGAAGCAACTCCCCCAGTTTCGTCGTTGGCCATGGCAATCTGTTGGTAGCGTGTGTGAAAATCACAACCTATAATGATCATCGCTCGGCTCCTTTTTCCGAGCCTTGATCGTCCAACAGCTACCAAGTCTACTTGGGAACAGGAGCCGACGCAGTCATCCAATCAGCCAACCAAGTTTGCTCGGTCGAGGGAGGCGACGCCATCATCTAATCAGCCCGACGTCTCTTTCTATATGCGCTCAGTAGAAGCGCATTTGCCAGCACGAAAAGAAAAATCCCAGTAAGCGCAACTTCAAAGGCAGCGGCCCCTCGGTGTAGTTCGACGACAAGACCGATGGCAATACCGAAGTTAACCAAGAATGCTCTGAACTGTGGCTTCATTTCCAATCCGGGAAGTTTCTTGCAGACAAAAGCGCAATCCCGTTCATCAATAGCAATGCTATTCCGCAACCCAGGACAGAAACAAGGTCGTAATGCAGTCGCCCACTCATAACAAGATATGCTATCGAGCATGTGTTAAAAAGCAGGAACCAGAGTCGTTTGTTCATGAATTGATGAAATCGGTTCATAGCTCACTTGTTAGGACAGGTTGCATTCGGACACTTTGGCGGCGGTGGCGGAGGAGGCTGCGGTGAAGTAGCTATGGCTCCTGATACGACACTTGCTGCTGTTTTCCCAGCATTTATAACGAGGTCTGCCACGCTTCCCACCGTTCCGATTGCATCAGCCGCCGTTGCGGGGTTCTTAACAGCTTGCATGGGGGCCACTGCCAGGGTGGCCGCATCAGCTAACGTTGCGGTCACCTGCCCGGCTTTGATATTTCCTCCAGTCGCTGCTGTCACCGTCAATCCAGGGACGTTACTCATCGCTTTGAGGGCCTCCTGGGACTCTTTCACGTCCGCGGGTGGGACAGGCGTAAAGTCCGAACGCGAAATGGGGTGGCGCACCCTTTGGCCTGCGGTTTTTCAAAGGGTGCGGGTTTAGAGTCAAGTTCGCTGCAAGCTCCGGCCACGATCGCCTTCGTGAATCCTCGCCAAACCCAGTGAATTTGCGAATCCCTCAGTTCCCCTTCGGCTTCAGCACGGCGGTACTCCGCTCATCGCCCGCGATGATCCGGTAGAACGTCTTCAGTTGAGCCAACTTGTCCACCGGCACGCTCAACTCCTTGACCACGAGTGCGCGCCTGTAAACCAGCTCGTCCTCTTTCACTTCGCACTTGCTGTGATAGCTCCCGAAAGAGTATTCCGCATCCGCGGCAGCGGGCAGCTCGTCGACTTCATACCCTGCAGGCAGCTTGATTTCTATCGAATCTACATTCGTCAGCGGTCCATCGAATTCCACCGGATATTTGCGCGGCTCCTTCTTCTCCAGAACATCGCTGGACCAATTTCCGATGACCCGCGGGCGCACCAGGAGAAGATTGCCGGCACTCTTCCCGTATTTTTCGGCTGTAAAAGAATAGATGTACTCAAACGGCTGATCGTGGACGTCGAGGTTGCCCACGGTCGCTGAGGTGATCTGAAATGTGCCCAGCGAACGAGACAGTAGAGTTTCAATGGGCTTGATCCGGTCAGCGTTCTTGGTGGCCGCCCGCAGCGCATAACGTTGACTCGCCGCGTTGTCCCCCTGACGAATCTCCGTGACATCGCCACTCAAAGTGCCTTCCGGCGAGAGCTGCAACTTGGCCATCCGGCGGTTACCGCTTGAGGATGGCGCAAGCTGCGGCACTTGGATCAGATCTCCCCCGCCCTCGGTGACCAGCAGCCCGTAATTGTCCTGAAGCGCCCCCTCCAATTGCCCGAATGGTGTCACTTCGCTGGTCGGATCGAAGATCAGAATTCTCCCGAGCTTCGGGTGATTGTAAATCGCCATCAGCGATGAATCGCTGACGCTGTCCGGCAGCCGGATTCCCAGAATCTCGTGGTTGAACCAGTACATTTGCGGAGGAGTTGTCGGTGTCACGCCGCCCCGGCGCGCGTTGATGTCGAGATAATAAGATTCGACGCCAATCTCTTTCAGCATCGCGCTCATCAGCGTGGCCTTGTCCTTGCAATCGCCATACCTGTGCGAATAGATGTCCCGGGCCGGGTGCGGCTGCCATCCTCCGATTCCCAATTCGATTGCAACGTACCGAATGTCTTTCTGCACAAATGCCGCGATTGCTTGCATCTTCGCCAGCGTCGTCGGCGCCGAGGCCGTCAGTTCCGCGACTTTCTGCTTGATCTCGGGCGATGGATCACGCTGCCCTTGGAAAAGGGTGTTCTCCCAGCGGCCCATTTCGTTCCAGTTCTCGAATCCCCTTTTCCCCGAACCGCCCGGCGGGAAAAACGACACGATCATCTGCCCCGCAATACCCGCCCACGGCGGCATATCGTCCTCTTCGCGGATCGCCGGAACGTCCGTCACCACCCACTGCCACTGATTTGCCCCCGCGGGTGTTGGCTGGACCTCCGGATGGTTGATCCAGGTTGCTTTGTACTCCCAGCCGGACGGGAGCTGCAGCGAGTATCGTGCTTCCTTGACCGGAGTGCGATTCTGAAAATTCCACCATTCCTGCAGGATATAGGGTCGCGTCTCAGTTTCAACTTCATAGCCGACCACATTCCCGGGCTCCGCTGCAGGAATCCTGAGGAATCGGTCCTTCACATCCGAGATTAGTTCCGAAAACTCCACTCCTGCCAAAGATACGTCCAGCGCCTCTTTTTCTTTTACTTCGTAATCCTTGCCCTGGGCGGGAATGCACCATGCCTTCATCCCGCTAATCTTCCGGTTGGAGTCGAATTCCGCATACGCAATTCCGAAATCGCGCCCTCCCGGGCGCAGAATCTTGTAGGCCCGCCGCTCGATCGTTCTTATCTTGCTCTCCGACAGGACGACGGTGATGTCCTCGGAGTACACAGTAACGGCATCGGTCTTCTCATCATGGGGCGGGAGCGGCGCTGTGGCGGCTGCGTGCATCCAGGCAGGCGCATCCGCGGCGATGGTTCGCGAAGCAAGAAACGGCGCAAAGCAGACGAACAGCGTCGCCATAACAAAACAAACCGTGGGACGCGCTTTTCGCTTACTGGCTGGCCGAAGCGCCGACGGGCAGAAGTATGATTTGCTGATCATCCTGGGTCCTCACTATCTGATAAAAACCCCGCAACGCCGGATAGGCCTCTTTCGGCGCCAACAGCACGTCGCTGCGAATTTCACGCCGGATGTGAATCAAGCCTTTCTGATCCTCCACGGTAAGTTTGTAGTCCGCGGCTCGGGCGTCCTGGTCAATCGGCTTGGGCAACGTCGTGGTCTTCCATCCAAGCGGCAAATCGATCGTGATGTCGTCTATCTTCTTGAAGGGAAACTGAAAATAAATCGCGTATACCCTGTCGGAGTGCTCAAACAAATGTTTCTCATTCGCGGCAAACAGGCTCACCGGCAGCAGCACCTTTCTTCCCGCTGAAGATGCGAATCCCGGCACTTTCAGCGTGAACTCCGCGGTGAACGCCGTGTCCGAATTCTTCCAGTCCGGTTGCTTGGTAAGTTCCACTTCGCTGCCCATAGCGATGGAGTTCTTCACATCGTCTTCGAGGAACTTCTTCCGGCTGGCGTCGTCCTGGTTCCGTTGCTCCTGTCTGCGCCACATCCCCTCCAGGCCCGTCCACGTCACGGTGAGCTTGCCTTCCAGCGATCCGTCGTCAAGCAACTTCAGGTCGCCCTTGCGTTCGGTCCGCGAGGCATCGCTTTCCGGCAGGCTCGTGGTGATCCATTTCCCGCCTTCCTTGTCGAGTTTCAAGCCGGCGACACCGGTTTCCGTCCAGGGCAACAGGCCAAAGGGCGTGAATGCCGCTCCCGGTTCGAAGAACAAATCCTTTCCGTCCAACTTGACGAGAACCACGTTGGTGCCCAGTTCGGCGCTGTTCAGCCGTTCCTTATGGAAAAAATACTCGCTGCGTCCGGACGCCACGCACGGATACGCTTCTAATCCCGCGGCCCGCGCCAACGCCAGGAAAAGCCACGTGATGTTCTGCCGGTTCCCGTACTGCATTTTCCAGAGTTCTTCCACGTTGGACGCGGTCTTCAGCTTTTCGCGCTTTTGCTCCAGTTCGGTCTTGCTCTCTTCATAACTCAAGTTGCGAACCTGCTGGGTACGCGCATAGATCTTCTGCAGCTTCACCATCGGAGGGTCGTTGGGCGAAACGATCTGTGCCACGGCCTGCTCCATGGCTTTGCGCTTGTTTACGAATTCCTCGACGCGCCCGCTCTGTTTCTTGCCGAAGCTGGTCCAGTATTTGTCCACGTTCGTTTCTGGAGCACCTTCCCGATAGACGAAATTGACCCTGAACTTCAACTCATTCTCCGGCGGCATGTAATCTTCGATTTCAAACGCCGGAATGTTGTTGGACTCCATCCGGACAATGCGATCCGGGCCTTGCGCGGCCGGGGTGGTGCCAGTCGGGAGGCCCGCAGGCCAAAACCATTGCAGATAAACGTCTTCCCTCTCATAGGGCTTCAGAGTGAATTTCGCATGCTTGGTGAAGAGTTCCTCGCTTAAAATCCACCGCGAATTATAAATGGAGTATTGCTCGTAATCGTAATTGAAGTGGTACTCCACGATGCTGCCCACCGTAACATCCGGCATCGAAAAGGTCTTCGCGAGGTATTTCAAGCTCTTCGATTTGACGATGGTGTTTTCATAGACCTTTCCATCAAAATTCACGACCGTGCCATCGGGATGGATCGTTCTTGCGCGAATCGCGCTGACGTGAAAGTTGGCTTTTTCAAATTGGATTTCGATATTGCCGTACTTACGTCCTTCTTCGGTCAGAATCTTGATACGCACGTAGTTGTACTCGGTTGTGTCTGCTTTGCTATCATCCCGGTCCACTTGCCGATAGAGATAGATCGCCGGCGCACCCGGCGCCAGCGGCTCGCTGGTCATTCTGAGTTCGACGGGATCGATGGGCAGCCATTCGTCGCCGGCCCGCGCGCCAACAGAAAATAGGGTCGAAAAGAGCAGGACAAAGAGAAGGGAAACACACTTGCGTCGTATGGCCAAGGCAGGCCTCCACCGGGCACACAGCCCGTACACAACCGCAATTCACCTTTCAGACACCACGCTTATTCTTCGAGTTTTGGACCAGGTTCCGCCGCTCGCTACCTGTTCACCAGCTCAATGCGGTATTGCCCCGAACGATAACTATGCCATGCTCTGTTGTCAAGAGAACTGTCGCCTGAAAATCGTGCATCAAGGAAAGGTTTTGCGTCGCGCGCGCTCTGCGGCATGCTCCAGCCACGCAGGGTTCGACGGAATTTCCTTGGCCACCGGCACCAGGGAGGAATCGGTGAGCGACCGTCCATGGAGTTCCACGGCACCAGCACGTGCTGAATGGGGTGCGAACCGGCGTTACATGATCGCGGTTGGCGGTGCTGGCTCGTCGGGGCTCCCCGCGTTGGCCAGCGGCACCCGTATCATCACGAACGCCAGGATCGCCAGCACGATAAATCCGAGGATTGTCGCGGGATGCTCAAAAATCACCGGCAGGGGCGACTTTCCCGGCGCCGGCTTCCTGAAGAAGTAGAACCCCGCCACCACCAGTCCCAGCAACGCTTCCCCCGCAATCATGCCGGAGGCCGCGAGCACGCCCGCGTTGTCCACGCGCGCTTTTTGCGCATCGTTGAGCCCGCGACGATCGCGGATTTTATCGGTGACCCAGCGAATCACGCCGCCGACGAAAATCGCAAAAGTGGTTCCCAGCGGCAAGTACATTCCCACGGCAACAATCAGCACGCTTTTCACTTCCAGCATGATCAACGCAATGCCGAACAGGATTCCCACCAGCACAAGGGGCCAAGCCATGTCGTGATTTACGATACCCTTCGCCAACAACGACATGAGCCCCGCTTGCGGCGCTGGCAGCTTCGGGTCCCCAAAGCCGATACCCCCCGCGTTGATATTTCCCTGGTGCAAAAGGAGCAAGGGAAAGTACAGAGTGATGCTCGCCACGGCGATTCCGATGAAATCCCCGATCTGCATCTTGGACGGTGTTCCGCCAAGAATATGTCCCACCTTGAGGTCCTGAAGCATCTCTCCAGCCACAGCGGAAGAGACGCAAACAACCGCGGCCACGCCCAGCACCGCTGCTATGCCGCTCAAACCGGAAACGCCAATCGCGACCATCAGCAGCGCCGCGATGATCAGGGTGCACAACGTGAGACCGGAAATGGGATTATTAGAAGAACCGATCATCCCCACGAGGTTCCCGGAAACAGCCGCGAAAAAGAACCCCACCACGAGCATCACCAGCGCGGCCACGATACCCCCGCTGAGGGTGTGGGAAAAATAGGTATAGATCAGGATCATGCAGAGAAAAGCGGCGAACAAGCCGCCGAATACGAACTTGCTGCTCAAGTCGTGCTCCGTGCGGTCCGTGGCGGCGTGCACGGAGGCCGTTTTCTTCAGGTCAGAAATGGCGCGTTTTATTCCCAAGGCGAGACTCTTGCGCATGCGGAAGAGCGTCCAGGTGGAGCCCACGATCATTCCACCCGCGGCAATCGGACGCACGATGAACAGCCACACGGAACTTGCCAGATTTGCCTCGCTCCCCGCTGGGAGATTGGCCTGCAACTGGGGGCCCAGGATGTAGATGAGGAGCGGCACGAGCAATCCCCAGGCAACCACGCCACCGGCAAAGTTCAGCATCGCCAGGCGCGGCCCAATAATGTACCCGACGCCCAAGTACGCGGGACTTATGGCCGGGGCTTGAAAGGTCGTCACGCCTCCGGCCGTCACGGTTTGCGCTGTCTGCGATGTTCCAAGGCGCACGATGCTTCGGCCGATCTGACCCACGTGGATCACGAAGCTCTTGCTGGCGTTGAATAGTTGAAATTGCCCGAGCAAATAAACTAAACCGCCAAAGCCCATGTTGTAGAAGAGCAGTTTGGCCGCCTTGCTGCTTTGCTGACCAGCTTTGTGAATCTCCGATGCCGCCACCGATTCGGGATAGGGAAGATCGGGATCCTCCACCATGACGCGCCGCAGCAGCGTTACGAAAAGGATGCCCAGGGTCCCGCCCACCATCATCAATACGACGGACTTCCAGTAGGCATCACGAAAGCCAAACGACTTCCACGCCCCGGAAAGAACGAATGCAGGCAACGTGAAAATTGCGCCCGCGGCAACCGACTCTCCGATGGCCCCCACAGTCCGGGTGATGTTCTCCTCCAGCAGAGACCCGTTCATCAATCGGAGGACGGCCATACCGATCACGGCTGCTGGGTAGCTTGCGGCAATAGTAATGCCGGCTCGCAGCCCCAGATAGGCGTTGGCCGCCCCCAGGATTACCGTCAATACCAGCCCAATCAAGACAGCACGCCAGGTAAATTCCTTCATCTCCATGTTTGCTGGAACATAAGGCTGGTGCTTCTTGGGGCCAGCCGAATCAGCGGATTGCGCGTTCATGCGTGAACCTCGCAACTACATTGTATGGTTGGTATGTCTAGAAGACACGGAACGTTAGCACGCCGCTCAATGCGTTCGCAAGTACGCATGGCAGACCATCGGGAGCGCTCCCGATGAATATCGCTTCGCAACGCCGCGAACAATGGAGATGGATGTACAATGGGGCTGCTTTCGAGATCAAAAACGAAATCCCAACTCAGTACGACGGAGCATGCCATGATGCCTGCACTCGCGAACCTGGAACCTGAACGGTTATGGAAGCACTTTGACAAATTGGCGGCCATTCCTCGCGCCTCGACAAAGGAGGCTGCCGCGCGGGAGTACGTCCGGAGCGTGGCCGCAAAGCTGGGTCTGGAATCCGCACAGGACCACGTCGGCAATCTCTTGATCCGCAAGCCCGCGCGGCCGGGGCGCGAAGGAGCGCCGATGACCCTCTTACAGGGCCACCTCGATATGGTCTGCGAGAAGAACGAGGGAACGGTTCATGACTTCGCTGCCGATCCCATCAAGGTCGTAAGAGATGGAGACTGGCTGAAGGCGGATGGTACGACCCTGGGCGCCGATAACGGAGTCGGCGTGGCCGCCGCACTGGCCGTGATGGAAAGCACTGACATTGCCCATGGTCCTCTGGAGTTCGCTTTCACCATTGACGAAGAGACCGGACTCACGGGCGCTTCGGAATTCCCGGCTGGCTCGCTGAAGTCCAAGTATTTCCTCAACCTTGACACCGAAGAGATCGGGACCTTGTGTATCGGCTGTGCGGGCGGCGTCAACACGACTGCTCGACGCAAGGTCAGGCTTGTTCCTGCGGGCGCTGGTCCGGCCTGGCGGATCAAGGTGTCTGGCCTGAGGGGTGGCCACTCCGGTGTCGATATCCATCAAGGCCGCGGCAATGCCCTGCGGATCATGGGCGGGGTCCTTCAGGATTTGCTGGATCGCCTTCCCGTCGAACTCGCCGAGGTCAACGGCGGAAGCGCACACAATGCCATTCCCCGCGAAGCAGTGGCCCTGGTGGTGCTCGCCCCCTCTCGCGAGAGCGAACTGAAATCGCTTGTGGCCACGGCCGAAGCTGGATACAAAGCCGACTTAGGGGGATTCGATTCCGGGTTGCAGATCACGGTCGAGAAAGCCGAACGCCCGGGAATGGTGCTGGATGCCACTGACGCGAAACACACGGCTGCTCTGCTGGCGAGCGTGCATCACGGGATTCTGGCGATGAGCCCGGATGTTCCCGGCTTGGTCCAGACCTCGACGAACCTGGCGACCGTCAAAACCAAGGGCGACGTGGTCGAGATTGTCACCAGTCAGCGGAGCGCGATTGTGAGCAGCAAACAGGCGGCCGCCCGTATGGTTGCGACGGTCTGCCGGCTGGCGGGGTTCCAAGTCGAGCACGGAGGCAGCTACCCCGGCTGGAAACCTGAGCCAAACAGCGAACTTGTGCGCAAGCTGCAGGAGGTGCACAAGAAACTCTTCGGCAAACCTGCCAAGCTGATCGCCATGCACGCTGGTTTGGAATGTGGCGTCATTGGCGAGAAGTATCCCGGCATGCAGATGGTCTCTTTTGGTCCGACGATCGTAGATCCGCACAGCCCGAACGAGCGCGTGCAGATCTCCACCGTGGTAAGTTTCTGGAACTTCCTGAAGCTGGCACTCGAAAGCCTGTAAGCACGAATTGTGTGGGTCCGGCCTGTGCGCCGTCCTGATTGATGCACTTATCGTGGAAGTGGGTACCGGGAGGAACATGATTTCATAACAATGTCGGCTCCCTCGGCCCGAGTAGACTGTGGTTTATCGACGACCAAAGGCTCGGGAGAAAGGAGCCGAAGATGTTCATTATAGGCGTAGATTATCACCCGAGCTTTCAGCAAATTGCTTTTTTGAATTAGGAAACACGTGAATGTGGAGAACGGCGCCTAAACCACAGCGATGAAGAAGCAGAGAAGTTCTACCGAGAACTGAAGCAGCGAGGAGTCAGCGTGCGCGTGGGCATGGAGGCCACCGGATGCTCACGCTGGTTCGAGCGGTTACTCGCAGAACTTCCATGATAGGTCTTTGTCAAGAGGGCAAAAGCTCTCCTGACGCGCTTCGGAGGAGCGCGGGTACAAGTTCTTTCTGATTCCTCGCCGCGTGTGTTGGCCTCTCAGCCGTGGTTCCTTTTTCAGATAGAACCAGACTTCCATGATAGGTCTTTGTCAAGAGGGCAAAAGCTCTCCTGACGCGCTTCGGAGGAGGCTGTGACCGTTGCGTTTGACGAGAAGGCGACTGGCGGTCGCAGGCAGGAAGCTGGAACCACTATTGAGTGAGGTCATTGAACCCCCGCAATAGCCTGTATTCTTCACGTGTCACGTTCCACGCGCCGGCCATGCCCCGCGTGAAGTTCCTAAAACCCGGAATCGTCTTGATATGGCTTAGCGGTATCGGTTGGGAATAGATTTCCACGGTGTTGGGGGCGATGGAGTTCCGACAGGAGAACTTTCCCCGCCACTTTTTCGGTTCCACTTTCGCTATCTCGAACTCAACTGTAATCGCCTTGCGAACCGGGTCGTAGAGCAGCAGCTTCCTGCCCTTGCCATCAAGTTTGTCATGTCTTCTCGGAGTATTCCATTGATCCCAATGTTCCAAATCATCATCGAGGTAACCGGTGTGCTCATCGTTGGTCTCGGCGTAAACCTCTGAATCATCACCAAATGCAATTTTTTGTATAATTCCCGCGAAGTCCTGCTCAAAAATTCGATCGTGAATCTGATCCAAGAATTGCATTACGAGTCGAGAAAACGCGGTAGTTCTGGTACGCGCGACTGCGCGCTTGAGGTAGTCGTGGACCAACTTCCATTCCAAGTGCGTTACCCTGTGGTCCTTGTCCTTGGAACAAAACGCCTTGATGCACTTGCTGGAAAGGAATCCCTTGATATAGCTACTGCCGCCGTCGTCCGGAGTCAGTAGTACGAGCACCTTGCGGGCCTGCGGGGCCCGTTCCAGCCACTTAAGATGGCGCTTTACCTGGTCCTCATCCAAGGCACCGGACCCGATCTTCGTCTCGAACCGAATGCAGGAGCCTGGCCCACACAACTCAGCGTCGGCGTGCCCGTCAAAACCGCAAAGCACTCGGAAACTTCCAATCTCTCCCCGCGGCTCAAGGGCGATCAGATCACGAAGAAAAGATGTAGCCGGTAGTGGGCCGCCGCATCGCGAAGATAATTCCAGTAGGGCGACGAGCCCATTGGTGAACCGGTTCTCCTCCTGCTGGTAGGGCGTGAAGATGCTAACGGTACCCTTCGATATTAGCTCCTGCAAACCCTGCCACTCAGTTTCCTTAACAGGGAAAGGATTTCTGCCGCGCGGCATCTTCAAAATACTCAAATTGCTCAGGAGCGGATGCTTTTTTAGGTCGCGCTTGAATACGGGTTGCCTCAGCAAGGGCTTGTATTGAATGTTAACCCGCCATTCGTTTCGCATCTTGCGCGGTTTGTCCGCCAGTACACCGAACGCGTAAATGCCCGCCTTGTCGCCTGACTGCCAAAGGATCACCTTATCACCAGCGCGTAGTTTGTCTCGGTGCTGCTTCACCAGCCAGAAATCTCCCTTGGCGAGACGCGCCGGAACCTCCTCAACGAGCTTGTATTCATCGGGGTTTGCTCCAAACAGCCAGAATTGTTGCACAGAATCCGCTCCTTCTCTCTGGCCTTCATCGCGATGCCATTTCGCTGTTACTCATATCTTCTCCGGTGCCGCGACAGCTAAAGAACAGGGGCCATCAGGCCACAGCCGGTTGATGCGTGGTGACCTTACCGGCACGTTTCTGAATTTCTTGAAGCATGTCGGCATCGATTGGTTTGCCGTACTGAATATGAGTGATGCCCAGGTCTTGCAAATTGACGGGCTTTTCATAACTGTGCGACTTGCTTACGATGTATACCCGTTTCGTTTTTGGCCACGCTTCAATATCGTCGTTTGTGGGATCTTCCCAGCCGGTGATTTCAAAATGACCGTATGCTTCCCCGGCGTGTGAGAGAACGATAATCTTCGCATCGTTTCTCAACTGGTTGTAGCGGTAACGGCGATCGTAACCGTCGTCGAAAATGTCGCTTTCGATGTATTGCCTGATCGAATCCGAATCAAAAGTATCATCATGCCCGAAAACGTGGATCGTGGATTTCATGGCCTCCATTCTACCCGGAAGCCCGTTTCAGCGACACCAGATTTGAATGGGACCAGCGTATGCAACCGATGGCGTAGTCGGGGTTTTGTGCAAGCGTGACGCTCACTGCAAAATCGGCGGCGAGCTATGCGACTGCCCGGAGATGCGCCCAGAATACCGCCCGCGCGGACATAGCCGCAAATTGGCGCACGGACCACAGATTATGTGGGCAGCGGGCGTAGCGGCCCCCCGCTTCCATCAGCAGCATGCCGGTCTTGTTTTTCATCTGCACCATCTGGCGGACTAGCAGGTTGCGGTACCGCAGCGTGCGCCGCCGTTCGCGAATGGCCGTCGAGGCCATGTAGTACTCCGGCAGGAAATCGCACCGCAGGCAGTCGCAAATCTTGCCGGCGTCGACGCGATCGTAGCGGCGGATTTCAATAACGATGGGAAACTGGACCTCGCGGTCGCAAACTATGGAGACGGCACAATCACGCTTCTGCTTGGGAACGGCGATGGGACATTCACACAGGCATCGGGTTCGCCTTATGCTGTAGGACGCGGCCCGTACCAAATCGCGGCGGCAGATTTCAATGGCGATGGGAAACTCGATCTTGCCGTGGTGAACATGACGGACGGAACCGTGTCGATTTTGTTGCAGCAGTAGTCCTAGGGTGGGCAAGGAAGCAACGAAGAAAAACCCCACCCTGCCAGGTACCGGAAGCACTCCTGGAATCCGCGTGGCATGGCGACTGCCCGATGAACGCCGTTACCGGAAACTGACGCAGTGCCCAAATCCGGCTCCTTTTGACGCGCGGCACTCCCTCGTCTTACACTGCTGTTATGGGCACGACGTTCGGCGCGCCGCGCATTCGTTTCGACTGGCGCAACTTCATCACTCCTGCCGTCAAGTATCTGGTTATTGCCTGTTCGGCTGTTTTTCTTGTGCAAACCCTGGCGGCTATTTTGGTTGGCCGCGACGCCACCCTTTGGATTAATTATCATTTCGGCCTCGTCCCGCTCGGACCGTTTCCCGCCCTGCGCATCTGGCAACCCGTTACCTACATCTTCCTTCACGGCGGCCTCTTCCACCTTCTCCTCAACATGCTCTTTCTCTGGATGTTCGGGCGCGAACTGGAGATGGTCTGGGGCAGGAACCGCTTCTTAAATTACTTTTTCCTCTGCGGAATCGGCGCCGGGGCGATCACCATTCTGGTTAAAGTGTTTCCCATGCTCTGGGGACATCGGCCTAGCGACGTCCCCACGATCGGCGCGTCCGGCGCAATCTATGGCATCCTCATCGCCAACGCCATTCTGTTTCCCGACCGGCGAATTTGGATCTTCCCTCTCCCCATCATGATTCCGATGCGGCCGTTTGTCGCCGCCATGGCTGCCATCGAGTTCTTCGGCACCTTGGGATCCGGAGGAGACGGCGTCGCCCATCTCTGCCATTTGGGCGGAATGCTTGTCGGCTGGCTGTACCTCCGCCGCGGCTCTTTCCTCTACCGTGTGCGCAACGAAGTCGCCGATTGGAAGTTCCAGCGTAATCGCAAGCGCTTCCAGGTGTACATGAAAAAGCACCGCGAGGAGCCTCCCTCGCGTCCCGATCACTGGGTCAATTGAACTCTGCTTTGGCCGGGCTTACTGATGAGCCTCAGTTTATTCGTTGTTAATTTCAATAGAGAACTGTCATCCTTCGGGGCGCCCCGACCAGGTCGGGGTAAACGCCCGGCGCGCCCCTCAGGATGACACTGTGCTGTTGTGTCTAAACAACGGGCAAAACTATATCTCGTGAGAAATTCGTGTTAAGGAGTAGCCTGCCTGCGGGACGTTCCACACCGCCAAGTCTTCGTCCTTCTCTTCTTACATTGCCTTAGCTGGCGCCGCCGATGACGTGGAACTTCATGAAATTCGTTGTTCCGCGGATCCCCATCGGTGTTCCCGCAACGATGCCGATCACATCGCCCTTGCGCACGAGCCGCTCTTCCAGCAGCCGCTTCTCCGCAATTGCCGCCAATCCATCGATCTTCTTGATGTCGGAGATCTGACGCGACGTCACGCCCCACAACAGCGCCATGCGCCGCCGCGTATTCGCCTCCGGGGTGAACGCCACGATGGGCACCAGCGGCCGGTAGCGCGATACCAGCTGCGCCGTAAATCCACTGTGCGTGAACACGGCGATCAGTTTCATGTGCAGCTCGCGCGAGGCATGGCACACCAGCTCCGCCACGGTTTCCGGCACTTTCAGGCGCTCCTGCGGCACGGGCCGCGGATATTCATGGATACTCGCCTCGGCCTCTTCGATGATCCGCGCCATCATCTGTACGGCTTCCACCGGATACTTTCCGCTGGCCGTTTCGGCAGAGAGCATCACGGCGTCCGAGCCATCGAAAATGGCATTGGCCACGTCGGAAGCCTCCGCGCGGGTCGGCCGGGGATTCTCGGTCATGGATTCCAGCATCTGCGTAGCGGTGATTACCGGACGGCGGAATTCGCGCGCTCTTGCGATGATGTTTTTCTGCACCACGGGAACGCGCTCGGGGCTCATCTCCACGCCCAGATCGCCGCGCGCCACCATTACGCCTTCGGAGGCGCGCAGAATCGCTTCCAGGTTTTCGATGGCTTCGGGCTTCTCCAGCTTGGCGATCACCGGCGTGTCTTTTTTCGCCCGGCGAATCAGCGACTTTGCCAGCAACACATCCTCGGGCCGGCGGACGAAGCTGACCGCGATGTAGTCCGCGCCATGTGCCAGCGCAAAGCGCAGGTCCTCGCGGTCCTTATTGGTGAGGGCCGGGACGCGCAACTTCACCCCGGGAAGATTGATGCCCTGGTGTTCGCCCAGCAACCCGCCATTGATCACCTGGCAGATGACTTCCTGCTTGCGTATTCTTTCCACCCGCAATTCAATGAGCCCGTCGGAAAGCAGGATGCGGTCGCCGGCTTTCACTTCCCGCGGCAAGGGGTGAAAAATCGTGCTGACCCGCGTGGAATCCCCCAGAATCTTCGCCGTGGTGATGACGAATTTTTGTCCCGCGCGCAATGTGACCGTGCCGCCGCCCGCCAGTGCTCCCGTCCGGATCTTGGGGCCCTGGAGGTCCGCCAGAATGGCGATGGGTTTCTGAAACGCGGCCGCGCCTTCGCGCAACATCGCAAAGCTCTGCGCATGCTCGGCGTGCGTCCCGTGCGAAAAATTCAGCCGTGCGACGTCCATGCCCGCCAGCAGCAGTTTGCGGATCATGCGGGGAGACCGCGTGGCCGGGCCGATGGTGCAGACAATCTTGGAATGGCGGGGATTCATTCTTTCCTCTCCCCTAATGTATATATCAGAGATGTTGCTACTTGGTGACGCAAAATTCCGCGACGATGCGCGTCAGCAGATCCACACCTGTCGCAAAGGCAGCCAGGGGAAGGCGTTCGTCGTCGCCGTGCATTCGACGATCGTCCTCATCGGTCAGGGGGAAAGGCCGCAGGCCATAGGCCTGGACGCTGTGCAGACGGAGTTGCGCGGAATCGGTTGCGCCGGTTGACATGAACGGCAAAACAGGAGCGCCGCCGAATTCCCGCGCGCAGACTTTGGTAATGGTGGCGTAGAAATCGGTCTCAATCGAGGAATTGGGCGCCGCGAGGCCAACGTCAGGCTGTACCTCGAAGTGCACCAGGGGGTCATTCACAAGTTTCGTGAGTTCGTCCAAGAGCGCGCTGACCGTATCGCCCGGCAGCAGCCGTATATTGAGATTTGCCTGGGCTTCCGAGGGGATGACATTGACGCGCACGCCCGCTTGCAGCATCGTTGGCGCAATCGAATCGCGCATCATCGAGTTCCACAGCGGATTGGCGTCAGAGAGAACGCGCTGGGCGTGCTCGCCGCGATCGGGCGTATCCACCACGCGCATCCACTTGCCGGTTTCCTCGTCCTCGAGTGTAGACAGGCCTTCAAAGTAGCGCCGCGTAATCGAGGTAAGGTGAACCGGCGCCGTGTAATCGCCGATCTTGGCCACCGCCGCGGCCAGGTGCACCACGGGATTATCTTTCGTGGGTATGGAGGCGTGTCCGGCCCTGCCCTTGGCAATCACGGTGACATTCACGGGCACTTTTTCATCCGCTTGCACGGCCACATGTTGCACCTTGCCGTCTTTCACCACCACCTTCCCGCCTTCGTTGATGGCATAACCGGCGGCGAATTTGTCCCAATACTTGGCGATGAGCGTCTTCAAGCTGGCGTCGCCAAACTGCTCTTCATCGGTTGTGGCCAGGAAAATGACGTCGCGATTTAGCCGCACGTTGGAGCGCTTCAGCGCAATGAACGCCGCGAGATTCGCGGCCAGCATGCCTTTGTCATCGTTGGAGCCGCGCCCATACAAATAGCCGTCCTTGATGATGCCGCCAAACGGGTCCACCGACCACTTGCTGCGGTCCACGCCCACCACATCCATGTGCGCGACGAGCAGGAGCGCCTTGGACGGATCGGCGACCGCGCTGCTCCGCAACCGCGCCACCAGCGCGCTGCGCCCGGGCGCGACGTCCAGAATTTCCGGCGTGATGCCTTCCTTGGTCAGAATGCCGGCGAGGTACTTCGCGGCGGCCTGTTCATTGCCGGGCGGGTTGGTGGTATTGATTTTGACCAGCTCAACGAGCCAATCCTGCGCCTCGCGCGCCAGCCCGGAGGTGTCGCCCACCAGCGGAGGTGGAGAGGGTATGCCGAAGGGAGGTGGTCCCTGTTTGATCTGCGCGCGAAGAACGCTGCCATGGCCCGCGAGCAGGGCTAACACGACGAGAATGCACAAGCTGACCCGCTTCCAACTCACGAAAACACCCCCAGTTTGAATCTGTTAGGCAACAAGTAAAAAACATACTAACATGCGGAACGCATGGCTCCGGCCGGGGCATCGCGGGGCGTTGCCTAAGTTGCACCATGGATGGGCGTAAAGGCAAAAACGACGCCAGGCGGATCAGGCGCATCTCAAGAGAGATGGCCAGGGGGTGTGGCATGATGAGTTGGAACTCGAAGATCGGCAGGATAGCGGCAATCATCACCACGATGTTATTGCTTGGCACCGGCTTGGCGGCGCAGGCGCCCGAGGGGCCTCAGAACGCCTCGCCCCCCCAGGCAAACCCAGCGCCCGCGCCAAAGCCGGCTGCGCCCCAGCAAAAGCCGCAGGAAGGCGGCGTAACGATTTCCCTCGAAGTGCCCGTCGTGACGCTGGACGTCGTTGCTACCACCTCAAACGGTGACCTCATTACCGGCCTGAAAAAGGAAAATTTCCGCGTCCTGGAAGACGGCGTGCCTCAGACCATCACTAACTTTGGCGCCGGCGATGCCCCAATCACCATGGTCGTTTTGCTGGAATGGAGCAACGTCGCGAATGGCTGGTTTGCCTATCAGGCCAAGTATTGGGCGGATGCGCTGTTCCCGAATCTCAAGCCGCAGGATTGGGTCGCCCTGGTGACCTTTGACATGAACCACCGCCTGGAAGTGGACTTCACGCAAAACAAGGACGAAGTTCGCGCCGCCGTCTACCACCTCATGTTTCCCGGCTTCAGCGAATCGAACATCTTCGATGCCCTGCTCGACACCGTCGACCGGCTGAAAGACGTGAAGGGGAAAAAATCCGTGCTAGTCTTGGCGAGCGGCATCGATACTTTTTCCAAACACACACTGGATCAGACCCTCAAACAACTCCGCCAGACCGACGTCACGATTTTTGCGGTGGGCGTGGCCAAAACTCTTGAGAACCATCAGGAAGTCAATCAAAGGTTGAGCTCCTCGAGAGAATTGACCTATCTTCAGGCCCAAAACACGTTGAAGACAGTGGCGCAAATGACCGGCGGTTTGGCCTGGTTTCCGCAGTTCGACGGCGAAATTCCAACTGATATGCGCGCTGTGGCGGAATTCCTGCGCCACCAGTACAGCATCACCTATTCGCCGACAAACCACGCTGCCGACGGAAAATACCGCAAGGTGAAAGTCGAACTGGTGGCGCCGGATGGCGGCCCGTTAACGATACTCGACCAAAAAGGCAAAAAGCAAAAGGTTGTGGTTTACGCCCGCGAAGGTTACCAGGCGCCCAAGGGTGGCGTCGGCGATTAAGCCGTCCAGCATAACTCAATAGCCGCGGGAAAAATCCACGCGATTCACTAATTCGCGGCCATCGAACCAGCGCTCCAAAAGCTCCATCAACACTGAAGTCTCCCGCTCCCAGAGCCGGTCGCTGATCGCGCTCGTATGCGGCGTGATCAATAGATTCGGCGCTTTCCACAATGGACTCTCCGGCGGGAGCGGTTCGCTGGCGGCCACATCGAGGGCGGCGCCACCCAGCTTTCCTCCCTCGAGTGCCCGAAGCAAGGCCGCTTCGTCCAATAGCGAGCCGCGCGCGACATTGATTAGCCGCGCACCCGGCTTCATCAGCGCGATCTCCTCTGGCCCGATCAGGTGCCGCGTTTCCGGTGTTTCCGGCGCGGCTAGCACCACGAAATCGGCCGGCGGGAGAGCAGCCCGCAATTCCGCTACCGGCACGATTCTCTCCGCCAGCGCGGAGTCTCCCTTCCCGGAACGGCTCACGCCCCACACGCGCATGTCGAACGCTTTGGCGCGGCGCGCCAGTTCTTTGCCGATGGAACCGAAGCCGACAATCAGCAGAAGCCGGCCATTCAATTCGGTCAGATGTTGTGGCAGGTCCCATAACGCTTGCTGGGCCCACTGAGCGCGGTCCTGCTGCCGCACGGAATCGGGGAAATTCCTGGCCAGGGCCAGCATCAGCCCGATTGCGTGCTCCGCCATGGGTGCGGAAAAAATGCCGCGGGGATTGGTCACCACGACGCCGGACTCGCGCAGCTCCGGGTACATCAACTGCGCCACGCCGGCGGCCGTGGAATGAATCCACTTCAGCCGCTTGGCGTCCTGGAGTTGCTGCGGCCGGAGCGAGTAGCCAATGAAAATATCCGTGTCCGGCAATTCCTCCGCCAGGCGCGTGTAATCCGGCAAGTGAACGACGCGCATCAGGGGCCAGCGCGTGCGGATCGCCCTGGCCATGGCAGGTTTCGGCCGCCATTCGCTGAACGGATGCCAGACGCAAATGGTCAGCTTGGTGTTTTCCGGTGTGCTTCGCTGAAAATTCATTGTTTTATATATTCAGTCGTGCCGAAAGCCGACGCTGAGGTCCTTCGGCCCCAAAATCAGGGGCCTCAGGATGACATAGGTTCGAATTTTACGCCGCTACTGAAGTGCGCCTCCGCCAGGTCATTCCACTTCAAATTCACGGACTCGATCAGCGCCACTTTCTTGGAGCCAAGCCAGCCTTTGATCTGCTTTTCCCGGCGGATGGCATCCCGAATATCCCCGAAGGACTCAAAACAGACAAGTTTGAACAAATTGTATTTTTGCGTGTAACCAGGAATGAGTTTGGATTTGTGTTGAAGGACCCTCTTTTCAAGATCGTTCGTCACGCCCACGTACAACATCTTCGATACATTGCTCATGATGTAGACGCTGTACCTTTTCTCCACGGAGAAAACTCCACTCAACTGTCATCCTGAGAGCCGATTCTGATCGGCTCGAAGGATCTCAACTTTCCACTAACTCAAAACAAAAGGGCAGGCACTTCCTCTATCGCGCGTTTGAATGTGGCGCCCCTACTGAAGTGCTCCCCCGCCGATCATCGGCGCAGGCTAAACCTTCGGCTTCAGGCGCAAATCGCGCCCGGTCATGTCGGAAGGCACGGAATCACCCAGAATCCCCAGTAGAGTCGGCGCAATGTCACGCAGGGCGCCGCCGGGAGAAACATTCAGGCGCTCATCTTCGCTAACATAAATGAAGGGAACAGGATTCGTCGTGTGGTACGTGTGCGGCCCGCCAGTAACCGGATCAATCATGGTTTCCGCGTTGCCGTGATCGGCGGTGATAATCCACGCGCCGCCGCGCGGCTTCATCGCCTGGTAGATGCGGCCCAGCCCGGCATCGACGGCTTCCACGGCTTTGATCGCGGCTTCCAGCTTTCCGGAATGCCCGACCATGTCCGCATTGGCATAATTCATGATGATCGCGTCGAATTCGCCTTTCTCGATCGCGTTCACCACGGTGTTGGTGATGCCTTCCGCGGACATTTCCGGCTTCAGGTCATAAGTCGCGACCTTGGGCGAAGGAACCAGGATGCGCTCCTCTCCATTGAACGGTTTTTCCACCCCGCCATTGAAGAAATAAGTGACGTGCGCGTATTTTTCCGTCTCCGCGCACCGCAGATTCTTGTATTGCAGATCCTGAAACACCTGCGCCAGGATGTGCTCCAGTTTTTCCGGCATGATCACGCACTTCAGCCACTCCCATTTCTTGTCGTACTTCGTCATGCCCACAAAAAAGAGGTTCTTCGGGCGTTTGGGGTCGGCGAACTTGTCAAAGTTCGGCGCCTCCAGCGCAAAGGTCATTTGCCGCGCGCGATCCGCGCGGAAGTTGTAAAAGATCACCGCGTCGTCATCGTGAATCGGGCCAACTGGGGGAGCCGAAGGCCCCTCGCCACGCGTAATCACCACGGGCTTCACGAATTCGTCGGTCACGCCCTGTTCATAGCTGCTTTGAAGCGCCGCGACAGGATCGCTGCTCTTCGTCTCCGCTTCGCCGTGAGCCAGTGCGCGATAAGCCAGTTCGACGCGCTCCCAGCGGTTATCGCGGTCCATGGCGTAATAGCGGCCGACCACGGTGGCGATTTCGCCGACGCCCAGCTCGCGCATTTTCTGCTGCAACTGGCGGACGAAGTCCCGTCCGCTATTCGGCGGGGTGTCGCGGCCGTCCATGAAGCAATGCACAAAAACCTTCTCCACCTTCCATTGCTTGGCCATCTCCAGCAACGCAAACAGATGGTTGATGTGCGAGTGCACGCCGCCGTCGCTCAGCAACCCGAGGAAATGCAACTGGCGCTGACGCCCGCGTTCCATGGCTTGCTGGAATAGCGGCACTTGATCAAGCTGCTTGTTGGCGATCAGCAGGTCGATGCGCGTGATGTCCATGTGCACGATGCGCCCCGCGCCGATATTCAGGTGCCCAACTTCGCTATTGCCCATCTGGCCTACGGGAAGCCCCACGGCGGGTCCCGACGTCTGAATCAACGTATTCGGAAACTTGCGCAGCAGTTCGTCATACGTGGGTTTGCGCGCCAGAGCGATGGCGTTGCCCCGCGTTTCGGCTCGGTAGCCCCATCCATCCAACACAGTGAGTACAACAGGTTTTGGTCGTTTGGTCATAACCTGACAGCATACACGGCTTTTCTTGCCGCTGTCAGTACCCGGTGAACCCTAACTGCTCAAGGTAGTTGAGGTCTAGGCGGCAAATTCCCTCAGCGCACTTAGCAACCGCTCGACTTCTTCCATTGTGTTGTAGTGCACCAGCCCAATGCGCAGCATCCCGCCCTGCGATTCCACGCCTAGCCTCTCGCTCAGATTCAGCGCGTAGTAATTCCCATCCCAGGTGAAAATCCCGCGCTCGCCTAGATAAGTGGCAATGGCCGTGGGATGGTGATTCCCGATGCGCAGTGAAAGCGTGGAGCAACGTTCCGCGGATCGCTGCGGATCAGTAATGCCGTAGATGCGAACGCCGGGAATGGATTGCAGCCCATCGATCAGCCGCCAGATCAGCCGCGTCTCGTAAGCCACGGTGGTGCGATACGCGGAGGCCAGGGCCTCCCGCCGCGTTTTCGCACTGGGATCGCTGTGCCGGCCAAGTTCTGCAAGGTATTCCACTGCTCCACCGATCCCGGCGATCAATTCCTGGACCTGCGTGCCGGATTCCCAGCGCTCCGGCACCTGCTCGGTGCAGGGGCGCACCTTATACGGGCGAAAGTTTTGCAGATGCTCTCGCTTGCCGTAGAGCGTGCCCATATGGGGGCCAAAGAATTTGTAAGGCGAACAAACCAGAAAATCGCAATCGAGGGCCTTGACGTCGATCAGCCCGTGCGGCGCGAAGTGCACCGCATCGATATACACAAGCGCTCCGGCGGCATGCGCCAATTTCGTGATCTCCGCCACGGGATTGATCGTGCCAACGGCGTTGGAAGCGTAACCCACGGCCACCAGCTTCGTCTTCTCGTTCAGCTTGCGCTTCAAATCTTCAAGATCGAGGGTGCAGTCCGCTTCCCGAATATCTACTTGCCGGATGACAATGCCCTTTTCTTCAAGCGCCTTCCAGGGCGAAAAGTTGGCGTCGTGATCGAGCGTGGTCAGCAGGATCTCATCGCCCGCTTTCAGCTCGCGAGCGATCGCCCGCGAAACGGCAAACGTGATGGTGGTCATGTTCTGCCCGAACACCACCTCGTCTTTATCGCAGTGAAAGAAATCGGCCATGGCCACGCGCGTGCCGGCAATGATCTCGTCGTTGCGGCGGCTGGTAAGGAAAGCGCCGCCCGTGTTCGCATTGGCGCTCATCAGGTAATTCTGAATCGCGTGCATTACCTGCGTGGGCACCTGCGTGCCTGCCGGCCCGTCCAAAAAGGCCGCGGGCTGGCCATTCACCTGCGTTTGCAAGGAAGGAAATTGCGCGCGAACCCAGGACGTGTCCAGGGCCGATTGTGTTGCGGGATGAATTCCAGGTGTGCTCATGGCTCCTGCTCTATTCTGAGAAGTAATTCCATCTTCTAGATGTGTAGTTTCTCACAGAGACGCCGCGGTGGGTTAGCATGACAGGGTTATTCCCCACTCATGCCGCGGTGGCGCTGGCTATCAACTCTGCGCCGCGTTTCTCAATCGAGGTTTCCCGTGTCCAATTCATTTCCAATAACGGAGCGAACGCGCCTGGTCCGCGAGGCCCATCGTGCCGTTTACGATCGTGAAGCCATCTACAAGATCCTCGATGAAGCATTTGTATGCCACGTGGGATTTGCGCAAGAGGGCCAGCCTTTTGTAATCCCTACGATGTTTGCGCGGATTGGCGATGCTATCTATTTCCACGGTTCGGCGGCAAGCCGGATGCTTCGCGGGCTGAGCGGCGGCGTTCCCGTCTGCATTACCGTCACGCTCATGGAGGGATTGGTGCTGGCGCGCTCGATTTTCAATCACTCCATGAACTATCGCTCGGTGGTGGCGCTCGGCAAGGCCACTTTGATCGACGACCCCGCCGAAAAACTGCAAGCGCTCCGGGCCTTCACGGAAAAGCTGATTCCGGGCCGTTGGAACGACGCGCGGCAACCCAATGAAAAAGAACTGAAGGCCACCAGCATCTTGAGACTGCCGCTGACCGAAGTCTCCGCAAAAGTCCGCACAGGAAACGTCGAAGACGATGCCGACGACTACGCGCTCCCAGTCTGGGCCGGCGTAATTCCAATGCGCCTCGTGGCCGATCCGCGACGCGCGATGTGATGTTTCGATTCCCACGCCAGACTACGCCGCGCACTTTCACAGGTGAGCCATCAGCGAATTCAAGCCCTAACAGCGGAGAAGGGCGCGGCCCACGTGGCCAAAGCCCACAATCGCAAGGTTGTAGGAAGGAATGTGCGGGCTCCTGCGATCGGAATGCCGGGGAATGCGGCGAAACGCCTTCCCCGGTCTCTTTATTCTAATGCAATGCCGACAATTTCGCGGCCGCCGCGGAAATGTACTCCGCCTCACCTTCCAGCACTTTGGAGACAACCACGATCGCTTCTTCGGCTTGCTTCCAGCGCTTCAGTTCCAGCGCCTCGCGAACAGCCGGCAGCGTTTTGGCTTCGTAACCGGTGTACTGCCCCGGCGCGTAGATTTCGTGCTTGAACCACGGACGTCGCGGGAGACCTTCCTCGCGCGTAAGCTGCTGTTCGTTTTTTCCCAGCATGCGATTCAGCTCCGAGGCAGACAGCTTGCCGAAATCGGCCTTGGCGCTCGCCTGCTCATACGCCTTCTTGTAAGCTTCGGCGCTCTTCGCCAGTTCCGTCACGGCGTTGTCCAGCGGCGCGAAATTCAGGAAAGGCGGCACGCTCTCCATTTTCGGAGCAACCGTGGGGCGGCGCGGATCATTGGTGGCCTGAAAAACGCCTTCCTCGATCTCTCTGTTGCGCTCGCCGATCTCCTCCTGCTTCTCTTTCAGAAGATTCTTAAGCTGTTTGACGTAGGTCTGCATAGTCTCCGCGAAATCGCTGAACTCGAAGGGCAGCACATCCGCATCCGCAAGGCGCATCACCGTCATGCCGCCGGTCTGCGCAAGGGCGCGTCCGTACACGAAATCCACGTCGCTGAAATGCGTGTACCAGTAAAAATCGTCGTAAATCGAGTGATAGATGCCGCCGCCATCCTCACCGTCATAGCCAATGTCGAGAGACGCTATGCCGGCGTGCTGCAAGAACGCCCCATAGTCCGACCCGGAGCCGAGCGCGCCCATGCGCAGGTCGGCGCGGTTGCGTGCGTCCCGCCGCTCTTCTGGTGTGTTCGCAGACGCGATGGCGCCAAGCTGCTGGCGCTTCCAGACAGACAGTTTTGTTTCCGGATCCTGGATGTCGCGCACCACCTCATTCATCATTTTTTCCAGCGTGTGCGATCCCTCGGCGCCAAAATAGCCGCGGGCGTTGCTGTCAGAATTGATGTACGCAACGGCGTGTTCGCGCAAATCGTCGCCATGGTCCTCCACCCATTCCGTCGAGCCGATTAAGCCGGGCTCTTCCGCATCCCAAGCGCAATAAATAATCGTGCGTTTTGGCCTCCAGCCCTGCTTCACCAGTTCGCCCAGCGCCCGCGCTTCTTCCAGCACTGCGACCAGCCCGGAAATAGGGTCCTCGGCTCCATTAACCCACGCATCGTGATGATTCCCGCGAATGATCCACTGGTCCGCGTCCGAGGATCCGGGAATCTTCGCAATCACGTCATAGATGGGCTTCAAATCCCAATTGAACTTGACCTTCAGATGCACCTTCATCGTGCTCGGACCAACACGATAGGTGATCGGCAGATTTCCACGCCAGCCGGCGGGAGACACCGGGCCGGCAAGCGCAGCAAGCAACGGCTGCGCGTCTCCATAAGAAAGCGGCAGCTCGGGAATCTTTGTGATCACTGGAACATCCTTCAACTCCAGACGCTTGGCGTTTTTTGTCGCAGCCACTCCGGGAGTCAGTGGATCACCGGGATAGATGGGATCATCGGCGACACTGCCGCGTTGCGCGCCATCCTTCGGGCGATAAGCGCCGGCGGGAAACGTCTCGCCTTGAAAATACCCGTCTTCATGAGGATCGGAGTAGATCAGGCAGCCGAGCGCGCCGTGCTCCGCGGCAACCTTGGGCTTGATGCCGCGCCAGGAATGGCCGTAGCGCGCAATCACGATTGCCCCTTTCACGGAAACACCCAGCTTTTCCAGTTGTTCGTAATCTTCCGGTATCCCGTAATTTACGTAGACGAGAGGCGCGGTGACGTCTCCATCCCTGGAAAACGCGTTGAAGGTTGGCAATTGCTCGGACTTCTGGTTGGAAGTGGGATCTTCCGGCAAGCTGGGTTCCTCGAGTTTTGCAGTAAATTTTGTCCGGCAATCCGTTCCGCTCGCGCCGCTGCAATCGAGCAATTCAACCTGCCGCTCCTTCGGCGTAGGGAAGAGCACGTCGTAGGATTCGATGTGCGTCTCCAGTCCGAACTCCTTGAACTTTGCCGCGATCCACTCGGCGTTGTCCTTGTCGTACGGAGATCCGACGTGATGCGGCCGCGCCGAAAGCCGCTGCATGTAGGCGCGAAGATTTTCCGTGCTCGGGATGGCGCGCAGCTTCTCTTCCCACTGCCGCTCGATGCGCGAGGATTCGGCGGAATAGCCGTACAGCGGCGCATCATCGGCAGCCACATGAGCACGAATAGGGGCAAGAGAAATTCCCGCGAGCACAACTCCGGACACCAGCCACGGACGATAAGTCATGTTCATTCTTTTATCCTTTGGTCGTGAGGGAAGAATTATCCCCTGATTCGATTGGACTCGTAAACAACCATATTGGTTAGCGGGAGGAAAAATCAACTGCTCACCGTCCGGGTGACCCGGGTTTGACGAATCCCGAGAACCGTGAAGCCTGCCAGAAAGAGCAGCACCGCGATGCTCAGCAAGCCTCCGCGAAAACTTCCCGTGGCCGTGCGCAAATATCCGATCCAGTAAGGGCCGAGTCCGCTGCCGAGATTCCCGATGGCGTTGATGAAGGCAATCCCCGCCGCTGCGGTCTTGGCGTCCAGTGTTCCCGAAGCCAGCACCCAAAACGGCCCCATCATGCTGAACTCCGCCGCCATGGCGATCGTGAAAGCGGCAACCGTGGCCGGGACGGTCGTCGCAAAAGCGGCAGCCGCTAGTGCGAAGCAAGTGACGAACGCGGGAAGAGCAACGTGCCAGTCGCGTTCGCCCGTACGATCGGAATGCGCGCCGACGATGACCATGGCGATGGCCGCAGCCAAATACGGTATGGCTGCCAGCAGCCCGATCACGAAAGTGCTAATCCCTGAAAGCGCTCTGATCGCCGTGGGCAGCCACAGCCCGATACTATAAGCACAGGCTACGGCGCTGAAATAGACGAAGGAAAAACCCCAGACACGCGCACTCGCCAGCATAGCCAAGATGCCGGCAGGCGCCGCCCGCTCCCTCGACGCAGCAATTTCGTCTCTGCGCAACGCGGAGACGAGCCACGCCAGATCGCCCGCGCAGAGCCAGCGCGCCTTTTCCGGCCGGTCCGTCAAAAAGAAATACGCCACAAAGCCCAACAAAATCGCCGGGATGCCTTCGAGCAGAAAAAGCCATTGCCAGCCTGCCAGGCCGGCGCGCCGGTGAAGTCCCAGCAGCGCGCCGGAGATCGGCCCGCCAATGACTCCCGCAATCGGCCCCGCCATTATGAACAGCGCCAGGGCGCGCGCCCGCACTGCCGCGGGAAACCAGTTGCGCAGGTAATAGATGACGCCGGGAAAGAAGCCCGCCTCCGCGGCGCCGAGCAGAAATCGCATCGTGTAAAACGACCTTGCGGAGCCCACGAACATCATGGATGCGGATATTCCGCCCCACAGAATCATCAGGAATGCAATCCAGCGGCGCGCACCAAATCTTTGCATGGCCATATTGCTGGGAACTTGAAATAGAAAGTACCCAAGAAAGAAAATGCCGGCGCCCAGTCCGTACACGGCATCGCTGAATTTCAACTGGCTCTTCATCTGCAGCGCGGCAAATCCCACATTGATGCGGTCGAGATAAGCCACCACGTAGAGAAGAAAAAGAAATGGCAGTAAACGCCACAGCAGCCGATGAATCACCGCATCGCCTGAGCTGGCGGATGCGGATGGCGTGAGCCCGTAGTGCGCCAAGATTTCCGCAACCAATTGCTCTGTCGGGAGCGTGACATCGAGGTCGAGGGCGTCAACAGGCTCCTCCAGCACCGCGAATTGGTCTGCCAGGATGGACGTGCCCGCAAAATGCGCGTGGCGTTCTTGAATCCGCTGCTGGATCACTTCCTGGGAGCCCTTCAGGTAAACAACACGAAGGTCCAGGCCTGCTGCGAGGATTTCGCGGTAAGACTTCCTCAAGGCCGAACACGCCAGCACAGCATTTTCCTTTTGACTGTCCAGGCGCACCAATTCCGCGTGCATCCCCTGCAGCCAGGGGATGCGGTCATCCTCGGCCAGATGAATCCCTCGGCGCATCTTGGCTTTGTTTTCCGGAGAGTGGAAATCGTCGGCATCCAGAAACGTCCAGCCGAGTTGCGCAGCGAGCCGCGAACCCGCGGTGGATTTACCCGATCCGGCTACGCCCATGATGAGAAGGATCATGAAGCCCCTGGGAAAAGGAAGAGTGTGTCGCAGGAATCGTGCGAAGTCCAGTGGCAGGTGGGATTGATTCCCGCTGGGAAGAGCGAACCAGCTTATACGCGGCGCAAGATGAAGTGCGAAATTTCTGGTGGGACGCCCAGGCGCACCGGAGCGCCTACCGTTCCCAATCCACGGTTGACGTAAAGCGCAGCGAGGCCCTTCGGCGCGTTGGGCATCAGCTTGATCGTCTCTCCCATGCGCTTTGGTTCATTTGGCATCAGCAGCGGACGGTGATATAACCCGGCAATGTAATCGGTGATGAATTGCGCCGGGCTGATGCTGACATCCAGAATTTCCACCTTCACCTGCCCGCCGTGCGTGTGCCCCGAAAGCGTCAGTTCAATGCCCAATTCCGCGGCGCGATTGAACGAATTGGGATTATGGGAAAGTAGAACGTTGGGAATGTCGCGGCGCACCAGCGGCTCCAGATTGTCCAGCATCTGCATCTTGCGGCCGCTGGGCATGCGCTCGCGCTGGTAATCCACGCCAATCAGATTCAACTGCGCGCCCTTGTACGCGATCACCGCATTTTCGCGCCGCAGCAGTTTCATGCCTGCTTGCTGGTAGAGCTTTTCGGCAAGATCCTCGGCGCGCGCGTAAATCTCGTGGTTGCCATTGCATCCATAAACGCCCAAAGGCGCTCTCAGGTGGCGCACTTCCTCGATGCAATCGGCGAGGGAATCGTGCATGCCAGTGATGAGGTCGCCCGTAACCACGGCCAGGTCCGCGCCAACATCATTGGCCATATCCACGGCACGGCGCACCGATTCGCGCGTCATGTAGCCGCTGAGGTGGATATCGCTGAGCTGAACGATTTCCAGCCCGTCGAGCTCCGGTGGCAGGTTCGCCAGCGGAATTTCGATGCGCCGCACTTCATATCGCAAGCGCTCCGCGGCAAATCCGTACATGACGCCGAGAAATGGCGCTGCTCCTGCCACCACGCTGGCCGTCTTGAAAAAAGTGCGGCGCGAGGGATCAGGAACGAAATCTTCTGTCGCTGCGGGCCGCATCAACGCTGAAGACAAGGAAGGAGGCGCGGGCTTGTGCACGCGATGCCAAACCCATTCCACTGTGTGCACTGCCTTCACGGCGAAATACGCTACCAGGGCGCTGAGAAACCACAATCCCGCAAAAGCCTCAACCGGAGAATGAGTTGGGAGGATGCGCCCGTGATCCTGCCGCAGGCCATCCGCAATCGCCACAATGATGAGCAGCAGCCCGGCGAAATACATCAGCCGCACGCCCACGCGCAACCACACGCGGCCCCAGTTCGACGTGACCCGCCAAAGCGTCCGGTACCAGAAACGCTGCGATAGAAACAGCGAGGCCAAAATGCCCAGCCCCACCGCACTGCGCAGCAAAATCCAACTCCAATTCAACGTTAGTTCTCCCTCAGCTGTAAACTATTAGAATACCATGCCCGCCGGACAATTCCGGGAGCTTGTGGCTTACTGCGCACACAGAGTAACTCGTCTGCTTTCAACCTTTTGTAGCCACGCCCGGTAATTCCGGCGTATCATGGCAAACCTCGGTCGCCGGTTTCATCACCTTTCCGGCTCGGGAACAACTTCCCATCATCTCGTGCGTTTGATATATCGGCTCTCTGCCAGGAAAACTAAAGGAGAGAAAAATGAGAAAGATCCCTGTGATTGCCGCGGTTTTGTTTGCCGCGTGTCTTGCCGTGCTCCCGATTCGCGCACAAGACATGAACATGAAAAAGGCTGAGCCGAAGCCCGCACTCAGTCCCTCGGAAGCTGTGCTGGAGCAATGGAATGACATTGGGCGCAAGCTCATCGCCATGGCCGAGGATTTCCCGGAAGACAAGTACGCTTACAAGCCCGCCCCGGAATCCCGGACGTTCGGCGCGATGCTCCTGCACGTCTCAGCTTCCATGTATTACTTCACGGATTTCGCTGAAGGAAAGAAGCCCCGCTATCCCGACGATCCCAAGCAGGACAATCTGAAGACCAAGGCCCAGATCGTGGCCTTTGTGAAGCAGTGTGTCGCGGACGGCGCTGACGAAATCAAGAAGAAGGGCGACAAGGGCTTGAATGAAGCTGTCAACGACGGCGGGCCGCATCTCGACCGCCTTTACGATCTCGCCTATGGCCTGATCGAGCATTCCGGCGAACACTATGGCGCGCTCGTCGTCTACTACCGCAACAATGGCATGGTGCCCCCGGAATCGCGCTCCAAGAAGTAATTCACTCTACGAGCGGGTCGTCCTTGTAGGGATCGAGCATTGCTCGACCCCATCTCGGCAAGGCGTAAACACCATTGTCATTCCGATCCCGCAAAGCGGGAGAGGAACCTGCTTTATTCCCTCGATCCCGCCGCCGTCCCCGCAATTCCTTTTTGCAGGACTCTTTGCAACTCCTCTGAGTCACTAATCGGCGGCAGGCACGTACTTCCCGCGCATACAATCGCCAGCGCCTTCTCCTTGGGCAGATACGGCAAAGTCTGACGCAGGGCCGCCGGCAAGTTTTCAAGCGGCACTTCCGGCGTCACGCGCAGCACCGCCTTGCCGAAGCGAAACACTTTGTTCGCAGCCTCTTCAAGTTTCTCCGCCGCGGCGTCGCCGCTAGCTCCCGTAATCATCACTTGTGTCGGGTGTTCCGCGAACAAAGTCGCCGCCAGCCCGTACGTTGCCGCAAACAAACCGTATTGCGGCGCCACACCCGCGAACGCTTCTAGTGTTTTCCTCGCCCAATCGTGATACCGGCCATCGTCCGTGTACGCATGCATCCGCGTCAGCGCCAAAACAGCCACGGAATTCGCTCCCGGCGTCGGCGAATCCTGGAACGGCTTGCGCCGCACCTCCAGCCCGCCCATCGCTGGCGCATCCGAAGCGCGATCGAAAAATCCGCCGCCCTCCGCGTCGCCGTACTTCTCGATGGCTACGTCCATCGTTCGCTGCGCCGCGCGGAAATACCGCGACTCAAGCGTGGCTTCATAACCATCCAGCAGCCCAAGCACCCCGAACACCTGGTCGTCCAGCGATCCGCGCAACGCAGGACCGCCAATGCGATGCGCAAAGCCCTGCTCCTCGCTCCACGCCTCGCTCAACATCCGGTCCAGCGTCTTTCGCGCGAATGACCCGCAACTTTCGCCCACGGACCCGGAAAGAATGCGCGCAGCCTCGCAATAGGCGGAAACAAACATGGCGCTCCAACTGACGTACATCGTCTTGTCTACAAATGGAGTTGGCCGGCGCATCCTCGCCTGCAACATCTTGCCTTTTGCCTTCGCGATCTCCACCCGCACTTGCGACTCGTCCAGCCCCAGCGTCTTGGCGATCTCGTCGGCATCCCGCGCGATCCACAGAACGTTCTTGGAAGGGTTGTGGTGCATCTCGCCGTGCGGCTCTACATCGTAGTAGAGCTCCATGATGCGCGACTCTTCGCCGGAAAGTGCGCCGCGCAACTCCTCCAAGGTCCACGTGAAATAATCGCCATCGTCATCCAGCGAGTAGTCCGCATCTTGGCTGGCGTAGAAGCCGCCCTGCTCCCGATCAGACAAAACCTCGTTCACCCACCCGATGATGCTCTCCGCCGTCTCGCGCAAAATAGGATTGCGCGCCACCTGCCAGCCGTGCAGATAGTTCTTCAGCAACTCCGAATTGTCGTAGCTCATCTTCTCGAAGTGCGGCACCAGCCAGTGTTCGTCCACGGAGTAGCGGTGGAAACCTCCCGCCAATTGGTCGTACACCCCGCCCTTGGCCATTTTTTCGAGTGTCGTCTCCGCCATCGCCAGCAGGTGTTTCTCTCCCGTCTGGCAATAGCGCTCCAGCACAAGATCGATCGCCGAGGCATGCGGAAATTTCGGCGATTGCCCGAAGCCTCCGTTGCGAATATCGAACAATTGCGTGATCGAGTTGATCTGCGCATCCACGATGCTCAAGTCAAACTCCGCGCGCGCTCCGGAGAATGCCTCGGCTTTCGCAACTGCCTCCGCAAGGGCATCCGCCGTGCGCGCCAAATCCTCGCGTTTTTGTTTGTAAGCATCGGCCACCGCCAGCAGCACGCGGCGAAAACCCGGCCGGCCCATCTGGTCCTCCGGCGGAAAATACGTGCCGCCAAAAAACGGCTTCCCGTCGGGCATCAGGAATCCTGTAAGCGGCCACCCGCCCTGTCCGCTGAGCGCGCTGATCGCGGACTGGTAGCGGGAATCCACGTCCGGCCGCTCGTCGCGATCCACTTTCACCGGCACAAAATGTTCGTTGATGATTTTGGCGATTTCCGCGTTTTCGTAGCTCTCCCGGTCGATGACGTGGCACCAGTGGCACCACACCGCGCCAATGTCCAGCAGTATCGGCTTATCCTCGGTCTTCGCGCGCGTGAAAGCGCTCTCTCCCCATTCATGCCAGTCGATGGGCTGGTGGGCCGCCGAACGCAAATAAGGGCTCGCGGAATCCTTCAATCGGTTTTCACTCACGTGGTAGTTTCTCCCGTGCCTGGTGCTAGGTTTATCCTGGAATCCGAAGTCGGCTTCTCCCACACCATCCGCCACCCAGAATCTGTCATTTCGACCGGAGGGACGGCGCTTTTTGCCGTCCCGGAGCGGAGAAATCTCTCCTCGACTTTGGATTTCAGATTCATCCGACGCCAGTTGCAGCGCTGCGCTCCCAGAACTGCCCGGTTTCTTGGTGGCCGTTACAGGTGTTCGCCGATTATCAACGTTAGCTGTGTCTACTGGACTTGATCGCTGGGACCCAGATCGCGCGGATCAATCGGTTTTCTTCCGGAGAAACCTTCATCCTGGCGGTGATAATAGCGAATGCGGTCTTCTCCCAGCTTCCAGCACAAATAAACTTCCTCGTTGCCGATGACCGACGGGAAATCCAGCAAACCAACTTCTAGGTCCTTGATCAGGCAGCCGGTGGATAGAATCTTTTCGAGATTCGTTTTCATGATCTCGGCCAGGGCTTGATGCTCCATGCGCTTTGCGGCCAGTTTGGCGTATGGCACGAGTATGCCGCCCATCATCAGGATGCGCGTGGAAACCGCGGTGAGCTCCTCTTCGAGCGCGCCGAGTTTCTTGCGCACACCAATCGCCTCGATCAAAAAAGGCTCCAATTCACGCCGCGTGCGTTCCGCCTCCGTCAGCGTGAACAATCGTTGGGGTTCTTCCGGTAGATCGTCCCGGTCTTCCTCGTTATCCGCCATGCCTTCTCCGTTGCTCTTTCTCCGCCCAGCCCGAATTCGCCGCTAGCCCAACTCCAGCATGCGGTCCAGTGCCGCTCTTGCAAAGTGCCTGGTGCGTTCATCCACGGAAATCTGGTTCACGATCTTCCCGGCGCCGAGATTTTCGAGCGCCCACAGCAGATGCTGCGGCGTGATGCGGAACATCGTCGTACAAACGCACACGCTGGGATCGAGTGAAATCACCTTGCGGTCCTTCAGCTCTTTGCCCATGCGGTTGACAAGATGAATCTCCGTGCCCACGGCCCACTCGCTCCCCGCGGGCGCTGCCTGGATCACCTTCAGGATGCCTTCCGTCGAGCCGATTTCGTCGGCGGCTTGCGCCACCTCGAAGCGGCACTCCGGGTGCACGATAACGCGAATCCCGGGATGCTCCCTGCGAACGCGCGCCACCTGCTCCGGCGTAAATCGCTGGTGCACGGAGCAGTAGCCCTTCCACAATATGATCTTTGCCTTGCGCAACGCTTCCGGCGTGTTGCCGCCCAGTTCCTGGAATGGATCCCAGACCACCATTTCATCCAGTGGAATCCCCATGCGGTAACCGGTGTTGCGGCCCAAATGCTCGTCGGGCAGGAACAATACTTTTTCGCCGCGCGCAAACGCCCACTCCATCACCGCCGCCGCGTTGGAACTCGTGCAAACCGCTCCGCCATTCTCGCCGGTAAACGATTTGATCGCCGCCCTCGAATTCATGTACGTAACCGGCACCGTCTTCCGCGTCTCAACTACCGTTCCCAGTTCGCTCCAGCAGGCCTCCACCTGGCCAATATCCGCCATGTCCGCCATCGAACAGCCCGCGTTCAGATCGGGCAGCACCACGATCTGCTGGTCACGCCTCAGAATATCGGCGCTTTCGGCCATGAAATGCACGCCACAGAATACGATGTATTTCCCATCGGTCTGCGCAGCCTGCTGGGAAAGCTTCAGCGAATCCCCGCGAAAATCCGCAAACTTCACAACCTCATCCCGCTGGTAGTGGTGCCCCAGAATCACCACGTCCCTCCCGAGCTTGGCTTTTGCCGCGGCTATCCGCTCGTCCAAGGTCGTGTCCGGCACCAGCAGGTACGAATCGAAATCGCAGCCCACGCCCTTCTCGATTTCGGGTGCCCTCACCGTGCTGGGCTGGTCCGTTCCCGCCAGCGAGTTCTTCGATATGGTGACAACGCTTCCCATGGGTTTTCTCTGCTTCTTCTAAACCCTCTTTACCCCTGTTTGTTAGATGAATTCTGTCGCCTTTTCGTCAGATTTACCAGCGCCCTGCCCATCGCTGGAATCACAACGTGATGAGCCCCTGCGGCTATCCCCCGATAAACACCATGGTTCGCGAAGGCGGCACAAAGCCCGGCTCGTTGATGCGGTGCCCTTCTTCCTTCTCCATCACCATCGCTTTCACCCACTCCACAATTTCTTCATCCGTCGCGTTCGCCCGCAACAGCTCGCGCAGGTCGCGATCTTCCTTGCTGAACAGACATGTGCGCATCCTGCCGTCCGCTGTCAGCCGTATGCGCGAACAGTGCCCGCAAAACGCCTGCGTCACCGGCGCGATCAGCCCGATCTCTCCCGCCGCGCCGTCCGCAAACCGGTACTTTCTCGCCGTCTCGCTTTTCTCGTGGGGAATCTGCTCCAGCGGCCACTGCGCATGAATGCGCCGATAAACGTCTGCCGCGGGCACCACCAGTTCGCGCGACCAGTGGCGGTCGGCGTCCAGCGGCATAAACTCGATGAACCGCATGATCACGCCACGTTCCCGCGCGAACGCCGCAAACGCCTCCACTTCGTCATCATTCAGCCCGCGAACCAGCACGGCGTTTACTTTCGCCGGCGCGAGCCGCGACTTCTGCACCGCCTCAATGCCTTCCATCACCTTATCGTAAGACCGCGTCCGCGTGATGCGCTCAAATCTGACGGGATCCAGCGAATCCAGGCTGATGTTGATGCGCTGCAGCCCCGCGGCAATCAACCGGTCGCAGCGCTCCGCTAGCAGGTGCCCGTTCGTCGTGATGGATAAATCCACCACACCGAGCGCTTTCAAATGCGCAATGTATTCTTCCACGCCCTCTCTCACCAGCGGCTCTCCGCCCGTGATGCGCACCTTGCGAATCCCCAAACCCACGAAGATCCCCGCCAAGCGCTTCAATTCCGCCCAGGATAATATTTCGTCGTGATCCCGGTAGTTTTCCGGATCGGCGGAGCGGCAATAAACGCACCGGAAATTGCACCGGTCCGTGACTGATATTCGCAGGTCCGTGATCTGCCGCCCGAATTTGTCGTAAAGGCTCATCGCTTAACCAACCCAGAAACAAAAAACCCGATTCGCACAGGGAATCGGGCTCCAGCCGAAAATGTACACATTTCCGGCTTACGGGCTCCTTTCCAAGCGCGGCAAAATTCACCGCACGGGAGGCTTGGGCGTTTCCGCCCAAACCCTCGGCGAACCGCTCCCGGCTCGCCTCGCCCCGCCGCCCTGGGATGTCTCTCCCGTAGGCAAGCGGGGTCGGAGTTAACTTGCACAGTGTACGCCCGTCCTTATCCCAGTTCAATTCTGGCTATCCCCGGGTCGTCCCGCGCGCCGCTACCTCCGGGGCTGTGATACAGTTTGCTAAAATCATGCGTATCTTCATCCTGGGAGCGGGGGCCGCCGGCTCGCTCCTCGCACAACTGCTGGAACGCCAGGGCCACGATGTTTGGTGTGGCGACCGCGATCCCGCACGCGCCCGCCGCTTTCTCGGCAAAAAATCCACCATCGCCGTGACCCACGTCAACGCCCGCAACCTCCGCGGCATCGTCCGCGCCGCAAAGGGCTGCCAGTTGATCGTCAACGCCTCCGCTTCCGTGTTCAACGAAATCGTGCTCCGCGCCGCCCTTCGCCTTCGCGCCCACTACGTTGATCTCAGTTCCCACTTGACGCGCAATCCCTTTAAGCCCGAGCAATTCCGCTACGCCCGCAAATTCGAGGCCAAGCGCCGCGCCGCGCTGATCAATGCGGGCGCTGCTCCCGGCCTGACCAATCTGCTGGTAAAACGTGCCGCCGAGCTCCTCGGCGAAGTCCAATCGGTACAGATCCGCCTCTACGAAAGCTCCGAGAGCGACGACCCCATCTCCCAGTGGTCGCCCGAGGTCTCTTTCGATGAGGCCATTTCTCAGCCGCGCATCTATCGCCAGAAGAAATTTCACCTGGCCAAGCGCTTCTCCGAACTCGAAAAGTTCCGCTTCCCCGATCCCATCGGTCCCGCACGCGTCGTCCTCGCCGCTCAGGATGAAGTGGCCACCCTTCCTTACTCCATTCCCATGCAGGACCTCGACGTCAAAATTGGCGGCAATGAATTTGACCGCTTGCGCCGCTGGCACAAGCAAGGCAAGCTCTCCAAATCGCGCGGCATTCCCCGCCAGCGCTTTCCGGAAACTTCCTCGCCGCGAAAGATCGCGGCCCTGATCCGCCAGGGTATTTTGCAGAATGCGCGTTTCGCTGCGTCCGTCCTCGTGCGCGGCGTCAAGCACTCCCCCAAGGACGACCAGCATCTGCTCATCCGCAGCGATGCCTCATTCCCCACGCTCTACCAGATCCGCCTCCAGGGACGTCTCACGACACCCGTCGCCTACGCCACCGCGCACGTCGCCGCTCTCTTCATCAAGTTTTTTCCGCGCGAATCCGCCGGCGTCTTCGCCCCGGAAATGCTTCCCGTCGAAACTCGCCGCGCCATCCTGGCCGGCATCCGCAAGCACGGCGCCAAACTCGTTCACAAAATCACCCCGCTGAAGCCTCAAGAAGACCTGGACGATCTCTAGCGGCACTGCCGCGCCCATCTCAACATCTGTGGCACAGTCACTCCTGCTTGCCCTGAGCCTCGAAGGGACTGTGTTCTTGGGTTTGCCTTTGTAGCTGCCGATCTCGCTTTGTAGGATCTGCCCGCCTAGGGTCTGCCGTTGCTCGTGCAGGGGCGGCCTTGTGCTTGCCCTCTGGGAGGAAAGCCAGGGCACCAGGTCGGAAGCGGGGCGCGCCTGCGGAAGGCCAAGTTGGCTCTGGCGCCTCGCCCGTCAAACAGTAAAATAGTGCAATGAGCGAATTCACTCCCACCGAACGCACGCAAGTCAAACGCCTGCCCAAGCGCGCCACGTACGATCGCGAAACGGTCTACGGCATTCTCGACGCGGGCTTCGTCTGCCACGTCGGCTTCAATGCCGACGGCCAGCCGTACGTCATCCCCACGAACTATGGCCGCGCCGGCGACACGCTGTATCTCCACGGCAGCCCCGCCAGTCGCATGCTCCGCACGCTCAGCGGGGGTGTGCCCGTTTGCGTCACGGTCACGCACGTGGATGGACTCGTGCTCGCGCGCTCGGTGTTCCACCATTCCGTGAACTACCGTTCGGTCGTGATCCTCGGCACCGCAAGGCTCGTGGAAGATCCCGCCGAAAAAATGGAAGCCATGCGCATCTTCACCGAACACGTGCTAAAGGGCCGCTGGAACGATGTTCGCCATCCCTCCGAGCAGGAACTGAAGGGCACCATGGTCCTGGCCTTGCCCCTCGAAGAAGTTTCCGCCAAGGTGCGCACCGGCGGCCCGGTGGATGACGAGGCAGACTACGCTCTCCCAGTCTGGGCCGGCGTCCTCCCGCTCGAAACCGTGGCCCAGCCGCCGCAACCCGACCCGCGCCTCAAGAGCAACACTCCTCTTCCCCCCTATCTGAAAAACTATTCCCGCTAAGGCCGTGGAAGAGATTGTAGCTCAGGCCTTTGAGGCCTGAGGGTTTTCACTGCCCCCGCCGGAATTGTGGCGAGACACCCGTTGCTTGCGGTCAGTTGAGCTGCAGCGGAGCGCACGGCTTCACAGCTTGCGAAGAAACAGTAATTTGTTGTCATCCCGACCGGAGCGGCCCGATTTTTTCTTTCGCGCCGAATTATGGCGCGTCGGGCCGCGGAGTGGAGGGATCTCTCTTCAACTTCGGATTTCAGGCTTAGCGTTTATACCCGGGCCACGCGACCGAAGCGCTGCCGAGGATCCCGCGGATTAGCCGCACTATCTCACTAGCTGAGATTTCACCACTATTAAAACAGCATAGCGGCCTGTCATCCTGAGGGGCGCGCCGGGCGTTTACCCCGACCTGGTCGGGGCGTCCCGAAGGATCTCAACTGACACTCCGCGAACAATTTTGATGTCGAGGTCCTTCGGCGATCTCCGGTTTTGGGAGTCCGGTGGACTCCACCGGAGTCCCGACACTGGACCTCATCGGATCGCCTCAGGATGACCGCGTCCTGCCGATAGGGAACAATGGATAGATCGTGGTTTGTGAGAAACCCGGACTACGGCTTGCTCGCTTCCGGAGCCGGGGTTTCCGGCGGGGTTGACGTTCTGCGGTACACGATCTTTTTCGTTCCGCCCTCGCAAGTGCCCACCACCTTGCCTTCCGCATCCTTGTCCTTGTCCACGATTTCCAGCGTGTACGACTTCACGCCTTTGGCGTCCAGCTTCGCTGCGATTTCCGTCTTCAACTCTTCACAGGGCTTGGCCGCTTGCGCGTGCGCGCACACCGGCACAAATAACAGCACGCCAATTGTCGCCAACAGTCTCATGGTGCGATCTCCTTCGTCGGACTCTCCGGCTCGCCACGCAGCATATCACAGCTTCAACGCACCCCGCCGCGCGCCCCGCGCAACACCTTCACCCTAAAAGGTACGGGATAAGTTCAACCTACCACTTCTTGCTTCTTGTGTAGTGGCCGCCTCCTGCCTGCCCGCCGAAGGAGGGAAACGCGTTCTTTGCGCCCCGGTCGGGGTTGCGCGGCGGTCCGCTCCTCTACCCTCTGTCATCCCGACCGGAGCGGCCCGACTTTTTCTTCCGCGCCGACTTGTGGCGCGTCGGGCCGCGGAGTGGAGGGATCTCTCCTACTTCTTAGTGGGTCGGACATTCATGTCTACGCTGAGCCTCGAAGGGTCCGACATCCAGGCCATCCCAAAATAAAAACTCCCCAAACTCCCCGACCCCGCTCGCCACTCGTTTACCCAGAGCGATCTCCGCGAAGGGTCACTCGCCACTGCTCTTCTCCCAGCTACCCGCTCTTCTCCCTCGCCGTCATCCCGAGTGGAGCGACCCGATTTTCTCTTTCGCGCCGAATTACGGCGCGTCGGGTCGCGCAGCGCGGTTTGTGCGCCCCGTACGCTTCGTCGGGGTCGAGGGATCTCTCTTCGCCTCTCTCCGCTCCTTTAGAGGTCACCTGCGGGTACGTGCAAACTCCCTATACCACAATGTGGTATTCTCACATTGAGGCTGAACATGGCAAAGAAAATCAAGCTGAATATCTTCGACGACATGAGGGAGGCGCTTCAGGACGCCGCGGCCTATGAGCGTGGCCAGGCTGTCAATCTGCGTATCACGCGCATTCCCGCGCGCCCCCGGCAAATCTCGCCCAAGGAAGTTCGCCGCATCCGCCTCACCCTCAATGCCAGCCAGACGCTCTTCGCCACCTTCCTGAACGTCAGCCCCAACGCCGTGCGCAGTTGGGAGCAAGGCACCCGCCGCCCGCGCCAAGCCGCGCTCAAACTCCTGGTGATCGCCAAGAAGAACCCCAAAGCCCTGCTCATGGCCTGACCTTGTGGGCGGCACATTGTTAGGGTGTGGGAGCCCCCGGGTGGCCCATCTTTTGCGCTTTCAGCAAAAGGTGGGTCCGCTCTTCTCCCCCGCCGTCATCCCGAGCGAAACGACCCGAGTTTTTCTGCCACGCCGCAGTTTGGCGCGTCGCGTCGTGCAGCGCGGTTTGTGCGCCCCGTACGCTTCGTCGGGGTCGAGGGATCTGTCTTCCTCCTTAGGGGGTCGGACATTCACGTCCGACATACAAGCGCCCTCAAAACAAAATTCCCCAAACTCCCTTCTTCTCTTTAGGAGGCCGGGAGTTCACTCCCGGCGTAACGCTGCCCTCCAAACAAAGACTCCCCAAACCATCTCTTTCCCCGGTGATTTCAACCGGCTTGGACGAGCCTTGCGCAGCATCGCAAACCCCAAGACCTGCCCTCAAACCACGAGGACTGGGCGCCCATCCACGCTCTCGGATTCATTGTCCCGGCCTGCCCAGCTCGCAGCGCCGGTACCCACTAGTAAAGTATCCGTGATAGAATCCGCGTAACGGAGGAATCCTGCCTATGAAAAAGCGCATGGGAGATCTAAAGCTTCACGAAAAGGTCACGCTGGGCAAGGTCGGATTAACGGTATGGGCGCACAGCAAGCGGGGTAAGTATCTTGGGCGCGTGGAAATAAATCACGCTGGCATTGCAGCCTTTGTTGGTCCCAAGGGAAGAAAGCGCCTTGGAAATTTGAGCTGGGAGAAGTTCTTCGAGCGGATGGACACAAAGAAGAAATAAATGGACATTGCCAGTTCAGGGCGCGCAGATCGGCGCATGCCGGAATCCGGCCACAGGAATGGGGTAAGAACCAGATGGTTTGGCCCGAAGCGCGGAGATCGCAGTGAAGGAGGGTTAAATGGCCCCGCTGGTGAGAGTTGTAAGCGGTAATAACAGTGCCGATCAAGAATCCGAAGTATTTGTTCCTTTCCCCTACCCAAGGCACGACGCGACCGCACTTCAGCATGCGCTGCCGACTCTGCGAAATGAAATCTCGAAGCGGTGGCCGGGTGCGGAAGTGCGAATCAAGTACGAGATTCCACGAATGCGTAATCCGATTGATCCGGCGCAAGCGCAGGGACTGATGGTCACATTTTCCCAATATCCCGCAGTGGGAATCTCCGTGATTTTTGCTATAAGTGCAGGGGTAGCAGGCGGCAAGGCATTTGGCAAAGAATTCTTCGGGCCTGTAGGGAAAGAACTTTCAAAGATTGTGGTTGGATGGCTGAAGCCATTAGAGCGAAAAAAGAGAGTGCGCAAAGAACACGTTCCACGCCGAAAGGACAGGAAGAATCGAGAGTGACGGGCCGTCGCGCAGGTCGGCGCGTGATAGAATCCGCGTTAAGTTAAGAAGGGAAGAGACCGCAATGCCCAAAATAAATGAATGCCTGATTGACGTTGATCTTGCGAACGCGATTCGGGAAGTGGCTGACGCTCTGAAGCTCAAAATCCCGGCTGGCAAGCTGGGATTTCGCTGTCCAAATCCGAAATGTCGAAAGCCAGTTAAGCCGATGGTGGCTGGCGGAAAACAAGGGCCGCACTTTGAACATCTCAAACGAAATCCGAAATGCGACTTGAGCCACGTGCGCCGCAGCTAATCAGGGACTCTTCTCGAACGATTTTCACACCCCGAAGTATCTTCTGACGACAAGAAGAAAGCACGCGCCTTGGAAGCCTCTGTCTCCATCTAACAATTAAGTACGGTACGCCAAAGTTACCGATGCCTGATAGAATCCACGCTTGGAGGGTCCATGACACCAGAAACTACGAAACACCTCGAAACGGTCGAAGGGATAATGGGTAAAGCAAAAGCCATTCTTGCCCGGCACTCATATCCCGATGATTTGCGTGGCGTAATCGTCATGGGCACTCTCACCCAAATCATCGAGCACCACGAGGCCATGCTGCTTTCAATCCGCAACGACAAAATTGGTTCCGCATTCGCACTGGTCCGAAGCATTGTCGAGGGGGTCTATCGCGGCTTGTGGGTGAATTTTTGTGCCACGGAAGCGCAGCTACAGGTTTTTGAACGAGACGACCGTTTACCATTGAACATGGTGGAGATGGCACAGGCCATAGACGCAAAGTATCAGGCACAAGGATTCTTTGAGAACCTGCGGGCTCGAAGTTGGGCCGCGATGTGCAGCTACGCTCACACTGGAATGCTTCAACTGGGCCGCCGATTCACGGGCGCAGTTGCAAAACCCGCTTACACTGAAGAAGAGATCACACAGGCAACGACGACCGCAACCACCTGTACGCTGCTTCTGATTGGAAAGTTTCTTGCGGTCCAGAACTACGTTGCGGATTGTAAGGAAGCCGAGGCTTTAATCGGGACGTATGGACCGGCGGCCAAAAGGAATCCGCAACCGAGTGCGTGATGAAATCCGCGCCGTGGAGGAATCATGGCAATCGCCCGATGCGAGAAATGTGGCAAGCCTACAGGCGGAAGCGTGAAACCGCCCGGTTATTCGGACGAACCGTACCTTCCAGCAGGCCATCCATCCAGCGGCGTTGTGTGCGGTAAACCGGGTTGCGAAAACGATGCACTAATATGGCTCAAGCTTGATGAAGCACAAGCATATCAGCGGGGCCAGCGAGTTTTTGAAATCCAGACACATACCGCGAAGGTTCGCGTGCAATGAAAGATCATGTTGCGCCCGGAACGTCTATGAAAACGATTAGAGAGCTTGTGAGCAAGCTTAAACAGATTGTCAAGAATCCAAGATTTCCAGAACGTGCTGGCATCGTCGTGGGCTTGGCAGTACTGATAGTCTACTTCTTTCAACTTCGTGTTATGCAGCAACAGGTTAAGCTGGCCGAGCGAGCCTGGATAGGTTACGTCTTGCCTGCCAATTTTCCATTGGAGGGCGCAACTACTCCAGCCACACTTCAAGTGACGAATTTCGGCAAAACCCCGGCGAGACAAGTCGAGGCAGACCTAATTGCTACTGCACTTATGAAGGGCGAGGTGCCGTCCTTCGATTTTTCGGTAGGTCATCCCCACAACAGGTTTTACGCTGGCGCTGTTTTTCCAAACTCGCCTTTTCCAGTTACCATCAACGTGACCCGGTATGGAGATAAGCCAGTAGCTATTTCCCCGTTGGACTTGCGCAAAGGACTTGAGAGCGGTCAATACTTCATTATTTTTTACGGTCGAATCATTTACACCGACATTTTCGACAAAAAGCACTGGACAAATTTCTGCACTGGAAGCGGAATTGCCATGCAAGGGGAGCCTGACATCCTTAAAATGTGCATACGTTATAACGATGTGGACAGCGAGTAAACAAATTGGCTCTGCCACGACAGCGCCAGTACGCGAGCATATTTCAAGTTTGTTCATGCCTTACTTTGAATGCGCTCAGATCGGAGCGTGATAGAATCACGCTCGGGAAGGGAATGGAAATGGTACGCAAGCCTACTGAAATAGAGGTAGCAGGTGAATTCGGTGAGACAGAAGAAGCAATCTTGATCTACCTATATGACCACCCCGGTTACGATAGCGGAACCATGCATTTAATGAGGGCTCTGAAACCCCAATCAGAGAAGAGCCCCGAACAACGCAAGCAAGCGTATCAGGAAATCCAGCACGCCATCGAAACATTGATTGTCGCAAAACTAATTAAAGGTAAGAGACGCTCCACTCAGGGGGACGTCTATTATGATGACGTGACTCTGACTATGAAAGGCGAAGCGGAGTCTATCAAGCAAAAGCGCAGAGTGAAAAAAATCATCCTTGATATACCCCGACCAGACAGGGGTAGCTAGTTTTCAAACCGACGGCTGGCGGCCCGGCAACAATCGCGAAGTAAACTCTGAGTGCCCCGGCCTCGTGGTGTGAGGCCGGGTCTTGGGGTTCCCACTTCCGAGCGAGTACCAGTTTCGAAACTAGTACCCACTAAATAATAGTAGACAAACGGTAAATAATGTGCTAAACTCCACCCGTTATGCTGAGGGGACGCTGCTCTTGTGCCATTTCGGAACGTCCCACCCCCTTGTCCTTCGCCCCACCTTCGCTCCTGCACCCGCTAACTCCTTTGTTTCCCCTACATCCACGAATTTCTCCCGTAACCCCTTTGTTTCCCCTACTTACGCAAAAACACGGGGGTGGGGGATATCCGAAGGAAGTAAGGGAAGCAAAGGAAGTAAAGGGAATAGAGGAAGTGAACTATAACCGCGCTTCTCTAAGCCCTCTGTTTACTCCAACACCAATTAACATTGTCGGCGCGCCGACATTTTTGAACCTTGCAGCGCCTCTCTCCTTCTTCCGCATTTTCTTAATACTTAAAACTGACAACTGGACATCCGGTGAAGGATGTCCATCCTGAGCGAGTCCGCCGCGGCGGGCGAGTCGAAGGATCTCTCCGGCCACTCGCCACTAGCCACTCGTCACTCGCCACTAAGTCTAATCATTCCCGTACATCCGCGAGGGTCGCCCGTAAGTCCAATTATTCCCGTACATCCGCAAAAACAGGGGGGTGGGGGGTACCTCCAACCAAATGTGTTCCCCTATAACTCTTTTGTTTTCTTCGACCATGTTAACTAGTCCGTTAAGTACAATTGTCGGCGCGCCGACATTCCCATTCTTGCATGCTGGAAAAGTGCTGCAAGCGCACGAGTTCCGTTGTAGGTGTGGGGCTTCAGCCCCGCATGAACGCACGACTGAAGTCATGCACCTACAGAAAGCGTTGTCACCCCTTAAGGAGGCAGAGCGACCCTTCGACCCCGACGAAGCGTACGGGGCGCACAAACCGCGCTGCGCGACCCGACGCGCCATAATTCGGCGCACAAGAAAAATCGGGTCGCTTCGCTCGGGATGACGTGGGTCAGGGCGATGGAAAGAAATCCGCAGGCCTGCGAGGCTTAGTGGCAGGAGCAGCCGCCACCGCAGCAGCCGCCGCCTCCACCGGAGAAGCCGCCCGAGGGCGTGGAGGATTTGTCGGAGCCGGCCGTGGCGAAAACGGAAAGCTGGATCGCGGCTTTCTTGCTGGAGCACTTGGGGCAGGAGATCTCCTGTTGCTTGTTGATGACGATCTTTTCAAAGCGCTCGTTGCAGTCTTCGCAGATGTATTCGTAGATGGGCATTGCCGGGAAACCTCCAGATGGGCTTTCGATGGGCTACTTCGCTTAAGGTTTAATTATAACGCAGGTGCCGCGCTACGACGTCATGTACCAGCCGCCATTCACGCTGATGGTCTGGCCGGTGATGAAATCGCTTTCCGCGAGCAGAACCGCGACCCGCGCGATCTCTTCCGGCGAGCCGAAGAAGCCCACGGGCAAGCGTTCCGCGGAAGCGTTGGGATTGGAGGTAATCATGTCCGTTGCGATGAGCGCCGGGGCAATCGCATTCGCGGTGATGCCCTCTTTGGCGAGCAGCGCTGCGTAGGAGTGCGTCAGGCCAATGAGTCCCGCCTTGGACGCGGCATAGTGGGGACCGATGACGCCGCCGGTTTGTGCCGCGACGGAGGAAAGATTGATGATGCGGCCCCAGCGGCGCTGGCGCATTCCGGGGAGGACGCGCTGGGTGACGAGGAAGGCGGACTTGAGATTGACGTCAAGGAGGTGGTCCCAATCGGCTTCCGTCAGCTCACCGAATGGCTTGATCTGGGAAATCCCGGCGTTATTCACGAGGATGTCCACGGAGCCGAGGTCGCGCTCGACGGCAGTGATCAGGCGATCGACCTCCGCGGCGATGGAAACATCAGCCTGGAGAGCGATGGCGCGCGAACCGAGTTTCCGAATCGCCGCGCAGACCTCCTCTGCCGCAGCCTGCTCCTTCCGGTAGTTCACGGCCACTTGCGCGCCCGCGCCGGCCAAGGCGATGGCCATGGCGCGGCCCAAGCCGCGGCTGGCACCAGTGACCAGCGCAATGCGGCTTTCCAGTTTTCGCGACACGGGAGTTCTCCTCGCCTAAGGATAGCGCAGAAAATGGAAACGGCCCCGGAAAACCGGGGCCGTCGAGAGAGCGGGCCGCTCTCAAGATGACAGATTGGTACCGGGGTTGCGCCCGTAAAAGCGGCGGCAAGCCGCCGCACTGCAAACAAGGCCAGCCAAAAGCGCCCGCCTCCCTCCTGCGGCGGGCAAGCAGAAGGCGACCGCTACAAGGATGACAAGGGCGTTAGTCGCCGGCTACGGCTTCGGCGGCTGTTTCCTTGGCCGCTGTAGAGCCGTTGCCGTTGGCCGGGGCGATGGTTAGGGGCTTGTTCGCGTTGGTGAAGTTGGCCGGCACCGCCTTGGCGATGTCGCTGACCGCGCCGATCTGTACGACGGTCGGCTGCGGCTTCTTCAGAACGAGCTCTTCGTAGATGGCGCGAACCTTGGCCTGCTCTTCGAGAGCCGTCTTGCGGCGGAGGCGGTTTTCTTCGGCGGCGGTCACCGGGATGTCATGCTCGATGTGGCGGACGCGCGCTGCATCGTCCGCGTCGATCACAAGCGAGTGCTCGTACGAGCCGAGGTTGACGTTCTTGCCTTTGGCGTAGATTTCATGCTTGCCGTGGGTCTTGTACCACTCGGCCACGGTGGCGTTCTTGTGCATGTTTTCGATGATCTGGCGCCAGCCGATGCCGGTGTTGTACGCGCAGAAGCTGATTTCGCCCTGCTGCGTGCCGTAGGGAATGATGCACATCTCGGTGCGGCGGAAGTCGTAGTTGAAGAGATCCTGGAACCACATTCCGGCGATAAACAGGAAGTTCCAGGGATCCTGCGCGCGGCGTTTCATGGCGTCTTCATAGGTGCGCTCCGGAGAGGTCTTGCCGTACTTGCTGGTGGAGCCTTTTGTGAGCGCCCAGGTCTTATCAAATTTCTTGAAGAGGTCATACAGTTTCAAGCCCTTGGGGCCTTCAAAGGGCTTGTAGTTCTTCAAGAGGGCCATGGCCATCATGAAGTTGGAGAAGCTCTTGCCGCGCGCGGCATCGGTGATCGCGGTGACATCCGCGGTCAGTTGCTGGGCATCCAGGAAGCGCGGCACGGGGGCCCATTCCTTGGTTTCCTTGTTGATCATGATGGCCGTGCCCACGCCGCAATTGGGGTGGCAGCCGCAGGAGACCGAACCCCACTGGGATTCGTTGCCCTTGACCATGTCCGCGAAACCCGCGAAGGTGCTGATAAAGGAGATGGGGAACCAATCGCGCGTGGGCTCGATGCGGCCAACCTGCTTGCTGACATCGTTGGCGAGGTGCGAAAGGGTGTAGCGCTGGCGCAGACGCCGCTCGGGAGTGATGTCTTCATCGCGCCCGGTAAAGGAAACCGGCTGGAAGCTGATGAAGGCGATTCTCTTGGGGTTTTCCATCGCGAACTTGACGATGGCGCCGACCTGATCGTTGTTCACGTTGTTGACGATGGTCACAACGAGCACGATTTCGATGCCGGCTTCGTGCATGTTTTCGATGGCGCGCAGCTTGACGTCGAAGAGGTTGCCAATCTGGCGATGGCTGTTGGCGTCGTTGCCGATGCCATCGAACTGGAGATAGGCGTAGCGCAGCCCGGCTGCAAAGGCCTTCTTGCAATATTCCTTGCTCTTGGCAAATGCGATGCCGTTGGTGGCGGCTTGCACGGAGTTGTAGCCGACCTTGCGCGAGTAGCGGATGGCGTCGAAGAAATACGGGCTCATGGTGGGCTCGCCGCCGGAGAACTGCACGGACATCTGGCGGCGCGGCTTGATCTTTACCGCATTATCCAGAATTTCGGTGATCTCTTCCCAGGAAAGCTCGTGGACGTAGCCAACCTGGTTGGCATCCATGAAGCACGGATCGCACATCATGTTGCAGCGGTTGGTCAGATCCACGGTGAGGACGGCGCCGCGGCCATAGCGGACGTTCGACGAGCCGTGCCTGTGCAGGCCTTCGTCGTTGTGCGCCGGAATATCACGCCCGGGGAACTGCGACTCAATCCACTTCAGGAAGCTGGCATCCATGGCCATGAGGTCTTCGTAGTGGCCGTGCTGCGGACAATCCTTGATCATCCACACCTGGCCGTCGCGCTCGACGATCTGCGCCTTGATTTCGCCGACCTTTTCATTCATGAGGTCGCGCCAATCTTTTTTGCCCGTGATGATGGCGTCGCGGGCCTCCTTCACGCAGGCCGGGCAGAGGGAATCCGTCTGCCGAGGGAAGCCGAGCGTCGGCTTGGTCTTTTCCCAGGATTTCAGGAGCGGCTTATCGGACCACTGCGGGGTAACGGAAGGGTTGGGATTGCGCTTGTTGAAGTATTGAAAGGTATTGAAGGTGATACTCGCCGTCTTGCAAACGATCCAGTCCATGGACCGTAAAAATTGCGTGCTGAGAGGATTCGGCATGCAGCTATAGCCTCACTTTCGAAAGCGACTAAGCAAATTCAAATTAGAACGACAAAAGAAGCTTGAAAGAAACAGCCCCCAAGGCTCTTTCAGAGTACCACGCACCGAAGTGCGTCCCTAAGTCTTGCGACTCCTATAGTTTGTATGGGGCAGGGGGCGGAAGCCAGTAGGATACGGTGAATGGCTGAAAATAGGGGTTGAACGGTACCGGAGACCAGCAAATGGGACTTTAGAGGTAACTCTTTGGCGGTTTACTCCTGGGGCGCAAGCGCCCGCAGTCTGCAAAAAATCGGGTGATTCCCGGCTGGCCCTACTCGTTGAGAGTGGGATGTAGCACGGCGACGAGGAAATGAGCGAAGTGCGCGGCGTCGTCGTCCATCTGTAGCCAGCGCACCACACAGTGGTCGGAGAGGTATTTGGCAACCCGCGATTCGGGGATGCCCAAGTGGTCGGCCAATTGCGGCCGGATGGACTCGCCGCGGCGGGCGGCGCTGCTCCGCATCAGGTTGGGAATGGCTACCCGCAGGGTTTGACAGGCTTCGACATAGTAATACGTCGTGAGGTCGGAATCGGTCAGCACCCATACTCCCGGACCGGCCGGCGCTTTATCAGCCGCTTCCAACTTGGTGGGCGGACAGGCCAGCAGACGCCGGAAGTTCATCTCTAATTGTGTGAGTCGGGAGGCCAGTCCCGGATCGCCGGAGCGACCGCGCAGGCTGGGCGCGACGGGTGATTCCGCGGAGAGTTCGAGAGGCTCCATGGGACGGGCGGGCCGCTCTTCAGAAACATCGAGGGCACGGGGCGGCGGCGGAGCCGGGCGCGCTTCCTTCGGCGCTGAAACTGTAGGCTCAGGGCGTTTCGAGGAGCGGCGATGATCACGTCCACCACGGCGGCCACGTCTTTGCCTCTTCGCAGGAGCGCGTTCAGTGACGCTCGCTTCCTGGGGCGCCTCTCCTTGGTGCTCCTCTCCTTGTGTCACTTCCGCCGCGGGAGCAGGAGTTTCCTGCGCGACTGGCTCTGGTGACAGCGAACTCACCGCGGCGTCGCTTGCCGCAACTTCTGGCAAATCAGCGGGAGCGGCTGGCGCGGGAATTTCCGCAGCCACAGTTGCACCAAGACGCGTGGCGCTTTCCTGCGCCTTGGTCTTCCAATCGGCGCGACGGAAGCGCTCCGCCGCGGTCATGTACCATTTGCCGGCATCTTCGGTTTTGCCATTCGACTCGAAAAAGCGCGCCAGCTCAAAGGCGACCATGGCGTCGCGCGTTTTTAGAAAAAGAGCCGTGAGCTGTCCGGCGGGATCCTTGCCGGTCCGTGCTCTTCGGATTCTTGCGGTGATCTGCTTCCAATCGGCCATACGCTGATGGCATTCTAACAGCGAATTGGAACTTCTGCCAACGGGTGCCTCAAGAAACTTCCCGGACGCCTTGAGCGACCCAGACCGTCTGCTTCCCACGGCTGTTTACCGATTGACGCCGGGCCGTCCACAAAGTATTCTTTTGCAGGTGTGCAAGGAGACGTAAATGCAAGCGCGACGTGCCATTTTCGCAACCGCCCTTTCTTTTAGCCTCATCACCATTCCCGTGTGGGGAGCGCCCACGGCTGCGCTGGGGACCGTGATTGCCGCGGACCGCGCTCATGTGGGTGAGGCGAAGGCGGAAGTCGGAACAACGGTGTACGGTGGCGATAGTCTCAGCACGGAAGTCCAAGGCAGTGTGCAGGTTCGCGCGGGCAAGGCGCGGCTGCTCCTTCTAAGTTCCAGCAGCGCCGTGGTCAGTGACACCGAGGGCGCGCCCGCCGCAACGCTGCTGAACGGCGCCGCGACGTTTTCCACGGGGAATGCGCAGGCGTTTACATTGTTTGCCTGCGCGGCGGCCATCCGCGCGCAAGCCGATGCGCCAACCATCGGCCAGGTGTCGTATATAGGCCCGAAGGAATTGCTGGTACGCGCGACCCGCGGGTCTCTGGTTATTACCGTGGACAACGATACTCAGCTCGTGCCCGAGGGAAGCTCCTACCGCGTATTGCTGGATCAGCCGGAAGAGATGGCCCAAGGGCCAGAAGGTGCAGGTTCGGGTAAGGAGGGGGCGCCAGGGAGTGGCCATTCCCCACGGAAGGCAGGGCGCAGCCGTTTTATGTATGTGGCTGGCGGTTTAACCGGCGTGGCGACATATCTGGCGATTTCGGAAGCGCTCGAGAGCGCTCAGCGGCCCTAATTTCAGGGGCATGAGCTTCAGAAGTGGGGAAAGGCCACTGCCTGGCAAAGGCAGTGGCCTTTTTCCTTTTGTAAGCAGAAGCAATCCTTGGCTACAAGCTGGCGACGACCTCAATTTCGACCAGGGCATCCTTGGGCAGCCGTGCGACTTGCACGGTTGAACGCGCCGGCGGAGCGGCGGAGAAATAGCGGGCGTAGACCTCGTTCATGGCCGCGAAGTCATTCATGTCCTTCAGAAAAACCGTGGTTTTCACGACATGGCTGAGGGATGCGCCGCCCGCCTCCAGAATCGCCTTCAGGTTTTCCAGCACGCGCCCCGTTTGCTGCTGAACAGTGACACCGGCAAATTCTCCCGATGCCGGGTCCAGTGCGATTTGCCCGGAAATGAACAGGAACCCATTGGACTTGATCGCCTGGGAGTAAGGCCCGATGGGTTTGGGGCCATGGTTGGTCAGAACTACATCTTTCATCGTGGACTCTCCTTTCAATCCGAAGGAAAGAATAACAAAAGGGAGACGGGGGAGGGAAAATCAGTGAGACCTGCGGCCACGATTGCGAACAAATCCAGTGTTGGAGTGATTGCGGTTGGCTTCGCGACTGGCGATCAATTTTTCCGCCTGATCATTGGAGAGGCCTTGATTGACCAGGTCCAGAATCTGCTTTTCCGACATGCCCGTGTTCTTCAGACGCCCGATCTGCTCGCTGGTAAGGGTGGGCAAACCCGCGATGCGGCGATGGACGATAGCCTGGACCGTGGGGTTGGAGAGCCCGATCAGTTTGAGCGTAATGGCTTCCCCGCTGAGAATGTCGATCTGATCGGACCTGGCCATTTCCAGGATCTGCTCATCGGCATAGCCCGCCTGAGACAACTGAATTGCGGCATCGGCATTGGAAAAATCATGATGGTGATCCCGCGCCGCCTTAAATAGCGCCAGGCACAAATCATCGCTCGCGCCAACTCGCTTGAGTTTCGAGAGTTGGGCAATCTCCAAGTCCGTCACATTGAGATTCTTGAGTTGGTCAACGCTGGAGGACCACATCCCCGACTGGTCGAGCGGGGCATAGTTGGTCTTGGGCTGAGTTTTACACCCGGCCACCGCCAGTAAACACACACCAAGAAGCAGGGAGCATTGCCGCATGAATCTATTTTAGGCGGTACAACCGCGAGCGGGGTGACGTGTGCCTTCGTTGATACCGGACGGGCGGGCAGCGTGCGTTACACCTGGAAGGTGCGCTCAACCCCGTAAACACCGTTGATGCGGCGGATGTTGGAGAGAATCGTTTCGAGTTGACGTTTATCGGCGATCTCCAGGCTGGCCTCAATGCGCGCGTTCTGCCGGTCGGGACGGCTATCGAGCGAACGGATATTGGAGCTGGCGTCGCTGATTACCGCCGTGATTTCCGCAAGCAGCCCGGGACGATCCTTGGAGCGAATGAGCAGTTCGACGGGGAAGGTAGCCACGCCGCCGCTGCCCCATTCCACGGCAATGCGCCGCTCCGTCTGGTACAGCAGGTTCTGCACGTTAGGGCACGTTCGCGTGTGAACCGCGACGCCGCGGCCGCGAGTGACGTAGCCGATGATGTCATCCCCCGGAATGGCGTTGCAGCACTTCGCGCGAAACACCAGCAGGTCGTCGTGGCCGCGCACGATCAGCGGCGCCTGGCCGAAGCCCAGCATGCGCTTGACGGTCTTGACCAACGTCGGCTTCGCGTCTTCCGTGGACTTCCCGGTTTCCTTTGAAGGCTCGCCAAAATAGCGCGCCAGCACTTGCCGCGCGGAGTATTTTCCAAACCCCACCGCGGCAAAGAGATCTTCTGGCCTAGAGATGCCGTACTCCGCGGCAAGTTTCTGCAGATCCTCGTTGGGAATTTTCTTCAAACCCTTGGGGAAATTGCGCGATTCATTTTCCAACAGGCGCTTGCCCATTTCCGTGGCTTCTTCGCGCTCCTGCGTATTGATAAAATGGCGGATTTTGCTTTTGGCGTGGGAGGACTTCACGAAGCTGAGCCAGTCGCGGCTGGGCTTGTGCCCCTTCTGCGTGAGAATCTCGACGACGTCTCCGCTCACGACCTCGTGGCGCAGCGAAACCATCTGCCCATTGACCTTCGCTCCGACGCACTGGTGACCCACTTCGGTGTGCACCGAGTAGGCAAAGTCCACGGGCGTGGCACCCTTGGGCAATTCCAGCACGCGCCCCTTTGGCGTGAAGGCGTACACTTCCACCGGCGCCAGATCCACCTTCAACGTGGAGAGGAATTCGCCCGGCTCCTGCAATTCCTGGGACCATTCGATCAACTGGCGCATCCACGCAATGCGCTGGTCATCGTCCGTGGAAACAGGCCTGCCGTCCTTGTATTTCCAGTGCGCCGCCACGCCCTGCTCGGCAATGCGGTGCATGTCCTGCGTGCGGATCTGGATTTCAAAGGGCTGCCCGCCATGAATCACCGTTGTGTGCAGCGATTGATACAGATTCGGCCGCGGCATGGCGATGTAGTCTTTGAAGCGGCCGGGAACCGGGCGCCAGATGTGGTGGACAACGCCGAGAGCCGCGTAGCAATTGCGCTCGGAATCCGTGATCACGCGAACGGCCAGAAGATCGTAAATCTGATCCAAGCCGCGTTCCTGCCGGACGATCTTGCCGTGGAGCGAATTCAAGCCTTTAACGCGGGCCTCCAGTTCGGCGGGAATGCTGTTCTCCACCAGCTTGGTACGAATGGTGTTCTGAACGTCTTCCAGGAACTTCCTGTGAATAGGGTCTTTCTCCGTGACCTCCTTCTGCAAAGCAAAATACGCTTCCGGCTCGAGATAGCGGAAAGAAAGATCCTCGAGTTCGCCCTTGATGACGGCCATGCCGAGGCGGTGGGCGATGGGAGAGTAAATATCCATGGTCTCGCGAGCGATGCGAAGTTGCTTGGAGGGCTCGAGGAATTCGAGGGTGCGCATGTTGTGCAGGCGGTCCGCGAGTTTCACGACGACGACACGGACGTCGTGGACCATCGCCAGGAGCATCTTGCGGACGTTTTCGGCCTGTCGCGCCTCGGGAGCCATCATGTTCAAGCGGCTGATTTTGGTCACGCCTTCGACGAGCAGGGCCACTTCCTCTCCAAATCGTTCCCGCAAGCGCGAGAGAGGGAACTCGGTATCTTCGATGACATCGTGGAGGAGAGCCGCCGCCAGCGTGGTAGCGTCCAGGCGCATATCCGCCAGGATGTGCGCGACTTCCAGGAGGTGGGAGAGATAAGGTTCGCCGGAATTGCGGAACTGGTCGCGGTGGCGCTCGGCGGCGATATCGTAGGCCCGGCGGACCAGCCAGGGATCTTCGGAAGGACGGTTCAAGCGGAGCTTCTCAAGAAGCTCTTCCAATCGGCCATTGAGTTGCCGCTCCGTGCGGTCACGGTTGAAATTAAGGGGGAGATTGGCGCGGGAACCCATGCTCTAGTGTACGCCCAGAAAGAGCAGCAAAAAAAGCGCGGTGCGGGTGGAGTGGCGGGAAATGAAAAGGGCGGCCAAACGGCCGCCCTTTTCAATAGAAATGGCAAATGAATGGCTCACTGAGCCGACTTGCGCTCCGCCTCTTCCGCTTTCTTCTGCTTGACTTCCTTAACCTTGTCGAGCAGGTCGTCGGCCTGCTTGGTGAGCGCATCGCGCTCCCCCGCCGACTCCACGATATCCGCCTTGCGGCGATAGAGGAGGTTCAGGTAGGTCATGGCATCGTCGTAATCCGGTTTGAGTTGGATGGCCGTCTCAAGGCTCTTGATCCCCTCATCGACAAGGCCGTTGAATTTCTCGGCATAGGCCTTGCGGACGTCAGGAGGCAGCGGGGCGGTGTCCTGCACCTGCTTCTTAATGTTGTTGCGGTTATAGTCCGCGCGCATCTCCGTGTTGCCGCGATAGGCGAGGGCCCAATCGATAACGCCGATGGAATAGTAAGGCTGGGGGTCCTGTGGCTTCAGCGCGATGTGTTTCTGGTGGTAGCTCTTGGACTCCTCAAATTTCTTTGGCTCGAAGGGCTGACCCCCCATCTGGTAATCAATCGACGCGAGACCGTCGATGGCGCTTATGTTGTTGGGGTCCATATCCAGCACGCTGGTATATTCCTGAATGGCCTCATTGCCGTGACGCATGTTCTCTTCCGAGGGAGCGCCCGGAATGTACTGGCTGGCATAGGCGGTGGCGAGATAAAGGCGCGCATTCAAAAGGTTGGGATCGAGATCCTTCGCCTGTTTGAAGAACTCGACGGCCTTGTCGTACTGGCCGTTCTTGAATTCTGCGACACCTTTGTTGAGGTCATCGCGGGCCTGCAATTTGCCGCAACCCGAGAGACCGTAGGAGAGAGTTAAGAGCGCCGCCAGAAAAAACATCTGGACGGCAATGCGGGTAAACCACGAGCGGGTTTCCCTTAAAACCGAATCTTGAGTCATCGAGGCATCCATCCCTGGTAAGCGCAAACCCAACGAAATCGGGATTGCCGCTAGGATTCAGTAAAGACCTATAGAGGCATTCCATCACGTTCAGGGGTTTTTTTCCAGTTCAGATGTTAACAAACCCACGGGCGAAGCTCCCGCAGCGTGCATCTCATCCAAAACATGGGCCACCACCTGAAACTCGAGGGAACGATCTCCCTGCAAGAACGCAACGCGTTGAGCGCGCAGTGCGAATATCCGTGCGAGCCGTTCACGCAGTTCATCGCGTTGCACTACCGACTGGTTGATCCGGAGCGAGCCGTCCGAAGCAATCTGAACAATGATTGTTTCCGGCGGAACAACCTTGGCCGGCGAGCCCGCCTCCTGGGGCAGGTCCGCCTGGAGTCCCATCTGCCGGTGCGGAATGACCATGAAGATCACCAACAGCACCAGCAGAATATCGATGAGCGGGACCACATTCGCTTCACACAGCATCCCGCCCTTACCGCCAATCAAGCCAATACCCATGAGCCACCTCGCGGCCAGATATGGCCACTGCGAGGAGAACTCTCACAACCCTGCGACGAAAACTCCGAAGCGTTTTACTGCCCGGCCTCGAGCTTAGCGGTGATGAGGCCGACCTTGTCGATGCCCGCTTCTTTCATGATGTCAATGGCCCGAGCCACGTCCATGAAGAGAACGTCGTTATCGCCCTTGACGAAGGCGATTTTTTCGGCGCGGTCCTTGAAGATCGTTTCCATGCGAGGACCCAGTGTTTCCCAGTTGGTGTTCTCGTTATTGATCTTCAGCTTGCCGCCCATGGCCACCTGAACCACCACCGTCTTGTTCAGTTGCTCTTGATTCACCTGCTGGCCTGGGGGAGACGGCTGCGGTACCAGCGTATCGAGACCCTTGGGCGTCAGCGGCGTAATAACCATGAAAATGATGATGAGCACGAGCAGAATATCGATCAACGGCACGATATTCGGCGTGGCCATCGAACTTCCAGCACTTCCTACGTCCATCCCCATTGCAAGTTCTCCTGTCGAGCCGGACAACCTAAGTTTGCCGAGGAGAAGTAGCTCGCGCCGGGTGGGAGCCGGCGCGAGCCTGAATCAGCTCAGCAAACGAATGGTGCGAACGGCCGATACACTACAACTGGCCTCCGGCGGCAGGTGTCTGCGCCTGAGGGCTGCTGGTCCGCCTGCCGACCTTCTCAGTCAGCAGACCAAGTTGGTCCACGCCTGCGGAACGAATTTCGTCCACGACGGCGACAACGTCACCGTACTTGGCACGGGCATCGGCTTTTACATAGACGGTTTTGTCCAGCCTATTGGCGATCTCGTCCTTCACCTCATTGGTGATGGCTTCCTTGGTGATCTTGTTATTTTGCAGGTAAAGAGTGCCATCCCGCGTGACCGCCACGACGACGGCGTCGTCCTTATCCGCATCCTTCATATCGTGCGCATTGTTCGTGGGCGCCAAATCCACCTGATGGGTTTTCTGCAACATCGGCGTGACCACCATGAAGATGATCAGCAGCACCAGCATGATGTCCGCCATCGGAATCACGTTTGGCGCCGCCATCTGGGCTCCAGCAACTGGCTTGTAGGCCATGGTTATCCTTCTTCCGGGTTACTTCTTCGCTGCGCCGCGGCGCAGAATGAAGTAGTTAATCAGCTCCATCGAGGAGTTGTCCATCTCGACGTCGAACGCTTCCACCTTATTGGTGAAGTAATTGTACGCCCACACGGCCGGTACGGCGACGAGCAAACCGAAGGCGGTGGTGACGAGGGCTTCGGCGATACCGCCGGCGACGGCCGACAAACCGGTGGCCTTCTGCTGCTCGATGCCCTTGAAGGCGTTCAAGATGCCGACGACCGTGCCGAACAGCCCAACGAACGGCGCCGTCGAACCAATGGTGGCCAGCGCCGAAAGCCCGCGCTTCATTTCCGCGTGCACGATGGCGACCGACCGCTCGAGACCGCGCTTGGCGGCTTCGATGACTTCCGTTTCGGACACCTGCTGGGAAGCCGACTGGAACTCCGAAAGACCGGTGGCGACAACCTTGGCGATATGGCTCTTCTTGTTGCGCTCGGCGATGGCGATGGCTTCGTCGAGCTTGCCATCCTTGAGGGCACCCGCCACTTGCTGCACGAACAGCCGCGACTGCTTGCGCGCGTTGTTGTACATGAGGAAGCGGTCAATCATGACACCGAAGGAATACACCGAAAGGCCGAAAAGAATAACGACCACGACCTTGGCGAGGTTGCCCATCGAGCTCCACATGGAACGCAAGTCCCAAGAGGTAGTCGGGGCTTCCTGCAGCCAAACTGCATAAACGTAGAGAGTTGCTAACATTCGTTTGCTCCTTAATTTCCTACTGGCTCCTGAGATGCGGGAACCAACAAGATTGTGTAATGAACTGCGTACTCAGAACGGCGCGCAGATCCCACGACGCTCGCGCCGCTCCGTTGCACTACTGAGCCAGAGAGAAAATCACGTCGATTTCAGTATCCACTTCCACGGGCTCGCCGTTGAGCAGCGTTGGCTGATAGCGCCACTGCCGCACAGCGTCCAACGCGGACTGCACGAGCAAGGGATGGCCCGAAACCATGACAAGCTGTTGCACCGAGCCATCCTTGCCAATGATGGCGTGGAGCTTCACCGTGCCACTGATGCGCGTCTGGCGCGCCAGGGGCGGGTAAAGCGGTTGTACCTTGTTGACGAGCCGCGCTGCCTGCACGTTGCCGCCAACCATGACGCGCTTCGCAATCATCTTCGGTGGTGGTGGGGCTTTCGTTCCGCCAATCACACCGCCAAGCACGCCGCCCATCGAACCACCCGCGATGCCGCCCGGCACGCCGCCGGCGATACCCTGCATGCCGGCGTCCGGTGGCAACTCCTCTTCCTTGATGATGTTTACTTGCGTCGGGATGGCTTTCGGGGCCACGAGCTTACCGGCGTCCATCAGGCGGACGGTCGGCCTGATCTTCACCTGCACGACTGCGGGCGGTGGAGGAGGTGGCGGGGGCGGAGGTGGCGCCAAAAGGATGGAAGACATCATAGCCCTCGGCAACGCCTCGGTGTAAATCAACGGAATGAGGATGAAAATCAGAAGCAAGAAAACTTGCAAAATCATGGACACGACGACGGTCCACGGTTTGTTCGTCATCTTGCTTTTCGGGCTTGAAATAACCATTTCTTCAAACATGGTAACTACTACCTCCTCCCAGCGGGCGCCAGGCGCGGTTGCCCGCTCCCGTTTCCCTTGGGTCTGTTGCCGGCTGCGGTTCCGGTGCCAACTGCGACGCCCTGTCCACGCCACTTATTCCAGGCGACGACAAGAGGAGCAGCGATACCAAAACTGGAGTACGTTCCTACCACAATCCCCACCACCAGGGCAAAGGCAAACGCCCGAAGCACCTGGCCGCCCATCAGGAACAGGACGAGCACGGTGAGAAAGGTCAATCCGCTGGTCAGGATCGTTCGCGACAACGTCTGGTTAATCGATTTATTGACGATGTCGGCGAACGGCTCTTTGCGCAACAGGCGGCTGTTTTCCCGGATACGATCGAAGATCACGATCGTATCGTTCATCGAGTAGCCCACCAGGGTTAACAGCGCCGCGATTACCGTCAGCGAAATCTCGAATCCGAAAATCTTGAACAGGCCCAGGGTGATGAGCACGTCGTGAAAAACCGCGATCACCGCCGCTGCTCCGTACACCCACTTGAACCGGAATGCAATATATAACAGCATGCCTGCCAAAGCATAGAGGGTAACTCGAATGGCCTGATTGCGTAACTCGCCACCTACCTTGGGTCCGACGATCTCGACGTTGCGGATGGTGAAGGGCGCGAGCGAATAAGTGTCCTTGAGGGCGGAGAGAACCGCGGGGGTTGCGCCTTCGACCTTGGTAAGCTCGTCAAGGCTGGTGAGCACGCCATTCTTGTCCGTGTCGCGGAAGGCCAGGAGGTTCTTGGCAATTTGCTGGTACTTGTCCCCGGCATTGACGGACAGCCCGAGCGGATCCTTCTGGGAGAGTACATTGGCGAGCGCCGACGGAGTCACGGCATTAAAGTCCGCCTTCCCGGTGCCCTCCACGCCATAGGTGGCGTTCAGCGCCGTCAGGACCTTGGCCTTGCTCTCATCGAGGGCCTGATCCCCCTGGCCGACTTGTTCGACGAAGATCAATACTTCGTTGGAGTTAGGGTTGGCGATGTCGCTGACGCCCTGAATCTCGCTGTTGCCCAAGCCTTGGCGCTGCAGGCTGGCGCGCAACTGGTCCACGTTTGGAGGATGGGCAAAGCGGACATCCACGTTGGTGCCTCCCCGGAAGTCAATGCCGTACTTAATGCCGCCCTTCAAGAAGATGGCGGACCATCCGATGAGCAAGAGGAGACCGCTTAATGTAAAGAAAAACTTGGCCTTGCCCATCCAGTCAAGGTTTGGCTGTTTGAAGAGCTCAATCATGCCGTTTCGCGCTTCCCTTCTTTAGACTCCATCGGGTTGCTGTTTGTTCCCGCGCCGCGGCGAGGGAGTACTACCAGGACTGTAAGCGCCCCTTAAATACTGAGTTCCGCCTGGCGGTCCATCTTCGTCAGGTGATACTGGAAAATCGTCTTCGATACGAAGATGGCCGTGAACACGTTGGCGATCAAACCGATGGTCAACGTCACGGCAAAACCCCGGATCGGGCCGGTGCCAAAGATGAACAGGAAAAATGCCGAAACCACGGTTGTAACGTGGGTGTCGATAATCGTCAGAAACGCCTTGCTGAACCCGGCCTCGACCGCCGCCGAGGACGACTTGCCGTTGCGCGATTCCTCGCGGATACGCTCAAACACGAGCACGTTGGAGTCTACGCCCATGCCGATGGTCAAGATGACACCGGCGATACCGGGCAGCGTCAGCACCGCACCAAACATGGCCAGCGCCGCGAGAAGGATCAACAGGTTCAGGATCAACGCCAACACCGCGTTGACGCCGGAGAGCCGGTAATAAAAGACCATGAAGACCATGACCACAAGCAAGCTCAGGACGGAGGCGCGCACGCCGTGGCGAATGGAGTCTGCCCCGAGCGACGGGCCAACCGTGCGCTCTTCGAGATACTTGATCGAAGCCGGGAGGGCGCCGGCGCGCAGCACCAGGGCGAGGTCATGCGCGGATTCCTGGCTGAAGTTCCCATCAATGCGTCCTGAATCCTCGATGCGGCTTTGGATCACCGGCGCCGAATAGACCTTCTTCTCGAGCACGATGGCCATCTGGCGGCCGCGATTCTGTTCGGTGAATGGGCCAAAGCGCCGCGCCGCTTCACCGGAGAGGACGAAATTGATCTGCCACTGTCCGGGCATTTCGGTGTTGCGGCTCTCCGTGGCGCTGCGCAGGTCGCGACCCGTCACAACCGGAGTGCGGCTGAGCACGTACCAATTCTCACCGGTGTCTTGCGGATTTTGCGTGCGCGATTCGCTGCGGCCACTCACGATTTCCGTGCCGGGGGGGAGAATCCCGGCGTGGGCGGCAAGAGCGGCGGCTTCCGAGGGATAGGGATTGGGATCTTCCACCAGCTTCAATTCCAGTTGCCCGCCGGCCTGAATCACCTGTTTGGCACGCGCCGGATCGCCTTCACCGGGGAGTTGCACGAGAATTTCGTTGTCCTTGCGTCCGTGCGGCTGAATGGTGGGTTCGGTAAGGCCCAGGGCGTTGATACGGCGCTCGATCGTCTCGAGCGACTGGGACATGGTGGTTTCCTGGATGCGCGCAATGGCGCTTTGCCGCAGTGTCAACAGGTAGGCGTTAACCTCGCCGGGAGCGGAGTTGAGTTCCCAATTCAGTTCAAATTGATCGTGAACCAGGTCGCGGAACTGCGAGATCTGATCCGAAGGCACATTGCGGACTACGACGTGGGTATCGTCAACGCGGCGCACCTCATCGTAGCGGATGCCCTTGGCGCGCATTTGGGTCGTCAGGCGGTCCACGGTCTGGTCGGTTTCCTGAGCGATGGCTTCTTGCACCTGCACCTGGAGAATCAGGTGCGTGCCGCCCTGCAGGTCCAGCCCCAGCTTGATCTGGCGGGTGAAATTGTCCTTGATCTGCGCGAGTGAAGTAGGGAACGTCGGCAAGCCAAAAATGAAAAAGATGCAGATCAGAATGACACCGAGGATGAAAACAGCTTTCCACTTCAGATTAGGATTCATGGTTAACAGATCAAGCGCGAATCGCGACCCGCGGTGGAGTTACTTGGCCGCATCTTGCGGTGCCTCCACCTGCGCAATCGCCGCACGCGCGATGCGAATTTTCACGTTGTCGGCGATTTTCAGAATAATCGTATCGCCGTCCATGCCATTGATGGTGCCGTAGATGCCGGAGTTGGTGACCACCTTGTCTCCGTTCTTGATGGCGGCGAGCATCGCCTGCACCTTCTTGCGCTGCCGCGACTGCGGCAGAATCACCAGGAAATACATGATGCCGAACATGAGCGCCAAGGGAACCAGGAAAGTACCCATGCCTCCCAAGGGATTGCCTGCCTGCCACATCCAGAATGCCGCCAGATTCATTTTCTTCTCTGCCGCCCGTACCCTTTCCAAACCTACCGCAATCTAAGTATTCCGGAGCGATCCACTCGTGGCGCCGTGCGAAGAGAAAAACCGCCACTGGAGCGGTGAGTTTCTCCGCTTACCCTGCCCGCGCGATTCTCGTCCTGAGACTCGACGCATTGCGGGTTGCCACAGCCTAGCGGCGGTCTAAAGCCGCCCGAGGCAGGCCGCTTCAGGCTGGACCCGCATTGTAGCGGGCACACAGCTCTGACGCGAATTTTTCAAGGTGTCCAAAAGTGATAGCTTCTCGGATTTGACGCATGGTGTCAAGGTAAAAGTGGACGTTGTGGTGGGTCGCCAGGATCGCCGCTGTGAGTTCTCCGGCGGCGAACAAATGCCGAAGATAGGCGCGTGTGTAGCGCCGACAGACACTGCAAGAACAATTTGCATCCACCGGCCGCTGGTCCTCGATATAGCGCGCGTTCTTGATCAGCACGCGGCCTTCGCTGGTATACAGGCAGGCGTGGCGCGCCGCACGCGTCGGCAATACGCAATCCATCATGTCAATGCCTCTGGCGACGTAATCGGCCAACTGCTCCGGGCGGCCCACGCCCATCAAGTAGCGCGGGCGTTTTGGGGGAAGGAGTGCCGTGACCTGTTCGGTCATTTCACAAGTGAGTTCGTGCGGCTCGCCGACGGCCAGGCCACCGACGGCGTAGCCGGGAAAATCTAATTCGAGCAATTGCCGCGCGCTCTCTCGCCGCAGATCGGGAAATGTTGCGCCTTGGACGATGCCGAACTGCCACTGCAGCGGTTCTCCGTTGCGCTGCGCGGCGTCTAGAAAATACTTTCTGGCGCGGCGCGCCCATGCTGTGGTGCGTTTCAGCGCCGCTTCGGCCACTTCGCGGGGCGCGGGCGTTTCGATGCATTCGTCCAGAACCATGGCGATGTCCGCACCAAGAGCGAGTTGGATTTCCGCCGCTTTTTCCGGCGTGAGCAAGTGCTCCGAACCATCCAGATGCGAGCGGAAGCGCACGCCGTCGTCGCTGATTTTCCGCAAGTCCGCCAGACTGAATACCTGGTAGCCACCGGAATCCGTGAGGATCGCCCCGTGCCAGGACATGAACGCGTGCAGCCCGCCGAGTTTGCGGATCAGTTCGTGGCCGGGCCTGAGGTAAAGATGATAGGTATTGGCGAGGATGATGCGCGCGCCGAGTTCCTCAAGCGCTTCCTGGGTGAGGGCCTTGACGGTGGCGGCGGTCCCCACGGGCATGAACACCGGCGTTTCGATGACGCCGTGCGGCGTGCTTAAACGGCCGCGCCGCGCTCCGGTCGGATCGGTCTGCAGAACTTCAAACGAAAAGCTCACGCTCCCAGTGTATCAGGAGAAAATGAAGGCCCAGAGCACCTTAACTACAACCAGAGCGCCCCAAACAGAAAAGGCAATCACGTAGGGCTTGCTGCCCTTCAGTTTTCGCGGGTTGACCGCCGCGAAGCCAATCGCAAGCAGAACCAACATCCAAATCGTGAAGATGTCGATGGATTTGCAGAGCGTGAGGAGCCATTTGGCGGACTCCTCCGGAAGAAAGGCCGCCAAATTGGTGGCGACAGGATTTTCAGGATCCACGGTTCCCGGCGGCCGCAAGAACAGGACGAGGAGAAAGATGGGGGTACTGACAATTCCAACAAGGAGAGTGTGCGCCGCGATCCCAAAGGATTGCGAAAAGGTGGCACCAGCGCCCGCCAACACGTTGTAAGCCAGCATCATTGCCGCGCCCACAATCAAAGCAAAGAACACTGAGCCCACGGCACCAACAGCGTAAACGATGTAAACAGTCACCTTGGCCGAGACTTCGGCCCGTTGCTGTTTTTGTTCAGTGGAAAGTTGCGCGGCGCTTGGACTCTTTTCCATTTGTTGGACAATGTAATCGCGCCAATTGATGCGCTGATTCATGACCACCGTGGAAACAATTCCGAGAATCGTGGAAATCAGAACGGGCAATAGCCAACTGGGTTTACGGACGATGTCTTCAAAGGTGGCTTTCGGCGAGAATAAAACCCCCACGATGCGGCCAAGCGGCGAAATGGACGCGCGCGGCTCCGCGGCGGGTACCGGTGTGGTTGCCATCGAGGACTCCTCCCCACAGGTTTGCACGTGCTTCTGCTGTGGGTTCTACGTAAGTAGCATGGGAAAAATATCACACAACGGGATTGCGGGGTAGCTCCGGCACGGCCGCGAGCAACTCCAGGGTGTAGTTTGCCTTCGGCGCCGTCAGAATCATCTCCGCCGGACCGAATTCCACGAATTGCCCGGCGCGCATCACCGCGATGTGCGTGGCGAGTTGCGCCACCACGGGCAAGCTGTGCGAGATGAAGATGTAGGTCAGCCCCATTTCGGCCTGCAATTCGCGCAGGAGCAACAACACTTGCGCGCCCACGGAGACATCTAGCGCGGAGACCGGCTCGTCCGCCACCACGAGTTTGGGGTTCAGGATCAGCGCCCGGGCAATCCCGATGCGCTGGCGTTGGCCGCCGGAAAACTCGTGCGGGTAGCGCGGCAACGCGTCCTTACCCAAGCCCACGCGCTGCAGAATTTCTCCCGCCTTCGCCAGGCGCTCCGTGCGCGGCAATTGCGGCTCATGGATCGCCAAGGGTTCCGCCACGATCTCGCCTACCTTCATTCGCGGATTCAACGACGCGAACGGATCCTGAAAGATCATCTGCATCTGGCGCCGGCAGGTGCGCATATCTTTTGGCGATAGCCCCAACAAGTCCGTGCCTTCAAAAAGGACTTTGCCTTCGTCGGGCTCGATCAGGCGCAAAAGTATGCGGGCCAGGGTCGTCTTGCCGCATCCACTCTCGCCCACAATCGCAAACGTTTCGCCCGCCGCGACAAAAAAGCTGACGTCATCCACGGCCGCAATGCGCTCGCCTTTACCGCTGGCCGCGAGAATGCCTCCGCCTTTCTGGTAATGCTTGCGGAGGTTGCGCACTTCGAGCAAGTGGCTCATAGCAGCACGCACCTGGCGGCGTGGCCGCTCTGCGCGGGACGAAATTCCGGCACGCCGCGGTCGCATTCCGCGCGGCGGTGCGCGCAGCGCGGCGCGAACGCACAGCCCGGCGAAAGTTCCGTTAATTGCGGCACCGTTCCGGGGATTGGCGTGAGCTTTCCGCGCTGCAGCGTGGGCGAAGCCGCCAGCAGCCCTTGCGTGTAGGGATGCAGCGGCTGCATCAGCACGCCGGCCGCCGGGCCCTCTTCGACCACGCGCCCCGCGTACATCACCGCAACGCGCTCCGCGACATTTGCCACCACGGCCAAATCGTGGGTGATGAAGAGCAGCCCCAATTCCATCTCCCGCCGCAAACGGTCCAGCAACTCGAGGATCTGCTTCTGCACGGTGACGTCGAGCGCCGTCGTCGGTTCATCGGCAATCAGCAGCTTGGGCCGCGCGGCCAACGCCATGGCGATCATGGCGCGTTGCCGCAGGCCTCCGGAAAGTTGATGCGGAAATTGTTTCGCACGCACTTCGGGCTCCGGCACGGCGGCTTGCTCGAGCGCGGCAATCACGCGGCGATTCACGACGCTGCGCGGCAGACCCGGCTCGTGCGCCCAAATGGCTTCTTCGATTTGCGTGCCGATGCGCAGCACGGGATTCAGAGAAGTCATAGGCTCCTGAAAAATCATGGCGATTTCGCGCCCGCGCACTTCGCGCCACTCCGGCTCGCTTAAGTGCGTCAGAGTTTTGTGTTGACCGCCCGAGGCGCTCAGGAAGGCTTCGCCGCTCACGCGCGCTCCCGGCGGCAATAATCCCATCAAGGCGAGGGACAACATCGTTTTGCCGCTGCCGGATTCGCCGACAAGCCCCAGGGCTTCGCCGGGGGCGATGCGCAGCGTCACTTCATTCACCGGCCGCACCCATCCCGCGGCTGTGGGGAGTTCCACGGTCAAAGAATGCATGCGCAGCAACTCGTCCATCGCCCCTATCATACGGTTTCGCCGGAGTCCCGGGGCAAGAAAGCCGGGGTTGTTGCGCGGCCGCAAAGCAGTTCTGGATAGCGCAAACTCGCCGACTCTCTCACCCAATAAGCGAGGGCGGCGGCTAGAATGGAATTCATGAGCAACATCACCTGTCCTCTTTGCGGCTCGCCCATCAAGCAGCGGGGGTTTTTCGGTCAGGGAAAACCGTTTTGCGTCCAGTGTGGCTGGAATCTGGAGCGGGCGGAGAGTTCACTGAAGGAAAAAACACGCGCTTCGCAGTTCATACTTGTGGCCTTTGCAATCATGGCGATTGGCTTGTTCTGGGTTTCCTCCAGCGTAGACCGAGGTAAGCACCCATTTACTGCCCTTCCGATTCTCGCCATCTTTGCACTGGCGGGTGGATTACCACTTTGGAGCTATCTATCTACGAAGCGGGCAATCGCTCTCGCCAAAGCTACTCCATCCGTGCCGGGGGTGCAGGCCCAGCCTATCCCCGATGCAATGTTGCAGAGAATTCAATCTCTGCCCCGGCCACGCCGCGTCCGTTTTCGTTTTCCCGGAGCCCGTGCCGGGATTGTGGTGTTCGCCTTTGCCATCCTGTTCGGAATAATGTTCTTTGCCACAGCCCGTAGTAGAGCACCGGTGGGCCCGAGGGATGCCACGCCTTTGCCGTATGTCTTCTTTGTGGGCCCGATTGTTTTTGTCGGGTTGGTTGTCGGGATCGTGATCATTCCGGCGGTGCTGAAGGAGAAGCGCAACCGTCCTCTGTTCCAAGAGGGAGAGGTGGCCGCGGCCCGCGTTCTTGCGCAACGCACCGCGGCCCAGGGCAAGACCAGCTACAGTGAAATTGATTATGAGTTCCGCGCTTCCGATGGCCAGACGATTCGCAACTCCGAGCGGGATCTGAGCCAGAAGGTATTCGAGGACATGCTGATCCCGGTTTTCTATGATCCCCGGGAACCTTCCCGGTGCGCGGCGCTTTGCGCCAGCTACTCCAAGCTGCCTGACGCCGAGGAATGATTCATCTCTTCGCCGGCGGAAGCACGAATTTCAGCGCCGTGTGCCTCTCGGAAAACCCGGCGGCCTTTACGTCCTTCCAGCCCGCCTTCCTTTGAACGAAACTTCTTGCACGCCGGGATGTTCCCGACTTTCCGAGATTGCTCCGTGAGAAGCAAGAACTTGCTGGACACAGCGCCCGGCAAATTCTTTGCGGGTGGCGGTCCCCGGTCCTAATCTGGAGCCGGAGCCAATCCATGGACGATGCGCGCTTCCCCAAGATCATTTATTTCCTGATGCTCGTGGCAGGCCTTTTGCAGTGGGTGCGATTCTATCCGCTGCTGCCGGAAAGAATGGCATCGCATTTCGGCTACGACGGCACGCCGAACGGCTGGCAGCCCAAGGACGGATTTTTTCTCGTCATGCTGCTGGCGGTGGGCTTAACGTTTGGCGTCTCTTTCCTTGTGCCGCGCCTCATTGCCGCTCGCCCGGACGCCCGGATCAATCTCCCGCACAAGGACTATTGGCTGGCACCCGCGCGCCGCGAGGAAACTTTTCGTTTCATCGCCGCGCAGATGGCCTGGTTCGGCTGCGCCATCCTGTTCGTTCTCCTTTTCGCCACCTTTCTCGCTATTCGGGCCAACCTTTCGCCGGACAGCCATTTCGACAACGACACCATGATCAAAGCGCTGGCCGTATTCCTCTTCGTGACGGTTCTCTGGATCGTTCATTTCCTCCGCCACTTCTATCGCTTGCCGGCGGACGCTTCTTCCCGCCCCTGAGGAAAATGCAGACAATCTCAATTGCTTATTTTTCTTCGGGAGTTTTGACCTCTGGGTGACATGGCCCCCGTTTTTGTGGAATGAGCCACACTTGCGATGCCAACACCGGTGTCATGTCCGGACTTTTCGCCGGTCGCGACCGCGGTTAGCTCATTTTTCGCACGCGCGCGCGGAATCGTTCGCGCCTTAATCACAAAAACGCCCCGACCATCCCGGGGCGTTTTTGTTGCTCACGCTATTTCATTACTCGCACATCGCGCGAATCTTCATTGACTCCCACCCTACAAGGGACTAGCGTAACGAAGTAGAAGTCGTCGGTGTCATTCGCCCGTTGCGAAGCGACTACAGGTTCCCGCACAATGCGGGAGTCGCCCTCGCAAGGTTCAACGTCCGTTAACATCCGGCCCTTCACTTTTCGCTGCAGAGCGGCAGACGAGTTGGCACGTAGAGCGCTTCTTTGCTTTCTCCAGTTCTCAGGACGGAGGCCATGAAAAAATATCTCATCGTGATCGAAGAAACGGGAGCGGGCTATGCCGCCTATTCCCCGGATTTGCCCGGTTGTGTTTCGTCGGGCCGCACGCGCAACGAAGTGGAACGCAACCTGCGCGCCGCGCTCGCGCTGCACCTGAATGACTTGCGCGAGGAAGGCCAATCGGTGCCCGAACCGCATACTTATTCCGCTTATATGGAGCTTCTCACCTGACCAAGAGCAAGAGCGCCCGGCTTTCACCGGGCGTCTGCTCTACGAGTTTCGAGTTTCGTGCTCTCTAGAGTTGGTGAAAGGCACGATCAGTGATTGACGCACAGTTGTTCCAAGACCTAGGTTAAAATCATGAAGGTACGAGATGTGATCCGGCTTTTGGAAGCCGACGGCTGGTACCTTGCGCGAATCCGAGGTAGCCATCGTCAATACAAACATCCGGCAAAGCGAGGCTTGGTGACATTGGCTGGCAAGCCCGGTGAAGATCTGGCGCCGGGGACTCTGAATAGCGTCATGAAACAGGCGGGACTCAAATCATGAAGAAGTATCTAATTGTCATCGAAGAAACTAGTACAGGCTTTTCCGCTTACTCGCCCGACCTGCCGGGCTGCGTCGCGACGGGTGCAACGCGAGCGGAAGTTGAAAAGAACATGCGCGAGGCGATCTCTTTCCACCTGGATGGGCTGCGCGAGGATGGCGAACCTGTTCCTGAACCACGCACATACTCCACCTATGTCGAACTGCCCGCATAATCGGGGATGAACGCGGGGAACAACACCTCTCTTTTGTTTTGAATTGCGCTTTTCTATAGATAATCGCGCGACGGCCCTTCCAGGAACGCCCGCAACTTTCGCGAGCGCGAGGGATGCCGCAACTTCCGCAGCGCCTTGGCTTCAATCTGACGGATGCGCTCGCGCGTGACCGCGAACGACTGGCCCACTTCCTCGAGCGTATGCTCGCTGCCGTCGTCCAGGCCAAAGCGCATCTTGATGACCTTCTCTTCTCGCGGCGTCAGCGTCTTCAACACCGAAGACGTCTGCTCCTTCAAATTCAGGTTGATGACCGCGTCCGAGGGCGACACCACGGCCTTGTCCTCGATGAAATCCCCAAGGTGCGAATCCTCTTCTTCACCGATTGGAGTCTCCAGCGAAATGGGCTCCTGCGCGATTTTCAAGATCTTGCGCACCTTGGACACCGGGATGTCCATGCGCTTGGCAATTTCCTCGCTGGTGGGCTCGCGGCCGAGTTCCTGCACCAATTGCCGGCTGGTACGCACCAGTTTGTTGATCGTCTCAATCATGTGCACGGGAATACGGATAGTGCGCGCCTGATCGGCAATGGCGCGCGTGATGGCCTGGCGGATCCACCAGGTCGCATAGGTAGAAAACTTGTAGCCGCGGCGCCACTCGAACTTGTCGACCGCTTTCATCAGGCCGATGTTGCCTTCCTGAATGAGGTCGAGAAACTGCAGCCCGCGGTTGGTGTATTTCTTGGCGATGGAAACGACGAGCCGCAGGTTCGCTTCGATCAATTCTTTCTTGGCTTGTTCCGCTGCCGCTTCGCCACGCTGAATAATCGTCAGCGTGCGCTTCAGTTCGGTCAGCCCGACCTCGCTGGCGTCCTCGATGTCCTTCAGTTCCGAACGTCGCGTACGCAACTCGCGGCGCGCTTCCGCGGCGTTCTCGCCTTTGGATACGTCCGCGCGGCGCTCCAGGCGGCCCGCTTCGCGCTCGAGCGACTGCAGCCGCTCGACCGTGCCGCGCATCTTGTCCACCAGGCGCTTTTTCTCGAACGGGTTGAAGTCGATGTCGCGAATTTCCAGGGAAATTTCCACGCGCGTGCGGGCCACGGCCCACTTCGCGCGCACGTACGGCCGCTTTTTCGATTTCGCCGTGTTGTCGAGCTTGATCGCCTGTTTCAGCGCCAGCTCGTAGAGTTTCGCGATCTTGTCGATGTGCTTCAGCGTCTGCTTGGTTTTGTTGGCGATCTTCTCTTCGGTGAGTTCTTCGTCGTCAAACTGGACGATTTCCTTGATGGACCGCGCGCCCTTCCGCAGGTCATCCCCCACCGCGATGAGTTCCTTGATTACGATGGGCGAGCGCGTGATGGCCTTCATCACCACCAACTGCCCGCGCTCGATGCGCTTGGCGATGGTTACTTCGCCTTCGCGCGTGAGCAGCGGCACCGTGCCCATTTCCCGCAGGTACATGCGCACCGGGTCGTTTGTTTTTTCCAGCGAGCCGGGCGTCAGGTCCAGGTCGCCGCCTTCTTCCGCGTGGGCATCGTCCTTGGCCACGGTATCGTGGTCGCCCTGCTCGGTGGACACTTCCACGGCGCGCGCCGCTTTGGCCGATGCGGCGTCTTCATAAATCTCGATTCCATTGCGCTCGAAAGTTGTCAGCAGGTCATCGATTTCTTCCGAAGAATGGACTTCCGCGGGGAGTGAGTCGTTGACCTCGTCGTACAACAGATAGCCGCGCTCCTTGCCGACGGCAATGAGCTGCTTTACCGCATCATATTTTTCTTCCAAGCCCGTAGCCGCCACAACACTCCTCCCGCACATCTATCTGGATACTTGATTTCTGGCATCAGGCGGGCAAGGCAGCACACTCCTCGTACCGAGCACGGACGGACGGCTCAAGATATCGAAGGGGAGGGATGCAATCCTCCGCGAAGCTCTTAAATTTTTTCTGTGAAGCCCTGTACGCTGCGCCCTTTGCCTGCTGCTGCCGCACGCTTAGCCCGCCTGCCGAACCGATCCCTAAACGGTTCCTCGGCAACTCACACTCATAATGGATGCCGGGGGAGCGAAACCGTTATTCGCACAACCTTTTTACGCTACACGTTTAAGTCCTGCCAAGTCAACCATTTCCTTGCAAGAAAGCCGGGCCGCCCGGTCATCTTCCCTGCCGCGATCGGCTTAGTGTTCCGCCGCCAGCCGCTTCATCAATTCCTGTTTCTGTGTCAGCAGTTCGCGCAAGGCCGGCCCTGCCGCGTTGGCCTCGATACTCCGTTGCACTTCGGCAAGTTCCTGCTCGATCAGCCTGCGCCGCAGCGCCTCCAGGCAACTTTCTGCTTCCTCCCAGGTGCCTTCCTGGGCGGGCTCGAAGAGTATCTCGAACAGCATCCGGCGGTCGCGATCCTCCAGCAGCGCCCCGATTTCCGTTGCCTGCATGGGCTGATCGGAGAGTGCGGCCACGATGAGAGCGGCAAAGACTTTTTCCGTTTCCAGCCCCTGGTAGAGTCCTCCCTGCTGGAGCCGCTGCGCCAGCTCGCGGCGGAATCCCTCCGCTTCCATGAGCATGCGAATCAACCGCCGTTCGATCGGCTTGGCACTCTTTCCCACCAACTCGGGCTGCGTCTTCACCTCGCTGCGCCGTTCGGCCGCGGCTTTGCTCAGCGCCGCGCGCAACACTGGCTCATCGATGCGCAGTTGCTGCGAAATCCGCGTGGCCCATTCCGAGCGCAGCAGCCGGTTCGGAATCTTTTGCAAATAGGGCATCAGAAAATTCAAGGCGCGCAGCTTGCCTTCGCCCGTCGTCAAATCCATTTGCCGGGCCCGCGCAATCAGGTAATCCACATACGGCGGCGATTCTTTCAAGGCTTTGATGTACGCCTCCGCGCCCTTCTCTCGAATGAACAAATCGGGATCGGCTTTCTTGTCGCCAATCGCCGGGAGCGCCAGCACGCGCACCTCGAAATCCTGCTCGAGGAGCAGCGAGATGGAGCGCTCCGTGGCCGCTTGCCCCGCCGCGTCCGGATCATAGTTCACGATCACGCGCTTCGTGAACCGCCCCAGCAATTTGATTTGCGGCTCGGCCAAGCTGGTGCCGCAACTGGCCACCACGTTGTTGATTCCCGCGCGGGCAACCGCGATCGCGTCCATGTAGCCTTCCACGAGGACGGCGAAATCCTGCCGCCGGATGGCGTCCTTGGCGCGGTCCATGTAATAGAGCACGTTGCTCTTCGAGTAGATGGGCGTTTCGGGCGAGTTCAGATATTTTGGCAAGTCGTCGCCCAGGGCGCGGCAGCCGAACGCCACTACTTTTCCGGATTCGTTCGCGATGGCGAAGGTGATGCGGCGGCGGAACCTGTCAAACAGCCGCCCGCTCTGGTCCCGCGAAATCAGCCCCGATTCCACCAGCAGTTTCTCCGCATATTTTTGCTTCAAGTAGCGCAACAGCGCGTCCCCGCCGCTGGGCGTATAACCGATCCCAAATTGCGCGATGGCCTCGGCATTCAGGCCGCGATCCTCCAGATACGCGCGCGCCGCCTTTCCTTCCGCCGTGGTTTCGAGTTGCTTCACGAAAAACGCTTGTGCTTCACGGTGCATCTCCACCAGCGCGGCGCGCTGCTGGTTCTCTTTGCGTTCTTCCGGGGAACGCTCTTTGGGAGGCGGGATCGCGATGCCGCACTTTTCCGCAACAATTCGCACTGCCTCCGGAAACTGGCACTTCTCCATCTCCATCACAAAACTGAAAACGTCTCCGCCCTTGCCACAGCCAAAGCAATGGAAAATCTGTTTCACCGGATGCACCGCGAACGACGGCGTCTTCTCCCCGTGGAACGGGCACAGCCCCGTGAAGTTCTGCCCGCTCTTCTTCAGGCGCACGTACTCGCCCACCACGCGGACGATGTCCGCCTGCTGCTTCACCCGATCCGCAAATGATCCCGCTTCGGCCATGTGGTTTGAAAAACGAAAATCGAAACTCGAAAAACGAAAATCGACCGCCTAGTGAGATTTCCTGGACTCAGCTTGTCTCTTGGCCGTTGCGCGTATGTAGCCGTTCAGTACCTGGATCACTCGTTGAGCCAGAGTATCAGCCTCAGTATATTCGGCTTCGGAAATGAACTTGGCATCGCCAGCGGTAACCAAATGATCTCTCACTTCGTAAGCAGAGCCGCGGGCCTGCCTGCAAAACTGAATGTTTTCTTGATACGAGTATCGCCCAAAACCTTCGGCAATGTTTGCGCCGATCGACTGGGCGGCGCGCCTGATCTGACTATTCAGCGCGAAGCGTTCCTCGGCGGGCAGCTTTTTCACTAGAACGTAAATCAATATGCGGAGGGTGCGCGCCAATTTCCAAGCATCGAGGTCCTTGAAGTCACGAACCGGTGCGAGCGCGCTGGTTGACGCGTCTTCGAGATTCGAATTTCGTATTTCGACTTTCGCCATTGTCACTAGGTTCTCAAATCGACGACCGTGATCGCTTTCCCGCCGTGCTCTTCGGTCTCAAACGCCGCGTTCTCCACCAGCGGATGCCCCTTCAGGAATTCGCCGAGTCCTCTTCGTAATGCTCCCGTGCCATGGCCATGAATGATTCGCACTTGGTTCAGATTCGCCAGCACTGCTTCATCCAGGAATTTGTCCACGCGCTCGGTGGCCTCCTCGACGGTCATGCCAATCACGTTGATCTCGCCCGTTGCGCCGCCTTCGCTGGACTGCGCGCTCACCGTGACGTTTTCCCGCTTCGACGGCTGTACTACAGTCTTGCCTACCGGCGCGCTTTCAATTCCCGTGATCTCTTCCACGGCCACCTTCATGCGCAGCGGGCCGGCTTCAATTTCCGCCGACGAGCCTTCGACGCGGCGCAGAATCACCGCCTTGCTGAACCCGCGCACGCGCACTTTCACACCTGGCTGCAGCTTTTCGAGGCTCACCGCTTCGAGCGATTCGAGCTTCACGCCCAGATCTTTTTGCGATTCCGAAATCGTCTGCACCACGGCGGCGTTCAGCTCTTCCTTGGCCTCGCCGCGCACATCCTGCATTTTGCGCCGGGCGGTTTTTTCGAGTTGCGCGCGCAGTTCCCGCTCCTTCACCGCATCCACCACGCGCGCCACATTTTCCTCGAAGCGCTTTTGCATCTCCGCGAATTTCTGTTCCAGCTCCGCGATGCGCTGCTTCTGCCGCTCTACCCATTCCGCGCGCAGCTTGCGCCGCTCCTGTTCCAGTGCATGACGTTCGTCCACCATCTGCCTTTGCATGAGGTCCAGATCGTCCCGGCTGCGATGCAGGTAGGCGATCAGGTCCGCGGCTTCGCGTGATTCCGGCGTTAGGAGCGAGCGCGCCTGTTCAATGATCGAATCCGCCAGCCCCAGCCGCTGCGCGATCGCAATTCCGCTCGATCCGCCGGGCACGCCGACCATCAAGCGGAAGGTCGGCCGCAGATTCACGTCGTCGAATTCCACCGCGGCATTCAGCACGCCTGGCGTTGTCGAAGCGTACGTTTTCAGGCGGTCGTGGTGCGTCGTGGCCAGCACAAAGCAGTTTTTCTTGTGAAATTCGTCCAGCAACGCCACTGCCAGCGCCGCGCCCTCTTCCGGCGCCGTGCCTGTTCCCATTTCGTCCACCAGCACCAGCGATTTCGGCGTGGCTTCTTCCAGCATGGACTTCAGATTCAGCATGTGCGCCGAAAACGTGGAAAGGTCAGCGGCGATGGATTGCTCGTCGCCAATGTCCACCAGCAAGCGATCGAAGAGCGGCAGCACCACGCGCTGCGCCGCGACGGGAATCCCCGCCTGTGCCGACAGCGCCGCCAGCCCGATGGTCTTCAGCGCCACGGTTTTGCCGCCGGTGTTCGGTCCGCTGATCACCAGTAAGCGCTCTTCCCCGTTCAAGGCCAGCGAAATCGGCACAATGGCGCGATGCTCTTTTCGAAGCTTGTCTTCCAGCACCGGGTGCCGCGCGGCGTCCAGCCGCAATTCGGCAGAGGCGGAAAACTCCGGCACGCACGCATCGAAATCCCGCGCAAACCGCGCCCGCGCGAAAACGCTGTCGAGCTCTGCGATCGTTTCCGCCGCGGCTTGCAGCGGCCCGTGCATCTCGCGCAAGCGATCCGTCAACTCCTTCAATATCCGGAAAATCTCCGCCGCTTCGTCCTCGGCGAGCTGCACCAGTTGGTTGTTTGTCTCCACCGTTTCGAAGGGTTCGACAAACACGGTTTGTCCCGTGCCGCTGGCGCCGTGCACCACGCCCTGCACGCTCCGCCGGTGCTCCGCGCGCACGGGGATCACGAAGCGGTCGTTCCGCAGGGTGACGTAGTCTTCTCCCGCCTCCGCCTGCCTGGCCCGCAGAATCTGTTTCAAGGTCCGTTGGATGGACTCGCGCGTCTGCACAATGCTGGCGCGAATCCGCCGCAAGGCGCTCGACGCGTCGTCGCTGATCTCCCCATTCGGCAGCACGCATCGCTTGATCGCGGCCTGCAAATCCCGGAAATCCGCCAGCGTCGCACAACGTGCCGCCAGCAACGGGTATTTTGCCGCCTCTTCGCGAAACTGCTGCCGCAGCCACGCCGATGTTTCCAGCAACGAGCCGGCATCCAGAAATTCCGCCGGCTCCAGCACCACTCCCGGCGCACCCAGCTTCTCTAACCACGGCGCCGGATCGGCCAGCGCTCCGAATCCCAATTCACGCTCCGCGCGCAGCCACTCCCGCCCTTCACGGATCAAGGCGAAGGCGCTTTCCAGCACGGCGCGATTCGTTCCTGGCTCAAGTTCGCCGACGTGACGCCTCCCAGGCGCGCACGTCGTCCTCAGCCGCAACAATTCCCGCAGTTTGTCGAATTCGAGTACCACTTGCGCCGATCGCGACATTCTCTCTACTTGCCTCTCTTCATTTCCTCAGCCAGATAACTCGCCGCCTCTTCCGGCGTGGCCGCAGTGTGCACCATCTTCCCGTTGGCCTCGCCCCAAGCCCGCGATCCACTCGACGCCCGCGGCCCCTGCTCCACTTCCCCCACCCGCTCCAGAATCGGTTGCCAGAAATCTCCCAGCACGGCAATGGGTTTCCTCACCATCACGGATTTGTTCAGCATCTCCCAAACCACCGCAAGTTCCACCAGGGTGCCTGTGCCGCCCTTGCAAGCCACGAACCCATCCGCCAGCCGTATCAATTCAAACAGCCGCTCTTCCCAGGTCTTCTTTCTTACTTCCACGTCAACCCACTCATTTATCTTGCGGCCGAAAAATTCCGCGGTCACGCCGTATGTTTTTCCGCCGGCTTCTTTCGCGCCGCGCGACGCCGCCTCCATCACGCCGCCATAACCGCCGCTGCACACCGCGAAGCCCCGCTCTGCCAGCCGGCGCCCCAACTCGCGCGCCTCCGCATAATCCGCTTCGCCTTCGCCCGGGCGCGAACTGCCAAATACCGTCACGATCCGTTCGTCGTTCATGCCTTCCCTGTCTGCTTCCGTATCTACCTCTTTACTTCTTCACGTCAAATTCTTCCACCATGGCCATGCACAATCCGTCCAGCGCGTCGTGCACCTCATGATCCTGCACGCTCTCGTTGTTGCTCAAGAACGAGAAAATCAGACGCCTCCCGCCCGGCGTATCGGCATAGCCGGAAAGTGTTTGCACATGCTCGACCGAGCCGGTCTTCGCGTGAATCCTTCCCATCATCCCGGCCTTCTTCATCCGGTCCGTGAGCGTCCCATCGATTCCCGCCACCGGCAACGAACCGAAGTAGACTGGAAACCAGGATTGCTTTTGCGCATACAGCAGCAACGCCACCAGGGCCCGCGGTGTCACCAAGTCGTGCCGCGACATTCCTGACCCATCCTCCTGCACCACATCGCCCGGCGCAATCCCGGCCTTGGCGTAGAACTCCTCGGGGAATTTCAGCAGATCGTCCGACTTGGCCCAGCGCCCCTGCTGCCGCGCCGCTGTGCGCAACAATATCTCGGTGTGCAGATTCTGGCTGATTTTGTTCACCAGCTTCAGCGTGTCCCCCAGCGGCAGTGACATATGCTCCGCCAGCACTGTGCGCGAGGCTTCCGCCGGGTCGGGGTCATGGTTCGCCCTGACTGTTCCCCAGAATTTCACCCCGCGGTCCGCCAGCAGCCGTGCCAGCGTGCTCGCCGCGTGTTGCGCAGGCTCCTGAATCGCCAACACGTGCTTTTGCGGCGCACTCTTTGCCGGCAGTGAGCCGCTCACCACCACCATATTCGAGCCCGGATCCCGCACCAGCGTCAGGTGCGCCTTCTCCGCCTTGTCCGAGGTCGTGACCTCATTCCTGACCGCGAAATCGGGCGTCGCTGGTTCCACCACTCCCTCGACGCGATCCCCGGGCTTCTCTCCCGGGGTTAGCGTCAACGCGACCGTATTGTCGTCCAGCACAATCGCGGAAATGGCTGCGCCATACTCCCACACCATGTCGTCAATTTCCCAGCCATCGGGGTAGCGATCGCGGGGAAAATAGCTGTCATCCCCCACGATGTCCCCGGAGATTTCCTTCACCCCGCGCGCCACCACCTGGTCCGCCAGCTCGATCAGGACTTTTTCCGGCGGCCCGTCGAACTCCTCTTTCACGTCAAAAGGAAATTTGCGATTGGAAAGATTGGGGTCGCCCCGCCCGACGAGAATCAAGTCGCCCGAAAGGACTCCCTGCGCAATCGCGCCGTGCGTCTCCACCGTGGTGCGGAATCGGAAGCCGGGCCCCAGCTTGTCGAGCACCAGCGCGGTCGTGAGCAGCTTCATGTTGGAAGCCGGAGTGAAGTACCTGTCCGCGTTTTTCTCGTAGAGGGTTTCTCCCGTCGCCGCGTCAACCACCAGCAAACCCCACTCCCCCTTGTTTACCGGTGCCGCGCTCACCAGGCTCTCGGCCCTCTCCGCGAACCGCTCCCCCGTCTTATTCTCCTGCGCTACTCCGCCTTTCCCGACGGTTTGCCGCGTCGCGTGCAAACTTTGCGGACGCGCTTCGCCCGCAACGCTCCACGTTGCGAGCAGCACCAGGGAACAAAATGTCAATTGACTCGCCACTCCGGGTTTTCGGTTCATAATTCCTCTATTGGCAAAAGCCACCGCATGAAAGTATATTCGAAAGTCTGCGGGAGCTCCCTACGGCGAAGTTCCACGGAGGCGGAGCAGGCACGGTTCCCTCGAGCTGGCTTCGACTCGCCGATTCCGCCGCCCAGGCCATTTCGTCATAAACTATGGGAACCCAACAGCAAAGAAGGTGGCAACACATGAAAAAGATCTTTCCCATTCTCTTGGCTTATTCGCTCATCGCCCTCCCGCTGCAAGCGGATGAGAAGAAGGAAAAAGAGCGGCTGGAAAATTGCGGCACGGTGGTCCAGGAGATCATGGATATCCCGGACAACATCCCCCAAGACCTGATTGACAAAGCCGACTGCATCATCGTTTACCCGTCGGTCGTCAAGGCCGCGTTCGTCTTTGGCGGCAGCTATGGCCGCGGCGCCATGACTTGCCGCACCGGTGAGAATTTCACCGGGCCCTGGAGCGCACCGACGATGATGGCCCTGGAAGGCGGGAGTTTCGGTCTGCAGATCGGAGCGCAAGCCACGGATTTCGTGCTTCTGGTCATGAACGAGCGAGGCGCCAAGTCCATCCTCAGCAGCAAGGTGAAACTTGGGGCCGATGCTTCTGCTGCGGCAGGTCCCAAGGGACGCAACGCCGAAGCCTCCACCGACGTCACCCTGCGGGCGGAGATCCTCTCTTACTCCCGTGCGCGCGGGCTGTTTGCCGGCATCTCCCTGGCCGGCTCCACGGTGCGCCCGGACAATAGCGCCAACGATAGCCTCTACGGCAAGAGAATTGACCCTGGTGACATCATCTTCAAGGGCGTCGAGCCCGTGCCTCCCTCAGCGCAAAAAATGATTTCCTATCTGAACCAGAAGTCTCCCAAGAACCGTTCATCTGGCAAGGAAATCTAACCCCTTCCTATCATTCAAGATCCGCCTTGGAGCCCCGGCCAGATTGCGGGGCTCTTTTTGTTGACGTTGAGGGCCAAATGACCTATAGTCACTTATGAATGGAGGTCATTATGCCCATTCTTCCCCTCCCCCACCCCTCCAACCGCCGCGAACGTCACAGCATTGAGCTTCGCGAACGTCTTTTTCGGGCCGCCCTCGACCTGTTCGCCAAGCAAGGTTTTGCCGAAACCACGGTTGAAGACATCACCAACGCCGCCGACCTGGGCAAAGGTACTTTCTTCAACTATTTCCCTAGCAAGGACCACATTCTCCTGGCCTTTGCCGAAATGCAACTCGGAAAGCTCCGTCTCGCCATCGATGAAGCTCGCCGTACGTCCGTGCCCATGCCCCAATTCATGCGCTCGCTTGCCGCGCTCATGACACAGGAACCAGTGCGCAATCCTGATATCATTCGCGTCCTTCTTCAGGCCTTTCTTTCCAATTCCCAGGTTCGCGAGGCCATGCTCGACCTCCAGGCTCGCGTCTTGGCCTTCCACGCAGAGATGATTCAGCTCGGCCAGGGACGCGGCGAGATCCGCGACGACCTTCCTGCCGCGGAAATTGCCTTGGTTTTTCGCCAAACGATCTTCGGCACCTTGCTCATCTGGTCGCTGTACGGTGATTCGTCCCTGCAAGCGCGCATGGATTCCGCGTTTGAAATCATTTGGTCTGGGCTATCACCGCGTACGCCACGTAACCTTTCGAGTTCGGACGCCGTAACTCCTGTATTCAGGTAAAAGGATCAATCTTATGAATCGCAAGCCCATTTTAGTCGTCGTGGTGGTGGCCGCGCTCGCGGCCGTGGGCGCCTATTCCACGGGGTGGTTCCATCACCAGACGCAGTTGCAGGGCTCCGGCACGGTCGAGGCGCGCAACATTCGCGTCGGCTCGAAGGTCGGGGGGCGCATCGACAAAGTCCTTGTCCGGGAAGGTGATTCCGTGGAACCGGGCCAAGTGCTGATTACGTTTGATGATCGCGAGTTAGAAGCTTCGCTTTCGCAATCGCGCGCCAACGCGGAAAAGGCGGAGCGCGGTTTCCGTCCCGAGGAAATTGCCGAAGCCCGCGCCGCAGCGGCTCAGGCGAAAGCCGAGTACGACCAGCGCAGGAACGGCTACCGCCAGGAGGACATTGACGCCGCGCAAGCCGATCTCGACCGCGCCACCGCGGACGAGATACGCACGCACCTCGATTTTCAGCGCTACGACGCACTTGCCGCGAAAGACCTCGTCTCCAAGCAGCAGCGCGATACTGCCGAAGCCAACTGGAAGATGGCACTGGCCCAGAAGGATAACGCCCAGCAGAAGCTCGATGAATTAAAGCGCGGCTACCGCCCTGAAGAAATTGCAGCCACGGAAGCCCACTATCATCAGACGCAGGCCACACTCGAAAAATTCGAGCGCGGCAACCGGCGCGAAGACGTTGCCGCCGCGCGCGCAGTCCTCGCTTACGATGAAGCGCGTTTCCGCGAGCGGCAGGTTCTCGCCCCCTCTGCCGCCTCGGTCGAAGTACTGGACGTTCGCCCGGGCGATCTGATTGCCCCCAACACGCCCATCGCCACGCTTCTGGAGCGCGATCAGATTTACGTGCGCATCTACATCCCGGAAACCCAGATTGGCCGCGTGCAACTCGGCCAGAAAGCCGAGATCCGCGTGGATTCCTTTCCCAACCAGTCTTTTGCCGGCGTGGTCGAGCAGATCAACCAACAGGCCGAGTTCCTGCCGCGCAATGTGCAGACCGTTGAGGAGCGCGTTCACCAAGTCTTCGGCGTGAAGGTCCGTATTGACGATTCCTCTCATCGTGTCCGCGCCGGCATGGCCGCGGATGTGAAACTTTCGGCTGCGAGTTGAATCGTGACCTCCTCAACACAGCCGTCCATCTCCGCGCAGCACCTGGTCCGGCGTTTCGGCAACTTCGCCGCCGTGAACGACGTCAGCTTCCGCGTGGAAAAGGGAGAAATCTTCGGGTTTCTGGGCCCCAATGGCAGCGGCAAAACCACGGTCATCAAGATGCTCACCGGACTGTTGCCCCTCAGCGGAGGCCATGCCGAAGTCGAGGGATTCGATGTCAGCAAGGACGCGGAGGCCGTCCGCGAAAACATCGGCTACATGTCGCAAAATTTCAGCCTCTACACCGACCTCACCGTGTCTGAAAACCTTACCTTTTACGGCCGCATCTACGGCCTTTCCAATGACCATCTGCGCAAGCGCATGGACGAAATCATTCAGCTCAACGGCCTCGGCCCGTATATCCATCGGCTGGCCTCGCAGCTTTCCGGTGGATGGAAACAGCGCCTCGCTCTCGGCTGCGCCATGCTGCACGAGCCCAAGCTGGTTTTTCTGGATGAGCCCACGGCGGGCATTGACCCGGTGGCGCGCCGCCAGCTCTGGGACCTGCTCTTCGACCTCTCCGGCCATGGCATCACCTTTTTCGTCACCACGCACTACATGGACGAAGCGGAGCGCTGCAGCCATGTCGCCTACATTTATTTCGGCAAACTTATCGCCGACGGGACGCCCGACTCGCTTCGTGAGCTTCCCGATGTGCAACCCGCCGGCACCCTGCGCATCGAGATCACCACGCCACAGGTAACGCGCGCGCTGCGTCTTGCGCGGGAAATTCCCGGCGTGCGCAACGCCACCATTTACGGGCAATCCATTCACGCGCTGGTTGACGATCACTACGATCTGAACGGGCTGCGCGAAGAACTCCTGAAAAGAAACATCGTCGTCGCGGAGATTCGCCCGCTGGCTCCGAGCCTGGAAGATGTTTTCGTCGAGCTCACCAGCAAGCACCAGGCGCAGCAGGAGGCCTCCCGTGAATAACGTCTTCCGCGGATTCAGCGCCGTCTTTTACAAAGAATCCCTGCATATCCGCCGCGATTTCTCCACGCTGTTCTTTTCCCTGATCATTCCGATTCTGCAGATGTTCCTTCTTGGCTATGCCATCGACACGAACATCCGCCAGATCAACACGGTCGTTTACAATGCCGATGGGCACCGCGAGAGCCGCGAACTCCTCGACCGGCTGACGAATTCCGACACCTTCCACCTCATCCGGTATGTCAACAACGACCGGGACCTGAATGACGCGATCATTTCCGGCAAGTGCCGCGTGGGCGTCAAGATTCCCGTGGATTACTCCGACCGGTTGCTGCACCAGACCGGCGCGCAAGTCCTGGTGCTGATTGACGGCTCCGATTCGTCGGTGGCGGGCCAGGCGATCAATGTCACCACCGCCATCGGACTGGATGAATCGTTGCGGCGCGTCCTGGCCAACAGCGATGCCGCTTTCCCGGTGGAGATGCGCCCGAAAATTCTGTTTAATCCCGATTCGCGTTCGCCCAATTTCTTTTTGCCCGGTTTGGTGGCGGTTCTGCTGTTAAACGTGACGACCTTTCTCACCGCGTTTTCCATCGTGCGGGAAAAGGAACGCGGCACGCTTGAGCAGCTCTTCGTCACTCCCGTCCGCCCCATGGGACTGTTGCTCGGCAAGCTGCTTCCGTATCTGGTGATAGGTTTCTTCGAGCTGAGCATGCTGCTGGTAGCGATGCGATTCCTTTTTGACGTGCCTATACATGGCAATGTCCTGCTGCTCGCGTTTCTCTCGCTGCCGTACCTCTTCGTTTCGTTGTCGCTGGGTATCCTGATTTCCAGCAAAGCCACGTCCCAGGCTCACGCCATGCAACTCGCGTTTCTTACCATCCTCCCGAGCATCTTTTTCTCCGGTTACATCTTTCCCCGCGAAACGATGCCCAAGTTTTTCTATTACCTCAGTTATCTTGTGCCCGCCGCTTATTACATCAACATCACTCGCGGCATCATCCTGCGCGGCGCCGGCTGGGTGCATCTCTGGTCGGACGCCCTGATACTTTTCCTGATGGGTGCGGCCCTGCTAATCATCGCGGCCCGCCGCTTCCACAACAAAATCATCATGGCGTGATATCCTGAATTTCTCACTCCAGGGGATCATTCGTGTCTTGTCCAATTTGTCAGAAACGCAAGGCGGGCCGCTTTTGCCCAGCCAAAGCGGAAAAAATCTGCGCGGTGTGTTGCGGCACGGAACGTGAAGTCAGCATCGACTGCCCCGCGGACTGCGCCTACCTGCTTTCCGCGCAGCGCTACGAAGAGCGGCATCCGCGCACGCTTCCCGCGAACGCAGCGCTCCTCGACGTCCGGCTTTCCTCGGACATGGTTCACCGGCAGCCGCAGCTTCTTTCCGCGATGGCGTTCACCATCGCCAAATTTTGCGCGGCACAGCCTGCCACGACCGATCCGGACGTCCTCGCCGCGCTTCAGGCCCTGGCCGAATCGTACAAAACGCTCATCGCCGGCATCGTTTACGAGCAGCCTCCCGTTCCGGCTCTCCAGCACGAACTTTATGATTCGCTTGCCGCGTTTTTCACCGAAGCGAAGCAGCAGCCCGAGCAAGCTTCTATTGGTTCCATCAAGGATGGCGACATTTTTCAGTTGCTCGTGTTTCTGTTCCGAATGGGAATTCTGCGCACCAGCGGGCGTTCCCGTTCGCGCCGCTTCATTGAATTTCTCCGCGGCCAATTCCCGGGCGCGCAGGAATTGAAGCGCGAGGAGTCCCGCATCATCGTTCCTTGAGCGTTTTCTCTCTTTGCAGATACGCTGCGGCGGGTGCGCCTTCCTGCACACCTGCCGTGGCAAAGCCTTACAATGAAAGGCCGGGCGCTCTGCTGAAAATTGCTCAATCCATCGGCGGCCGGACGGAGTGTCATGAAATCGCATTTACAGGTCATGAAATTTGGCGGTACCTCGGTGGGCGACGCTTCGTGCATTGCCAGAGCGGCGCAAATCGTCGCGGCAGCCGCACGGAATACGCCCTGCGTCGCGGTCGTTTCGGCCATGAGCGGCGTGACCAACCGCCTCATCGAAGCCGCCAAAGCCGCGCAGTCTGGCGACCATGGCGCCGCCTTCGCCGTTTTCGATCAGCTTCGGGCACAGCACGACGCTGCCCTGAATTCGCTTATTCCTAACGAGGAGCTGCGGCTACCCATTCGCCAGCGCATGGAAGAGGTTTTTGCCGAGGGACGCCGCCTCTGCGAGGGCACGGCCCTGCTCCGCGAACTCACGCCGCGCGCGCTGGATGCCATCTCGAGTCTCGGCGAACGCCTTTCGGCTCCCATGGTGGCGGGGGCCGTTCGCGAACTGGGCTTGCAGAGCGAGGCCGTGGAAGCCACGCAATTGATCATCACCGATGGGTTTCACGGCGGCGCCGAGCCGGATATGGCGTTGACGCGCGAGGCTTCGCAAGCCCGCTTGCGCCCTCTGCTTGACGCCGGCGTGGTTCCCATCGTCACCGGCTTCATCGGCGCCACTCCCGCCGGACAGCTCACCACGTTAGGTCGCGGCGGCTCCGACTATTCCGCGACGATTCTCGGCGCGGCCCTGGACGCTGAGGAAGTGATTATCTGGACGGATGTGGACGGTGTGCTGACGGCCGACCCGCGCCTGGTGCCACAGGCCCGCACCATTCCGGTCATTTCCTATCGCGAAGCCGCGGAACTTGCTTATTTCGGCGCGAAAGTCCTGCATCCGAAAACATTGAAGCCCGTGGTGCAAGCGGCGATCCCCGTGTGGATCCGCAACAGCTACGCCCCCGAGCGACTGGGCACGAAAATCACTCCGGAAGGGCAAAGCACGGGAGGCGGCGTGAAGGCGCTGACCGCGATCCGCGATGTGACGCTGATCAGTCTTGGGGGCCCCGGCATTGTCGGCCTGCCGGACGTGGTGGGGCGCACGTTTTCGACGACGGCGGATGTGCGCGCCAACGTGTTGCTGATTTCGCAATCGTCTTCACAAAACGATATTTGCTTCATCGTCTCCTCCGCGGACGCGCAACGCACCGTGGAAGCGCTGCGCAAGGAGTTCTCCCAGGACCTGGCTCATCAAAAGGTGGAACACATCAACGTGGATCCCACCATCGCCATCGTTGCCGTTGTCGGCGAAAACATGCGCGGCATCCCCGGCATCGCGGGGAAAACCTTTAGCCTGCTCGGCAATCAGAATGTGAACATCATCGCCATCGCGCAGGGTTCGTCGGAATCCAACATTTCCTTCGTGATTGAAGAAAAAGATGTGAAAACGGCTCTGCTGACAGCCCACCGCGAATTTGGCCTGGACGGGCCGGCCAGTTGAGTGCCGCAGTTGGCCGGCGGCCTATCCTGCGGCGCACGATCGCGTGCGCTCCAATTCCCCGCTGATCGCCACGGCATCCCAACCGAGCGTTAACTGCGCGCGCCCTGCCGTGGGACGAATGCCTTCCCATGGCCTCGCCGCGAATCCGCATTTCTGACGGATGCGCAGGACGCGCTCGGAAACCTTGCGCCGGTACTCCTCGGGGGCATAGCCGTTGCGGCGGTACCAATCGTCGTATTGTTTGGCCAGCCCCGGGAATTTCTCGCGCACGAACGGCAGGAACTGCTTCGCCGACGCGGGCATCAGGAACAGCACGCCAGAAAAGAACCACTCCGCGCCCGCCGCTTTTGCCGCTTCCGCGACGCGCTCCAATTCCCCTTCGCCGTCCGTGATCCCTGGAAGCACCGGCGAAGCCGATACACCCACATGCAATCCCGCCTCGCGCAATTCCTTCATCGCGCTGAGTCGCAAATCGGGCCGCGGGGCGCACGGCTCCAGCAGGTGAGCCAGGCGCGGCTTCAGCGTCGTGACCGTGATGTTGATCGCCAAAGCGGATTTGGAGGCGATGACCTTCAGGATGTCGATGTCGCGCACAATCTGGTTGGACTTGGTGATGACGGAGATGCTCAAACCGTCGCGCTTCGCCAGTTCTTCCAGGCAGGCGCGCGTGACGCCATACTCACGCTCCGCGGGCTGGTAGGGGTCGGTGGCCGTGCCGATGGCGATGTGTTCGGCTTTCGTGTAACCCAAAGCTTTCGATTCGTAGGAATACTTTTGCGAGACGTCGCGCGCCAGCAGCGCGGCGGCATCCTGTTTCATGAAAATCTTCTTCTCGAAGTCCCCGCCATCGATTTCCATGTATTCGTGGGTGTACCGCGCGTAGCAATACTTGCAGGCAAACTCGCAACCCCGGTAGGGATTGATGGTCCATTCAAAGGGCACGCGGTTGGAATCGCAGCGGTTGAGGATGGATTTCACCGGCAGCAGAAAATACTCCGGCTTCTCCGCCGACTGGCGTTTCGTTTCCGCCGCCGCCGATTGCGCAGCGAGGCGAGCAATGCCCACCAGTGGCGCACGGGGAATCTGGAGCTGAGGCGGGGGGCAATCCGCCGTAGGGCTGTCCAGATTTCCCTTGCACCCGCCGGGTTCACCCTGGGCAAGGGCGCCGGCCTCTGGTCTTGGGTTTGGTTCAACAGGGCTAAAAGGAAGGAAGGAAACAGCGGGGCGACGAACGGGGCGGCGCCGGGTGGTGAAGATTGGCGCCGACTGGGGAAGAACTGGGGACATAGCTCATCTCGAAGCGGTGCCCAGTATTTCGCTTTTTCTTCGCCTTGTCAAGATCTTTTGCAGAGGCCCGGGTAATGGTCAATCTCCGGTTAGGGGTACTTTCAGGGCTGTTTCTCTTGGGCTGCACGCGATTTCTTTCGCTTGCGCCGTGCATCCTGGCTCTGTTCTAATTTCGTCGATGTATGCTGTGCCGTCGGTTTTTTGCGTGTGACGATGGTTCCGAGGACGGTTCACGTGCGCATCTTTCTTTTTGCTTTGGCTTTCGCGCTTTTCCATTTGACCGCCCCAGATGGAGCGCTTCTGGCCCAGGCGCCCGCTCAACAGCCTGCGGCAAAAACTCCCCCGAAAGCTCCGGACACGGTGCCGGTGCCAGCCGCGCCGGTTTCCAAACACTATCCAATCCTGGTGATCGCTCATGGCAACGAGCCTGTCTGGAGTCTTCGCCTAGGCATGAAGGGTCCGGAACGCCTGGATCGCGCAAACTACCCGCCCATCGTGCTGGACCCGGGCGAAACTTCGGCCGATGATCCCGGGAAAGCCTGGACGTACCATGCGAAAGACACGGCCACGGGCGCGGATGTGAGCGTGAAACTCTTTCGGGAAGCGTGTTCGGACGCGGCGGCGGAGATCAAGTACACCTTTCGCGTCGTCGTGGACCACGCGCAGATCGGCACGCTGAATGGCTGCGGCCAGAGCATGCCCGAACAATTTCCGGAATTTCGCAAGAAGAATCAGCTTAATCCAGACGACAATCCGGACGCGAAGGACAAAGACAAGGATAAGGACAAGGATAAAGATAAAGACAAGAAGACGGTCCTCGAGCCCATAACCAACTTCAAGCCACCGGTGGCGGTTGCGTATCTCGATGCCGCGGGGCGCGTGATCCTGAGCCGCGGCGCAATCAAGAGGACGGTGGCGGCGTCCGGCGCGGCGATGTCTCTTTCGCATGACGGGAAAAAGCTGCTGTACACGAGATCGGATTCCAAGACCGGGCCGGAGCGCACGATTGTGCTCTACGATTGGGATTCCGGCCGCGCGAAAGATTTGCTGCATGGCAATGTGCGGCAGGCGTTCTGGTCGCCGAATGATTCGCGCGTCGCGTTTCTGAACTTTCAGGACCAGAAGTGGCAGGTGTGGACTTTTCCCGCGGGCGCGCCGGAGAAAGCAGCGGTGTTTTATCCGGAAAATGTTGTGGCGCTGCAGGGCTGGGCGAGCGCGACAACGGTGCTCGCGACGGACCTGCAGAATGCCTATTGGATCAGCGAGGATAAACCCGCGCAGACGATCCCGCTGAAGGAGATCTACGGCGAGACTTTTCAGGTCATGAACAGCGATACGCTGCGGGTGCATCCTCTCAATTCCGGTCTGCTGCTGATTTCGGCGTATTACACAAACGCGCCGGCCGGAACTCCAGTGGATTCCATAGGGCTGAATGCTTCGTTTTTCCTGTATGAGATACGCGCGAAGCGGCGTGTGGTGCTGTGCCCGACGGACACCTGGGGACGTTCCGCGGAATGGTCGCGGGACGGCTTGCAGGTGTTTTTCTCGCGGCTGGTGCCTCCCAAGGCATTCCAGAACAGCCGGATCTTCTGGGATGGCACGGGATCGCGCCGCTATGAAGGCGCGAGCGATCTGACGGTCGGCCAATGAATTATCCCTTGCGCCTGGAATCGTGAGAGTGGAACTGAACTTGCACCGAGCACCCAAGTCGACGCCAAAACAGCATTGAGCTTCCGCCCGTCCGTCGGGACAGGTGCCCATTACGAATCCGTGTCCAGGCGGCCGATGTGCCTTCCGTCGCGGAGCCCTATACTTTTCCAATGGCGACGCTCCCCAACGCGGCAGTGCCGCAGGTCGGAATCCTTGTCCTGGAAGACGATCCCCAAAACTCCGGAGCACTGAAGCAGATACTGGATTCCGAGGGCTGGCGTGTGCGCATTGTGCCGGATGTGCCGATGCTGCACGCCGAGCTGAAAACCGGGGAGTACTCGCTGCTAATTGCCAACATCGCGCTGATTGGGGTGGAATCCCCGACATTTCAGGTGTTGCGGGAACTTGCAGGGGTGGCGGCGGAAGAGGGCGGGCGGCTCCGCATCCTGTTCGTCGTGCCGGAAATATCGGGCAGCCAGCTCGTGGGCCATTTGGAGATCTCGCACCTTCCGTACGTGGTGCGGCCGTTCCACTTGCACGATTTCCTGGAAAAGGTGAGCGACCTGCTGGTGGAGATAAAGGTCATCGAAGGGCCGCTACGCATGACGCGCTACGAATTCGGGGAAGCGCGCAAAAAGAAGAAGGCGGCCAGCCGCACGACGTCCATGTTTGCTTCGCGCGACTCCTATTCCTATACGGAAGAGGAAATCGCCGAGTATGAACGGGCGGAATCGGAAGCTTCGCGCAGCCGGCGGAGCAAGCCGCGCACCAACCTGGGCGACCCGCGCTCCTGAATTTTTACCCGCAAGAAAGCAAGAAAAATGCTGCTTCATCGCGCGAAAAATGCTTGATGGAGAAGAGAGATTCCTCACCCCGACGAAGCGTACGGGGCGCAAAACCAGCGCTCCGCGGACTCCGTTCGGAATGACAAGGCTATATGGGCTGCCGAGATGGGTCCGACGCCGCCTTGAGGGATCATCCCTACACGGAAAATCTCGCCTGCAAGAAATCCCCGCTGGTCCGTTCTAACTCCAGAACGTGCTCACGCCGCACGCACAGGAGGATCGTATGGACCGTTCGTTCTTCACGTTATTGGGAAGTGGTCTCCTTGGCATCTCTGCACTGGGTTTTGCCTGCTCATCGCCCGGTTCTCCGGCACAGCCGGGGAAACCGGAAAGCGATTGGCGGCTGCTGGAACCGATTACCTACGAAAACCTCACCGTGTTTCCGGTGGTCAGCTCGTCGGGCTATGACACCAGCGCCTTCCTGACATTGGAAGAAGGGTTGTCGCGGGGCGAAGTCACCGTCCGGGAACAGGGGGCCGAGACATTGATCCGCAATCGCGGCAACGGGCGGCCCATCCCGCCGGGTTACAGCGGCCCGTCCGTGAATCAACTGGTGCTGATCAATCACAGCAAGCGGCCGTTGCTGTTGCTTGCGGGCGAACTGGTGAGCGGCGGAAAGCAGGATCGCATCATTGCGAAGGACCGCATTGTGGCGCCGTTTGGCGACCCTTTGCCGCTTGATGTGTTCTGCGTGGAGCACGGGCGGTGGTCCGCGGGATCCGAGTTCAATGAAGCTAAGACGATTGTGCATCCAAGCGTGCGCGAAAATGCGGCCATCAAACAGAAGCAGAGCGAGGTGTGGGCGGCTGTTGCCGGTGGATCAAACGTTTCCGCCGACGCGAGCAGCCCGGCGGCAGCTCCTCCGCGTGTGAGTTCGGCGGACATCAGTGAAACGGTGACCGTGGAGGCGCAGACGCAGTCGTACACGAAGATTTACGAATCGCGGCGCGTGGGGAGTTCGGTGGATGCCGTGGTTGCGGAAATGCAGCGGCGTTTCCGCAGGGAGACGTCCGGATTGAAGTGCGAGCGGGTGGTGGGGGTGGTGGTCGCGTACGGCGGAGAAGTGGCCTGGAGCGACATCTTCGCGTCGAGCGAGCTCTTCGATGCGTACTGGAACAAACTGCTGCGCAGCTACGCGGTGGAGGCGGTGGCACGGCCGAGTTTGCGGGAGAAGGCGTCGACTGGCGATGCACGCGAATTCTTGCGGCGATTGGACGGGCACGAGGAGACGGAATCCGAGCCCGGCGTGTACCGCTGGCGGGAAACCAGCGAGGGCGGCCTTTCGCAGATCGAGCTGGATGCGCTGCAGCCGAAGCTGATGACGTTGCACCGGCTGGTGGTGCGGCGGACGAGTTGAGTGATGTACGGGGACGGCAGGAGGGGGAGGAATTGCGGTTGGTCGCGGAGCTTGCAGTCGTAAAAGCGGCGTCAAGCCGCCGCACTCCATATTGGCCGAGGCAAGACGCAGAGCGGTGCTGCGCCCCTACAAAGACAAATTAAAACGAAGACGTGAGGCGGACGACGCTGGAGTCTTTGAGTGCGGCTAGGAGTTGCTGCGCCGTGGCGGGCCAGGAGGGATGGCGGAGATGCGGAGCGATTTCGGCTAAGGGAACGAGGACGAAGCGGCGCTCTAACATGCGGGGGTGCGGAACCTGCAGTTCGGGAGTCGCGATGGTGTCGGTGCCGTAAAGGAGAAGGTCCAGATCGATCAGGCGCGGACCTTTGGCGAAGGGTTTCTTGCTGCCTATGGCCGATTCGATGGCGCGGAGACTCTGCAATAGGTCGCGGGCGGGCAAATCGGTTTGCGCTTCGAGTGCGGCGTTGAGAAACCAGGCTTGCTCGAGATAGTCCACGGGCTCGGTTTCGTAGATGCTGGAGATTTTCAGGATGCGGATGCCGGCTTCGACGAGAAGGCGGAGCGCTTCGCGCAGGTTGCGTTCGCGGTCGCCGACGTTGGTTCCCAGCGCAATGTAAACCGTGGTCATGCCGAACCTTCTTGGACTTCCCTGCGGTGAGCCCAGATCTTACTTCACGCCAAAGCGCCGGCCAATCATCCCGATCATCGATTGCGCTTCAGGCAATTTCAACGCGAGGCTCACCGCAAAGAAAACTAGGCCGTAGACGCCAAGGACAAGAACGGCGAGAAGAATGGGGCCGCGCGGGCCGAGGGTGTAAAGCAAGCTGCGAGAGACCGCAGCGGCGAGCAGCGCGGCGAACCAGACTTGCGCAAGAAACGCGAGAGGTACGCCGACTTGGCCAATGCGGCGACGGATGCCACGCTGCAACAAAGTGAATTCGACCCAGGAGGCGATGCCCGCGGAAATCGTTAAGCCCGCAACGCCCCAGCGTGGCTCAATACCCAGGAGGCGCGGAAGCGGAAGAGCACTCAGGTATCCAAGAATCGTGGTGAGCAGGACGCGGACGATGGCGAAGCGCAGAGGCGTGCGCGTGTCGCGCAAGGCGTAAAAACCCGAAGAGTAGAGGCGGCCAAGAGTGGACGCGAGCAGACCGACCGTCGAGCCAGCCAGAATGCCCCAGACGTAGAGCGCATCAGCGTGGGTGAAGCGGCCGGACTGGTAGATGGCCGCGACGATGACGTCGCCGAGCACGAGGAAGCCGACAACCGAGGGAACGACGAGAAAAGTAATCTGGCGGAGGCCTGCATTCAAGCGGCCGCTGAGGATTTTGGCAACTTCGCCGGCTTCGCCAATGGCGCCGCTCATCACCGGTAATTCCGCCGCAGAGACGGACATGCCGAAGAGGCTGACAGGAAGTGTGTAAAGCGTTTGCGCGTAGGCGAGAGCGGAGACGGCGCCGGTGGGAAGGAAGCTGGCGAGGAAAGCGTCAATGTAAGCGCTGATCTGCACGACGCCGCGGCTGATGAAGACGGGAAAGAAATTGCGGATGACGGTGCGCACATTTTCGGCTTGGTGAGCGAGGGAAAGTTTTAAACCCCCAAGAAGCTTGAGCACCATGGGGAGCTGCACGGCGACTTGCAGCGCGCTGCCGACGACGGAAGCCCAAGCGGTGATGACGACGAGGGAGTTTTGCGCGCGGCCGGCACCGAAAGCGATCATGCCGGCGATCATGGCGATGTTCCAAAGAACCGGGGCGGTGTAGGAGATGAAAAATTTGCGGTGGCTGTTCAGGACGCCGAGGCACCATGCGGAGCCGACGAGCAGGCCCGCGCCGGGAAAGAGGATGCGCACGAGGAGGATGGTGAGCTGGCGCTTTTCGCCGTGGAAGCCGGGGGCGATGGCGTCAATCAGCCACGGAGCGGCGAGGACGCCGAGAAGCACAAGGAGCGAAGTGCTGAGTGCGAGCAGCGCGGCGACGGCACCGGCGGTTTTGCGCGCTTCTTCCTTGTCGTTGCGCGCGAGCAGGCTGGCGTAGACGGGAATGAAGGAAGCGGAGAGCACGCCTTCGCCAAAAAGATTTTGCAGGAAATTGGGAATACGGAAGGCGGCCTTGAACACGTCGGCGGCGTCGGAATTGCCGAAGTAGTGGGCGAACACTCGGTCGCGGATGAGTCCGGCGACGCGGCTGAGGAAAATGCCGGCACCAACGAGAAAGGCGAAGCGTCGCGAGCTGGCTGGTTGGGGTTTGGTGGCGGAAGAGTCGGTCACAGAATTTCCCAGGCGAGCGCGAACAGAAAGCTTGGCGCGGCTCTGTAGATTGAAGATATCGTACTAGCGCTGGTTGTTTGGAAGCGAATTGGCAAGGTGTGACGTGAAGTTACTTTGGCAGGGGAGGTGGTAGAATGCGACGCGAATTGCAAGGAGGAACTATGAGGAGGACGGGCTGGATGCGACGGCTGGGAATTTGCGCGGTGCTGCTGGCGGGAATGATGGCGTTTGGGCAGACAGCGAAGGCGCAGCAGGACACTGATTTTTCGAAGGTGCAAATCAAGGTGACGAAAGTTTCCGGGAACATTTACATGCTGGAGGGCGAAGGCGGAAACATTGCGGCGTCGGTGGGCGAAGACGGGATCGTGCTTGTGGATGACCAGTTTGCGCCGCTGGCAGAGAAGATTCAGGCGGCGCTGAAGAACCTGGGGATCACGGACAAACCGGTGCGGTTCGTGATCAACACGCATTATCACGGAGATCACACGGGCGGGAACGCGCCGTTTGCAAACACGGGGTCCACGGTGATTGCGCAGGACAACGTGCGGAAGCGGTTGGAGACCGGCGGGACCGGGGGCAACGGGAGTTCAATGAAGATGGACTATAAGGCCGCGCCGAAGGCGGCGCTGCCGGTGATTACGTTCGAGCATGACGTGACGGTGCACCTGAACGGCGAGGATATCCGGGCGCTGCACTTCCCGGCCGGGCACACGGACGGCGATGCGGTGATTTTCTTTCCGAAGAACAACGTGGTGCACATGGGCGACGATTTTGTGCGCTATGGATTTCCTTTTATCGACGTGGCGAGCGGCGGCAGCGTGCAGGGGATGATTGACGCGATGGAGAAGGCCTCGGCGCTATTGCCGGCGGACGTGAAGGTCATTCCCGGACACGGAGCGCTTTCCAACCTGGATGACGTGCGGGAATTCGTGAAGATGCTGAAAGAGACGTCCGCGGCCGTGCAAAAAGCGCTGAACGAACACAAGACACTGGAACAGATGAAACAGGAGAAAATCCTGGAGCCATGGAAGAAATGGTCGGGAGGGTTTATTGATAGCGACAAGTTCATCGAAACTCTTTATAACTCGCTGACGGGAAACAAAGGGCAATTCATGAAACACAATTGAGGAAAACCTGCCCGGCTGAAGCCAGGCACCTACAGGGGCCGAGGGGAAAGATCAGAACAGGCGGGGCTGGCGCTTGGGCAGATCGCGGCCGAAGTATTCGTAGGCGCGAGGAGTGGCGACGCGCCCGCGAGGGGTGCGGTCGAGCATGCCGATCTGCATGAGATAGGGCTCATACATTTCTTCGATGGCGTCTTCTTCTTCGCTGAGTGCGGCGGCGAGAGTGCCCACGCCGACAGGACCGCCATTGTACTTGTCGAGTAGGGCGAGGAGAAGATTGCGGTCCACTTCGTCGAGGCCGCGTTCATCCACGCCGAGCATGCGCAGAGAGTCCTGAGCGACTTCGCGGGTGATGCGGCCCGCGGCGCGGACTTCGGCGAAATCGCGGGCGCGGCGGAGCAAGCGATTGGCGACGCGCGGCGTGCCACGGCAGCGGCCGGCGATTTCCACGGCGCCACCCTCATCCATCTGGATATTCAGGATTTTGGCGGAGCGATGAAGAATGATGAGCAGGTCCGCAGGCTCGTAGAACTCGAGGCGATGGACAATGCCGAAGCGGGAGCGCAGGGGCGCGGTGATGAGTCCGGCGCGGGTGGTGGCGCCGATGAGAGTGAAATGGTTGAGGTGGAAAGGATGAATGCGCGCGCCGGGGCCCTGGCCGATGACAAGGTCAACGCGAAAATCTTCCATGGCGGGATAGAGGACTTCCTCTACGGCGGCCTGCAGGCGATGGATTTCGTCAAGGAAGAAAACTTCCTTTTTTTCGAGGGCGGTGAGGATGGCGGTGAGGTCGCCTTTGCGATCGAGCAGCGGGCCAGCGCTGGTCTTGATGGGAACATTGAGTTCGTTGGCGATGATCTGGGCGAGCGTGGTTTTGCCGAGGCCCGGCGGACCATAGAGAAGAACATGATCGAGGGCTTCGCCGCGGGAGCGCGCGGCTTCGATGGCGATGGCGATGTTTTCCTTGACGCGTTTCTGGCCGATGTATTCGTCGAGGCGCTTGGGGCGGACGCTGGCGTCGAGGCGGGCATCATCGTCAATGACGGCGCCGGAGACGATGCGCGAGGGGCGCGCGGGACCGTCGGCGCCAGGGGCGAGAGATTTCTTGGGTGCGAAGTCGGGCATGGTCAAGAAGATATCAGATATCAGCGATCAGAGATCAGGAGGCGGCGATCAGCAACCGGCGATCAGCGATCAGGAATCAAGAAAGCGTTTGTCGTGGATGGTTCCTGATTTCTGATAACTGATATCTGGATTCCAATCTCTATTGTTTATCCTCACGTTCTCCTTGCGTGGACACCATGCGGTCATCTTGTCTGCGAGCCGCTTAGAGCTGACAGAGTAACACGGAGAAGTTGTTCGAAGCCGGAAGGTCCGGTGCGGCGACGGGCTTCGGCGACGGCGGCTTCGGCGGTACGTTCGTCGTAGCCCAGATTGACGAGGGCGGACTTGACGTCCGCTTCGACGCCGGCGGGGGAAGCGGCGGCGGGCTTTTCGGCTTCGGCGGCGATGGCTGCAAGCTTGTCCTTCAGCTCGACGACCATGCGTTCGGCGGTTTTGCGGCCGACGCCGGGAATTTTCGTGAGGCGTGCGAGATCGCCGCCGCGAATGGCAGGCACGAGTTCCTCGACGTTCATGCCAGAGAGAATTTTGAGGGCGAGGGTGGGGCCGACACCGGAAGCGCCGAGGAGCAGCTCGAAGAGATGCTTTTCGCGGGCGGAAAGAAAGCCGTAGAGAGAGAGGGCATCTTCGCGAACGTGCGTGTGGATGAGCAGCGTGACTTCGGCGTGGAGTTCGCCGAGAGCGGCGAAAGTGGAGAGGGGCACGGCGACGAGATAGCCGACGCCGCCAACGTCCAGAATGATCTGATTGGGCCGCTTTTCCAGGAGGCGGCCGCGCAAGAGTCCAATCATCGCTCACGAGTATTGCTGTGAAGGAGGCGGCTGTCAACGCGGGGGCCGATCAGGGCGAAGCGGGTTTCCACTTATTGAGGAAGGCGAGGATGTCGGCGGTGGCCAGGGAGCGGGCGGCTTCAAACTCGCCGTGTTTCTGGCTGAAGAGGAGTTTGCCGGCGGAATCGAGCACGGCGATGGCGGGAATACCGCGATTAAGGGGCACATCGTACTTTTTGGCGAGATCGAGATTTTTGTCGCCACGGCCGATGTCCACGTGGACGACTACGAAATATTTTTCGAGGGTGGGGACGATTTCGGGGCTGTGAAAGGCTTCGTCGAGGGCGTGGCAGTCAAAGCACCAATTGGCGCCGAAAACGACAAGAACACGTTTGTGCGCGGGCGAGGCGGAGTGGAGCGCTTCATCGATTTCCTTCTTGGCGTCGGCGGAGGCGGGATAGAGCTCTTTTTTCTGGAGAGCTTGAGGCCGGGCCGCGGAGGCAGAGGATGGAGCGAGGGCCGGGACGAATGGATGGGAGAGAAGCAGGAGCAGTGCGAATGGAAGAGTGTTCATAGGAAGCCAGTATCGGGGACGTGGATTGGCGGTGTCAATGAGAGGAAGGGCGCGGAAGAGGAAGTCGGGTCGCTGCGCTGGGAATGACAAGAGTGGCTACGTGCTGCCGAAATGGGTCGAGCGATGCTCGACCCCTACGCGGACGGCCCGCCTCGGCCCTTCGCCCTGCTCAGGGCAAAAAGGCGGGCCGTACACAAGAAAGAGGCGTGGAGACTAGCGGCGGGAGGAGCGGAGGAGGAATTCGTCGACGAGGAGGCGGGCGAGGCGCGGAGAATTGTGGCGGATGAGGCCGTGTTCTTCGAGGAGATTGTCGAGCACAAGCTTGACCTTGAGTTTGAGGAGTTTATCGGTGTCAACGACGACGGCCTCGGCACCTTCGGCGCGATAACGGCGCGCGACGTCGGCGGAGACGGGCTGGCGATTGGCGACAACCCAGTCAATGACGCGCTTGCCGACATGGAGCTGAATGGCGTGCAAATGTTCACTGAGAGAGTAGTGGGTGGTTTCGCCGGGTTGGGTCATGAGATTGGCGATATAAACGCGCGGGGCTTTGGAACGCGCAATGGCCTGGGCAATTTCCGGGATGAGGAGATTGGGAATGACGCTGGTGTAGAGAGAGCCGGGACCCATAAGGATCAGGTCGGCTTTTTGAATGGCATCAATGGCTTTGGGGAGGGCACGAACGCGGCGAGGCACGAGCTGGATCTGTCGGATGGGCACGCGGCTGCGGGAGATTTTCGTTTCGCCGCTAACGTGCTGGCCATTGGCGAGCGTCGCGGTGAGATGCACGTTGGAGACGGTGGAGGGAAAGATGCGGCCGCGTATGGCGAGAACTTTACTGGAGACGCGAACGGCTTCGGCGAAATCGCCGGTCACGTGGGTGAGGGCGGCAAGGAACAGGTTGCCAAAATTATGGCCAACGAGGCCGCGGCCGGCATGAAAACGGTACTGGAAGAGGCGGCCGAGCAGCGCTTCATCCTTCGAAAGGGCCACCATGCAGTTGCGAATGTCCCCGGGAGGTAGCATGCGATTTTCGCGGCGAAGCCGGCCGGAGCTGCCGCCATCGTCGGTGACGGTGACAATCGCGGCAAGGTCGGCGATGGGACGCTCGCGGGAAGCGTGGCGGTCCGTGCGGCGGACGACGTGCTCTTTCAAACCACGAAGCAGTGCGGAAAGGCCCGTGCCGCCACCGAGTGCGACGACGCGTAGACCGCGGGATTGCAGGGTTTTTTTGCGTCGAGACCTGTTCACGTGAGGCTCAGCTTCCGATTGACGCGAGCGAGGCGGCGATCCACTTCGGGAGAGACTATCCCGTGTAGCCGTCCTTTTCAGGATACAGCAATTCCGTGAAGCGGGGGTCTTCCTGGAGGAACGCAAAGTCCTCGTCGTTACGCGCGTGGTACCGGTTGGAGGGGCGCAGCTCAATGGCCACCTTGAGGTTGGCCATGGCGGAATCGGCTTCGCCGGTAAGGCAGTCGAGCGCAGCCAGAGCGTAGTGGATGTGATCGGCTTTAGGGGCGAGTTTGCGCGCCTTGTCGAGGCTTTCGCGGGCTTCATCCCAGCGGCCGAGATTCATCATGGCGACGCCACGCTGGTAGTGCTCTTCGGGCGATTTAGGATTTTGCTCGGAGAGGGGTTTCATGCGCTGTTCGGTGATGCGGAGATGGGTGCGCGCGCGATCGGCAAGTTCCTTGCTGGGCCCCTCGAGGACCTTTTCCAGTTCCTGTTTGGCACGCTGGAATTTCTGCTGGTGGAAGAGAGCCATGGCCTCTTCGTAGACTTTCATCTGGGCCTGCACGCGCGGGTCAACCATCTCGACGCCACCACGCTGCGGGGGAGGGGCTGGTAAGTTATTCTTTTTCTTAAGCTTAGACGGGGCACTGGACGGGGATTTGGCCCGCCCGGCTGAGCCCGAGGAAAACTTCTGCACCTTCGCCATGACGCGAATGCTAGCAGAGGGTTGTGCCGTCGTCAACGGAAGTCAGATGGGGGAGGGGAGTACCAGATTAGATAGTCTTTACCGACCGGCAGCATGTGCGAAAATAACTTTTCCCAAGAAGGTGCTTCTCCGTGACACTTGGAACAGCTTTTATAGAGACGGGCACGCAAGAACGACGTTGGCCTGCCCTGCGTGCGTATGCTATAAGTTTCAGATGGTATTCAGGTTGACGACTCGTGCCTTTCATCAATTTTCCTGCGCGCGAAATTAACTGCAAGCTGGTGTACTACGGTCCGGGCCTCGGCGGGAAGACCGCTAACTTGCAGTGGATCTACGACCATACGGGCCAAAACCTGAAGGGGAAGATGGTGTCGCTGGCCACGGAGACGGACCGGACGCTGTTCTTCGATTTTCTGCCACTGGATTTGGGAACGGTGCGCGGATTTAAGACGCGCTTTCACCTGTATACGGTGCCTGGGCAGGTGTTTTACGAAGCGAGCCGGAAGCTGATCCTGAAAGGTGCTGACGGCGTGGTGTTTGTCGCGGATTCCCAGGAAGAGCGGCTGGACGCAAACTTCGAGACGCTGGACAACCTGCAAGAACACCTGAGAGCGCACAACCTGAATTTCGCGACGATTCCGTACGTGCTGCAATTGAACAAGCGCGACCTGCCGAATGTGCTGAGCTTGGAAGATCTGACGAAGCATTTGCAGAAGAAGGGCGAGCCGGTGATTGAATCCGTGGCGACTAACGGGCAGGGCGTGTTTGAAACGCTGAAGGACCTGGCGAAGATGGTGCTCGCGGAATTGAAGAAGGGCAGCTAACCGGCGAAGACCCTCGTTGGAGACACCTGCACTGATCGCGGGTTGTAGTTCTCATACAGGCTCTCTAACCCCTGAAGAAAGTCTTTTCTGGCCCTTTTCAGCAGCCTACTGAGAACTCAAATCTCATAACATCCTTCAAGCCGCAACACCGCAAAAAGAGTACGGCCCGTACTCCTACTTCCGGCCCCTGCTCTTCTCATAAGTATCGAAGGCTTCGCGCAATCCATCCAGCAGGTGACCGTTCTTCACCTTGCCGCCTTCCGTCTTGCGCAGGTCGGACCACAGCGTCGCTCCCGTCTTCGGATCCAGCAGCGCCACGCGGGTGTGTCCCTTTGGCACCGCCTCTTCTGTGAACGCGTTCAGTCCCGTGGGTCGGGAGTATTGTCCGTCGGGCAACGCTCGAACATGTGTCCCGCTGCTCAGCGAAAGCACCAGGTCGGCCTTCTCGCGGCTCTCGGCAATTTCAAAATGTCCCCATTTGTTCAGCTCCAGCACCGCCGTGTACTGCAACTCCGGGAATCCCGTCTCGTTCACAAGGAAGACGGTATGCGCGTTGGTCACGGCCTCCGGCAGGTTTGTAGGCTGAGCCGCCAGTCGTAGCGCGCACGCGCACAAGAGAATCACAAACAGAAGATGCACTTTCCTGGAGCGATTGTTCCCCTGCATTCTACCCTCCCGGTATCGGCTGTTCTTTCCGGAACATTGGTTTCGCGAAGCGCGTTTCTTCCACACGCCTTCCTGCAAACCCTTTCCCGGGTTTTGCTACGGTAGAGGCTCGCGGCAACCCGCGGAACTGTCCCAAGGAACGGTAATAGTCCAACTGTCCCCTTTTTCACAAAGCCGTTCGTGCTTTCTGTCTCTCTCACGTTGTTTGTGTTTATCCTCGTGGTCGTACCTCGCGACCCCGCCAGTCACCTCCCCGCCTCTGCTCCTTCACCCCCCCCATTTCTCCTTGTACAATCTCTCCGTGCGCGTTCTGCTCTTGAACCTCTATTATCCGCCGGACACCTCTGCGACCGCGAAAATGGGGCAGACCGTTGTCAATGCCCTTGCCGAAAAGCATGACGTCACGGTTCTCTGCGGCCGCCCTTCGTACGATCCCACTGAACGCCGGCCTTGGCGTCCCTATCAGTCCGAGAATTCCGGGCGCACGCGGATCATCCGCGCCGGCTCCACGGATTTCCCCCGCCTGCAAATGAAAAAACGCGTGTTCAATTACCTGACTTACGTTTTCCTGGCTGTTCCGCAGGCCCTCGTTCTTCCGTGCGACGTCATTCTGGCCATGACCGACCCGCCCTTCGAGGGCATCGTCGGGGCCTTCGTCGCCCTCCTGAAACGCAAGCCTTACATCTACAACATCCGAGACTTGTATCCCGATATGGCTCTGGGCGGTTCCATCGTTCCCCCCGGATTGCTGGCCCGTTTCTGGGAAAAGCTGCATCGCTGGGCACTGCGCCGCGCCACTCGCGTTGTCGTGCTCGGCGACGACATGCGCAACCGCATCCTCGCCAAAGGCGTCGAAGCTGAGCGTGTCGTCGTTGTTCGCGATGGCGCGGAACTCCCGCCTCAAGGATCCACCCCGTCCTTCGATCCGCAGGTCATCCAGGCCATTCGAGGCAATTCCCAATTTGTTCTCCTGCATGCCGGCAATCTCGGCTTCTATGGCGCATGGGACACGCTGCTCACCGCCGCACGGGAACTCGCGCAAGACGGCATCTCCATGGTCTTCGTCGGTGATGGCGCGCAGCGCGAGCGCCTGCAGGCCGCCGCCGCCGGACTTCCCAATGTCCGCTTCCTCCCGTTCTTCCCCAGCAGTAAGATTCCTTCGGTTCTTGCCGCCGCCGATGCCCACATCATTACCGTAAAGCGCGGCCTCGAAGGCGTTGTCGTCCCCAGCAAGATGTACAGCATCCTCGCCGCCGGGAAGCCGGTCGTGGCGGTTGCGCCCGAGGAATGTGATGTCGTCTCCATCGGCGCCCGGAAAGGTTTCTCCGTCGCGGCAAACCCCGATGATCCCGCGCAACTCGTTCAAGCGGTCAGGCGCATCTCCCGCAACCCGGATCTTCTCCGAAGCATGGGTGCATCGGCAGCCGCGGCTGCGCCCGAGTACGAGAGAAACAAGGAACTCACCAAATTGGTGGAAATCGTCTCCGCAGCCGCCCAAGCCTGACCCTCGGAGCTTTCCTGCGCCAGCAGACTTCCGCGCCTAGCTGGCCGGCAGACTCGCCCACAAGTCATGTGAGTCATATTACCTCACGATAAATTATCAATTGTTATAAGATAAATTAACCGGCCTACCGTTGCAATTGTTCTGGCATTCGTTCCCATTTCGCGCTATGGTGTTCTGGCTGCGTGGGGCAGCAACGGAGGCTTTCTCTCAGCCGCCGTCTTTGCGTTGACTTGGGAGCCGGAACCCAAACCGGCATCGTCTCTGTGAACGTCTGGCCATCTCGCCCGGGCTAGTTTCGCCAGAACGAGTGACGAGGGTGTATGAGTGCGGGCCTGCTGGCGTTTCTAATCGCCTTGTCAGCATCGCTGGTACTAACGGTGCCAGTGCGCGCGTTGGCTATTCGTGTGGGCATGGTGGATTTGCCAGGCCCACGTAAGGTTCATCTCAAACCCATTCCCCTGCTGGGTGGTCTGGCGATGTATGGCGGCGTGATGCTGGCCATACTGATCGCCTTCGACGGCGCCGCGCGGGCGCAAAGCTTCGGCATCGTCACCGGCGCCACCCTTGTTGCCATCGTCGGTTTCCTGGACGACCGCGGCTGGCTGCATCACCAGGTCAAACTCTTCGTCGGAATGCCCTTGGCCGCTGTGTTTCTCCTTGCAACCGGCATCCACGCGCAGGTCTTCAGCGTTTTACTCCGTGGACGTCCCGGCCAGTGGCTGGATGCTGCACTCACCATTCTCTGGGTCGTGGGCATCACCGCGTCATTCAGCATCCTGGACCACATGGATGGCTTGTGCGCCGGCGTCGCGGCCATGGCCTCCATCTTCTTCGCCCTCATCGCTTATCTGAACGGCCAAACGCTCGTCACCACGCTTGCGGCGGCGATTCTGGGGGCAGCCGCGGGATTCCTGCGCTGGAATTTTAAGCCCGCCAAGATCTTCATGGGCGATGGCGGCGCGATGTTCCTCGGATTTCTGATGGCTACGCTTGCGCTGAAACTCCGGCTCGAACATGCCACCACGGCCGCCAGTTGGCTCGCTCCGGTCCTCATCTTGTGCGCGACGATTTTCGACACCACGCTCGTCACCATCTCCCGTTCGCGTCGCGGGTTGCTCCCTTTTGCCACTCCGGGCAAAGATCACTCCGCCCACCGCCTGGCCAATCTTGGTTTAGGACAGCGCGGCGCCGTTCTCGCCATGTATTTGGCGGGTGCCGTCTGTGGAAGCGCAGCCGTCCTGGTAACCTACTTGTCCTCTTCAGGTGCGATCCTGATCGGTGCCCTGGTCATAATTTCCATGCTGCCCGCCGTCGCTTGGCTGGAGCGGGCTCCCTACGAGCGCCAGTTGGACAAGACCGCCGCCTAAAGCCTCTGGAGTTGTCCCCGAATGTAAGAATTATGGCCCTGCCACCGGTTTGGACCGGGACATAGGATTCGCTATACTTTCTGACGCAGTCTGTTCGCAAGACGATGGGGCCCCCAGGTGGTGATGCGAATCCGCCGCGGTGGCAGGGCGCGCAACGGTGCATTCCGTCAGCAGGGTGAAGCCGAAACGGTGAAAAAAGTAGAAAACGAGATCCGGCAGGACCGGAACGCCGGTGATGTTGTCGTCGTTGGCGGCTCCGCGGCGGGCTTCTATACCGCAACCCACGTCGCACGTGGCGGTCGATCTGTGCGCGTGCTGGAATCCAAGCCGACTTTGGACCCCACATCCCGCACCCTGATTGTCACCGACCACTTTAGAAACCAGATCGGCCAGTCCGCGCGTGCCAGCATCCTGAACGAAATTCGCCGCTTCGAACTCTTCACCGACGGGCGCTCCGCTGTCGTTTCCCTGCGTCGGCCGGACCTCATCATTGAGCGTTCCCGCCTGATCCCCGCGCTCGCCCAGGAAGCCCAAGCGGCCGGCGCTTCAATCGACTATGACACCCGCTTTCTGGGACTCTCTCCCAACGGGCACGGTTTGCGCGTCGAAATTGATCGCGGGGGCCAGCGCAAGGAATTGCACGCCGCGAGTCTTGTCGGCGCCGACGGAGCCGTCAGCCGTGTGGCCAAGGCCGCCGGGTGGCCTCCCGTCGATACCGTCCCGCTGATGCAAGCAGTCGTAAAGCTCCCCAAGGACTGTCCTCCCGATACCACGCGCGTCTGGTTCGTTCCGGACGACACCCCCTATTTTTATTGGCTCATCCCGGAATCGCCGGAACGCGCCGCCGTGGGTGTTATCGGAGAGCACGGTCAAGCCACCAAACGCTGCTTTGACCGCTTCCTGCAAAAGAAGGGTTTCGACCCGCTCGAGTGGCAGGGAGCACGCATTCCCGTATACAAGCGCTGGATTCCCGTGCAGCGGCGTGTTGGCAGCGGCGACGTGTACCTTGTCGGCGATGCGGCCGCGCAAGTCAAAGTCTCGACGATTGGCGGCATTGTCACGGGATTTCGCGGCGCGCGCGGCGTGGCCGATGCCATCCTGCAAAAAGGCAGCCACGAATTGCGGGCCTTGCGCCGCGAATTGAGCACCCATTGGCTCATCCGGCGGACCCTGCATTACTTCCAGCAGGAAGATTATTCGCGCCTGGTGGACTTGCTCAACGTCTCCACCCGGGAATCGCTCGGCGAGATCAATCGGGATGAGTCTACTCGCCTGCTCTGGAATCTGGTTCGCCGCCAGCCCCGCCTCGTCCTGTTAGGGCTTCGCGGCCTCCTTCTCGGAAAGAGGTAGGTTCCAGCCCGGGTATTGGATAATCTGTTGGATGATCTTTGTGGCGCGGTAGCAATCGGGCGGGAACATTCCTTCCCTCCTCAATTTAAGGTGCTATTCCTGGAAACGGAGCAACTACAGTGCGTCTCACGGTAATTGGCTGTGGCTACGTTGGCCTGGTCACCGGAGCCTGCCTCGCGGCGGCGGGTCATGAAGTTATCTGCACGGACATCGACGAAAAGCGCATCGACCAGCTCAAAGCGGGCAAGGTCCCCATTTACGAGGAGCATCTCGACGAAGTGCTCCGGCGCGCCGTGGCCGAGAAGAAAATCTCTTATACCTCTAACGCTGGTGAGGCTATCCGTGCCGGTGACGTCATTTTCATTTGTGTCGGCACACCGCCGAAAGAATCCGGCGAGGCCGACCTTTCCGCCATCGACCACGTCGCTCGCCAAGTCGCCACCGAGGCACGCTCTCCGAAACTTGTGGTCGAGAAGAGCACCGTCCCCGCGCTCACCGGTGTGCAGCTTCAGAAAGCTCTGGCCGCCTATTCCCCCGGAAGCGGGCCGAAATTCCAGGTCGCTTCAAATCCCGAGTTTCTCCGCGAAGGCACGGCCGTTGGCGATTTCTTTCATCCGGACCGCATCGTCGTGGGTGTGGAAGACACCGCCTCCGCGGCCAAGCTCCGCGAAATCTACCAGCCGATTCTCGAAAGGAAATTCCACTGCCCCATCCACGCGGGCGGGTGCCCCAAGGAACCGGCCGGGGTATTGCTCGTCACCACCATCAACAGCGCCGAACTGATCAAGCATGCTTCGAATTCCTTCCTGGCCCTGAAGATCAGCTATGCCAACGTAATCTCCGATCTCTGCGAGCGCATTGGCGCCGATGTCGAGGAAGTGACTCACGCCATGGGGCTCGATCCCCGCATCGGAACTCAATTCTTGAAGGCAGGTCTGGGCTTCGGCGGCTTCTGCTTCCCGAAGGACATTCAGGCCTTCATTCACCTCGCCGCTTCTGTTGGGGTTGACTTTGAAATGCTCAAGGCCGCTGAGCGCGTCAACAAGCAGCGCCTCGAACGCTTCTTCGAGAAAATCCACCGCGCTTTGTGGGTCATCAAGGGCAAACGCGTTGCCGTGCTCGGACTAGCCTTTAAGGCCAACACCGACGACATCCGTTTTGCCCCCGCGCTGGAAGTGATTCGCAAGCTCCTGGAAGAAGGCGCCATCGTTCACGCCAGCGATCCGGAAGCCATTGCCCGCACCAAGCCCATCTTCCCGCAGGTGGTCTATCACGAAGATCCCTACGACGCTCTCCAGCAGGCCGATGCCGCGCTGGTTTGTACAGAATGGCAAATTTTCCGCAAGCTCGATTGGGAACGTGCCGGTCAGCTCATGGCCCGCCGCCTGGTGATTGACGGCAGGAATCTCTATTCCCCAAGGAAAATGCAGGAACTGGGTTTCGAGTATCACTCGTTTGGCCGAGCCTGATCCCGGCCAGGGACGTCTTCGCCCCAAGTTCAGCGGCTCGCTGTCATCTTGCCGAATTGCACCTTAAAGAACTCCAGCGTCAGCCGCAGTCCATCCTCAAGACTCACCTTGGGCTCCCAGCCCAGCAACTTCTTCGCTTTCGTGATGTCCGGACAACGCTGCTTGGGATCGTCTTCCGGCAGGGGTTTGTGAACGATCGCCGGCGCGTTCGGGAAGTGCGCACGAATGCGTTCCGCGAATTCGTAAATGCTCATTTCATTCGGATTTCCGATGTTCGTGGGGTAGTGCTCATCGGACTGGCTGAGCCGGTAGATCCCCTCGATCAAATCGGAAACATAGCAGAAACTCCGCGTCTGCTTTCCATCTCCATACACCGTCAGCGTCTGCCCGCTGAGCGCCTGAAACACAAAATTCGGCAGCGCCCGGCCATCGTTCAAACGCATCCTCGGCCCATACGTGTTGAAGATGCGCGCGATGTGCGTATCCACGCCGTGATACCGGTGGTACGCCATGGTGGTGGCTTCCGCAAAACGCTTCGCCTCGTCGTAAACGCTGCGCGGCCCCACTGGATTCACGTGGCCCCAGTAACTCTCGCTCTGCGGCGAGACCTCTGGATCGCCGTAGCACTCGCTGGTGGACGCCAGCAGATACTTCGCCCTCTTCGTCATCGCCAGATCCAGCGTGCGCATCGTCGCGATCGACCCCACCTTCAGCGTCTCGATCGGGTGTTTCAGATAATCCGGGGGACTCGCGGGGGACGCGAGGTGGAATACATAGCCGACTTCCCCGTCCACCAGGAATGGCTCGGTCACGTTTTGGCGATCGAACTGAAACTTGCGGTTCCCTTTCAAATGCGCGAGATTTTGTGCGTCCCCCGTCACCAGGTTGTCGAGCGCCAGCACTTCCCAGCCTTCAGCCAGCAAGCGGTCGCAAAAATGCGATCCCAGGAACCCCGCACCGCCTGTTACCACTGCTCGCATGCGTCCTCCGTGTAAATGGGAATCACCAAGTCTAACGCGTGACCTGGGAAATTGGCCAACGAATCCCCCGCTGGCTATTGCGATGGACGTTTGACCTGCAACACCTTGCACGTTACGATGCGCTGCCATGGGGAATTTGCTGATTGCAACGCTGCTCCCAACGGAGCCTGCCCGCAAGCCGCGTGTTTGGCCTTTTCTGGCCCTCTGCCTGATCAGTGCTTGTTTCTTCGCTTTCTTCCATCTGGGTCGCTGGCTTATCGCCGAAGATCCCCTGCAAAACGCGGCCGCCATCGCGGTCTTGAGCGGCCGCATGCCCAGCCGGGCTTTGGAAGCCGCCAAAGTGTACAAGCAGGGATACGCGCCGCAGGTTTGGTTGACCCATTCCACGGAGCCCGGGGCAACGCTCGCGAAACTTTCCGTGCCCTACCAGGGGGAAGACGCCTACGACAAGCTCATCCTTATCCACGAAGGCGTCCCCGAATCCGCAATTCGTGTCCTGGAGCCGCCCATCGTTAATACCGCCGATGAAATGGCCGCCATCGGCCAGGCTCTTTCCAGCGCAAACCCGCGCCGCGTGATCCTGGTGACCTCTAAAGTCCACACCCGCCGCACACGCACCCTCTGGAAACAACTTTCGGGCGCCAACGGCGAGGCCATCGTCCACGGTGTTTCGGACGACCCCTTCGATGCCGATCACTGGTGGCGAAATACCGGCGATGCCCTGGATGTCGTAAGAGAAGTGCTCGGCCTGTTCAACGCCTGGGCCGGATTGCCCTTGCGGCCCGCTGCATAAATCTGCCGCGCCATTAGAAAAGCCCTTTAGAAAAAAATGAACCGCTTGCGTTTTGCGCGCAATGGATCGGTGGAAACCTCCGGAACATAGGGAAGAGGTCTCCCCTCAAACGCAGCCAGCGGATTCTCCCTCAGCAGGGCCCGTGCTATTTCTTCGCCGAAGCGTTCCGCAACCGCCTCGTAGGCAAATCTCAGCTTCAGCGGGCGCCGCGCCGTATTGTGCGCATCGCTGGCAATGAAGTGCACCAGTCCTCGCCCAATCCACGTCCACGCATCTTCCTGCGCGCCCGGGCCAAATACGCCGGTCAGCGATCCCGCCGTGATTTGCGCGTAGCAGCCCAAGCTGACCCAGCGCAACAATCGTTCCGGTTGCGCCCGCAGAATACCGTTGCGTTCCGGGTGCGTGATCACCGGGCGCAAGCCGGCAAGCTGCAGTTCGTGCAGCCGCTGGTCCATCGACGGAGGAATGGAGAACTCGTTGAACTCCACCAGTAGATAATCCTTTTGATTGATGCAAAACGGCGCTGCATCCGCTCGAATGGCCGTCAGATTTTCCGGATTGAGATGGAAATCGCAGCCCGTCGCCAGGGTGATACGGCCCGCGAGCTTCTCGCTCAGCGCATCCCGGGCCTCGCGCACTTTCGCAAAATTGAATGTGTAGTTGGAACTGGCATGCGGCGTTCCCACCACATGCGTGATGCCATCGGCGATGGCGTCTTCCGCCATGGCCAGCGCATCTTCGATGGAGTTTGCTCCGTCATCGAGCCCGGGAAGAATATGCGAATGAAGGTCGACCATTTCCCTCCAGTATGCGTCACCTTCGCCACGCAGAGAAGAGCTGCCACACGCCCAGCAGAAACATCAGCGCCGCAAACACCTGGCGCATCCGCGCGGCATTCAACTGGCGCGCCAGTTTTCCGCCGAGGATCCCGCCCACAAAAACGCCCGGGATCAGCAGCAGCCCCGTCTTCCAGGAAACATCACCCGCCTGCGCGTACGCCAGAAAGGCCAGCAACCCTGTCGGCGGAATCAGCGCCACCAGGCTCGTCCCTTGCGCCCGGTGCTGGCTGAAGCCAAACAGCAATCCCAGCAGCGGCACCAGCAACGCCCCTCCGCCAATTCCCACAATCCCTGCCGCCAGCCCGCAAAACGCCGCGACCAGAAAAATTCCAAAACTCCTCAGGCGATTCTGCGCGGTTACGCTGCTTGCTTCGCTCGGCGGCGTTGACGTTTCGCGCGTCTTTTTCCATAGCAGCACCGCTGACAGCATCAGAAAAAATCCGAATATCCCCTGCAGGTCCCGCGAAGGCATGGGCACGGCAACACGCCCTCCTCCATAACCTCCCAGGAGAAAGCCCACCGCGCAGTAAATTCCAGCGCGCAAGTCCACCTGTTTGTTTTTCCAATACTGCAGCAGCGCGCCCAGTCCAGTCGGAGGCAGGAGAATGAAGAGAGACGTTCCCTGGGCAAGGTGCTGGTCGTAATGCAGCAGGTAAACTATCGCGGGCACCAGCACCACGCCTCCGCCAATGCCCAGAAGTCCCACCAGTACTCCAACGACGAGCCCCAGCACCAGAACTACGAGTGTCATGTCGCGCCGGCGGGAGAACCGCCTAATCGAAGTAACTCAGCCGTTTGCATTGCGCTTATCTTCACCCCGCATCTGCGGAAACGCAACGCAGTTCCAGCCTACTCCGCCATCTCGGAATGTGAAATCTTGGAAACATCCACAGGCTCCTCTTCAAGCCAGGCTCCCGAAACTGTTATAGTTTCCATGTCGTTTATCTCCCTGGCCTTAGAGCCTGTGTCGCGCGCAACATCCGAAGAGGAGCATTTTCCCTCTCATGGCAATGGACAGAAAACCTGAATTCTTCAAAGGGGCCACTCTCAAAGTGGCCATTATGGGCTGCGGTTACGTCGGTCTTCCCCTCGCCTTGCGTTTCGCCGAGGCCGGCCACAAAGTTGTCGGGTTTGATACCGATCCTGAAAAGGTAAAACTCCTGAATGCCGGCAAGTCGTACATCGAACACATTCAGCAAACCAAGATTCAGCAATATGTGAACAGCCGCCATTTCCACGCCACCACGGATTTCAGCAAACTCAAGGAAGCCGACACCATCATTATCTGCGTGCCCACCCCGCTAAACGAGTACCGCGAACCCGATCTGAGCTACGTCGAATCCACCGCCAAATCCATTCAACCCCACTTGCAAAAGGGCCAGTTGGTCGTTCTCGAATCCACCACTTATCCCGGCACGACCGAAGAATTGCTCCTGCCGATCCTCGAAAAGAGCGGCTTGCGCTGCCCCATTGCTGCCGGCCCCGAAAATGAAAATGTGCCGGGAGATTTCTTCCTGGCGTTTTCACCGGAACGCGAAGATCCCGGGAACAAACAGTTTGGTCTCGCCCAAATCCCCAAAGTCGTTGGCGGCGTGAACCCGCCCAGCGGCCGTGCCGCCCAGGCCCTCTACGCGCAAGTTGTCGCGAAAGTCATCCCCGTGAGCTCGACCCGCGCCGCGGAAATGACCAAGCTCCTCGAAAATATCTTCCGCTGCGTCAACATCGCCCTCGTCAACGAACTCAAAATGCTCTGCTTGCGCATGGGCGTGGACGTCTGGGAAGTGATCGAGGCCGCCTCTTCCAAGCCCTTCGGCTTCATGCCCTTCTACCCCGGGCCCGGCTTGGGCGGCCACTGCATTCCGGTGGACCCCTTCTATCTCTCATGGAAAGCCCGCGAATACGATTTCTCCACGCGCTTCATCGAACTGGCCGGCGAAGTCAACACCGCCATGCCCTACCACGTCGTGGATTCCATTGCCGCGGCCTTGAACGATCACAAGAAGAGTCTCAAGGGCTCCAAGATCTTGATTCTTGGCGTGGCTTACAAAAAGGACGTCGACGACCTGCGCGAGTCCCCCACCCTTAAGATCATGGAGATTCTCCAGAAACGCGGCGCCGACTTCGATTACAACGACCCCTACTTCCCGCACCTGCACAAAATGCGTCACTACGATTTCTCGCACATGAAGTCCGTGCCGCTGAACCCGCAGACACTCGGGAACTACGATGCCGTGGTCATTGCCACCGATCATTCCAGCTATGACTATGCGGCTATAGTTGAAAGCGCGAAACTCGTGGTGGATACGCGCAACGCCACCCGCCGCGTCGTTCGCCACCGCGAGCGCATCGTTCACTGCTAAAACGCCAGCCGTTCTGCTCTATTTTGCTTTGGTCAGTTCCACGCGCGCCGTGGCTACTGGCAGCACGGCTTCCAGCAGGACGGGAAGGCGCGCGGCGTCGTTCGAGAGATACAGCAGGAAGTGCGCGTCCTTCATCTCTGCTCCGCCCTCGTACACGTGGATGGCGATCTTGGTCGCCGTGTAATTTCCCGCCGGAACATTCACCGCTTCGGCCTTGCTCAGGAGCACGGCGCGCACTTCATAGAACTTTCGTCCGTCGTAGACCGGGCTATTGATCTCCGGGGTTTTGTCCCAATCGATGCCGCGCAGGTACTGCAAAAGTCCCAAGGGATCCCGTGTGCCGGCGGGAACGCGCGCCGCGGTCGCATCCGCGGGCGCCGGATCCTCCGGTGAAGACACCATCCGCTGCACCGAATCCACTTTTTGTCCCCGCTCGCTCAGGTGCATCTCATATTGCTGGCTGGCAAAGTTGCCAGCTTCGCTGTACGAGTCGAACTGGTCGTCCAGCTCAAACACCATCCGGTACGGGTTCTCCGTGCGCGCGAATGCCTGCAGGTGCCAGCTGTTCTTGCCGTAGAAATTCCTTCTCTCGGCGGTGACGATCTTCAGGTTCGCGATCGTGCTGTTCAGCTTGGTCACATTCGCCGCAAACTCCAGCGATTCACCCGGGCGCAGCGTGAACCCGGGTTCCGCGTGCGTACGGCCCTTCTTTTCGTTGGTCTCCACCGAGGGCGCAGCCGTGGGCGTTCCAGGTTCCGCGTTTCCGAATCCGCGCTCCGGGCCCGCTGGGGCCGGTGCCACCGGATTCGCAGGCCATACGGCGATTCCTGGCCCCGGATGCACTACTCTCCAATAGAGCAATCCCGCCGCCACCAGCAGCAGAGCCATGATCGCCACAACCAGTGCTACTTTTTTGCCCATGCGCTTTTTGTGACGCCCTCGTCAATCCTCTCCCTTGATTTCCTTCCAATCATCGTACAATAAGTTAGCTTTGCCAGCGGGAGGCATCCAGACATGCGCTACCTGGTCACGGGGGGCGCCGGATTTATCGGCTCAAACACGGTGGACGAGCTTGTCCGGCGAGGTCACGGCGTCGTCGTGCTTGACGATCTCTCTTCCGGCAAGGAGGAAAATCTCGCCGATATCCGCAACAAGATCACCTTCATGAAGGGCTCCATCACCGATTTGGAGACCGTCCAGAAGGCCATGCTGCAAGCCGAATTTGTGATCCACCTGGCCGCCCGCACTTCTGTTCCGCGCTCGGTCAAGGATCCTCTCGAAACCAACCGCATCAACGTTGACGGCACCTTGAACGTCCTCCTCGCCGCCCGCGACAATAAAGTCAAGCGCGTCGTCTTCGCCGCCTCCTCTTCTGCCTACGGCGAGACCCCCACGCTTCCCAAGACGGAAGACATGCAGCCCTCCCCTATCTCTCCCTATGGCGTCTCGAAATACGTGGGCGAGCTTTACGCGCAGGCTTTCCAGCGCTGTTACGGCCTCGAGTGCGTCTCTCTCCGGTACTTCAACATCTTCGGCCCGCGGCAAGACCCGGATTCTCCCTATTCCGGCGTACTTTCCCGCTTCGCTACCGCGTTCCTACAGGACGGTCAGCCGGTCGTCTATGGCGACGGCGAGCAGACCCGCGACTTCACCTTCGTCGAAAACGCCGTCCAGGCCAATCTCCTCGCCTGCGAAGCCCCCGGCGCGTTCGGAAAAGTCTTTAACGTTGGCACCGGCTCCCGTGTTTCGCTCAACCATATTCTCGACCTGCTGCGAAAAATCTCCGGGGAAAATCTTCTGGCCAAATACGAACCCCCGCGCGATGGCGACATCCGCGACTCCCAAGCGGAAATCCGCCGCGCGCGGGAAATCCTCGGCTACGAGCCAACCGTTTTCTTCGAGGAGGGCCTCCGGCGGACCTACGAGTGGTATCGAACCCACCACACCAGGGAAGCCCCGCACTAACCGGGCATCCGGCGAAGGATGCGCGCCCTGAGCGGGCCCGCCGCGGCGGGCGAGTCGAAGGATCTCTCCGAACAACCCGCCGGACGCCTATCTCATCATTCCTTGCACATGTCCCTCCATCCCTGCTCCACGCTCCGCTACAATTCCGCCCAAGCGCGTGCTAGGCTAACTCTTCGACTCTCTGAGCTCATTAGCCGCGTGATCATCCATCCATCAATCTCCGCCCCGCCTGCAAGGCGCTGCCTTCCTCTCCTCCTCCTTGCATTTTTCGCAGTCCTAATCCCCGCTTCCGCCCAACAGGTACGTCTCCCCACTCCTTCCGGCGGCATCGCGGAAATTTCCTCCAGCGGCCCGCAACAGCGGCAAGGCGACCTCTTTATCGCCGATGGCGATGTGGACATCATCTATTCCGGCATGCGCTTGCGAGCCGACCACGCCCAGTACAACAATGCCACCTCGGAGGCGGCTGTCCACGGGCACGTTCTCTTCGACTTTGAAAATCAGCATCTCGAGGGCGACGATGCCGTTCTCAATGTCGCCACGGGACACGGCACCTTTCACAACGTTCACGGTACGATCAAGCTCGAACGTAGCCCCAATCCCGCTCTCCTGATCACTCGGAACCCTCTCTACTTCGAAGCTCGCGAAGTCGAGCGCATTTCCGCCGATGTTTACATCGTCCGCCACGCCTGGTTCACCATTTGCGATCCCGCACAACCCACCTGGCAGTTCTATGCTCCGGAAGCGAAGGTGACTCTCGAAAAAAGCGTTGCCCTGGTCAACTCCAACTTCCGCCTCTATCGTGTCCCGCTTCTCTGGTTGCCTTATTCCACCGTTCCGGCAGGCGAGCATGTTCGGCAAACCGGTTTTCTCGTGCCCGTCGTCGGCGACAGCAATACCAAAGGCTTCATCGGCGGCGATGCTTTCTACTGGGCCCCAAAACCCTGGCTGGATGCCATGCTTGGGCTTGAATACTTCAGCCTCCGCGGTTGGTCCCAGCGTGGCGAGTTTCGCGCCCGTCCTTTTGAGGACACGTCGATCAAATACACCTATTTCGGCGTTGTCGATCGCGGCATCGCGGGTCCCGACGGCACGTTGGTCAAGCAGGGGGGCCATCAGCAGCAACTCGAGGTGCAATCTCTCTGGAACCATGGCTGGCGCTTCGTCGCCGATGTGAACGATCTCACTTCGCTGACTTTCCGGTTGGCCTTCGCGGATAACTACGGTGATGCCATCAACTCCGAAATCCGCAGCTCCATCTTCCTCTCCAACAATTTCCGCGGCTTCAGTTTCAATGTCGCCAGCCTGGATGATCGCAGTTTCCTCCAGCTCAGCCCGCCCCAAAGCGTCTTTCTGCGCAGCGCTCCCGAAGTTCATTTCAGCTCCGTTGAACAAGCCCCTTTGCGGAATCTCCCCATCTATTTTTCATTCGATACTTTCGCCGGCGCCGTCCATCGCGAGGATGAGTTCCTGGTCACCCCGAACTTCGTCGCCCGCACCGAATTCGCTCCCAAGGTCACTGTGCCTCTCCATTTCGGCGATTGGCTCGGTGTCACCACCTCCGCAACCTTCCGCACAACCTTCTATGGCGATTCTCTAAGCTCGGTCTCTACCCTCAGCGGTGAATCCATCACCCGCAACACCGGCGAATTTGCGGTCGAGCTGCGCCCGCCCACGCTGGAGCGTTTTTTCGACCGCCCGCGCACGCGCCACCGCTACAAACACACCATCGAGCCGACCGTCACCTATCGCTACGTCACCGGCGTGAACAACTTCGCCGATTTCATTCGCTTCGACAGCAACTCCACCCTCACCGACACCAACGAACTCGAATACGGCTTCACCCAGCATCTCTACGTCAAAAACGGCGACGACCAGCCCGTCGATTTCCTCTCCTGGAACGTCGTCCAGAAGCATTATTTCGATTCCACGTTTGGCGGCGCCCTCGTCACCGGCCAGCGCAACGTCTTTCAGGCTCTCGATTCCATCACTCCCTTTGCCTTCGCTTCTACGCCTCGCAACTGGTCGCCTATCGTCAGCGATCTCCGGCTCACGCCCGGCGGCCGTTATGACGCCGAGCAGATCCTGGAGTACGACCCGCAGCTGAGTAAAGTCACGACCATCGGCACCCTCCTCAAAATGAAGCCCTACAGCGAATTTTACTTCACCATCGCTGAGTTCCGTTTGCAGGGCGATCCCCTGGTCCAGCCGCCTTCCAACCAGATTCGTACCATCGTCGGCTATGGCGATCTCACCCGCAAGGGCTTCAATGTTTCCACCGGCATCAGCTATGATTTCGTCACCGGCACCATGCAGAACGAGTTCGCGCAAGTGAACTATAACGGTGGCTGCTGCGGTTTGGCCCTCGAATATCGCCGCCTCGAACTTGGCACCGTCCGCACCGAAAACCAGTTCCGCGTCGCGCTGGTCATCGCCAACATCGGCACCTTTGGCAACCTGCGCCGCCAGGAAAAAATCTACTGATGCCGTCGGATGTCCAGCTCGCCTTCGCCTCGATCGCTGAAATTGCCAGCCTCTACCGCCGTGGCAAGCTCTCTCCCGTCGAACTCACGCGCTTCCTGCTTGATCGCATCGCCAGGCTGAATCCCCGCCTCAACGCCTACCTGACCGTTTGCGAGGAGCAGACCCTGGAGCAGGCCGTTCGTGCGGAATCGGCGCTTCCTGGCAAACGCCGCGGCAAGAGTGCCCGGCACCTCAGCCCTCTCCACGGCATCCCCATCTCTCTGAAAGACAACATTTACTCCGCCGGCATTCGCACCACCGCGGGCTCCAAGATTCTGCACGACTTCGTTCCCTTGCGCGACGCCCCGGTTGTCACCGCCCTCAAAAAGGCTGGCGCCATCATCCTCGGCAAAACAAACATGCATGAATTCGCCTACGGCACCACCAGTAACAATCCGCATTACGGCCCGGTGCGAAATCCTTGGGATGAAACTCGCATCGCAGGCGGCTCCAGTGGTGGCTCCGCAGCCGCGCTTGCCGCCGGCCTCTGCTTTGGCAGCATTGGCACGGATACCGGCGGCTCCATCCGCATCCCTGCTTCCCTCTGCGGCGTTGTGGGCTTAAAGCCGGGCTTGGGCCGCGTCAGCACAGAAGACGTCATCCCTCTTTCTCCCACCCTCGATTTTGTCGGCCCGCTCGCCCGTTCGGTCGAAGATGCCGCGCTTCTTCTCGAGCCGATTCTCACCCGTGGTGCGAATGAACGAACTCTTCTCCCCGGGAAATTCCCGTCTCCCCGCGCGCGCCGCGCGAAATTGGGCATTCCCAAAGAATTCTTTTTCGATGTCGTGAGTCCGGATGTCCAGCGCGCGTTCGATCGCGCCATCAGCATTCTCAAAAAGGGCGGTGCTTCGATAAAGAAACTCTCTCTGCCGCTTTTGCCGGAAACCGAGGAAGCCGGCAATCAAATCACCTGGGCCGAAGCCACCCTCTATCATCAACAAGCCGGCTGGTTCCCGGATCGCTCCGCGGACTACGGCGAAGACGTGCGCTCGCGCCTCGAGCTGGGCACGAAGGTTTCTGCCGTTTCTTACCTGAAAGCCTTACAAACGCGCGAAAAATTCATCTCTGCGCTTCATCTTGCTCTGGAAGATGCGGACATTGACGCCCTCGTTGTCCCCACCACCCCCATCGCCGCCCCGCCCATCGGCGAAGAATCCACCTCCATTAGCGCAACCCTTCACCCCACGCGTGCTCTTCTGTTGCGCCTGAACCGCCCGGCAAATCTCGCCGGTGTCCCCGCCATTTCCGTTCCCTGCGGCCTCAGCGAACACGGCCTGCCTATCGGCCTGCAATTCATCGCCGCAGTCACCGATGAACCGCTACTCCTCGAACTTGCCCGCGACTTCGAGCAAGCCTCTCCCTTGGACGCCCGCCCCGTTCTCGATTAACTGCGCCACATTTGTCCTTTCGCATTCCGCGGCAGCGTCGCCACCGCGCCCTTCCACTTCATGATCCGATCGCCCATCACGTACCCCAGCGTCCCCGTCGTCATTCCGCCAAAAATGTCCGCAACATAGTGGTACCGTCCCCAGATCGTCGAAACGCACATGAGGAAGAAACACGGCAGCATCACCCAGAACAACCACCGTCGAAACTTCCACGCGCCCCACACTGCCGCCGTTGCTCCCGCGACGTGCTCCGAAGGAAACGCCGCGCCCCTCACCCTTCCGAAGTGCTCGATGAAATTAATCGTCGCCGTGAACGGCCCGCCAGCCAGCGGCGCCTTCCACGATCCCGCCAGGGCAAACCACGGGCTCTCAATCGGGAAAAACATCGCGATCAGATATCCGCACATGTACCCCACCATCGAGTAGGTCATCACCGACCAGTACGCTTGCCACTCCCGCCGGTAATACAAAATGCCACCAAGAATCAGCAGATAGGTGAAGTACGTCAGATAAAAGAACTGCATGCCGTCGTTCCGCAGCGGCGTGGCGAACTGTTCCAGCCAGATGGTCGGTTGGACGCCCGTCAACCAGTGATCGAACGCCAGTAATTTGGCGTCTTGCCATTCGGGTGAGAACAGCGTCATCAGGTGCGCCAGTTCCTCGAAACAAAACAGGAAAAACAGGTGCGGATACCAGTGCCGCCAGAAATGCCACCATTGCGTGCCAAACGACACGCCGAACCGCGCCTCCTTCGCCGCGGCTCTCGTTCCCACCCAGCACAGCAGCATCAGCACCAGCGCCGCTCCGGTTTGCACGCCCAGCAACAGAACTGGGTGCTGCAGGTTCTTCGCAAAGTAGGCAATCAGCGCGCTCGAAATGCCCAGGTAGCTCAGCGCCACACGCTCATAGGCGCCACTCCCCGCCCACGCCTCAGCAGCTTCCGCGTGAATCCGCTTCAGCGCTTTGCCGACAACGGGCTCCGCATCTCTCAGGAAGGCATCGCCCTCGCTCGCGCGGCCCGGCCCCTGCCAGGCCGCAGCGATTGCCGCCGATTCCACTCTCCGCACCTTTTTCATGCTCATGCCCGGCTCTCCCCGCCTCGCATAACTGTTTCGTCCAAAGGCAGGCTCTGCCCCATCGACTTCTCCACAACCCAGTGCCAAATCTCCCAGTCGCACTGATTCGCCACCGCCGCCAGGTCCCTGCCCGGATTCACCACATGCACGTGTCCCACCGCCGCAAGCATCGCCCGGTCGAGCAGTGTGTTGCCGTACGCGTGCGAACCTCGCAAGTCAATCCGCTGTTCCTGCGCGATGCTCTTTACCGCGCGAAACTTTTCTTCGCCATACATCGCTTCTCCCAGCAAGCGCCCCGTCCACCTTCCGTCTCGTACTTCCATCCGCGTGGCACACACAAGCACCTGGCTGCCGATCTTTCGGAATTCCAATTCGCACTCCACGGCCTGCGCCACCATCCGCGCCAGCGCCTCCGGCATTCCGCTGACCAGCACGATCCTGTGCCCTTGCCGCGCATGCCACGCCGTTCGCTCCATCCCTTCCTCGAAAAAGATAATTGCCTCCATCTGTTGCAATACCTGATCGCACCGCACCCCGCTCCAGTGCCGTTTGTTGCCGTGCAGCGTCGCCGCAATTCCCCTGGGCAGCAATCGCAATGCCTCTTGAGCCCAGAGAAAGTAATTTCCGACCGGAATCGCGCCGCTCTGCCGCACCGCGCGGAAGAATCGCCGCTCCAGCGACGGCTCCGGGATCAGCGTGCCGTCCACGTCGAAAAACGCCGCAATCCCTTGCGTCCCCGCGCCTTCTTCGCTCATGCCGCGTTTCCTCGCGTGACTCTTCCCGAGTTCCCGCCGGCCAGGCTCCCCGCAAAAAACTTCCAGCCCGCCAGCAGCACCGGCAGCCCGCGCACAACGCAAAATCCTCCTGTCAGCCACGCCAGCACATGCGCCCCCACGCGAATCGCCGCGTGCGCGTCCACCGTCATCGGCCCCACCAGCAGCACCGGGCCTCGCGTTAACGCCAACTCCAATCCCAGGTAGCAGAAGCACGCGCACTTCAGCGCCGCATACACTCCGCGGCTCCATCGCGACCCCACCAGCGCGCGCCCCCACCACGTTTGCAGCATCGCGTTCGCGCCCCACCCCGAATGCCCCGCCCTCATCGCCAGCCCGCGCAGAAAATCCGTCACCGCTCCGCGCGCAAAGAACAACATCGGCAGCCACAACGACACCATTCCCACCACCGCAAAGTACGTGAAGTACATGTTCTCGATGACGCGGTCCCCCAGAATGTCAATCTGCGCGCCCACCGGCGTGGCCATCTTCCGCGTTCGCACCAGGTGTCCGTCCAGCGCATCCAGCGCGATGGACGTCACCGTCAGCACCACCGCCAGCAAATTCATCCACGCGCCGTGGCCAAACAGACTCACCGCCGCAAATCCCACTAGACGCGCAACAGCGTCACTTTGTTCGGTGTCCAAACCATTGGCACTCGCCCGATGCTCCGCACGCCATCCGCAATGCAAGGCCCTTGCCATCTCCCGCGCAAACAACTCATTCCCGTTCAGCACCTTGCAGGCCGAGCAAAACTCCTGAATCCTCTTCGCTGCCAGCCTTTCCCGCCACCTGTCTTTCTTTCCTTGCCTTGTGCCTCTCCCGCGATTCTCCGCGTCTAATCCACTTGCGCGGGAATAGCTCCCGTCTACGCGGGCCTGGGAAACACGAATTCATTTCCGGTCGGCGTTCCTCCGGAGCACCACCCACTGCGTAGTTTTGTGCGAGAATAGTTTGCTGGGTCGCAGGAATTTCCCGATCATGCGCAAGCGAACGCCGCTCCATATTTCGGCATGCTCAATGCAGCAGGTTGTGAGGACCTTTACGAAATGACCGATGTCTCTTTAGCCGGCGCTTTTATCGCAGGATTGATCTCTTTCCTCTCTCCCTGCGTCCTCCCGCTCGTTCCCGGCTACATCTCCATGCTTTCCGGAATCGGCGTGGAACAACTCCGCCAGGGCGAGCAGCCCAAAGGCGGGCTTTTCTCTTCCGCGCTCTCTTTCGTCGTCGGCTTTTCCGTGGTGTTTATCGGCTTCGGCGCTTCCGCCAGCGCCGTGGGCGGTTTCCTGCAGCAGCACAAAAATTTACTGACACCAATCGCCGGGGCGCTGATTCTGCTCTTCGGTCTCCATCTTCTGGGCGGCCTCATCAAGATGAACGTGCGCGCCGGCATCGTCCTAGGGGCCATTCTGGTGGCCTTGGGCGTGGCCACACTTCTTCACGGCGGGCCGCTTTTCCTCGGCCTTGGCGCCGTCCATTTCTTCTCGCTCTCCATCATCGGTTTCTTTGGGCCTCTTCTGGCTCGCTGGTTGAATCAGGACGTGCGCCTTCGCAACACCGATACAAAGCCCGGCATCCTCAGCGGCTTCCTTCTTGGCTTCGCCTTTGCTTTCGGCTGGACGCCCTGCATCGGCCCGATCCTTTCCGCGGTGCTCGTGCTGGCCGCGGCCAGCAACACCGTCGCCCGTGGCATCCTTCTTCTGGCCGTCTATTCCGCGGGACTCGCCGTGCCCTTTTTGCTGACCGCGCTCCTTTTCAGCCAGTTCATGCGTTTCTACAAGAATTTCTGCAAACATCTTCACGTTGTGGAGTTACTAAGCGGAGCCCTGCTGCTGTTCATCGGCTTCCTAATCTTCTTCAACAAGCTGACTTGGCTCTCGGGAAAACTCACATTCTTGAATCGCTTCTCGATGTAAGATTCTTGTAGGTGGATGGAATTGTTATGAAAAAGATTTTGATCATCGTCGGTACCGTCGCAGTCCTCATCCTCCTCACCTGGTATGCCGATAAGGCCACACGCCTCAAGGGACAACCGGCAGCAAATCCCGCTTCGAATCCCGCTTCCAGCGTTGCAGGAAAGCCCGAGCCAGACTTGAAGCTCAAGGACCTCGACGGCAAGGATGTCTCCCTCGCCGATTACAAGGGTAAAGTCGTCTTCCTGAATTTCTGGGCCACTTGGTGCGATCCCTGCCTCGTGGAAATTCCCTGGCTCATTGATATGCAAGCCAAATACGCTGCGCGCGGTTTCACCGTCGTCGGCGTGGCCATGGACGAGGAAGGCAAAAGCGTCGTCGCTCCCTTCATTGCCAAGGAGCGCTTCGACGTCAACGGCCAGCAACTTCCTATGGGCTATCCCATCCTGCTTGGCACCGACGAAGCCGCGGACAAGTTTGGCGGCATCCTCGGCTACCCCACCAGCTTCCTGATTTCCCGCGACGGCAAGGTCGTCACCAAATTCCAGGGCCTCAAGAGCAGCGACGAACTGCTCAAAGCCATCGAAGCGCAGCTCTAACCGAATCTACTATGCTTGCTGAACACGACTTCCAGAAAAAAGCTGACGCCCTCTTCGAGGATTTGAAGAAGCGCCTGCTGAACCTTGGCGATGAACACGAGTTCGACGTTGAAGGCGAAAGCGGCAAGCTCGAGGTCATCTTTGAGGAGCCCGAACCCGCCAGATTCGTGATCTCGCCCAACTCACCCATTCGCGAAATCTGGGTTTCCGCTCTCTCCACGAGTTTCAAACTCGCCTGGTCCGAGCCCCGCAGCGCCTTCATCCTCGAAAAAACCGGCGAAGATCTCTACGGCGTCATGAGCCGCGTGATCTCGCAACAACTGGGAACTCAGGTGACCGTGTGAAACATTTCCTTACTGCTCTCTTCGTTGCTCTTTTCCTTTTCCCGCTCGCGGCGATTTCGCAGACGCCCTCCGCCAAGGACGTCGTCGCTCCCACCGCTTTCGCCTCCTACGAGCCCGTCGCGCGCGGCATGGCCTTCCAGGTCGCCGTCGTCCTCAAGATTCGCCCCGGCTTTCACGTCAACGCCCGCGAAGTCACCTTCGATTATCTGATCCCCACCGATCTGCGCGCGGATGTTCCCGCCGGCTTCAAACTCGACAACGTGATTTATCCCAAGGGAACCCTGCAGACCTTCGTCTTCTCAAAGGACAAAAAGCTGAATGTGTACACGGACACGGTGATTCTGCGCTTGCCGCTCGCCGTCCTGCCGGACGCGCCGCTTGGCCCTCAGCATCTCGCCATGAAACTCCGCTATCAGGCCTGCAGCACTGAAATTTGCCTGCCGCCGGTAACCAGAGACGTCGAACTTACCCTGAATGTCGTCGCCGACCGCTCTTCCGCAAAATCTTCGAATCCCGACCTCTTCCCACCCCCCCGCTGATTGCATCGCAGCCGCGTTTCAGAAAGAATGAAGAAGCCATGGCCCCCTTTCCTCGCGGCAAACGCTTCTGGCTTTTTCTTGCGGCTATCGTTTCCACTCTGGTTGCCGCGTTCTTCCTCTTTGTCGTCACGCGCACGCGCAGCATCGAAGAACACCTCCGCGCCGTGATCGTGCAGGACCTTAGCCGCCGCTTCGATAGCCAGGTCGAACTCCGCACTCTGAGCCTTCGTTTCTGGCCGCGCCTCAGCGTCACCGGCGAAGGCCTCACCATCCACTTCCACAATCGGTTGGACGTGCCTCCCCTCATCTCCATCGAAAGATTTTCTTCTCGCCCCGGCTTTTTTGGACTTCTCCGTAAACCTCACCACGTCTCCAGGGTCGTCTTGGACAACATGGTCATCACCATCTCGCACCGCAAACCCGGCCAGCCCGAAGCCGTTCCTCTCCCTAAAACTCCGTCTGCCCCAGCGTCTCTGGTCTTTGATGGAGTACTCTGCAAAAACGCCGAACTGATCATCGTTTCGAGAAAAGAAGGCAAGGAACCTCTCGATTTCAAGATTCATGACTTGGACCTTCAGAAAGTCTCCCTCGATAAACCTCTCACCTTTGACGGTAATCTCACCAACGCAAAACCCAAGGGCGAAATCGCCACCAGCGGCAGCTTCGGGCCGTGGGATATAGAAGAACCCGGCAACACCCCGGTCTCCGGCTCCTACACATTCACGGACGCAGATCTTGGCCCGCTACCCGGCATCGCGGGCATTCTCTCTTCCACTGGAAAATACCTGGGCCAGCTCGACAAGATTGAAGTCCAGGGTGAAACCGACACGCCGGCGTTCTCCATCGATCCTATAGGACGCGGCGTACCCTTGCGCACCACTTTTTCCGCCACCGTCGACGGCACCGATGGCGAAACCTATCTTCATCCCGTGCGCGCCGTTCTCGGCCAATCGCTCTTCATCGCCAATGGCAGTGTCGTTCGCGTTCCCGAAAAGCAGGGGCATCTCATCACCCTGGATGTCATCGCCCCGCAAGCTCGCTTGCAAGACGTCCTCGCCCTCGCCGTTAAATCGCAAAAACCGCTCATGGTTGGCACCATCAAGTTGAAGACCAAGCTTGTCCTCCCGCCCGGCAAAGAAAAAGCCCTCGACAAACTTCTCCTCGATGGCGATTTTGGCGTCGAGGATGCCCGCTTCACCGATCCGGAGATCCGTTCCCAGCTTGCTTCCCTCAGCCGTCACGGCCTCGGCGAACCCAACCAGGAAGACGCGGGCAGCGCTGCGACTGACCTGCAGGGCCACTACCACGTGGAAAATGGCGTCGCCACGTTCACTCATCTACAGTTTAGTGTGGAAGGAGCCACCGTCCTTCTGGACGGCTCCTACGATCTGAATGGCGGTCAACTGAACTTCCGCGGTCAGCTTCGTCTGAAGGCGGGGCTCTCGCAAGCTGTAGGCGGGGTGAAATCGGTCTTCCTGAAGCCATTCGACCCGTTTTTCAAAAAGCAGGGCGCTGGCGCCGCAATCCCGATCACTATCACTGGAACGCGCGAAAACCCAGTCTTTAGCCTCTCCGTTTTTCACAAAACGATCAAAAAGCAGCCCGGGGAAGACTCGGCTGCAAAGGAAAAGAAATAGCGCTTCGCAAACGTGCGCGCGGCTACTTGGCGAATCCAATCACCACCGCCCGCAACCTTCGCACCACGCGTTCCTGCCCCAGCACCACCATCGTGTCGAACAGCGGCGGCGCCACCGCTTGCCCCACGATCGCCACGCGCGTCGCATTGATCAGCAATCCCGCCTTCACCCCGGCCTCTTCCGCCACCTTCCGGGAAGCGTGATCGCACGCGTCATGATTCCACTCCGTCAATCCCGCCAGCGCCTCCGCCAGCTTTGCCAGCAGGATTGGCACCTTTTCGTCTTTCCAGAATTTCGCTTTCGCCGCCGGATCGATCGTGAACTCGTCGCTGAAAAACGCGCGCGACCAACTGCCAAAATCCGGCAGCAGCCGTACCCGCGGCCGCAACAAATCCACCGTCCTCGAAAACCATTCGCGCCCCGCTCCCGCTGCCCATTCTTCCTTCCACAGCCCGTCTTGCTTCAATTGCTCCTCAACCTGCGGCAACAGGTCCTCAATCGGCAGCTTCTGCAGATATTGCGTGTTGAACCATTCCAGTTTCGCCCGGTCAAACACTCCGTTCGTCCGGCTTACCCCATCCAGCGAAAACTTTTCCACCAACTCCTTCGTCCTGAAAAACTCCTCATCCCCGCCCGCCGCCCAGCCCAGCAGTGCCAGGAAATTCCGGAACGCTTCCGGCAAAAACCCTTCCCGCCGGTACACGTTCACGTCCGTGGCCCCGTGCCTCTTCGACAGCCGCGACTTGTCCGGCCCCAGAATCAACGGCACGTGCGCAAACACCGGCGGCTCCGCTCCCAGCGCGCGGTACAGCAACACCTGCTTCGGCGTATTGGAAATGTGGTCCGCGCCGCGAATCACGTGCGTGATCCGCATGTCGATATCGTCCGCCACCACGCTCATCTGGTACATTGCCTGTCCGAATTCTTCTCCCTCTTTCCCCGAGCGCAGCAGCACAAAATCCTTGATCTCGTCGTTGGAGAATTCCCGCCCGCCAAACACCGCATCAAAAAACTTCGTCGTTCCCCCCGCCGGTACCTTGAAGCGCAGCGCCGGCTTCGTCTCTGGCGACGACGGCTTGCCGTCCCGGCAGGTGCATCGCGCCACCCTCCGCACTTTTGCGTCTTCCGCTCCTTCTTCCGCGTGGTCCCCGCCCACATATTTTTCCGGCGGGCAGTAGCACCGGAACGCGCTCCCATTCGCCAGGCATTTCTTGGCCATCTCGCGGTACAACTCCGTCCGCTGCGACTGGTAGTACGGCCCCTCGTCCCAACTCACGCCCAGCCACTTCAGCCCCTCGATAATTCCCGTCACCAACTCCGGCTTGTTCCGCTCCGCGTCCGTATCCTCGATCCGCAGGATCATCGTGCCGCGCTCTTTGCGCGCAAACAGCCAGTTAAACAGCGCCGTTCGCGCTCCGCCCACGTGCAAATACCCTGTCGGCGAAGGCGCAAATCGCACCCGCACGCTTCCCTTTTGTGTCGCGCTCGCGTCTGTCATGGTAGGTTGCTTCTCGCTCTCTTCTCGGAAAACTTCAGTCTACCGGAACCTCCGGGGGCCGTCCAACGCGCCGCTTCAGAACCTGAACACTTCCAAGTTCGCAATTCGTCTAAAGCCAGGCCCCCCATCCCTTCCCTCCGTGCCCCACCCCCTACTACCTCTTTCGCCACCACTTCTCCCTTCCCCCTGCTCCTCCTTTTTCCCCTGCCTCATAATCGCATGTGAATCGTTTTGTGTGTGGTTGGGCTCCTTGGTGACGGCCAGCAGGGGTGTTTTCTCGGGATGTAGTTCGTCCTTGGTGTCTCCCGGTGCATTCCGTTGATCCTTTGCTAAGTCCGTTCGCCGTTGCCGCCCTCGCACAACAGGTGGCGCCTTTGGGCTCGTCGATGGTTCAAAGCATTATTGCGCTCAGTTTCCTGATCGGAACTCTCCTCGTCGGAGTGTTTTTCGCCTACGTCTACTCCCTCAAGCGCCAGCCGTATCTTCTCTATTGGACCGCTGCCTGGGTCTTCTACGGCCTGCACTATCTCTGCCCGGGCCTTTCGCCCTGGATCGGCGAAAATCCGCTGCTGACCTCCCTCAATCACGCCCTCTTCGGATTTGCAGGCATCTGTTTCCTTCTCGGCACGCAGCTCTATACACGCAAGAAGCTGTGGGTTGTTCCCGCCATCGTCGCCGCCGTGGTTCTCACAATCTGGTCCGCCGCCAACGCGCTGCAACTCCTGCCCTTTTCTTCCTACGTGCCCGCCTCCCTCATCTACGTTTACGTCGGCTTCCTCTTCTGGCGGGAAAGCCAGCATCACGAAACTCTTGCCGATCGCCTCCTTAGTCTTTCCTTCGCAGCCTGGGGCCTCGTCTTTCTTGCCTTTCACATCCTGCACTTCACTCCCGAAGTGGTAGGCCAGACGGCCCGTCCCATCACCGCAGTTCCCACCGCCTTTGTCTCCATGCTCCTGATCATGTCCGTTTACGAGGAAGAGAAGCGCCGCGTCGAGCGCAACATGCTCGCCCTCTCCAACCTCAACCTCGCCACTTCCAGCTTCGGCGGCGGCGAAATTCAGCGCATGCTCGCTCAGGCCCTGGACCGCGTTCTCGGCGTCGTTCGCCTTCCCGCCGGCGCGCTTTTCCTGCATCACGGCGACCCCACCGGGCCCACCTCCGTCGTCTCTGCCGGCATTCCCGATGAGTTCTGCCGCGTCGCACAGGAGCAGGGGCTCGACGATTATCTCGTCGGCCTCGTCTCCCGCCTCGGCGGTTTGCTCGGTTTCCGCGATCTCCGCGACGACAATCTCACCGCACTCGAAAAAGACGATCCCATTCGCAATTTCCGCGAACTCGCTCTCAAACATGGCTTGCGCAGCATCGTGGTCATCAGCCTGCAAGCCAAGGAGCAAGCCTTTGGCCTCCTCCTTCTCGGCACCCCGGACAATCGCCGCTTTACCCCCGCCGAATTGCGTTTGCTCCTCGCCCTCGGCCACCAGATCGGCATGGCCGTCGAAAACAGTTACCTCATCCAGCAGACTTCGCGCCGTTCCGAGGAACTCCACGTTCTTAATGAAATCGGCCGCGTCCTCAGCTCCACCCTCAATCGAGAGGATCTCCTCCGCAAAATCTGGGAAGAGCTGCGCCGCCTCTTCGATGTGGACAATCTCTATCTCGCCGCCCCCGATTCCCTGCGCGACGCCATCCAGTTTGAACTGGAAATGATCGATGGCGTGCGTATGCCGAAACGCTCGCGTCCCGCCGGCAATTACCTCACCGAGTACATCCTGCGCACCCGCCAGCCCGTTCTCATTCGCGAAAACTTTGTCACCGAAGTCCGTAAGCTCGGCGTCGATCCTCTACGCACCGCGGGCTCTTTCTGTGGTGTTCCGCTGGTCGCCTACGATCACGCCATTGGCGCGCTGTGCATCTTCTCCGATGAAGATCGCGCCTTCGACGAAGGCCACCTCGAGCTTCTTCGCGTGCTCGCCAGCGAAGCCAGCATCGCCATTGAAAACGCCCGCCTCTTCCAGGAAGAGCGCACCAAGGCGCGCCATCTCAATCTATTGAATCTCATCTCCCGCGACGCCATCGCCACGCTCAACCCCGATGAAGTGCTGGCCAAGATCGCCGAGCAACTCGAAAACGGCCTCACCTACGACCATATCGGCATCGCGATTCTCGATTACACCACGCGCGAGCTGCACATCCAGGCCGAGGGCGGCAAGCGCCGCGGCGCCGCCGGACTTCGTCTTCCTCTGGACACCGGCCTCATCGGCCAGGTCGCGCGCACCGGCAAAGCCGCCACGTTCCGTTCCCTCCCCAGCTCTCAGAATGGCCCCAGGCCCGTCCTCGCCGATTCCCTTACCGCCATGGCCCTGCCGATCTTTTACGCCGATTACCTGCACGGCGTTCTTTACGTCGAAACCGCTGACCGCATCGAATTCTCCGAGGAAGAATCGCTCCTCCTCAGCACCCTCGCCGACTTGATCTCCGGCGCGCTGCACAACGCCCTCACCTTCCAGAAAGCCCAGGAGCAGGCCATCACCGATGGCCTCACCGGCGTCAAAACCCACCGCTTTTTCATGGAAGCTCTCTCTTCCGAATGGAAGCGCTCCTCCCGCGCCGGGCGTTCCTTCGCTCTCGTCCTCATGGACTTGGACCGCTTCAAATTCGTCAACGATTTCTACGGCCACCTCGAAGGCGATCTGGTCCTCCAGCGCGTCGGACAAATCCTCGAAGGCAACTGCCGCCGCTCGGATGTCGTCGCCCGCTACGGCGGCGACGAATTCGTCATCCTCATGCCGGAAACCTCCATGGAGCAGGCCCGCCAGCTTGCCTCCAAGCTGCGCGGCTGGGTTTCCGCCGATCCACTTCTCCGCGAAAAGAACATCACCGCCAGCTTCGGCATCGCCTGCTATCCCCTGCACGGCTCCATGCCTCAGGAACTCATTCAGGTCGCCGACGCTTCCATGTATCTCTCCAAGCATCAGGGCGGCAACACCGTCTCCACCGCCGACCACATCGACCCCAAGGACGCCCGCCGCTGGAAGCGCGACGTTCTCGAAGCTTATCTCGGTGTCACCCTCAAGCGTCTTTTCGCCACCGGCCCCGATTCCTTCAACGAGATTCACCAGCGCCTTTGCCAGTTCACAGAGTCTCTCCCGGCTTCCGAAGCTTCTACCGCCCCCTCCGCGGACGGCCCCGCCTCTCTACCCCAATCCATTCTCGATACCGTCACTTCCCTCGCCTACGCCATCGATGCCAAGGATCAGTACACCCAGGGCCACTCCCAAAAGGTTTCCGCTTACGCCGCTTTGCTCGCGGAGTCTCTCAGCTTGTCCGAAGCCGAAGTCGAGGAGATTCGTCTGGCCGCCATCCTCCACGATGTCGGCAAAGTCGGCATCCCCGAACACATCCTCAACAAGAATGGCCCGCTCAACCCCGAAGAATGGGACACCATGAAGACCCACGTGACTTTCGCCGCGAGACTCCTCGAGCCTCTCCCGCAACTCGCACGCATCCGCCTCATGGTCTTGCACCACCACGAATTCTTCGATGGTTCCGGCTATCCCAACGCCCTCTCCGGCGAAAACATCCCCATTGGCGCGCGCATCATCACCATCGCCGACTCCTACGACACCATCACCAGCGACCGCAGCTACAAGAAAGGCCGCACCGCCGAAGAAGCTCTCGCCGAACTCGAGCGCTGCGCCGGCACGCAATTCGATCAGCGCCTAATCGCAGCCTTCGTCTGCGCCATGCGCCTCCTCCCCAACCCCATCATTGAAGCCGCCTCTCTCCTCTCCCGCAATCCCTGACCCGCTCCTGCTGCGTAGGGCGATTCTGGGCGCTCCACCCGCCCGCCGGTTTCTGGCAGGAGCCCCGCGGCCTTTCTCTAAGTTCTACCCTGTAGCTCAGGCCTTTTGGCCTGAGGCTTTTCTCTTGCCTTTGTAGGGGTGCAGCACGTTTACCCTGAGCTTTGAAGGGGCTGCGCCCTATGTCCGCACAATCTCCGCGTTTAGGCGCCTCGGCTATTTTGGAGTGCGGCGGCTTGTTTACCCTGAGCTTCGAAGGGCCGCCGCTTTTGCCGCTGCATGCCCCGCCGACCAACTGTAATTCCTCCCCCGTCCGCGGTCTCCGCGCAATCGCTGTGTTCTTGAGTTCCTTTCCTTCCTTATTGCCGCGTGTCGCACACTTCGGTTTGTAAGGGCGCGCGCCATTTGCGTCTGTCGTTTTCTCGAGAGCGGGTCTGATCCTACTCGATTTCGGCCCACACTCCCCTACCCTTGGGGCAACTGTTCATTCTTAGTTGCTGCGGCATCGCCGCCCTTCTCTCTCGTCACCTTTCCACCTAGCTTTTCGCCGCCAAGACTGCCTTCCCACAGCCCTCGGTCGAACCTCACGCGGCTATGTGCGCTGCGTCACTGACCGGATGTTTAGCTTGGAACGATAGTGCCCCGTCCGTTCTCCTCTTTTGAACGGTCCGCACCAGGGGGTTCTCCCGTGAACAACCTATCTTCTCTGTCCACTTACGATGTCCTGCGTCAGCATGGCGTCGATCGCAGGGACTTTCTCCGCTTCTGTGTCACCACCGCCGCGGCCATGGGCCTGGAAGCCTCCATGGTTCCCACGGTCGTCGCCGCGATGGAGACCAAGCCCCGCATCCCCGTCATCTGGCTCCATGGCCTCGAATGCACCTGTTGCAGCGAATCCTTTATCCGCTCCTCCCACCCCATCGCCCAGGACATCATCCTCAACATGATCTCCCTCGATTACGACGATACCCTCCAGGCGGCTGCCGGTTTCCAGGTCGAAGCAATTCGCAAGAAACTCATCAAGGATCACCCCGGCGGCTATCTCCTTGCCGTTGAAGGCAATGCTCCCACCAAGGATGGTGGCGTCTATTGCACCGTCGGCGGCGACACCTTCTTGAACGTCCTCAAGGAAACCGCCGAACACGCCAAAGCCATCGTCGCCTGGGGCTCCTGCGCCTCCAATGGCTGTGTCCAGGCCGCTCATCCCAATCCCACCGGCGCCATGCCCGTCCACAAGCTCATCACGGACAAGCCCATCATCAATGTGCCCGGCTGCCCGCCCATCGCCGAGGTCATGACCGGCGTCCTCACCTACATTCTCATCTTCGACGCCTTGCCCGAACTCGATCGCATCGGCCGCCCGAAAATGTTCTATGGCCAGCGCATCCACGATAAGTGCTACCGCCGCGCCTTCTTCGATGCCGGCCAGTTCGTCGAGTCTTGGGACGACGACGGCGCACGAAAGGGCTGGTGCCTCTACAAAATGGGCTGCCGCGGTCCAACAACTTACAATTCCTGCTCCACCTTCAAATGGAACAACGGCGTGTCCTTCCCCATCGGCTCTGGCCACGGCTGCATCGGTTGCAGCGAAGCCGGGTTCTGGGACAACGGCCCGTTCTACCAGCGCCTGTCCAACGTCGTGGTTCCCGGTATTGATGCCACTCCCAATACGATCGGCGAAGTCCTGGGTGCCGCCGCCGTCATTGGCGTGGGTTCCCACCTCGTTTCAACCGTCGTCCGCCAGAATGCCCGCAAGATTCATGTGGACGACACACCGCCCGCGGACAGCAAAGGCGAATAAAGGTGCCCTATGACAACTCGCGTCGTTGTTGATCCCGTAACGCGTATCGAAGGCCATCTCCGCATCGAGGCCATGCTCAATGACTCCGGCCACGTCGGCGATGCCATGTCTTCCGGCACCATGTGGCGCGGCCTGGAGGTCATCCTCCAGGGCCGCGATCCCCGCGACGCCTGGGCTTTCTGCGAACGCATCTGCGGCGTCTGCACCACCGTCCACGCGCTCGCCTCCGTGCGCAGCGTCGAAAATGCCCTCGGCATCAAGGTTCCCAAAAACGCCGAAATCATTCGCAATATCATGTTCCTCACCCAGATGGTGCAGGATCACGTCATCCACTTCTATCACCTGCACGCTCTCGACTGGGTGGACATCGTCTCCGCGCTGAAGGCCGATCCCGTGGCCACCGCCGCTCTCGCGCAAAAAGTTTCCCCCAGCGCGGAAAAAGCCAGCCCCGGCTACTTCCGCGACATCGCCACCACCCTCAAAAAGTATGTGGACTCCGGCCAGCTTGGCCTCTTCGACAATGCCTACTGGGGGCATCCCGCCTACAAGCTTCCTCCCGAAGCTAACCTGATGGCCGTTGCCCACTACCTCGAAGCCCTCAAGTGGCAAAAGGAAATCATCAAGATTCACACCGTCTTCGGCGGCAAGAATCCCCACCCGAACTATCTCGTCGGTGGCATGGCTTCCGCCATCAACCTGCAAGGCGACAGCGCGATCAACATCGAACGCCTCAACATGGTCAAGGACCTCATCACGCAAGCCAAGCAAATCGTGGACACGCTCTACATCCCCGACCTGCTCGCCGTCGCTTCCTTCTACCGCGAATGGACGCAGATCGGCGGCGGCCTCGGCAACTACCTCGCCTACGGCGACATCCCGCAGCACGGCATCAGCGATGTTGCCAGTTTCAAGTTCCCCCGCGGCGCCATTCTCAACAAGAATCTCGCCGAGGTTCTTCCTGTCGATCCCGCCGACGCCGGCCAGGTCCAGGAAGAGATCACCCATTCGTGGTACGAGTATTCCGGTGGCAAGACGGCTCTTCATCCCTGGGATGGCGAAACTTCTCCCAAGTACACGGGTCCGAAGCCGCCCTACACCCAGCTCGATGAAAACGCCAAGTACACCTGGCTGAAGACGCCGCGCTGGAAGGGCAACGCCATGGAAGTGGGCCCGCTCGCCCGCGTCCTCATCGGCTTCGCCAGCGGGCACAGCGACTTCAAGGAAGTGGTCGCCGCCGCGCTCGGCGCTCTGAAGATTCCCGCTGCCGCGCTCTTCTCCACCCTGGGCCGCACCGCCGCCCGCAGCCTCGAAACGCAACTCGCGGTTCAGTGGCTCAAGGATGAGTTCGATAACCTCATCGCCAATCTCAAGGCCGGCGATTCCACCACCGCGGACACCTCCAAGTGGGAACCCTCCACCTGGCCTGCCGAAGCCAAGGGCTACGGCTTCACGGAAGCTCCCCGCGGCGCGCTCTGCCACTGGATCCACATCAAGGACACCAAAATCGCCAATTACCAGATCGTCGTGCCATCCACCTGGAACGCTTCGCCCAAGGATGCCAAGGGCCAGCACGGCGCGTACGAATCCGCCTTGCTCGGCACACCCATGGCTGACCCCAAGCGTCCACTGGAAATCTTGCGCACCATTCACTCCTTTGATCCTTGCCTGGCCTGCGCTTCGCACGTCATTGGCAAGGATGGCCGCAAGCTTTCCGAATTTTTGATTCGCGTCTAGGAGGCGGCTATGGCAAAAGTCATTCAGCCGTTCGATCCAAAAGATGTCGTCGCCCATCCGGAGGCATATTTCCGCCGCGCCTACGTCTGGCAAGTGCCCGTTCGCCTCACGCATTGGGTCAACGCGCTTTGCGTCACCGTGCTTTTCCTGACGGGCCTGTACATTGCTTCGCCCATCCTCGCTCCCAGCGGCGAGCCCGCGCACCACTTCGTCATGGGCCGCATCCGTCAGATCCACTTTGCCGCGGGCATAATCTTCGTCATCAGCTTTCTTGTGCGCATCTACTGGTTCTGGGCCGGCAACAATTACGCCCGCTCCGGTTTCCCATTTGTGTGGCGCGCCAGTTGGTGGCGCGATCTTTTCCGCCAGGCCACCGACTATCTGAAGCTCGAGCGCGGCCACGTCCATCTTGGCCACAACGCCCTGGGCGGATCCGCTTACACTTTCTTCGTCATCTTCCTCGGTTGGGTGCAGATCTTCACCGGCCTCGCTCTTTACTCGGAGACGAATCCCGCCGGCACACTCAACAAGCTCTTTGGCTGGGTCATTCCTTTGCTCGGCAATTCCTACAGGACCCACATGATTCATCACCTGGTGGCGTGGGCTTTCCCCATCTTCGCTCTATTGCACATCTACATCGTCACCTACGATTCAACGCAATACGGCAATGGCCTGATCACTTCCATCATTTCAGGCTACAAGTTCTATCGTCAGGGAGACATCCGCAATGATGAATGGTTATCTTGATTTCCTGCGCGAGCCCGCGCCTATTCTCGTGCTCGGCCTAGGCAACACCCTGCTTAGCGATGATGGCGTTGGCCCCGCGCTTCTCGATCAACTCTCCAGCTCCGCCCAGCGCTGGGAAGGCCAGGTTGAGTTCATGGATGGCGGCACGCAAGGCCTCGCGCTCCTCGGACGCCTCAGCGGCCGCAAGGCACTCATCATTGTGGATGCCGTGAAGACCGGCGCGCCTCCAGGCACTGTCCATCGCATGACTCTCGGCGAACTCCGCGGCGCCAATCCTGGCCGTCGTGGTTCCGCGCACGAAGGCAACGCCGGCGAGCTCCTCGCCGCTGCGCAACTCGTCGACGAACTTCCTGATCGCTTGTTCGTTGTCGGCGTCGAACCCAAGAAAATCGCCACTGGCTACGGCCTTTCCGCTCCCGTCAAGCGCGCCCTCCCCGAAGCCTCCAAGGAAGTCAACCAGCTCCTCACGCAACTCTGCTAATTCTCATCTTCGCGTTGTTGCCCCGCCGGCCCTTTCCCGTTCGTAGGGGCACGATACACCTGTCCCGACTCCCGTCGGGATCGTGCCCTGGTTGTTCCCCGAAGCGCCGTAGGCGCAGCACACGCCTGTAAATACAGGAGGCGTGCCCCTCGACACATCTGCTGAAACCATTGAAGTGCTATTCTTCTCGCGTCTGCCATGTCCACGCATTCCGATCCCCGCCAGCCGGAATTCCACTTCGATTGCGTGTTTCACTACGTCTCCCACATGGACCTGGCGATCCGCTTCTATCGCGACATACTTGGTTTCAAGCTCATTTCGCGCGACGTTGTGGCGCGCTTCGATATTGACGGCGTTCTGTTTGAACTCGTGCCTGCTCCCGCCAAGGGCAGCCTGCTCGCTCCGGGAAACGCGCGACTCTGCCTGCGCGTGGAAAATGTCGAGCAGGCGCTGAACGATCTGCAAGCCCAGGGCGTGCGCACGGGTGCGGCCGTGGACAAAGGCAGCGGCGTGCTCGGCTCGTTTGAAGACCCCGAAGGAAACGAAATCTGTCTTTGGCAATATCACCCGAAGGCGTAGGGGCGCGAACCATCGTGCTCGTCCCGCGCGAACAAGGCTCCCGAAATGGGAATGTCGGTCCGCCGACAATGATACGTTACTATGCAGTAATGGATGTCCTCCCGTGTTCTGCGTATGTGCGGGAATGATTGGACATAGGGGCGAGGGTTTACAGTCCACAGTTGAAAGTTCACAGTTCGGAGCGGAGTCCGCCAACCGGTTGGAACCTCCGGGATTGGATTGACGGGATGAAACTGTTGGGAAAATCATCTCTTTGGAGGGATCTGCTACGCCCCCACCCCCCTGTTTTTGCGTAAGTAGGGGAAACAAAGGAGTTACAGGAGAATTTCTTGGATGTAGGGGAAACAAAGGACTTAGGGGACTATCCGATGCGGATGAGGTTGCGGGGCAACCCGAAATGGCACAAGAGCAGTGTCCTCGTAGCATGACTTAGGCAGGGTAGCACATTATTTATCACTTGTCAACTATTATTTAGTAGGTACTAGTTTCGAAACTGGTGCGAGGGAGGGTTGGGCATGGAGGAACGAAGAGCCCTTCGAGGCTCCCTTCGCAGCTCAGGGCAAGCAGGACAAGCAAGAGCGGACCCACCCTTTGCGTAAAGCGCAAAGGGTAGGCCACCCGAAGTTGTCTAAGCACGTTATGCCTGCGCCACCCGCGGTTACCTGTGTTGCCGACCGCGACTACGATGTGGTCCTCGGAAGACAGTATGATTCACCTTTCCTGCTGTTTATGGATCACTGCTGCATGGAAATGTACTGCTTCAATTCGGACGTTCTTGATGGGCTTCTGCGATCTGTAGCGCCATCTTTTCCGAAGGATGGTGAGACCGTCATGGCCGGGTTGACTCCTCTTCTCCATCGCCTTTTTGCTATCCGAGCGACTAACATCGACCTTCAATTAGGTCTGAAGTGGCTGGATTCGTTCGAAAAGAGCTGTAGCATAAAAGGCCACTCTATCGAGTTCAATGAGGACGATTTTGTGACCCGTTATTTGGGAAAGAATGCGCAGCTTGAAACGAAGCAACGGTTTATCCAAAGGCTAGGTGAGATTAGCGCAAAGCTGAAGGGCGACCGACGAATGTTTATTCGGGGCCATGATTTCTCAAGTGTACTGGCGTGGTACCTTCGAGAACATTCAAGCAAGACTTCACCCTTTTTCAAACCCCAAATTCTTGAGCAGTTCTTGATTGCACTTATCGACCACGCTCGCCTCCCAGACTCGCACTTCTTTCGCGACTTACTTGCGCGCGTCCGGTCCTGATTGAGACGCTCTGGAGAGGCGCAGGCCCGAGACCCCTTGGCGTGATTCGGCTGCCGCATGCTTCCTTCATTTGAATCCTTACGTGCGGCGTGATCGGGCGGCAATTCTTTCATGTAAAATGGCGCGCACCCGGCGGCGGGAAGTTCAGAATGAGCGAAGCGGAGGTGAGACGATGTGGCTCGCCAGGATGAGCATCGTAGGGATCGCGGCGGGTGGCTTGGTGCTGTTGAGTTTGGCGCCGCGGGCGGCGGCGCGGTGCTGGCCGGGCTATCCGGCCTGTCAGTTGGGGAGCGTGCCTGCCGTGAAGACGTAGATCAGGGGATCGCCCGTGTCGGGAATAGCGAAGATCACCGCGCCGTTGGTCACCAGCGGAAAGTTTCCTCCATTCAGTCTGCCCGATCCGTCCGAATTGATGACGATCAATCCAGAACTCGGCAGATTGCGAACCGCGCCGGCGGTTATCTGCGTGGCGATATATTGACCTGTGCCGGTGAACGAAAACGCGCCAAGGGATGCTCCGTTGAGCCCGTCCACATCTTCTTGCGAACTTGCGGCGTAATTACCGGAAATATTGGAGAAGGCATAGCCAGGCGCGCGGGTGGATTGACTAACGACAACCCCGGAACTCGCCTCGGTGTCCGACCCAACCAGGAAGCCTGCAATATCATCGTCGGTCGTGCTGGCAGCGGTGAGATAGACCACCGGCGGCGTTGCCGTGAGCCCGGTAATGGAGACGCGTCCCGAAGCAGCCTCTACCGCGTAGCTGCCCTTCGAGTACGGTGTGTTGGAGTAGGTTCCCGCATCATTCACGTAAAGGATCGCCGTGGGAATCGTTCCCGCGCTGGTGGCGTTCAACGTGCCGATTTCCGCAAGATTTCCAATGTTGCCCCCGCTCACTTCGAGTCCTTGCGACGCCAGCAGGTAGTAACCGTTCAGCGCACCTGCCGCATACCTCGCGCTCGAAGCCAGGGCGCGCCCGGAAAGCAACGGGGCAGAGCCTGCCGTCACAGGCGAATCGGTCGAAAGTAAAATGAAATCCGATCCGTTCAGGATGTAGAACGCAAAGTCGAACGTGAGATTCCCGCCGGTAGCCGGAATGGTATAGGTGCCCGTCCCGCGGCCCGTGGTTGCGTCGATCGCGGAGTTCAGCGTTCCGGTCCCTCCGGTCAGCTCGCCCGATGGCGTTCCCCCTGCATTCAGGTCCGCATATCCCGCGGAAAGCGCGCCGGAAGAATTCGTAAAGGTTCCCGCAATGACGGTGCGGAAATAGCCGCTAGACTCCGCGGTCCATCCATCCACACCAAACGCATAGTTCGGTTGCAGGGAAGTGAGCGAAAAGGTGCTCGGAACCTGCGCGTGAATGAAACCCGAGGCGTTTGTACCGCCGCCTGTGTTGTCGGATTCAATGATTCTTCCGGTGTGATACAGCGTTGCATCAAATCCACCCAGACTGAAGGTGAACTGCACGCTGGAAACCGCGGAGGCCGCAGCGGTGCGTGCTTTGCCGTTCCTGGCTCGAACCCCTGCGCCATGCGCAAAGTGGGGCGTCGCTCCCGCATGCTTTGCGCTGACTGCGCCCGCAATAGGACCGGAGAAGGCCAGCGATAAACAGCCCAGCGTGGACGAACCGAACGAATACGAACTTGAGGCCAGATCTACCTGCAACTGTTCGGGGCCGTTGGTGAATCCGTTGTAGTCCACGGTGGCATTCGTGATGCCGCCGCTGCCATTCGGCGTGAAGCTGCCGGCAATGTCGATCGGGTTATCGCTTCCGTCGGTGCCCTTGACCAGGAACGCGTAAGGGGTCGCGGGCGTCAATGCGGCCTCGTTGCCGAGCGGTGCGCACGATGCGGCTGTCGGCGAGTTGGTCGTGAGGGCCAGGCTTACGGAGGCGGCCGTTTTGTTGGTGGAGTCGGTGACGGTGAAGACGTAGGGGCCGTAGGTGCCGGCCGTCGTCGGCGTTCCCGCAATTACTCCGGCGCTGGTGACGTTCGCGAGGCCCGGCGGCAGCACGGCACCGGAAGTTTCTGTCCAGGTATAAGGAGGAGTGCCGCCGCTGGCCGCGAGTGTGACGGAGTAGGCCGAGTTGACAATTCCTTGCGGCAACGCGCTGGTAGCGACGGCAGGCGCGCTGGTCGTTACCGTAATGCTCAGGCTCGTTGATGATGCGGTCGCACCTAATGAATCCGTCACCTCGAAAACGTAAGGACCAAACGTGCCGGCCGTCGTCGGCGTTCCGTTGAAAATGCCGGAGCTTCCCAGCGACACGCCACCCGGCATGGTGCCGCCGGAAGTTTGCGACCAGGTGTAGCCAGGAGTTCCTCCCGTTGCCGTGAGTGATGCTACATAGGGCGTTCCGATGACGCCGTTCGGGAGAGAAGTGGTCGTGACCGCGAGGCGAGTGGAAGCGCTGCTGTGGCAACCCGTCGTTTGCATGCAGGCGAACAGCACAGCAAGAATGAAGGCACAACGGTAACCACCGCGCATGGAGTCTCCCCTGAAGTCTGAATTGGCCCGTGTCGTTCTTCCGCCACTGCGACGACTCGCGTTCCAGTTTTTTCGGAATCGACAGCGCGATACGCGAGGCATTCCCCGCGTACGGCACCCATATAGAATACCGCCGTTCGGCCTAATAGGTATTCCCAGGAGACGACGGAAAAGTTCCCCGGCTATCCAGACCCGGTTGAAGGCCCCGAAAAACGCATTCAGCGGGCAGGTGGAGCGCTGGCAAGCCCAAGACGGGCATGACAATGTCGGGCCCTGCAAAGGCAGACTCCGGACTTTGAACTGTCGACAGTCAACTCGCCGCTGTCTGCTTCTGCTACATTGGAGGAAATACTCTTCACCTGGGGACACTTATGCAAACGGCAAGCGTGCAATGGATTGGCGAACAGAGATTCCTGGCCACGAGCCCTTCGGGGCACGGCGTGCTTATCGATTCGGACCGCGAATCGAACAAGGCGCCGGGGCCGATGGAGCTGGTGCTGATGGCCTTGGGAGCCTGCACCGCCACGGACATCGTGATCATCCTGGGGAAAAAGCGGCAGAAGCTGGAGTCGCTGGAAGTGGTGTGCTCCGGCGAGCGAACCAGCGAACCTCCAACGGTGTGGAAAACGTTGGAGATTGTCTATCGCCTGCGCGGCGCGCTGGACGAAGGCGCGGTGAAGCACGCCATCGCGCTGAGCGAGGAGAAATACTGCTCCGTGGCGGCCATGCTGCAGAAAACAGCCAAGGTAAGCTGGCGGTATGAGCTACTCCCGGCGAAATGAAGGCGGGGCCGCGGCGGACGCACGGGAACGCTGCCCGCCGCGCTTGTTTCCAGCAAAGTTCCTCGCATACAATCAATAATTCTTTGCGCCACATCTGGTTTTATCAAGGAGCCTCATGTCTCGCCTCGCCGCAAAAATCACGGGTGTAGCCGGCTACGTGCCGCCCCGCTTGCTGACCAACGCCGACCTGGAAAAGATGGTGGACACCACGGACGAATGGATCATGGAACGCGTGGGCATACGCGAACGGCATCTGGCCGATAAAGGAGTGGCCGCGAGCGACCTGGCCGTGGAAGCGGTGAAGAAGCTCGTTGCGGCGCATCCCTTCGATTTGCAGACGGTGGATCTGATCGTGGTGGGCACGGTCACGCCGGACATGATGTATCCCTCCACGGCGTGCCTGGTGCAGCACAAACTGGGAATTGCGAACACCTGGGGCTTCGACGTTTCCGCGGGGTGTTCGGGTTTCCTGTACGCGCTGAACACGGGGGTGAAGTTCGTGGAATCGGGACAATACAAGAAAGTTCTGGTGATCGGCTCGGACGTGAATTCGTCCATGACCGATTACACGGATCGCGCGGTGTGCATCATCTTTGGCGATGGCGCGGGCGCCGTATTACTGGAACCCGCAGGAGCAGGCGAAGACGGCATCATCGACAGTGTCGCCCAGATCGAGGGCGTGGGCGGACAATTCCTCTACATGCCGGGTGGGGGCAGCTTGAACCCCGCTTCGCACGCGACGGTAGATCAGAAAATGCACTACATCCATCAAGATGGGAAGAACGTGTTTAAGTACGCGATCAAGAAAATGGCGGAGATGACCGAACGCGTTCTGGCGAAGAATGGGATGACGGGCAAGGATGTGGACTGCTTCATCGCGCACCAGGCCAATCGCCGCATCATCACGGCCACCGCGGAACGCCTGGGGATGCCCCTGGACAAAGTGATTATCAACATCGAGCAATATGGCAATACGACGGCGGGGACGATTCCGCTGGCCATGCAAACAGCGCTGGAGGGGAAAAAACTGAAGAAGGGTGACCTTGTGCTGCTGGCCGCCGTGGGTGCGGGATTCACCTCCGGCGCAACGCTTTTGCGCTGGGCGTATTAGCGCAGGCGAATTCGCCGGCGACTGGCAAACAGAAAACAGCAGAGATCAATCGTTCACTTGGGGCGAGGTTAGCAGGAGCGGATGGAAGCGGCTTGCGCTAGGTTGGCTTGGAGCCGGCGCTCGATTTGCACGGCCGCATAACGCGCGCAGAGGGCCATTTCGCGCTCGCCCCAGTTGGCAACCGCGGGCGACACGCGGCCGAACAGCGTTTGCAGGCCGTGAACGGTTTCATAATAGGCGCGCACAAAACCCAGGCCGCTGTGGTCGCTCTTGAGTTCGAGGGTGAGTTCGTGCAGGCTGGCCAGCTTCTTGAAGTCGGCGCCGCAGAGGCTGGACTCCGCTACCTGCGCGGCTTCCAGGACCTGGTTGGAGACGGTTTGCGACGCCACGCCAGTCAGCACGGCGCGCCAGTAATACAGCGCGAACTGGAATAGCGCAACGATCGCAATCGCAAATATCATGGCGGCGAACATCCCTCAACCTCCATGCACAGTATGTGGCGAAACGCTGCCGCGCCCAATAGCTCGCTGGTACTACCTCGATAGTCCCCGGGGAGGCGTTACCTTTGGGTACCAGCGGGCAGCACCCGGCCAGGTGGGGCGGCCGGAACCCCTTGTCTGGAAAGGACTTCCTGCGTATGCTCCGCACAGCCTGATTCCATGGGAGGAAAGAACCGTGTCCAAAAAAGCTGTGCTGCCGCTGTTGCTGACGGCTGCGTTTTTGGGAATGTTCCTGAGTCATGACGCCCGAAGCAAGGAGCAGACTAGCGCATCGCCGGAACATGATCGCGCGGCGATCCTGAAGATCATTGGGGAACAGCAAAGCTCCTGGAACAACGGGGACGTCACAAGCTTCATGCGCGGCTATTGGAATTCGCCGGAGCTGACCTTTGCCGGGAGCGGCGGGATTGCGCGTGGCTGGGAGTCGGTGCGCGCTCGCTATAAGCGGGAATACCCGGATCAGGCGGCCATGGGGCAGGTGAATTTCTCGGATGTGGAAGTGCGATTCCTGGGGCCGGATGCGGCGCTGGTGCTGGGACAGTGGCATCTTCACCGGGGCTCTGGCGATATCGGTGGAGTGTTTAGCTTGGTGTTCCAGCGGATGCCGGAGGGCTGGAGAATCGTGCACGACCATACGAGTCTGGTCAAAACAAAGGCAGAATAGCGCTGGCGGAACTTGCTGAGTTCCTGGTCCGCCATAGTAATGGGGCTACTTACTAAGAGGGAAACCATTGGCGCGACATTTCACCCTGCGGAAAATCGTCTTTATGTGACTTTGCAGTATTTTATACATCCTGTTGTAATACGCATGGCGTATCCTCATTAGGTTGCCGCATCCATCGAAGTTCCCCCCGCCCCGGCAAATGATGGAATAGAGGAAACGGTGAATCAGAAGATTCATTGTGTGTTGCTGCAACTTTTCGGGCTGAAAACGAAAGAACCGGTTTCCCCAATGTTCCGCCAGAACGCCGCATGAAAGAAAGCTTCATCTATCGCCGGTTGATTCGCCCGATCCTGGAACTGCTGCGGCAAGGCGTCACGCCGGAGAAGTTGGCGTTGAGCTTGGCGCTCGGCCTGGTCCTCAGTGTGTTTCCAGCGGTGGGCTGGACCACCACGCTTTGCGCACTGGCCGCGCTGATTTTTCGCCTGAATCTTCCGGCCATCCAATTGATCAACTATTTCATGTACCCGGCGCAGATCGCGCTCTTGCTGCCTTTTTTCCGGCTCGGCGAAAAGGTATTCCGGGCGCCGCATCTGCCGATCTCCATTCCCCACATCTACCGAATGGCCCACGCCAACCTTTGGGGCGCCATCAAGTTCCTGTGGAGCACGACGTGGCACGCGATGGTGGTTTGGGCTGTTCTTGCGCCGCTGTCTACAGTGCTGCTCTACTATGTCCTCCTGCCGGTGTTCCGCCGCGTGGCCCAGCGCATCGGTGCCTCCCAGCCGACGGTGGAGGCTGAAGCGGCCTGAGGGTCGCGCGAACTCTTCCTTTGCTGCTGGCGCGTGCTGAGTTGTGGCGGTGTGACGGCGGCAACAAGTGGATCGCACTGCACTACAGATTGGCTAAAGTTGAGGCCTGGGCGATTGGGGCGCAGGAATCCTGCGCCCCAACAAGGGACTCGTGCGTGTCGCGCTCGCTGAATACCCGGAGGTTCGGTTGCCGCGGCAGCTTGGCTCAGAGGATTTCGAGGATTTCTTCGTAGCGCTTGAAGGGCGGAATGAGGTATGCGCCCGCCAATTCCGTGCGCGCCCAGGCGAGCATTTCGCGGGCCACCTCGAAACCCCGGTCGCGCGCGGCAGCCCCGGCAGCTTCCATGGATTTCAAGAGCGGCTCCGGAATCATAATGCCGGGCACTTCGTTGTTCAGGCGCAGCGCCTGTTTGTAACTGTTCAACGGCCACACGCCGATCAGCACGGGGATGGCGGGCTTGCCGCCCAGCTTTTTCAAGAAGCCGTGCCAGTGCTCAGGATCGAAGAGCGGCTGGGTCATCGCGAAGTGCGCGCCGGCCTCCACTTTCGCGTGGAAGCGCGCGATTTCATTGTCGAGATCGTCGGCAACCGGGTTCAGCGCGACGCCGATGGTGAAATTCGTCTGGCCACCGAGCGTTTTCCCGGCCCAGTCCGTGCCCTGGTTCAGGCGATTCAGGATTTTCACCAAGCCAACGGAATCCACTTCGTACACGCCGCTGGTTTCCGGATAATCGCCGACGGAAGGCGGATCGCCGGTAATCGCGAGGACGTTGCGCACGCCGCCCACGGTCCACGCGCCCAGGAGCATGGCCTGCAAACCGATGATGTTCTGATCGCGCGTGGTGAGGTGCGGCACGGTTTCGACGCCCCTGGCTTCCAGAGCGCCGGCGACAACGAGCGCGTCCATGCCAACGCGAGCCATCGCGCCGCTGTTGATGTCGATGGCGTCCACCTTTTTGGAAGCCATCACTTTGTCAACCTGTTCGTAGATGCGGTCGAGCGAAAGGCCCTTGGGCGGATCGATCTCCACGCAAACGGCGAATTCCTTCTTCTGCAGTTTTTTCCAGAACTTGCTCTCCGGCTCCCTGTGCTGTGCCGCCGCGGCGTGTTCCGCAGTTTTCACGACAGACGCCGCCGCATGAGTTTTCCCGGGATGCAGCGACTTTACCGCTTCGGCCATGGCGCGGATGTGCGCGGGCGTGGTGCCGCAACACCCGCCCAGGATGCGCACGCCGAGTTCGGCGGCTTCCCTGGCGAATCGCGCAAAATATTCAGGCGAGGATTTCGGGTAGACGATGCGGTCGCCCTCGCGCTTGGGAAAGCCGGCGTTGGGCATGCCGCTGACGCGGATGTCTCCCACATTGGTGAGTTCGTGGAGGATCGGGAGGAGCGATTGCGGGCCCAGGGTGCAGTTGGCGCCAATCACCTGAACGTTTTTGTCTTTCAACATCGCCGCGGCGAGGAATGGCCGCACATCGCCGTAGGTGGTGCCCTCCTCCGAATAGGTGAGCTGCGCGATGATGGGCAGGCCGGAGAAGGAGCGGATGGCATCAATCGCCAGCAATAGCTCCTCGATATAGGAAAACGTTTCGAGGATGAAAAGATCGACGCCGCGCTCCTCGAGGGCCAGCGCCTGTTCGTGAAAAATGGAAAGAATGAAATCGGGTTCGGGATGGCGCGCTTGCACGCCGATGCCGAGAGGCCCGATCGAGCCGGCGATGAGGACCTCGCGAGCGGCGGCTTCCCGCGCTTCCCGGGCAATCTTCACCCCGCGGCTGTTGAGGCGCTGCACATCGTCGCCAAGGCCGAGGGGAGCGAGCTTAAAGCGGTTTGCACCGAAGGTATTGGTTTCGATGATCTGCGCGCCCGCTTCGATGTAGCTTTGGTGGACGCGGAAAACCGCTTCCGGCTCGGAGGTGTTGAGTTCGTCGAAGCAACGCACCGCGCCGACGATTTCGTGCAGCAGGGAGCCCATCGCGCCGTCCGCAATAAGAATGGAATCCTTCAGCCGTTCGTTGAAATCCTGAATTTTCATGAATCGTGTGTCCTGTTCACTGAATTCGTGGCACGGGCAAGCCGGTCAGCGTTTTTGTTCCATCAGACTGGCGACGATACTCATCAAATCGTACTTGGTGAGAATCTCGAACTTGGATTCTTCCATTTCCACGAAGATCGCGGGGGTTTCGTGGCTCAGAATATAGGTGATGCGTTCGACGGGAGCCGACCTGGGAACCAGCGGCAGCGGCTTGCTCATCACTTCGCGCACGACGAGCTTGCGCAGGTCTTTGCCCTGCAGCGCGAGCGTCAGGATCTGGTCTTCATACACGGTGCCGATGGGCACATTTTCCTCAAAAATGGGAATCTGCGAGATGTCCTGCTCCTGCATGGTTTTCAGCGCATGGAAGACGGTCTGGTAGGGCCGGGCAATCACCAGTTCACGGACCTTGCCCGCCTGCCGTTTGGCGGTGACGATTTCCGTGGCGGTGATCGCCACGGTTGCTTCGGTGTAGCCGCGCTCGCGCATCCACTCGTCATTGAAGACTTTGCTGAGGTAGCGCATGCCGGTATCCGGCAACAGCGCGACGACGAAATCCTGCGGGCCCAGATCCTTGGCGAGCCTCAGGGCGGCAGAGAGGCAGCCGCCGCCGGAACCACCGGCGAAGAGCCCTTCGAGCTTGGCCAGGCGGCGCGCCACAACGAAGCACTCTTCGTCATTAACCTGGATTACATCGTCCAGAATCTGCATGTCCAGCGTGGTAGGAAAGAAATCCTCGCCGATGCCTTCCACGACGTAGGTGCGCGCTTTGGTGACTTTCCCGGTTTTGTGAAAGTCGTAAAAGAGCGAGCCTTCCGGATCGACTCCGACAATCTTGACTTTGGGATTTTTCTCCTTGAGAAGCTTGGCGACGCCGCTGATCGTGCCACCGGTCCCCATGCCGCACACAAAATGGGTAATCTTGCCTTCGCTGTCTTCCCAGATTTCCGGGCCTGTGGTGCGGTAATGCGCCTCGGGATTGCTGGGGTTGTCGTACTGATTGGGGTAATACGAATTGGGGATTTCGCGCGCCAGTTTTTTCGCCACGCTGTAGAAGCTGCGAGGATCTTCGGGCTCAACGGCAGTGGGGCAGACTATCACTTCTGCGCCGAGCGCTTTCAGCAGATCCACCTTTTCCTGGGATTGCTTGTCGTTGGTAGTGAAGACGCATTTGTACCCGCGCACGGCCGCGACCAGCGCCAAGCCCATGCCCGTGTTGCCGCTGGTGGCCTCGATAATGGTGCCGCCGGGTTTCAGCAAGCCCTTTTTCTCGGCGTCGTCAATCATGGTGATGCCGATGCGGTCCTTCACGGAGCCGCCGGGGTTGAGCATTTCGGCCTTGACCCAGATTTGCGGCTTCAGGTCCTTGGCGATGCGGTTCAGGCGGATGAGCGGCGTGCTTCCCACCGCTTCGAGAATGTTGTTGCAGCGCATGCGATCGTCTCATTGCCGGCACAGACACTTCATCGCGCCTGTGCCATACTTTCCTTCAGTTTAGCATGCGGCCCTGCGACATTAGGAAATGCGCGACTTTACGCGTATTCATAAAGGAATCACCATGCCAAGGCAAAACATCTCCAGCGGAACGCCCTGGGAACCCATCGTGGGCTATTCCCGGGCCGTGCGCATTGGCAATCACATCAGCGTATCGGGCACGACAGCCACGGGCCCCGATGGAAAGATTGTGGGCGCCGGCGATGCCTACATGCAGACGCTCCAGACGCTTCGCAATATCGAGGCGGCGCTGCAACGGGCCGGAGCCACGATGGAGGACGTCATCCGCACGCGCATCTTTGTGATCAACATCGCGGAGTGGGAGAAGATCGGGCGGGCGCACGGCGAATTCTTCAAGGACATCCGCCCGGCAACGAGCATGGTGCAAGTGAGCAAGCTGATCGCGCCAGAGATGCTGGTGGAAATCGAGGCCGACGCGATCGTTCAGGGCTGAGGCTGCGCAAGCCGATATGACATCCTGAGCGAAGCGAAGGATCTCAACGCACACCTAACCTGACTTCCGCGGTCGAAAGT
>PMES01000107.1 GCA_003154775.1 Acidobacteriota bacterium | reverse complement strand
AACAGAAAATCTTACAGTCACGAAATAGCCGTAGCGCGCAAGGTCGCCCTGCGCCTGTAGCCGGCAAACCCGGGACCAGTATTCCCCCGCCTGTAGCGGCAGGTCCGGATTTTCCACCGTCTTCAATTCCACAATGGCCAACCGGTGTGCGCGCGTGACACACAGCAGATCCAAAATACCGCGTTGCCCGGCCGTTTGCGCAAACACCTGCTCGTACACATGCGTGGGGTCAAGCGCCAGGTCGATTTGGCTGACGTCGCCCATCACCATCATCTGCATCCAGCGTTCGGCCTGCGCGCGATAAAGCGGGTGGCGCGTGTCGCTCGCCAGCGGATGACGGAAATTTTGCAGGTTCAGCACGAACTGCTTCAGCGCTACTTCGTTGTCCGCGTTCAGCTCCTCCCAGTGCCCATCCATGCCGAAGGTGACGCACCCTTCCGACCAGCGCGCAAACGCCAACCCGCGGAAACGCAAAACCACCTCCCGCAACTGCGGCGCAGCGTGCGCCCTGATGGCATCAGGCTCAAGCGCCTGGAGCGGCGCGATTGCCGTTGCAGCACGCTCCAGAAGCAATTGCGACTCGCGGTGCGGCACCAGCCACGCGTTGATGTTCCCGTCCGCGCAAGGATCGACGCGCTCCAGAGTCTCCCGCTGCGCGTCCCGTTCATAGACCTGCACCGCCAGACGTGGGTCGATGGCATGGATGCGCGCTGCAAGCACCGCAGCTTTGCCCTTCGGTAATATCAGCCGCAGCCCGGAAAGATTGCCGCGCCCGCCGCTCTGCCGCGTGCGGTCGAGCCACAACAGACCGTAGGTGAGGCTGCTTTCAAGGGCCTCCGGCGTTTCCTCGTCGGGAACGGCAAGGAATGCATAATGCGCCATCCCTTTGCGGGAGATTCCCCGCGCATAGACGCGCGAGAGGGAATGCTCCAAGTCCGCCGCGATGGAAACCTTCTCAAGCGTTTCATCGGGAAATCGCTCCGCCAGGATGCGCCGGAGTTGCTCGCAGAATTCTTCTCGAGATAGTCCTTTGGCGTCGCGTTCGTAGCTCAGCCGAATAATCTCCAGCCGCTGCGGCTTTGTGCGGCCGAAACACTCCACCGCCAGCAGAACGCGCCCGTCCGATTGGTCCGTGATGGCCAGCACGCGCCGCGTCACATTGCAGGTCTCCGACCACAGGTGCAGCAGCGGCTTCGCCGGTGCGCCCCGCACTTCCCAGGAAAGCGGTCTTGCCGAGGGGATGCGGCCGCCGTTCTCCCGGATTTCAACCGTGCCGCACGCAGTCAGCTCCTGCAGGCAGGCGCGCAGTTCCTCCGCGAGTTCCATGCCTGCATATTAATCTAACTACGTGGTTAACGAATATCTATTTTACTGTGGGAGTAGTAAGTAAGAAGCGCGCACGTAAGGTTGCTGCATGTTCCATGACGACGGCACGTGGTCGAACGAAATCTCAAAAGGACGGCGTTCGCCCGGCGCCAACGCCGCTGTGGGCACACCCAGCACGCCGCGCGTTTCCCGAAGCGCAATTTGATTCATGGAATCGGCAAATTCCACGGTGAGCGATAGGTACAGAATCTTCTCCGGGCCATCGTTGACCACTTCTCCCGAGAGAATGGTTACTTCCTGATGGATGAAGTTTTCCGCCCGGCTCAGGGCGATCTTTTCGATGCGGACATTCTTGAGGTAGGCCTGCGCGGCTGGCGTCATCTTCAGCGTGATTGTGCCTCGATAGGTCGCAGGCCCTGCCGCCGGCACATGCAACAGAAACCACAAGCTGAGGCCGATCGAGACCACGACCACGCCGCCAATGATCAGCGTGATCGGCGAGCGCCTTTCCTCTTTCTCCAGCTTTTCCGCATCTTGTAGAGCATTTTGCATCGACGCATCTCTCAAATTCTACTCGCGTGCCATCCCCGCTTCAGCGACCGAGGCTCAAGCGATGCGCCAGCGGCTCCGGCAAACGCGCGTTTCGCATGCGCTCCTGGACCTTCTTGATGTCGTAGGGCACACGCCAGAACTCTACCACTTGATGCTCCAGGTCGGCGATCGCAAAACCCGCGCGCGGATCGGAGTCGCGCGGCTGCCCGATCGATCCGGGGTTCAAAAGGTAGCGCTTCTGTCCTTCAACGCGCAGCGCGCAGCGCATCTCGTTGTTTCGCGGGCGCACCTGCAAAACTTCCAGTTGCGAATCCTGATATGCAAAACCTCCCTGGTGGTGCGTGTGGCCATAAAAGGTGATCGGCAAGGAGGAATCCAGCAAACCTTCCAGCGCCTGCGACGGCGTGAAGACGTATTCATCTTCGTCCTGGAACGCGCCGTGTACCAACACCACTCCTTCGACTTCCAGCGGGCCTTGTGGCAACGCGGCGAGCCAGTCCATGTTTTCGTTGGAGAGTTGCGCGCGCGTCCAATTGACGGCCATTTTGGCTACCGGATTGAAGTCCTCCGTGGACATGAGATCCGCGACTGCTTTGTCATGATTGCCGCGAATCGTGGCCGCGCCGAGTTCGCGAATGCGCGTGGTGACTTCGTTTGGATCCGGCCCGTAGCCGACTACGTCGCCCAGGCAAACCACATGCTCCCAGCTCCCTTTCGCCGCGTCGAGGGAGGCTTCCAGGGCCGTTAGATTGGCATGGAGATCGCTTAGAACTAAGAGTCGCATCCGGCCTGTCCGAACCGTGCCCACGAGTATAGATGAAGCCGGGGTGGCAAGCGCAAGGCAATGTGAATGCTCTTTGACACCGGTGGTGTCTCCTCGTGTGGTTAAAAATGTAACAAGAAAATGCGGCGGGCCACGAAACATTCGTCCCGCACAGTTCGTCTATATGGTTGCGGCCGATGTTCGGGCTGTTCGGGACGAAACGAGATTAAGTAAAAGTACCCCGCGGTGGCAGCCGCGGGGCCATTGACACGCAGTTTTTCCGGATCGTGAACCAGGAAGAAAAGGTGTCTCCATCGCGAGGCTACCTTCTCTTCTGCCTGCGTGTCAACTCTCCCGTCCTCGGATGACCTTTCGGCCGACTCGCTCCTCGAAAGGAAATGACACGCATGAGCAACAATTCCTTGGTCCGCAGTTTCGTTCTGGCCTCGGCCCTCGCAATTTCGGTTCCCGCGTTCGCCAAGCCCATAGTCAAAGATTTGCCTCTCACTCACCCCATGCACGTAGGCAAGTCCACCATTCAATCTGGCGATTACCGCATCCTCATTGACGGCAATCACCTCACCATCCAAAAAGGCAAGAACATCGTGGCGGAGTCCGAAGGCCGCTGGGAAGAGCGCGACGCAAAAGTACCCTACGACGAAATCGTTTCTACAGCCGACGGCAAGATGTTGGAGCTGCGTTTTGGGGGGGGAAAGAGCGTTTTCGTTTTGGAACAGTAGGGCAAAACACGTGACCTCTGCCCTCGAACTACCGGGGAAGCTGTTTCCTCCTGCAGCTTCCCACCTCTTCCGGGCCACTCAGGAACTCTTGAAGTGGCAGACTCCAATTGTTGCCGCAAGTGAACTCCTCGCCGTGCTCGCGCTCGTACTGCGCGCCCACTTCATGCAAGCTGCAGGGCAATCCGCCCGCCGCTAGCGAATCAACATGCAATCGCCGTAGCTGTAAAACCGGTAGTGCTCTGCGACGGCATGCCGGTAGGCCGCCAGGATGGCCTCACGCCCCGCAAATGCGGAAACCAGTGCCAGCAGTGTCGACTTCGGCAGGTGGAAATTCGTCAGCAGACAGTCGACCACGCGAAATGTGTACCCGGGGAAGATGAACAGGCTGGCCTCGGCTCTCCCCGCGGGAAAATGCCTAGCGTCGCCCTGCGCTGTCGCCTTGCCCGCCGCATCCTCCAGCGCGCGCACAACTGTAGTGCCCACCGCCAGCACCGGACGGCCTTCTTCCTTGGCGCGAATGATTTTCTCCGCCGCTTCTTCGCGGATCTCGTACGCCTCGGAATGAATCTTGTGCTCCTCGAGCGTCTCCGTGTGGATGGGCTGAAATGTGCCGAGTCCCACGTCCAGCGTAATTTCGCATGTTTCACACCCGCGGTTTCGTATTTGTTGGAGTATCTCGGATGTGAAATGCAGACCTGCAGTCGGGGCGGCCACAGCGCCGGGCTTCTGCGCATAAACTGTCTGATAGCGCTCGCGATCGGACGATTCATCAGGCCGGTCAATGTACGGCGGCAGCGGCACATGCCCCAACCGTTCGATGTTCCCCTCCACGCTTTGATCGTTGTGCGACCGAAAGCAGATCGTTCGTAAACCCAATTCGCCCCGCGCCAGAATTTCTGCCTCCAGTTCGCCGCCACCGAAAAGCACACGTTCTCCAACGGCCATTTTTCGACCCGGACGCACCAGGGCTTCCCAAGTCTCGAATTCCACCTTTCTGGTGAGGAAAACCTCTACCGTGCCCGTCAGATGCTCTCTTGCGGTCTTGCGCGAAGGCGATTGCGCATGAACGCCCGCGCGTTTTCCAAACAAGCGTGCGGGCAAAACGCGCGCATTGTTCAAGACTAGGAGCTCATCGCCACGGAGCAAGGTCGGCAATTCCGCAAACGCGCGGTCCTCCCACGCGCCGCTTTGGCGATGGAGCAACAGCATCCGGGAGGCTTCGCGAAACGCTGCGGGCCGTTGCGCGATCAACTCGCCGGGCAACTGGTAGTCAAAAGCGTCAACTCGCATCAGTCTGAACTATAACAAAACAACCGGAATGCAGGGACAATTATCCCCGGAACCTCACCACCGGTGGGAATACAATTAAACGGCCTGGACCTGCAGGACATACCTAACATATTGTAAATAAACAGGTTACTTTGGTTAGTACAAATGCGAAATATGACTTGACATTAACATGCTCATATTTTATTATGTTTATGGAATCAACTATGGAGGTCGCTCACCATGAGAACTACTCTGAGCCGTTTTGAATCTTTTCGCGGGGCTACTACCCTGCAGGACCAGATCAACCGCCTCCTCAGCGACGCTTTTGATCGCACTTCGGACGAGGCCAACTTGACAACCTGGGCGCCTGCGGTCGACATCTACGAGACCGAACACGAACTTGTCGTCAAGGCCGATATTCCGGAGATTAAGCCGGAAGAACTCGACATTCGCGTCGAGAACAACATCCTCACCATCCGCGGCGAACGCAAGTTCGAGAAGGAAGTAAGCGAGAACAACTATCTGCGTGTGGAGCGGTCGTATGGCTCCTTCAGCCGCAGCTTCTCCCTTGCCAACACCGTGAATGCCGAAGCGATCAAGGCCGATTACAAGAATGGCGTGCTGACGCTGAGCATCCCGAAGCGCGAGGAAGCCAAGCCGAAGCAGATCAAGGTTAATGTGGAGGCGCCCGCCATGGCTGCTGCCGCGGGCCGCTAAGGCGCGAATCGTTCAAACGGCTAAGTCGTCGTGGGATAGCATAGGGGCTGGCATTCGCGCCAGCCCCTTTTCTTCAGCTAGACCGGGAAGCGAGGAATCATGCTGCGTTTTGACAAAATGACCGTGAAAGCCCAAGAGGCGCTGCAAGCGGCGCGGGACGTCGCTGCGCGCCACGAGAATCAGTCCATCGAGCCCGTGCACCTTCTCGCCGCTCTGATCCAGCAACCCGACGGCGTTGTGCCGCCGCTGCTCGCCCGCCTGGGCATTCGCACTGAATTAATCAATCAGGACATCGAACGCGAAATCGCACGTTTGCCTAAAGTGCAGGGCTTCGCACAGCAAAACATGGGGCGGCCGCTCAATGACGTTCTGGAACGCGCTTTCGACGAAGCTGACAAATTTAAGGATGAGTACGTTTCTACCGAGCACTTTTTCCTGGCCATTGCCGGCCAGGACCATGATCCCGCCGGCCAGTTGCTCAAGAAGAATGGCGCGTATCACGAGGCCATTTTGCAGGCCCTCGCGGGTGTGCGCGGCAGCCAGCGCGTTACCTCGCAGAATCCCGAGTCGACCTATGCGGCGCTTGAAAAGTACGCGCGCGACCTGACCGAACTGGCGCGCCGCTCCAAGCTGGACCCCGTCATCGGGCGCGATGAAGAGATTCGCCGCGTCATGCAGATTCTGGCGCGCCGCACAAAGAACAATCCCGTGTTGATCGGGGAACCTGGCGTCGGCAAGACCGCCATCGTTGAAGGCCTGGCGCAGCGCATCGTTTCCGGCGATGTTCCGGACGTTTTGAAAACCAAGCGGCTGGTGGCGCTGGATCTGGCGGCCATGGTTGCCGGCGCCAAGTATCGCGGCGAATTTGAGGATCGCTTAAAAGCGGTCCTGAAGGAAATCTCCGAAGCGGAAGGCCAGATCATACTGTTCATCGACGAGCTTCATACGCTCGTCGGCGCCGGCGCCGCCGAAGGCGCCATGGACGCTTCCAATATGCTGAAGCCGGCGCTGGCGCGCGGCGAATTGCGCGCGATCGGCGCCACCACCATCAACGAGTACAAAAAGTACATCGAGAAGGATCCGGCACTCGAGCGCCGCTTCCAGCCGGTTCTTGTGCCCGAACCCAGCGTGGAGGACACCATCGCGATCCTCCGCGGCCTCAAGGACCGCTACGAAGTTCATCACGGCGTGCGCATCAAGGACGCCGCCATCCTGGCCGCCGCCACTCTTTCGCACCGCTACATCTCCGATCGCTTCCTGCCAGACAAGGCCATCGACCTGATCGATGAAGCCGCCGCCAGCCTGCGCATGCAGATCGATTCTCTGCCCACGGAAATTGACGAGATCGAGCGCCGCATCCTGCAGCTCGAAATCGAGCGCCAGGCGCTGCTGAAGGAAACCGACGCGCATTCCGTCGAGCGCCGCAAGCAAATCGAAAAGGAATTGGCCAAGCTGCGCGAGGATTCCAATGCGCGCAAGGCCCGTTGGCAAGCCGAGAAGGCGGAAATCGCCAAAATTCGCAAGCTGAAGGCGCAGATCGACCAGCTCAAGGCCGAGGAACAGCGCTACGAGCGCGCCGGCGAACTCGCAAAGGTCGCCGAAATCCGCTACGGCAAGATCGCTCAGGCGGAGCGCGAGTTGAAGGAAGCCCAGGAGTGCTTTGACGCCGTTCAAAATAACACGCGCATGCTGAAGGAAGAAGTCGACGAGGAAGATATCGCCAAGCTGGTGAGCAAGTGGACAGGCATTCCCGTCGGGCGGTTGCTCGAGGGCGAAGCGCAGAAGCTTGTGCACATGGAAGAGCGTCTGCGCCAGCGCGTTGTCGGCCAGGAAGACGCTCTTTCCCGCGTGGCCAATGCCGTGCGCCGCAGCCGCGCCGGCCTTTCGGACGCCAAGCGCCCCATCGGCTCGTTCATCTTTCTGGGGCCGACCGGCGTTGGCAAGACCGAGCTGGCCCGCGCGCTCGCCGAATTTCTCTTTGACGATGAAAAGCTGATGATCCGCATTGACATGTCCGAGTACATGGAAAAGCACAGCGTTTCGCGGCTGATCGGCGCGCCGCCGGGCTATGTCGGCTACGAAGAAGGCGGGCAGCTCACCGAACAGGTTCGCCGCCACCCGTATTCCGTCATTCTGTTCGACGAAATCGAAAAGGCCCACCCGGACGTCTTCAATGTGCTTCTGCAGATTCTCGAGGACGGGCGTTTGACCGACGGCAAGGGCCGCACCGTGGATTTCCGCAATGCCGTCCTGGTGATGACCAGCAACGTCGGTTCGACCGCCATCTTTGAGCTTTCGGGAAAGGATCCGGAGCGTGCTCGCAAAGAAGCGATGGAAGCATTGCGCGCGGCGTTCCGGCCGGAGTTCATCAATCGCATCGATGAAATCGTGATCTTCAACCCGCTTGGCAAGGAGCAACTCGAACGCATCGTGGTGCTGCTGCTCAAAAACGTCGAAAAGTTGCTTGCGGAACGCCAGATTACTCTCGAGTTGACGCGTCCAGCGATCGAGTTGCTGCTTCACGAGGGCTTCGATCCGGCATACGGCGCGCGGCCGCTGCGGCGGACCATTCAGCGCCTCGTTCAGGATCCCCTGGCGATGCAGATACTGGAAGGCGCCGTTCTGCCTGGCGATCACGTACGCGCCGATCGCCACGGCCAAAAGGATGCCATGCGCTTCGAACGCGTGCCCGCCAAGGCACCGGCCGCGGCAGCCAGGAAATAACGGCGGAAATAAACTTCTCGCCAGGAGAGGGAGGCGGCGTGACGCTCTTCAGGCTGCGCTCTAGACTAACGTTTCCGCCGAGCAAAATAAGTTTTCGCCAGGAAGGTTAATCACATGAAAGTTCTGCGTACCGGGATTCTTCTGATTCTTCTCAGTGTGCTGCTGGTCCTTGTGGGCGGCGCTATTGGCGGGCGTGGCGGCATGCAAATCGCCCTGGTCATCGCCATTCTGATGAACGGCGTCTCCTATTTCTTTTCCGACAAGATCGCGCTCAAATCCAGCGGCGCGCAGCCGGTCACCCGCGAGCAGCTTCCGCGTTTATACCAGGTGATGGAGCGCCTCGCCGCCAAATCGAACATTCCGGTGCCGAAACTCTATGTGGTTCCAGACATGGCGCCGAATGCCTTTGCCACGGGGCGCAATCCGAATCACGCCTCGGTTGCGGTCACGCAAGGCTTGTTGCAAATCATGAGCGACGACGAACTGGAAGGCGTCATCGCGCACGAGCTTTCTCACGTGCGCAATTACGACATCCTGACCAGCTCCATCGCGGCCACAATCGCCGGCGCGGTCACCTATATGGCCCAGATGGGCAGGTGGGCCATGATCTTCGGCGGGTACGGCGGCAGCCGCGATGATGACCGCGGCGGTGGCGGATTGTCGGCCCTGCTTATGATCTTTCTCGCGCCCTTCGCCGCGCTGCTGCTGCAGCTCTTTCTGTCTCGCACCCGCGAGTATGCCGCGGACGAAACCGGTGCACGCATGGTCGGCCAGCCCTATGGACTGATCAGTGCCCTGGAGAAGTTAGGGGCTTATAACCGGCGCATCCCCACGTCGGCCATTTCCCCCAGTATCTCTTCACTGTGTATCGTAAGGCCGATGTTCGGCGGGGGCACGCTCTCCTCGTTGTTCAGCACGCATCCCCCGCTGGAAGACCGCATTGCTGCGCTGCGCCAGATGGTGAATACGCCCTTGCGCTGATACACGCCAAGTGCAAGGCATGTTCATCCTGCGGTAAAGATTTCCGATTTAGGGAATCACAGATTCCTGCGGGCACGCTCCCGCCTTCCTAACATATTCACAATCAATAAGTTAGTCAATCCGATGGAAGCTCTATGATTTGGCTCCACAAATGCACCTATCCAGGACACCAGCTATGGCCTGCATTGAGAGACCTGAGGGATACCGGGTATGAGCTGTCGAGATACTATTCATCTGATTTGTATGTACTTAGAGGGGAAACTTTCCCCTGGCGTCCAGGTTGAAATCGAGCGCCATTTGCATTCTTGCCCCGACTGTCGGCTGGTTCTCGACGCCGCGACGACCACCTTGGATCGCTACTTCGGGCCCACCAAGCTCACTCCGGACTCCCAAGCCGCTTGAGCAGTTCCCACTAACTCTTTTCTTCGTAATTGCTTAGCGTCCGCTCGAGATCTATCTGTGGGGCTTTCATTCTCTTTGGGCCTCGAGGATTCTCTCCATTTCTGCCCCATGAAAAAGCTGCAAAATTTACGTTCGCAGAAGGGCACAGGTAATCTTTACTGGTACTAGTACACTCTAAACCGGCCCCATCCCGTTTCCCTTTTGCCTCTAACGCTTTCGCCATCATGGTCTTATAAGTACCATAACCCGTTGCTCCACTTTGGCTCCGCGAGTGCCCGTTTTCCACAGCGCAGGGCGGCAACGCCAAAAGGAGATGATGTCCATGAGCGAGTTTCAAGAGACGAATATCCAGAGCACGGCAACCACACCCCGCTGGGTGGGTCTTGCCATCGCGGCCCTCGGCGGACTTTCCTTGATCGGCATCGGAGTAGGCTGGAGTGCTTTGAACCACGCCAAATCCGTAGAACAGTCAACGCAAGCTTCTTTGAAGCAGCAAAATGATGCGCTGGGCCAGCGCCTGGCCAAATCCGATGACCAGAGTCAACAGTTGCAGAGCGACCTCAAGGTCGTCACGGACAAGCTGAACGTCACGCAGGACGAGCTTATCAGCGCGCGCAAGCAGTCGAAGGCTGCGGTCGCCGCTTATGACAAGAAGCTGACGGGCTTGGCATCAAACGTCAACACGCAACTCGCCACTAAGGCCAGCACCGAAGATGTCACCAAGTTAAATGGCGATGTCACCGGCGTGAAGGGTGACCTCGACGTCACCAAAGCCAAGCTCGAACGCTCCATGGGCGACATGAACGTGATGAGCGGTCTGATTGCCCGGAATCACGACGACGTGGAAGAGCTGAGGCGCCGTGGCGATCGCAACTACTTTGAATTCACTTTGGCCAAGGCCAAGACGCCGCAGCGCGTTGGCCCCGTCCAGATGTCCCTGAATAAGACCGACCCGAAAAAGTCCAAGTACACCATGACCGTGCTCGCCGATGACAAGTCCATCGAGAAGAAGGACAAGACCGCCGGCGAACCCGTGCAGTTCTACGTCAAGGGTAGTACGCACATGTCTCCCTATGAGATCGTCGTGTTCGACGTCGGCAAGAGCCAGATCACCGGCTATCTTTCCACGCCCAAGTCGGCAGCCACTGCTGCGGCCAGCAATACTGCCGCCCAATAACCAACTGCGGCTTGCCATTCTCGACGCAAGTCCATTTCCTTGAGAGCGATACCAAAGGGAGGATCCAGAGAATCCTCCCTTTTCCTTTGACTGCATAAACGTGCTGGCACGGCCCGCGTCCAACAATCAATTGCCTCTGGACAGCGTTCCGGCGCTGTGCCACTCTAATGGCCTTCGGCTGGGAGTGTTTTGAAGCGACATCCTATGAGGGGGAGGAAAGATGAAAACTAAATTTCTGGCAGGAATGGTACTCGTTCTTTGTGCGGCAGCGCTTACTTTTGCGGCCGACGGGAGCTGGACCGGCTATATCTCTGACAGCATGTGCGGGGCAAAAGGCGCCAATGAAAAGCACGCCGATTGCGCCGCCAAGTGCGTGAAGGAGCACGGCGCGAAATATGTCTTCGTCAACGATGCCGATAAGAAGGTCTACGCCATCGATGCCCAGGACAAAGTCGCCGCTCATGCCGGCCATCACGTCACCGTGAAGGGCACGGTTGACGGTGACAATCTGACGCTCACAAGCATCGAAATGGCCAAATAAGACTCTCGATCTAAACTTTTTTTTGAGCAGGCAGGAGTTCGCTCCTGCCTGTTTTCCTTTTGCACTTCTGCCAAATTCCGCTACGATGATCCTTCGCCCATGTCCACGACTCTTCTCCACGTTGGCCGCGCCTTCACTCCCTCGACGGAACTACGTGACGCTGGAATCCTGGTTCGCGACGGTGTCATCGCGGCCATCGGACCGCGCAGCGGCATGTCACTTCCCGCCGGTGCGAACGAGATCAGCGCCACCGACAGGATTGCGGTCCCTGGCTTTCTGGACGTCCATATCCACGGCGCCGGCGGCCACGACGTTATGGAAGGCACCGAAGACGCCCTTAAGGCTGTCTCCAAAACCATCGCTGCCCACGGTACCACCTCTTACCTTGCGACGACGGTCACGGCCAACCCTGAGGAAATCTGCAGGAGCGCCGAGGGCATCTCCCGTTACATCGCGCTGCAACACCAGGCGACTGATTCCCGCGCGGAAGCCCTCGGCATCCACTTCGAAGGACCATTCCTCAGCCCCGTTCGCCGCGGCGTTCAGCCCGCGGAATGGCTGAAGCTGCCATCGGCGGATTTGCTGGAAAGGTTTATTGCCGCGGCCGGCGGCCACGCCCTGATCCTCACCATCGCGCCTGAACTTCTTGGCGCCCTGCTCTGCATTGATGCCGCCCGAAAAGCCGGGCTGGTCGTGGGGATGGGTCACACCGACGCAACCTACGAACAGGCGCGCGCCGCCATCAATCGAGGCGCACGCCACGCCGTTCACGTCTACAACGCGATGCGCCCGTTTACTCACCGCGATTCCGGCGTGATTGGCGCCGTACTCACTTCACCCGGCGTCACTGCGGAGTTGATCGCCGATGGCGTGCACGTTGATGACACGGCCATGCGGCTTCTCCTCCAGGCAAAAGGCGCGGGAGGCGTCATCCTCATCAGCGACGGCATTTCCGCCACCGGCATGCCGGACGGGAAATACATGCTGGGATCATTTGAGGTGACCGTAAGCGGCGGCGTCTGTCGCAATGCCGAGGGCAAACTGGCCGGGAGCACGCTCACTCTAGATCGAGCGTTGCGCAATATCGTCGGCCTGGGCGCCTCTCTCGGCGATGCCTTGCGCATGCTCACGCTGAATCCTGCCACGCTGCTGGGTATCGAGTACAAAAAGGGTTCGCTGCGCGTGGGAGCGGACGCCGATATCGTCCTCCTTGATGACGCCCTCAACGTCACCCAGGTCTGGACCCGCGGCCTGACGAATTAAGTCCGTTCGCCAGCAACTCCCTGGAACAGTGGAAGCCTCACGAACGCAGTGAAGGCAAGCTTCTGGTTCTTCAGAGTCGCGCTTCCAGAAAAATTCAGCGCGATCCTGCGCGAGGGCTAGGAATTCAGGGGTATCTTCAATTCGTCGGCGAGTTGCTGCGCATTGAACGGGCTGCACGCGAAATAGCGCTCCCCCACTTTCAGAGTCGGCACTTTTCGCTTGCCGTTGTTCGCGCGGACCACAATCTCTTCGTCCTCCGGATCCTCTTCGATGTTCACTTCCTCGAAGGCGACGCCCTGTTCCTTCAGGAAAGTCTTCGCGCGACGGCAATCCGGGCACCATGCGGTGCTGTACATCGTGATCGGTTCCATGACGAGTTCCTCAGCCCATTGGATAACGCCAGAGGTGACAGGTTACAACCCGGTGGAAGGCTCTGCCGGCCCCCTGTTTCAGGGTGTAGCTACGGGTGCGCCGCGGTACTTCCTCACGATCTGGATGCGGATCACCGCTCTCGCCAAAGCCACCGAAGCGCGGTCCCAATCGATATTCGTGTCGTTGGATGCCAGGCGCTTCTCCGCGCGTGCCAGTGCCGCTTGCGCCCGGCTGACGTCGATTTCTTCTGCGCGCTCCGCGGTTTCCGCCAGCACGGTGACGCGGTCCGGCAGCACTTCCGCGAACCCGCGAATCACCGAAAACGGAGTCGGCCGGCTCGACGTTGCCGTGCGGTAGGTCAACTCGCCAATCCCCAGCTCCGTCATCAGCGGCGCGTGGCCCGGCAACACCCCCAGCTCGCCTTCCAGCCCGGGAATCGTCACCTCGAGCACCGTTTCCCGCAGCAGTTGCCGCTCCGGCGTCACTACAATCAGTTCTATCGCATCAGGCAGCATCTGCTTCTTTCTTAAACGCCCGCCTTCATCTTCTCGGCCTTCTCCAGCACTTCTTCGATCGTGCCGACCATGTAGAACGCCTGCTCCGGAATATCGTCATACTTGCCTTCGACGATCTCCTTGAAGCTGCGCACGGTGTCTTCGATCTTGACGTACTTTCCTTCGAGCCCGGTAAACTGCGCGGCCACGAACATGGGCTGCGAGAGGAATTTCTCGATGCGCCTGGCGCGCGCCACGGAGAGCTTGTCCTCGTCGGAAAGTTCCTCGATACCCAGAATCGCGATGATGTCCTGCAAATCCTTGTAGCGCTGCAGAACTGACTTCACCGAACGCGCCACGCCGTAATGCTCTTGCCCGACAATGCGCGGATCGAGAATGCGCGAACTGCTGGCCAATGGATCGACCGCCGGATATATGCCGCGCTCCACAATCTGCCGGCTCAGGTTGGTCGTTGCATCCAGGTGCGTGAAGGTCGCTGCCGGCGCCGGGTCGGTATAGTCGTCCGCAGGCACATAGATCGCCTGCACCGAAGTGATCGAGCCCGTCTTCGTGGAAGTAATGCGCTCCTGCAATTCGCCGATTTCCGTATTCAGGTTGGGTTGGTAACCTACCGCGGAAGGCATGCGGCCCAGCAATGCGGAGACTTCCGAGCCCGCTTGCACAAAGCGGAAAATATTGTCGATGAAGAGCAGCACGTCCAGGTGTTCCTGGTCGCGGAAATATTCCGCCACCGTCAATCCTGTCAGGCCCACCCGCAGGCGCGCTCCGGGGGGTTCCGTCATCTGCCCGTAAATCAGCGCCGCGCGCGACTTATCCGGATTGCCCGGCACGATCACGCCAGATTCCTGGAATTCCAGGTACAGGTCGTTTCCTTCGCGCGTCCGTTCGCCCACGCCGGCAAATACCGAAACGCCGCCGTGCTTCATGGCCACGTTGTGAATCAGTTCCTGAATCAATACGGTCTTGCCGACACCTGCTCCGCCAAACAATCCGATCTTGCCACCCTTCAAGAACGGCTGGATCAGGTCCACCACCTTGATTCCGGTCTCGAACATTTCGAGCGCCGTGGACTGGTCTTCGAGCGTCGGTGCCGGCCGGTGAATGGGATAAAACGTGTCCGCTTTGACCGGACCCAAATTGTCCACCGGCTTGCCCAGCACGTTCAGCACGCGTCCCAGCGTGGCGCGCCCCACCGGCACTTCGATCGGTTTCCCGGTGTCGTACGCCTTCATGCCGCGCACCATGCCCTCGGTCGGCTCCATCGCCACCGCGCGCACGCGCCCTTCGCCCAGGTGCTGTTGCACTTCCGCGGTCACCTCCAGCGGCTCTGGAATGCTGAAGCCCTCGCTGGTAATGCGCACCGCGTTGTAAATTGCCGGCAGGTGCCCGGCCGCATACTGAATGTCCAGCACAGGCCCGATGACCTGCACCACACGTCCCACCGCTGCGTATTGCTCCGCCATCTTCGGCTCCTCTAATTCCGCTAAGTCGCTCGTGACTAGGCTGTTCCCACTGCCCCACTCACGATTTCGATAATCTCTTTCGTGATCGCCGCTTGCCGCACTTTGTTCATGTGCAGCGTCAGGGCTTCAATCACGTCGCCCGCATTCTGGGTCGCCGCATCCATTGCCGTCATGCGCGCCGCATGCTCCGCGGCAGAGGATTCCAGCATGGAGCGTAATACCTGTGTTTCGACGTACCTCGGCAGGAGCCGGTTCAAAATCTGGTCCTCCGGCTGTTCGTAGATGTAATCGATCTGCGCGCTCTCGGCTTCCACCTGCGTCTCTTCGCCCTTCTCGATCGCTTCCACCGGAAGAAGTTTCTCCACCGCCAGGTGCGGTGCCAGCACATTCTTGAATTCGCTGAACACCACATACACGGCATCGACCGATTCTTTCGCGTACAGCTCCGTCACCAGGTTGGCAATCTCCCGGGCAATTCCAAAATCCACGCGCGCCAGCACGTTCACGTATTCCCCGGCGAATTCAAACCCGGCCTTGCGCAGCGTGTCGCGCCCCTTCTTTCCAATGGGGATGGTCACGATCTTCTTGCCCTTCTTGCTGCGAAAGAATTCGATCGCCGTCTTCAGGATGTTGGTGTTGAACGCGCCCGCCAAACCCCGCTCGCCCGCCAGCACCAGCACCAGGATGCGCTCTTCCGGGCGCTTGGCCAGCAAAGGATGCTGCGGCGATTCGATCCGCGCCATCGTGGAGCGCAGCACGCGCGCCAGTTCCTTGGCGAACGGCCGCGCCGCCAGCGCCGCTTCCTGTGCCCTGCGCAGCCGCGCCGCCGCCACGAACTTCATCGCGCGCGTAATCTGCTGCGTGTTTTTCACCGAGCGGATGCGTCGCCGGAAATCGAGTAGTGTGGCCATGTCTTATCGCCGGTCCGCTCAGTTCGCTCCCGCCGCAATCGCCGCCGTGAAGCGTTCCTTGAAAGCATCGATCGCCGGCTTGATGCCCGCTTTGATGCCGTCGTCGAGCGCCTTTTTCGTGGCGATCTCTTTCAGCACCCCGGCGTAGTTGGTTTCCGCGAATTGCAGGAACTCCCTTTCGAACCGGCACACTTCGTTCACGGGAATCGTATCCAGCGCACCGGTCGTGGCCACGTAAATCGCCAGCACCTGCTTTTCCGCCGACAGCGGCACGTACTGATCCTGCTTCAATACTTCCGTCAGCCGTTGCCCGCGCGCCAACTGCGCCCGCGTCACTTTGTCCAACTGCTCCGTGCCGAACTGGGCGAACGCCGCCAGATCCCGGAACTGCGCCATATCCAGCCGCAGCGTTCCGGCCACCTGCCGCATCGCCTTCATCTGCGCGTTCCCGCCGACGCGGCTCACCGAAATGCCTACGTTGATTGCGGGACGTATGCCTGCGTTGAAGAGGTCCGACTCCAGATAAATCTGCCCGTCGGTAATCGAGATCACGTTCGTGGGAATGTATGCCGAAACGTCGCCTGCCTGCGTCTCAATCACCGGCAGCGATGTCAGTGAGCCCCCGCCAAGTTTGTCGTTTAATTTCGCCGCGCGTTCCAGCAGCCGCGAGTGCAGGTAGAACACGTCGCCCGGGAACGCTTCGCGTCCCGGCGGCCGCCGCAGCAGCAACGAAATCTCGCGGTAAGCCTGCGCGTGCTTCGAAAGATCGTCGTAAAAGGTGACCGCGTGTTTTTTGTTATCGCGGAAGTACTCGCCCATCGCGCAAGCCGCATACGGCGCGATGTACAGCAGCGAAGCCGGTTCCGACGCCGAGGACGCCACCACAATCGTATAGTCCATCGCGCCCGCATCGGTGAGCACCTTCACCACCTGCGCAATCGTCGAGCGTTTCTGTCCGATCGCGCAATAGATGCAAATCATGTCGCTGCCCTTCTGGTTGATGATGGTGTCCAGAATGATCGCGGTCTTTCCCGTCTGCCGGTCGCCGATGATCAGCTCCCGCTGCCCGCGGCCAATCGGGATCATGGAGTCAATCGCCTTGATGCCCGTTTGCAGCGGTTCGCGCACCGGTTGGCGGTCCAGCACGCCCGGGGCGATGCGTTCCAGCGGGATGCGCAGCTTCGTGGTGATGGGTCCCTTATCGTCAATCGGCTCACCCAGCGGATTCACCACACGGCCGATCAATTCCTCGCCCACCGGCACGGACATAATCGTGTTCGTGCGGCGCACCACGTCGCCTTCCTTGAGTTCCGAGGATTCGCCCAGCAGCACCGCGCCCACATCTTCCTCTTCGAGGTTCAGCGCCAGTCCGAAGATGTTGTGCGGAAACGCCAGCATCTCGCCGGACATGGCCTTTTCCAGACCGTGGATGCGCGCGATCCCGTCGCCCACGCTGATGATCGCGCCCACTTCGTCCACGGACACGGTCTGCTCGTAGTTCGCGATCTGCTCTCGCAGGATTTTGCTGATTTCGTCTGCCTTGATGTTCGCCATGCCTGCTCCGTTCCCGAATGTCTATTCCGCCGTCAATCGCGCGCGCATTTCATTCAACCGGCTGCGCAACGACCCGTCGTAAATCGTGTCCCCGATCCGCACCACTGCTCCGCCCAGCAGTTCCGGCTCCAGCGCATACTTGGCCTGGATCTTCTTGCTCGTCAGGCGTTCCAGCGTCTGCAATAGTTGCACTTTCTGCGCGTCGCTCAGGTTCACCGCTGAAGAAACTTCCGCCTCGGCCACGCCCTGCCTCCGCCGGATGACTTCCTGGAAGGCTTCCAAAATGTCCGGCAGCAGCGGCGTGCGCTGGTTGTCCACCATCACGAACAGGAAGTTCCGGATGATCTTGCTCGCGCCCATCCGCGCCGCCAGTTTTTCGATCACGCCGTGCTTCACTTCCCGCGCTACCCCCGGGGTGGCCAGAAACGTCCGCAATTCCGCCGATTCGGCAAACGCGGCGCCAAACTCCGAGAGTTGCTTCAACACGGATTCCGCCGCGCCCTGCTCCAGCGCGATATCCGCCAGCGCGTTCGCGTATTGCAGGCTCGCCGATCTCAATTCGGCCTCCCCTGCAGGCTCTCCACAAACTGACTGATCAGGGCTTCCTGCACGCTGGGCGTCATCTGCCTGGCTACCAGCGATTCGGCTCCATCCACCGCCAGTTTTGCCGCCAGCGCCTTCAATTCCACGCGTGCCGCGCGCTCTGCGGCTTCCATTTCCGCTTTGGCCGCCGTGCCGATCTTCTCCACGTCGCCCTTCGTAATCATGCGCAGGCGTTCAATCTCCGCGCTGGCTTCCCGCTGGGCGATGGCGCGAAATTCGGCAATTTCCTTTTCCAGATTGGCCAGCTTTGCTGCGGTGTTCTGGAGCTGCTTCTCGGCTTCCGCTTTTGCAGCCGTTGCCTTGGCAATCGCGGCGCTGATGTTGTCCGCAGTGCGCCGGAACATCGGCGGCAGCAGCTTCGCGAACACCCAGTAGGCGAGGCCCGCCAGAATCATGAAGTGAATCCACTTGAAGATCGTTCCGATCGGCTGTTCCGCCGGGCTTCCGCCCTCTTCCGCTGCTCGCGCCAGCACGCTGCTCGACAGCAGCACAACCGCCGCCAGCAACGCTCGCGTCCATCCCCTGCGGCTCATCGTGCCTCTCTCGCCGGGCTGCCCGGTGCAGGCGGCGCCGGCAACACCCGCCGCGCGATCTCCACGGCCAGTTGCTCCACGCTTGCTTCGATCTCTTTCTTTGCCGCCGCCAATTCACCGGCCACGCTTTCCTTCGCCACGTTCACTTCCCCGCTGGCCTTTGCCCGCGCTTCTTTCAAAAATCCCGCGCGTTCGTCCAGCAGCTTTTTCCGATCGGCTTCCTGCTCCGCGTACACCTTGGCGCGCGCCTGCTTCAGCGCTTCCTCGTACTGCTTCACCTTTTCTGCCGCGGCCGCTTGCGCCGCCTCGGCGGCCTTCTGCGCGCCCAGCGTTCGCGCGTCGCGCTCAGCCATTACCTTCAAAAGGGGTTGGAAGAATACGGATCGCAGGATGAAATAAAAAATAAGGACGATCAGGGCTACAGGCACAGCCCGAAGAAACAGTTCCCCTATTTGGCGAACTAAGTCTGTCATTGAGTTGTATCGCCTATGCTTTTAGATAGGCAGCCGCTCCGTGCCCAAGACCCGGTAGGAGCATACGGTGACCTGCGCGCCGCCTCACGGAACCATCCTTTATAACATTCGCCTCAACTTCCCGTCAACGAAACCCGCCCCCAGGTAATGTCCTAATTGGGGTTCTGGCCTATTTGTGTTGTGCGGCTAGTTTAAGTTTTGCCTCTCCCTGTGGACCTTTGGGTCGGGTTTTGACATTAACCCATACTTGGTCGTTGTCCCCTTTTTCAATGTTCGGGGATACGGCCGCGTCAAAACCACAGGCGGTCAAGGCTTTGGCTAGCGTCTCCGCCGCTTGTCGGCTACGGATGACCCCTGTACTGGCTACTTCAATTCCAGTTTTGAAAGCGGCAGTTGCAGGATTGAAAGGCGTGCCACTTGGGGCTAAGGTCCGGGAATTAAC
>PMES01000097.1 GCA_003154775.1 Acidobacteriota bacterium | reverse complement strand
GGCCTTCTCATGGAAGGAGTTGAAGGGGCCGACAATTCGCCATGCGAGACGTTAGACCCAGGGTCGAGAATCGTTACGCAATCTTGCGATGTCCTTGGTCGGCGCACTCCCGTAGAAGCGGCTGTATTCTCTACTGAACTGCGAAGCACTGAGATAGCCCACGTGCTGACTCGCAGTGCCCGCGTCCATCATCGTGGATAACATGAGACGCCTCGCCTCTTGAAGACGGAGCACTTTTTGATACTGTAGTGGGCTCATCGAAGTGACGGACTTAAAGTGCTCGTGAAACGAGGAGACACTCATGTGCACCAGGCCGGCCAAGTCTTCGACCTTGATGGGTTGGGAGAAGTTGGCGCGTAGCCAAGAAATCGCCTTCGCAACTCGGTGCAGGCTGGACTCGGCAAAGCCCATTTGAGCTACGCGAACACCAATAGGGCTGCGTAGTAACCGGATCAAAATCTCATCCACTACAAGTGGGGCGAGCAGTTCAGCATCACCGGGCTGCGCTAGACATTCCATTAGTCTTGTCGCGGCGTTGACGATACTCACGTCGACCGGAGCGACGTAAACGGCGCTCCGCTCTTGAACGGGAGGCACGCCGCGGGGATACACCTTCAAGACCAGTTCGGCAATCTTGTGCGGGTCGAGGTCCAGCCTTAGAGCGAGGTAAGGTTCGGAACGGCTCGCTTGCGTGACTTGGGCAGCAACGGGTAGAGCAACGGAGAAGACGATCATGCGCGACGCGTCGTACTCGTAGACCTCCTCCCCGACGATGACGGTCTTCGCGCCTTGTGCGATGATGCACAAAGAGGGCAACCGCAGGGCATGCACGCATTCCGCGTTGGTCCGCGAAGAGCGACTGGCGGTCAAACCAGGGATGCGCAGCTCAAAACTACCGTCGTGAGGGGCATACGCAGCGATGCAGCGGGCCAACCGAGCCGTGTCCGGTTCCTTCGGGCCCGCAAATATGTCTGCCCGCCGCGGAGACGCAGTTTTGCCGTTGATCCTCACGCCTTCGAGAATACCTCTTTTGCAATCATGATGGCGCTCATTGCGTTGGGCCAGCCTGAATAGAATGCCAGGTGCGTGATTACCTCGACCAATTCCTCCTTCGTAAGTCCGTTTTCCACTGCCTTATTCAGATGAAACCGCAACTGGTCCGGACGATTCAAGGCGACCAGCGCCGCCACGGTTGCGAGACTACGGTCGCGCTTGGAAAGCTCTGGGCGTTCCCAGACCTCGCCAAAGAGTACGCGGTCAGTCAAATCGACCAGCTTGGGCGCGAAGTCACCAATCATCTTCTCGACTGCTGAAGGCTCTTTACTCATGCTTATTACTCCTTCCAAATACCATGATTCGGACAGCCTACTCCACGAACCTCATGTCCGACTCGGGCGAAGATCGTCCCGAGCTTACCGCCCATCAATCCTGAACCCAGAATGCCAACTCGCATGCTGTTTCTTCCTCTGGCCAGAAATCGGTTTACTCTGATTTGAGAGAAGCCATATCGATGGAGAAGCGGTACTTCACATCGGACTTGAGCAGTCTCTCGTAAGCTTCGTTGACCTTTTGGATGGGGATGATTTCGACATCGGCGGTGATGTTATGTGCGCCGCAGAAGTCGAGCATCTCCTGGGTTTCGGGGATACCACCGATGAGCGAGCCGGAGAGGCTGCGGCGTCCGAACAGAAGGCCCATTCCAGCGACGGCGAGAGGCTTCGCGGGCGCGCCGACGAGGGTGAGGTTGGCGTCGCGGCGGAGGAGTTGGATATACGCGTTAATGTCGTGATCGGCGGAGACGGCGTCGAGGATGAAATCGAAGCTGCCAGCGTGCTTCTGCATCTCGTTGGCGTTGCGGGAAACGACGACTTCGTCGGCGCCGAGCCGGAGCGCATCTTCCTTCTTGTTGGGTGAAGTCGTGAAGACAACAACGTGGGCTCCGAACGCATGAGCAAACTTCACGCCCATGTGCCCCAGTCCGCCGAGGCCGACCACTCCGACTTTCTTTCCCTTGGTGACGCCCCAGCGGCGCATCGGCGAGTAAGTGGTGATTCCGGCGCAGAGGAGCGGCGCAGCTCCCGCGAGATCGAGGTTGGAAGGGACGCGCAAGACGAACCGCTGGTCCACGACGATGCCATCGGAGTAGCCACCATAGGTGACGCCTCCGAGGTGCTTGTTCGGGGAGTTGAACGTGAGGATCATGTTCGGGCAGAACTGCTCAAGGCCGGCGCGGCATTCGGGGCAGGTGCCGTCTGAATCGACCATGCACCCAACCGCGGCGACGTCGCCGGGCTTGAACTTGGTCACGGCGGGGCCGACCTTGGTGACACGGCCGACGATCTCATGGCCGGGGACGCACGGGTAGACAGTCGGCACGTGCTCACTCCACTCGTTGCGGACAGTGTGGAGATCGGAGTGGCAAATCCCGCAGAAGAGAATTTCGAGCTGTACGTCGTGCTCGGTAGGCTCGCGCCGCGAGATCGTGGTCGAGGCAAGGGGCGATGTCGCGCTGGTTGCGGAATACGCTTTCGCTTTGTACATGGATTTACCTTTCAGAGTCCGGTCATCTTTTCAATGTGTTCCGGGTACCGTGCGCCTTGCACCTTGATCTTTGAGGCGGCGCTATCGATGTCCCGGAGATCGGCGGACGTAAGTTCGACGGCGACCGCGCCGATGTTCTCGTCCAGGCGATGAAGCTTTGTCGTGCCGGGTATTGGAATGATCCAGGGCTTCTGGGCAAGCAGCCACGCGAGCGCGATCTGAGCAGGCGTTGCGTTCTTTCGTTTACCGATTTCGCCAAGCAGATTGACTAGCGCCAGATTTGCTTTGCGAGCCTCTGGCGTAAACCGCGGGAGGGTGCTGCGGAAATCCGTTTTATCGAGCGTAGTGGTTTCGTCCATCTTTCCCGTAAGAAAGCCCTTCCCCAGAGGGCTGTAGGGAACGAAGCCGATGCCGAGTTCCTCGAGGGTCGGCAGCACTTCCGCTTCCGGGCCTCGCGTCCACAACGAGTATTCGCTCTGAACTGCTGTGACCGGCTGGACGGCGTGTGCGCGACGAATCGTCTTTGCTGCTGCTTCCGACAGGCCAAAATGCTTCACCTTGCCCTGCTGGATTAGTGCCTTCACCGCGCCCGCCACGTCCTCGATCGGCACGTCCGGATCAACACGGTGCTGATACAACAGATCGATGGCATCAACCTTCAACCGCTTGAGCGACCCTTCGACGGCCTGTTTGATGTGCTCGGGCCGGCTATTCAGGCCTGCCGCTCCCGGCCGATTATCGCTGCCACTCAGATCGAACCCGAACTTCGTGGCGATCACCACTTTGCCATGGAAAGGTGCAAGCGCCTCGCCCACGAGTTCTTCATTCGTGAACGGGCCGTAGACTTCGGCGGTGTCGAAGAACGTGATGCCGCGGTCCACTGCGGCATGGAGAAGATCGGTCATCTCCTTCTTATCTTTGGGCGGACCATAAGAAAAGCTCATGCCCATGCAGCCGAGGCCGAGAGCGGAGACTTCCAAGTTGCTTTTACCAAGTTTGCGCTTCTGCATTGTTTCTCCTTGAAAAGTGTTAAACGCTAAAGGTTGGATCGCTTCGTGCCGGTTCTCAGCGATCATTACAAACTACCAGGATCAACGATGAGGAGTGTAGTCTGCTTACGCTTCGGGCGCTTGCCTATTCCGCCAGAGTATTTGCCCGATCCTCCGAGAATCCTGCGCGATTGGATGCAAACCAATGACTGAGCAACTGACTCCCGGTAAGGCGTGCGGGCTCAGACGGTC
>PMES01000115.1 GCA_003154775.1 Acidobacteriota bacterium | reverse complement strand
CGTCGTTGGCGCTGTCGCGGAACAGAACCGGCTGCCGGTCGTAAGCGCGCTGGTAGAAGTTGTGCCCCAGCTCGTGGTGGACCGTCGTGAAGTCTTCTCCGGTGATGTCGATGCACATCTTCAGCCGCAGGTCGTCGACATAGTCGATGTCCCAGGCGCTGGCATGGCACACCACTTCGCGGTCCTGCGGCTTCAGGAACAGCGAGCGTTCCCAAAACGTCTCCGGCAGCGGCGCGAAACCGAGCGAGGTGAAGAATCCCTCCCCGTACCGGACCATCTGCCGCCAGTCGGTCTTGCGCGCCTTCAGAATCTGGGTGAGGTCGAAGCCCGGATCGGCGTCCTTCGGAGCCACCAGCGGATACACGTTGTCCCACTCCTGGGCCCACNNTGGCCGGCGCCACCAGCGGATAGATGTTGTCCCACTCCTGCGCCCACATGTTGCCCAGCAGGTGCGCCGGAATCGGGCCGCTGGCCGGCACGACGGCATCCCCGTACTTCTCGCGCAGCTTGTTCCGCACGTACGCGTGCAGCGAAACGTAGAGCGGGCGAACCTGCTCCCACAGCCGGTCCACTTCCTTCGGGAAATCGTCCGGCGGCATGTCGTACTTCGCGCGCCACATGGCGCCATCGTCGGCGAATCCCAGCTCCCGCGCGCCCTTGTTCGCGAGTTCCACGTAGCGCATGAAGTCCGCCCGAATCGGCGGCGCAATGGCGTGCCAGCCGCGCCACACCTCCAGCAGCCGGGCCGGATCGCGGCTCTGGGCCATGATGCGCGTGATCTCCTCCAGGTCCACACATTTGCTCTGGTCGCCTCCGGCGCAGTACTTGCCTTTGCCGTAGGTGCTCTCCATCCGCGTGGCGATCCCGGTCAGTTCCCGGCTCTCCTTGGGATCGGCGGGCGTGGCCAGCGTGAGCGAGAGTTTCAGCAATTTCATCTTGCGCGCCAGCTCCGGCGGCAGCGCCAGCTTGTCGAACCGCGTGGCCTGCTTGGCGAAGGCTACCGTGGCCGAGATCGCCCGTTCGTCGGCGTCGGCCGCCAGCAGTTCCGTGTCGCCCGTGATGTAGGTCGAGTGAACCCAGTCCGCGCGTTGGTCCATGGTGGTGAGTTCGAGCAACCTGGCCTCCGCCTTCTCCATGAACTTTCGCGCTTCCTGTACCGTTGGTTCCGCGCCGGCCAGCGGGTAAGCCAGCGCGGCCGCGAGGATGGCGATGGGTGCGAGTCTCATATCCCTCAGTGTAGTGTTTTTCAAAGTTGTCCACTCTCGCCGCCCCCCTGCGATCGGCTATACTTGCGGGAGATCGAGAGCAACGGCTGCCGCGTTTTTTCTATGAGGTTCGCGCTGGTTCTCCTGCTGTTTGCTGCGCCCTTGTGGCCTGACGGCGACCCGCCCGCCGTCGCCGAGGCCAACGCCGCTCTCGCGCTCGCGCGCCAAGGCAACTACGAGCTGGCCCTGCCGCATTACCGTAAAGCCGTCGAACTGGATCCTCGCATCCCCGGCCTGTACCTGAATCTCGGCCTGGCCTATATGAAGCTGAGCAGGCTCCCCGAGGCGGCTTCCGCGTTCGAGCGGGCCACCCAGGCCGATCCCGGCAGCTTTCAGGCCCGGGCGCTGCTCGGGATGAGCTACTTCGGCTGCCGCAGATTCGATGACGCCGCGGGCCAACTGAAACTGGCCGCCGTCCAGCAGCCCGAGAACATTGAACTGCGCTACAAATTGGCCCAAAGCTACCTCTGGTCGAAGCACTACCCGGAAGCCATCCAGGAGTTCCGGTTTCTGCTCACCAGGAATCCGGACTCCGCGCCCGTCCACATGCTCTTGGGCGAGGTGCTGGACGCGGCCAACCAGACCGAGCAGGCTACCGCGGAGTTCGAAGCCGCGGTAAAAGCCTCCTCCAGCGAGCCCGAGGTGCACTTCGGCCTCGGATACCTCTACTGGAAGCAGAAGCGCTACGAAGATGCCCTCCGCGAATTCCAAGCCCAACTGGCGAGCCAGCCCCAGCATACGCAAGCCTTGACCTATCTGGGAGACTCCGAGATGCACGCCGGAAGAGACAAAGAGGCGGAGCAACACTTGCGCCAGGCGCTAGCGCTGGACCCGAAGATCCGGCTCGTGCACCTGGATCTCGGCATCCTCCTGGCGGCGGGCGGCGACTCCACCGCCGCGGAGCGTCATTTTCGCGAGGCCATCCGCATCGATCCCTCCAAACCGGACGCCCATTACCGCCTCGGCAGGCTATGGCTCTCCCTGGGCCGCCAGCAGGATGCGGATGCCGAGTTCGCTAAGGTCAAGGACCTGGCCAAACCGCAGGAACGGCCGCTCATTGAGGTCCCAGGAAGGCAGCCATGAAGATTGGTACGCCGGTGGGCGGGGCGATCGGCATTCTCCTGCTCTCCTTCTGGGCCGCGGGCCCGAGCGAGAATGCGGCTCCGCCCATCCACTTCGCCTATCGGCCCATCGATTTCAGGCTTGAGAGCTGCGAGACTCCGCGCCGCCACGCCCCCGAGACGATGGCCGGCGGCGTGGCCGTTTTCGACTACAATAAGGACGGCCATTTGGATGTGTTTTTCTCCAATGGCGCCGATATTCAGACCCTGAAGAAGTCCGAGCCGAAGTATTCCAATCGCCTGTTCGAGAATGACGGCCAGGGCAATTTCAAGGATGTCACCGTCCGGGCCGGCCTCGTCGGAGCCGGCTTCGACGTCGGCGTCGCGGTGGGCGACTACGACAACGACGGCTACCCGGACCTGTTCGTTGGCGGCGTCCACGGCAACCGCTTGTACCACAACAATGGCGACGGCACCTTCACCGATGTCACGGCTGAGGCCGGGCTGCCTGATAAACCCGACCCGCAGTACGGCCCCCTGTGGTCCGTCGGTGGCGCCTGGCTGGACGTCAATAACGACGGCCTTCTGGACCTCTTCGTGGTCAACTACCTGGCTTGGGACATTCGCACCGAGCCCGCCTGCGAGGCGGCGCCGGGCCGCTTCGACTACTGCCATCCCAAGTTCTACAAGGCCACTCCCAACCAGTTGTTCCTCAACAACGGCGACGGCACGTTCCGGGACGTCTCGGCGGAATCCGGAATCCGCGCCCATCCGGGAAAGGGGATGGGAGTGGGCGTCGCCGACTACGACCTGGACGGCCTGCCGGACATCTTCGTCGCGAACGACAAGGTATACAACTCGCTCTTTCACAACCTGGGCGGCGGCAAATTCGAGGAAGTCGCTTTCGAGGCCGGCGTGGCTCTGGCCGATAACGGGCAGTTTATTTCGGGAATGGGAGTGGATTTTAAGGACCTCGACAACGACGGCTATCCCGACATCGCCTTCGTGGCCCTCGACAACGAGACCTTTCCGCTCTTCCGCAACACCGGCAAGCGCGGCTTCGTGGATGCGACCGAGCGCAGCGGCATGTCGCGCTTGAGCGCCCCGATGGCCGGCTATTCGCCCACCATCGCCGACTTCGACAACGACGGCTGGAAGGATCTGTTCGCTGCGCAAAGCCACGTGCTCGATAATGTTCAGGACATTGACTCTTCGTTGCAGTACAAGATGCTGCCGTTCCTGGCGTTGAATCACAAAGGTCACTTCGAGCTCGCCGATACCGGAGTGACCACACCCATCGCTGCGCGCGGCGCAGCCTTTGGTGATATCAATAACGACGGCTGGATGGATGTCGTCATCGCGACCCTGGGTGGCCCTCCTATCCTCCTGCTTAACCGCGGTGGCGCCAATCATTGGCTCACCATTACTCTCGAGGGCACCCGCAGCAATCGCGACGGGTTCGGTGCCCGCGTGCGCTTGAACGGCCAAACTCGCTTTGCGACCGCGACCGCCGGCTACAGCTGCGCCAACGACAAGCGGCTTCATTTCGGCTTGGGCGACGCCAAGACGGCTTCAGTAGAGGTATTATGGCCCTCGGGGACGCTTCAGACGCTCAAGGACGTTCCCGCCGACCAGTTCTTGAAGATTCGTGAGCCGGAGCATCCGTGATTACCGCACTGCTCTTTCTAGGGTTAGCCCTTCAGGGTGTTTCCCCTCAGGGTGCCCAGCACATGCAGGCAGGCGTTGAGGCGCATAAGCAGGGCAAGTTTGACGTGGCCATCCAGGAGTTTCGCGAGGCCACGGAGAGCGATCCAAATCTCGTTGAGGCGTATCTCGATCTTGGCGAGGTTTGCCTGGAAACGCGGGATTATTCCTGCGCGATCGCCGCGCTCAAACACGCGCTGGAGCTGAGCCCGGAACTCGACGCGGCGCACCTGCAGTTGGGCTATGCCTTGCTGGCGCAGGGTTACGCGGAGGAGGCCATTCCTCACCTGGACCGCGTGCACGCGTTGGAAGCGCTGGGCATTGCGCAAATTGAAACCGGGCGCTACGAAGCGGCGGTGGCAAACCTCAGCGCTGCCTTGGCGAATCATCCCGGCAATCCTGATTTACTGTACTACCTCGGCCGCGCCAGCGGGCTGCTTTCCAAGCGGAGCATCGACGCCCTCATGAGCGCCTATCCCGATTCCGCCCGCGCACACCAGGCCATGGGAGAGAACTATTTTGTGCTAAGGCAGTTCCCACAAGCAGAAAAGGAATATGCGGAGGCGTTGAAGCAACGTCCAGATTTACCTGGGCTGCATCTGGAACTCGGATTGGTTTACGCTGGCGCCGCGCAGTGGGACAAAGCGGAAGAGGCCTTTCGTTTTGAAGCCAAACTGCAACCAGGCAGCGCCGAGGCAGCTTACCGCCTGGGAGCCGCGCTGTTGCAGCAAGGAAAAGGCCGCGAGGCGCGCGCGGAATTGGAACGTGCCGACCATTTGCAGCCAGACATGCCGGAAACATTGTATTCCCTGGGCAAGGCTGCTTCGCTGGAGGGCAACTCAACCCTAGCCGAGAAATCCTGGGCCCGCTTGCTCGCGATCGAGAAAGATACATCCCTGGCGGCACAGGCGCATTTCGGTCTCGCCGCCATATACCGCAAGCAGGGCAAGGCAGAGAAGGCGCAACATGAGATGCAGGAGTTCCATAAATTCGAAAGCAAGATCCCGCCACTGCGCACCGAATAACGTGCGGCACAAAAACCGTTAAATCCGGCTGCGCGCTCGCCACCCCATATTCAGCAGCACCTATGGCGTTGTGGGAGAAACAGCACCAATCCTGATTGTCAGCGGCGCGCCCGGAACGATTGCTACTTCCGTAAGGTCTGCGACACTCAGGTCTGCCGATAGCTGGTCTGCAGGGAATGTCGTAGTGACTCCGAGCACGCGCATACCCGCGGCGCGGCCTGCTTCGACGCCGAGGGGCGCATCTTCAACCACCAGGCATTTCCCGGGCGCCCAGCCCAGGATTCGCGCAGCTTCCAGATAACCTTCAGGATGCGGTTTCCCCCGCGGTACGGATTCCTGCGAAATCATCACCGCCGGTACGGGCAGGCCGACACTCTGTAACCGCACTTCAGCCAGCTTCTGCGTGCAGGAAGTCACGATGGCCCACCTGGTCTGCGGAATGCTACTCAGCAATGTTTTCGCACCGGCTACTGCCACGAGACCTTCACTCTGCTGCTCCTCTTCATGGAGGCGGGCCGCGGCCTCCTCCTTCAAGGTTTTGAGATGCGGTGCCATGAGCCGCATGGTCTCTTCGGCTCTGCGGCCGTGTGAGATGGCCAGGATGTCATGCACATTCAATGAATGACGGGCCGCCCATTCCGCCCACAATCGTTCGATTACTTTGGCGGAGTCAACCAACGTGCCATCGAGATCAAAAAGTACCGCATCACACACCAAATCGCATATGCCCGCATTGTTGGGGACTAATCTGGTGCCCTGGTCCTTTCGGTTGTGAAGCATTATCAGTCTAACCTTAAGATGCTGGAAAGCTTCGGCTTGGCACTACTGTACGTCGCCAGGTTCTTGCGTCACGATGTGCACGTCCACAAGGGGCGATTCACGCAAGAACCGGTGAACGACGGACAGGTAAAGATACTTGCGCCAATCCCGGACGGGGGCGCGGCCAAAGATGACTTGCGTGATGTGCTTTCCGCGGACGAAGTCGGCGATGGTATCCGCGACGCTTTTTCCTTTCAAGCGAATTACCTCGGCTCCGAGGTTCCCGGCGAATCGCAAGTTCGCTTCCAATACCTTGGGATTTTGTTCGCGCGCCATTTCGCGGTCAACGTGCAAGACGTACAACTCCGCATCCAATCGCCGCGCCATGCGCGCCGCCCGCGCGATCAGATACTGCCCCGAGGGGCTCCCGCTCACGCAAACGGCAATCCGTTCGCGCACGCCCCAGTTCTCGTGAATGTCCTTCGCGTCCATATAGGACTCGAGGCTGCGATCCACCTGCTCGGCCACCTGCCGCAAGGCCAATTCGCGCAGCGCGATCAGGTTGCCGCGGCGGAAAAAATTTTTCAGCGAGCGTTCCACCTTCTCTTCCCCGTAAACATCTCCGCGCTTCATGCGGTTCTGGAGCGCTTCGGGAGTGAGATCCACCATCACCGTCTCCGTCGCGGAAAGCGGCATCCAGTCCGGCAGTGTTTCGCGCACGGTGATGCCTGTTATCGCGCGAACGGTCGGAGCAATGCTTTCGATGTGCTGAATGTTCAAGGTCGAAAGGACGTCAATCTTCGCGGCTAGAATCTCCTGGACATCCTCGTACCGTTTGCGGTGGCGGCTGCCGGGAATGTTGGTGTGGGCCAACTCGTCGACAAGCACAACTTCCGGGCGCCGCGCCAGGACGGCGTCCACGTCCATTTCCTCGAACACGGTGCCCTTATAGTCGATCTTCTTGCGCGGCACGGCCTCCAATTGGTCGGCGAGTTCCTGAACGCCTTTGCGCCCGTGCGTTTCGACGATACCGATGACGATATCCTCGCCGCGGTGGCTCCGGCGAATCGCTTCGCTCAGCATGCCGTAGGTCTTCCCCACGCCGGGCGCATAGCCGAGGAAGAGCTTGAAGATTCCGCGGGCCTTGGGCGCGGGGGAAGCTACCTCCAGCCAATCTTCGGGCTTTTTTGGCAAGTCTCTTTCTTCTCCGCGAAACTCTTTCCTACTGCGCTACAATACAGCCATGACGCGCTTCTTGATGGGGCGCGGGATGGGTTTTGTTGTTGCGGCCATCCTGCTGATATCCCTCACATTCGGTTACAGCCGGGTCTTTCACGTCAATCAGACCACCGCCGCGCTGTCGTTTCTCCTCGCGATTTTAGCAGTTTCCGCGGTCTGGGGCATGTTTGTCTCGGTGTTCATGTCCGTCAGCGCCATGCTGCTGTTTAACTTCTACTTTCTGCCTCCGGTCGGGACTTTCACTATTGCTGATCCGCAGAATTGGGTGGCGCTTTTTGCCTTCCTGTTCACCTCGATCATGGGCAGCCAGCTTTCCGCGCGCATCCGGAAGGAAGCGGACGCGGCGCACGGCCGGCGGCGCGAAGTGGAGCGCCTCTACGAATTCAGCCAGAAACTCCTCGGGGCGGGCAACGTGATTCAACTGATGAACGCCATCCCCAACTACATCGTGGAATGTTTCGAGGCGGGCGCCGCGGAACTTTTTGTGCCGCAAAAGGACAAATTCTATCGTTCCGGGTACGGCGCGGCGCAACTCGACGAAGAGCAGATGAAATCCGCTTTTTTGCGCGACGAAGTCATCACCCAGACTCAGCACACGCTCCACTTCCTTCCTGTTCGGCTGGGTGTGAAGCCCATTGGCAGCCTGGGCATTTCCGGCGCGCGGCTCTCGCGTCAGACTCTTGACGCCATCGGTTCGCTTGTAGCCATTGCCATCGAGCGTGCGCGCGCGGTCGAGCAATTGAGCGAAACGGAAGCGGAGCGCCAGGGAGAGCGCCTGAAATCCGCCCTTCTCGATTCCATTGCGCACGACTTTCGCACGCCACTTACCTCCATCAAAGCCGCTGTCACAGACCTGCTCGGCCAGCAACAAGGCCAGAGTCCGCAACAACAGGAACTCCTTACCATCGTCAATGAAGAGTGCGACCGTTTGGACCATCTGGTCGAGGAAGCGGCCGATATGGCCAAGCTGGAAGGCGGCGAGTTCGAGCTGCACTTTGAGGCCGTCCCGGTGACGTCGCTCGTTGAGACTTCCGTGCAACAACTGAAGAAGGCGCTTGGGGACCGCGAGCTAATTGTGAAGCTCGCGGGCGATTTGCCCCCTGTCCGCGCCGATTTGAACCGTGCGAAAGACATCCTCGTTCAGCTTTTAGACAATGCCAACCTTTACTCTCCCAAGGAAAAGCCCATCACAATTACCGCCGACCATGTGGGGGATTTTGTCACCCTCAGTGTGGCCGACAGCGGCCCGGGAATCGATTCCTTCGAGCAGGGACTCATTTTCGACAAATTCTATCGTGGGCGCGATCAACGCTACCTGGTTCGGGGCACCGGCATGGGTTTGCCGATCGCCAAAGCCATTGCCACGGCACACGGTGGCACCATCAGCGTCACAAGCCAGCTCGGCCACGGCTCCGTTTTTTCGTTCACGCTGCCCGTTGCTGTCCGGCGCGGCGAGGTCCGATGACTTCCTCCAGCATTCTCGTGATTGACGACGAGCCGCAGATTCGGCGAGTCTTGCGTTCCACGCTTTCCTTCCGGGGTTACGAGATTTCCGAGGCTTCTACGGGCGAGGAAGGCGTCGAGCTTGCCCGCAAACTGAAACCCGATCTGATTCTTCTTGACGTCAATCTGCCGGGAATTAGCGGCATTGAGGCGTGCAGGGAGATTCGCCACTCCAGCGATGCCCCGATCATCATGCTGACGGTGCGCAATTCCGAAAGGGACAAAGTCGTTGCGCTAGACGCCGGCGCCGATGACTACGTCACAAAGCCCTTCAGCATCGAAGAACTGCTTGCGCGTGTGCGTGCTTCCCTCCGCCGGCACGCTCCCGCGGATGCACTGCCCGCGTTTCAGTCGAAAGACTTATCGGTGGATTTTGAATCGCGCCGAGTCACCGCCGGAGGAGAGGAGGTCCACCTGGCCCCGAAGGAGTTTGAGGCGCTGAAGCAATTGATCGTCCACCAGGGTAAGCCCGTCACCCATCGCCGGCTCCTGCAAACGGTTTGGGGGCCTGAATACGGCGAGGAAACAGAGAATCTGCGCGTGGTGATCAACCAATTGCGCAAGAAAATTGAGAAAGACCCTGCGAGGCCGAAATACATCCTGACGGAGCCCTGGATTGGTTACCGCTTTCAGCCGCCGAAGGCTCCTGCTGGGAAATAATCAGCTGGGCCTACTCTCGCCGGCAGGCTTTCTATTGTTTGACAGGGGAGCTTGCATCCAAATCCAGATTCAGTTCCAGTACATTCACCCGCGCCTCTCCCAGAATTCCCCACTGCCGCTGTTGCGTGTGCCGTGCCACCAATGGCCGCAGTGTTTCCACGTGTATTCCCCTGGCGCGCGCTATCCGGGGGATCTGGAATTCAGCGGCGGCTGGCGAAATGTCCGGGTCCAGCCCCGATCCCGAAGTGGTAACCAGATCCGCGGGAATCGCCACCCCCGGATTCTCCTGCTGCAATTTCGCCACGTCCTGCTTCACGCGATCCACGAGCTGCTGGTTCGTCGGACCCAAATTTGAGCCTGACGAAGCCGTGGCGTCGTATCCGCTCCCCGCTGCCGAGGGGCGGGAATGGAAATACTTATCCGACGTGAAGGGCTGCCCGATAAGCCGCGACCCGAGGATCTGGCCATTCTTTTCGATCAGGCTTCCATTCGCCTGCTTCGGGAAGAGCAAGTGGCTCAACCCCGTCACCGCTAGCGGATATACCAGGCCAAACAACAGCGTGGTGATGAGCGTGAACTTCATAGCAACGATCAGATGATTCTTCATACCTTCCTCTATGCCAGGTGCAGCCAAGAAAGCAGGATATCGATCAGCTTGATTCCGGCGAACGGCGCGATCACGCCGCCCAATCCGTAAATGAAAAGATTTCTCCGCAACAGGGCCGCAGCGCCCAGCGGGCGGTACTTCACGCCTCGCAAGGCCAGCGGGATCAACGCGATGATGATCAACGCATTGAAAATCACCGCCGAAAGAATGGCGGAGTCCGCGGTCCGGAGTTTCATGATGTTCAGCGTGTTCAACAAGGGGAATGTCCCGGCGAACATCGCAGGAATGATGGCGAAGTATTTCGCGACATCGTTGGCCACGGAAAAGGTCGTCAGCGAGCCGCGGGTAATCAGCAATTGCTTGCCAATCTCCACGATTTCGATGAGCTTGGTCGGATTCGAGTCCAAATCCACCATGTTGCCGGCTTCTTTTGCGGCTTGCGTTCCGGTATTCATGGCCACGCCGACGTCGGCCTGCGCCAGTGCCGGCGCATCATTCGTTCCGTCGCCGGTCATGGCCACGAGCTTCCCTTTGGCTTGCTCGTTGCGGATCAGCGCCATCTTGTCTTCGGGTTTGGCCTCGGCGAGGAAATCGTCCACGCCCGCCTGGCGCGCGATAGCTGCGGCCGTCAGCGGATTGTCTCCCGTGATCATCATGGTGCGGATGCCCATGGCGCGCAGATGATCAAAGCGCTCGCGAATGCCGCCTTTCACGATGTCGGTCAGCTCAATCGCGCCCATCACGCGGAAATTCTGCGCTACCAGCAGCGGCGTGCCACCTGACTTGGCGATCCGCTCGATGTGCTGTTGCATCTCCTCCGGCACAATCTGTCCCTTTTCGGCGACGTAGCGCGCGATCGCTTCCGGCGCGCCCTTGCGGATTTCCTTGCCGTCCATGTCCACGCCAGACATGCGCGTCTGCGCGGAGAAGGGGATGAATAGAGGGTTGTGCGGCGCCAATTCGCGTCCGCGCAGGCCATACTTCTCCTTGGCCAGGACTACGATGGATCGCCCTTCCGGAGTTTCATCGGCAAAGGAAGCCAATTGGGCCGCGCTGGCAAGCTCCGCCTCGGTTATGCTCGGGCACGCGTAGAACGCCGTTGCTTCGCGATTGCCGAGAGTGATCGTGCCGGTTTTGTCCAGCAACAGCACGTCCACGTCGCCTGCCGCTTCCACGGCACGTCCAGACATGGCGATAACGTTACGTTGAATCAGCCGATCCATTCCCGCGATGCCGATCGCGGACAGCAGCCCACCGATCGTGGTGGGGATCAGGCAAACCAGCAGCGACACCAGCGCAAAGACAGTCTGGGGTGAACCGGAGTAGATGGCGAAGGGCTGCAAGGTCACCACCGCAAGCAGGAAAATGATCGTCAGCCCCGCCAGCAAGATGTTCAGCGCAATTTCATTCGGAGTCTTCTGCCGCGACGCCCCTTCCACCAGCCCAATCATGCGGTCGAGAAACGTTTCGCCGGGGTTCGACGTTATGCGCACCTTGATTTCATCGGAGAGGACGCGCGTGCCGCCGGTCACTGCCGAGCGGTCGCCTCCCGATTCGCGGATCACGGGCGCCGATTCGCCGGTAATGGCCGACTCGTCCACCGAGGCCACACCTTCAATCACTTCACCGTCGCCGGGCACGAATTCACCCGCAGCCACAAGAACGACGTCTCCGGAGCGCAATTTCGAGCTCGGCAGTAACTCCGTCTTTCCATCCGGCCGCAATTTGCGCGCCTGGGTCTCTGCGCGCGCCTTTCGCAGTGTTTCCGCCTGGGCCTTGCCGCGTCCTTCGGCCATGGCCTCCGCGAAATTCGCAAACAGCACCGTGAACCAGAGCCACAGCGTGATCTGCAATCCAAACCAGAAATTGCCCTTGTGCTGGAACGCTTCCAGCACCAGCACTACTCCCGTGATCACGGCGCCGACTTCCACGACGAACATCACGGGTTTCTTGATCTGCAGCCGCGGGTCCAGCTTCCGGAACGAATCCACTATGGCCGTCTTTAGTATCTTCCGGTCGGTTATCGAAGCGTTTTTTGCCTGTGCCGTCGTCATCTTTTCCCTCAAAACGCCTTCCCTGCATTCATGAGCAAGTGCTCCAGAATCGGCCCCAGGCTCAGCGCGGGGAAGAAAGTGAGTGCTCCAACAATCAGAACCACGGAAATCAGCAACACGGTGAACAGCGGGCCGGTCACGGGGAACGTGCCCAGCGACTCCGGCACCTGTTTCTTTGCCGCCAGACTGCCCGCAATGGCAAGAATCGGAATGATCATGAAGAAGCGTCCCAGCAGCATTGCCACACCAAGGGTCGTGTTGTACCAGAGGGTGTTGGCATTGAGCCCCGCAAACGCGGAGCCATTATTTCCCACGGACGAAGTGTAGGCATAAAGCACCTGTGATAGCCCATGCGCGCCGGGATTGCTGATGCCCGCCACTCCAAATTTCGAGACCACCGCAATGGCCGAAAAAATCAGAATGGTCACGGAGGTTATCAGTATTGCGAGCACCGCCATCTTCACGTCGAAGGACTCGATCTTCTTGCCCAAATACTCCGGTGTGCGTCCTACCATCAGGCCGGCGATGAAGACAGCCAGGATCACGAACACAAGCGCCCCATACAGGCCAGCTCCTACTCCGCCAAATATGACTTCACCGAGCATGATGTTGATGAGCGGCACCATGCCCGCGATCGGCGTCAGGGAATCGTGCATGTTATTGACCGCACCGCAGCTCGCATCGGTGGTCACGGTCGTGAACAGCGCCGAATCCGCAATCCCGAAGCGCACTTCCTTGCCTTCCATGTTTCCGCCAGGTTGCGTGTCCGATGCCCGGCTGTTCACGCCGGCAAGCAGGGGATTGCCGCGCGCTTCCGCTGAATAGGCCACCACAACGCCTACAAGGAAGAGGACGGCCATCGCGCTCCACACGGCCCAGCCGTGCCGCTGTGAGCCCGTCATCCGGCCCAGCGTGTAGGTCAACCCGGAAGGAATTGCAAAAATAAGGCACATTTGAAAAAAGTTGGAAAGCGGCGTGGGATTTTCAAAAGGGTGCGCGCTGTTGGCATTGAAGAAGCCGCCGCCATTTGTGCCGTACATCTTGATCGCTTCCTGGGAAGCCACGGGCCCCTGCGCAATCACCTGCGAGGTAATCGTTTCTTTTTTCACCACGCCGTCGGGGTTTTGCTTCTCGATGACCTGCGACTCCAGCAAGCTAGCGTTGGTGTAAGGATGCAGATTCTGCACGACTCCCTGCGAGACCAGGAAGAGCGCACCGACCAAGCTGAACGGCAGGAGCGCCCACAAGAATGCTCGCGTGGCGTCCACCCAGAAATTTCCGATGGTGGAGGATTCCTTGCGCGCCACACCGCGAATCACCGCGACCGCCAGCGCAATACCCACCGCCGCCGACGCAAAATTGTGATAGGCGAGCCCCGCCATCTGCGTCAGGTAGCTCATGGTCGATTCCGGCGTGTAGGACTGCCAGTTGGTGTTCGTAGTGAAGGAAACCGCCGTGTTCCAGGCCAGGTCCGGCGCCACATTTGCCAGCTTCTGCGGATTCCACGGGAGCCACAGTTGCACGCGTTCGATCAAGTAGAGCAGCAGCAATGACGCAGCGCTGAAGACCAGCATCGCCACGCCGTACTCCGTCCACTTCATCTCTTTTTTTTCTTCGATTCCACAAGCGCGATAAATCAGGCGCTCGATGGGCCGCAGGACGGGGTCCAGCCACGTCGACTTCCTCTCAAAAACGCGGTACAAATACACGCCCATTGGCTTGGTGATAAGCAGGATCACGCCAAAATACAACAAAATCTGGAACCATCCGTTGCCCGTCATGGCTAGAATTTCTCCGGTTTCAGCAGCGCGTAGAGCAGGTAGCCGCAAAGAAGAATGGAAATTACGATAAGAAGAATATTTCCCAGCATCGTCTCAGCCCTCTATTTCAGCCGCTCGCAGCCCTTCAGGTACATTATGCCGAGGGCGAAAAACAGGATTGTGCACATCACAAAAATAACATCAGTCATGTAAGGCTCCTGGCCCGCATCCTAGGTTACGCAAACGCTCTAAGAGAACGGTGAGCGGCGCATTAAGGAATCGTAAGTATACTCCACCTGGCTTGTCCTACTTCGCGAGTTGTGCCAGACTCCCTTTGCGTACTCCTCATGCCTGACCGGCAATCTTCTCTATCCTCTTTTGCCAGCGGCGGGACTCCCGGCCAACCCCCAACTCCTCCAGAACCATTTTCTTCCGTGAGCGCTCGCGCCGAGTGGGCTCGTCTCCACAGCGGTTTTGTTTACATCGGTATCGTTACCATTCTGCTCGGCCCGCTACTCCCTTATCTAGCGCGCCACTGGTCTCTCACCGACTCACAAGCCGGTTTTCTCTTTACCGCGGAATACTCTGGAAGTGTAATGGGGAATTTGCTGACGGGTCTGCTGCTTCCGCGAATCGGGTCTTCCAAGGTAATGGGATTCAGTTTCCTCCTTTTTGCCTTGGGCTTCTCCTTTCTTGGGGCCGGCCCCTGGACCCTTGCGTGCCTGCTCATATTCCTCTATGGCATCGCCCTCGGCCTCTCTGTTCCCATTTCAAACCTTCGCGCCACGCAATTGCCTTCGGCGAACACCGCAGCCGCCGTCAGCCTGCTGAATTTCTCCTGGGGAATTGGGGCGGTCCTATGCCCATTCCTGATCGCCGCTCTCTTGCCTTCCCTCGGCCTTCGTGGTTTCACCGGCTCACTCGCCGCGATCGCGCTGATCTTTTCTGGGCTCCATTTCACGCGCCCGGCAACAACCCGTGTCCGCACAACGAAACCTCCGGGGAGATTGCCCGGCGCCTGGCTCGCCCAGTTGCGTCACGTCTCTGCTGTTCCCCTGCTCCTGCTTTTCTTTTTGTATGTAGGCGTGGAGACTGCCCTCGGCGGTTGGGTGGCTGCTTACGAAAAGCGCATGCCCGGCATGGACAGTTCCACCTGGGCGCTGGCCCCTTTGGTTTTTTACCTGTTCCTCTTAATTGGCCGTGGGCTCGCGCCTCTGGCCCTCCGGCGTCTATCGCAAGTGGCCATCTCCGCGGGTGGGCTGCTCTGCGCAGTCGTCGGCGCGGGAATCGTCGCTTACTCGCAGACACCGTTGCTGCTCCAGGCCGGCGCGGCGGTGGCGGGTTTCGGGCTAGCGCCGCAATATCCGCTGTACGTCACCTGGTTTGCAGAGACTTTTCGCGAGGATGCGAACTGGCTCGCCACTCTTTATTTCGGCGGCGCGGGTCTTGGCGGGGCCGTTCTGCCCTGGCTTGTCGGCATCATCGCGGCGCATACGAACTCCTTGCGAACCGGTCTCATCCTGCCAGTGGCCGTCACTGCTGTCATGGTCATGCTGTCGTTGCGCGCGCGCCCGCGATCTGTGCCGGCATAAAATAAAATCTACACCTGCAAATGGGGATGAATAAGAACCCGCCGCTGCTTTGACCTGGCGATTGGACGAACCTGCAGTCCACTCGCTACAATTTCGTTCATGCTACCGGAATCTCGCGTTACTCCTCCTCTTTCTCCGGCTGAAGCCGCGCGCATTGCCCTGGAACTCTATTCACTCCACGCGGATGTGCGGCCTCTGCCCGGCGAATACGACGATAACTTCCATTTGACCACTCCGGAAGGACGCGCTTTCGTTCTGAAAATCATGCACGCCGCCCGCGAAACTTCTTTCGTTGACATGCAGTGCCGGGCGCTCGCCCATCTGGCTGGCCGCGCGCCGCACCTTGCGCTTCCCAGGGCGATTCCCAACTCCAGCGGCCAATTGTTCGCGCACGTGCAAACCGCCGATGGCGCCGGCCGCATCGTTTGGCTCCTCTCGTTCTTGCCTGGCGTTGCACTGGCCGAAGTGCAACCTCACCCGCCCGAACTGCTGGAGAGTCTCGGCCGCTTCCTTGGCGAGATGGACGCGGCCCTGGTGGATTTTTCTCACCCGGCGGCAAACCGCATTTTGAAGTGGGATCTCAGCCGTTCGCTTTGGGCCTTCGAGAAGCTTACGGCTGTCGCCGATCCCCAGCGGCGCGCTCTCGCTGAGCATTTCCTGAATCTGTTCGAGCGGGAGGCTGTTCCCCGCTTCCACCACCTCCGTCGCAGCGTCATCTATGGCGATGCCAACGATCACAACGCTCTTGTCGGGCCGGTATCGTCGAAACCCAGAGAGGTCGTGCGCGTCATCGATTTTGGCGACATGCACACAGGCCTGACCGTCGCGGAGCCTGCCGTCGCCGCGGCCTACGCGATTTTTGGCAAAGAGGACCCGATCTCCGCCGCAGGTTCGGTTCTCGCCGGATATCATCGGCGTTTTCCTCTGAACGACGACGAAATTGCCGTGTTTTTCACGCTGATGGCCACGCGGCTCGCCGTCAGCGTTATCAACTCTGCGCATCGCAAATCTCTCATTCCCGAAGATCCTTATGTCACCGTCACCGAGGCTCCCGCGTGGGCTGCGCTCGAGCGCCTCGCCAGAATACCTGTGCGCCAGGCCAACGATCGGCTCCTCGCCGCGAGCACTTCTTCGGGCAATGTGCGATCGTCAGTGTGCTCGACCCCGACGGAGTCTCTCCCGTCGCTCGAACAATCCCTGTCCACCCGCCGCAAACTTTTCTCCTCCAATCTCAGCCTCTCCTATGACCGCCCGCTGAAGATCGTTCGCGGCTGGATGCAATATCTGTACGACGACACGGGGCGCGCGTTCCTGGACGTCTATAACAATGTTCCTCTAGTCGGCCATTCCCATCCGCGCGTCGTGCAAGCCGTTCAGAAGCAGGTTGCGCTCCTCAACACCAACACGCGCTACCTCCACGACAATATTCTTCGCTACGCGCAGCGTCTTACCGCGCTGCTTCCCGCACCGCTACGCGTTTGTTTCTTTGTGAATTCCGGCAGCGAAGCCAACGAACTCGCGCTTCGCCTGGCGCGCACCCACACGGGAAGGGAAGATGTCATCGTTCTAGAGCATGCCTACCACGGCCACACCTCCACCCTCATCGACATCAGTCCCTACAAATTCAACGGCCCGGGTGGAAAAGGCCAAAAGCCGTGGGTGCATGTCGCTCCGATTGCCGACGACTATCGCGGGATTTACCGGCGCGGCGAATCCGATCTCGGCAAGAAATACGCCACACACGTTGCCGCGATTTTGGATGAGTTGAAAAGTGGTCGGCGTGGGGCCGCTGCCTTCATCGCGGAAACACTGCCCAGTGTTGCCGGCCAGATCGTTTTTCCGCCGGGTTATCTCAGTGAAGTCTATAAGCACGCGCGGGCTGCGGGCGCAGTGTGCATCGCCGATGAAGTGCAGGTGGGCTTCGGACGTCTCGGAACGCACTTCTGGGGCTTTGAAACGCAAGGGGTGGTGCCGGACATCGCCGTCTTCGGCAAACCGATCGGCAACGCGTTCCCGCTCGCAGCCGTTGTCACTACCGCGGAAATCGCAGCATCATTTGCGAACGGGATGGAGTTCTTCAGCACATTCGGCGGGAACCCCGTTGCCTGCGCCGCCGGCCTGGCCGTTCTCGAGGTCCTCGAAGAAAACCAACTGCAACAGAATGCGCTAAACGTCGGCTCGCAATGGCTGCGAGATTTGCGATCCCTGCAGGCGCAGTATCCGCTCATTGGAGATGTACGCGGCATGGGCTTTTTCCTGGGCATCGATCTTGTCACCGATCGTGACAAGCGCACCCCCGCAACCGCCCAGGCCCACCACGTTGTTAACCGGTTGCGCGATCTGGGCATCCTCGCCGGCACCGATGGCCCTCATCACAATGTGCTCAAGCTTCGTCCACCGTTGATTTTCTCTGCCTCCGACGCCGCTCGCTTCACGTCTACCCTCTTTTCCATTCTTGCAGAAGCTCCCGCGCAACCGGACTAGCCGCGCTTTCTCGCGAGCTGCAGTTTAACCGTTGTTCAAGTTCAGCAAAGCGCTGTCATCCTGAGGCGATCCGATGAAAATCGCCGAAGGACCTCAATCTTGGAATCATGCAGAGTGTTGCGGTTGAGATCCTTCGGGGCGCCCCGACCAGGTCGGGGTAAACGCCCGGCGCGCCCCCTCAGGATGACAGTGGGTTTTGTGCTTGAGTGACGGGCAAAATTGTATCTCGTGAGAAATTCGGGCTAGGGCCGGCCTCAGCTCCCTTCGTCTTTCCTCTATAGGCTGGTTGCGGATTCGCCCGCCCGTTCGCCGCAGCGAATCATCATTGCAACCCAACCAACTCAGGAGTAGTCTTTCACGAGCCTTACACCCTCAATCTCTTCACACCAATTCCGGCAGGTAAGGCGGCTTTTTTCTTCATGCCAGAGCAAGTTTCCGGAGAAGGACGGTTCCTATGTCCACGGAGAACAAAAACATCGTTCGCCGCCTCTACGATGAAGTCTGGAACAAGCGCAAACTCGACTTGGTGGCCGAGCTTATCTCACCGAGCCATGCGCTGAATGATCCGTTTGTCAGCGGCTCGCAGGTTGGCCCGGAGCTGTACCGCCGCCGCGTCCTGGAGCTGACCGCCAGTTTCCCCGATTTGCGTTTTACACTGGACGACTTGATCGCTGAAAAAGAGAAGGTTGTTGCCGCGTGGGTGATTTCCGCAACGCACAAGGGCGACTTCATGAATATCCCCGCCACCGGCAAGAAAGTTTCCGTGGAGGGCATCACCATTCATTACATCCGGGATGGGAAGATCCTGGATTCCAATGCGCGATGGGATGCGGTGGGCTTGCTGCGGCAGCTCGGAGCCTTTCCACCACTAGGCCGTGGCAAGGAAGCGGCTTCCAAAGGCTGAATCTTTCTCCATCGCTCGCTTTGTTGCACTCCCTGTAGCTTGAGCCTTCAGGCCTGAGGCCTTTCTCGCGCGTCTGCAACGGCCGTCCTCGGTCGCGAACCCCGCAGAGGTATTTCAATGGAGCGGCTTGTCGCAGAGAAACGGAGTGGCCAACTTCACTATGATTTCGGCGGGTGCTCGGCCCGTTCTTGCTTCTTGTCTTCTTTCGCCTTGCCGGACGGCGGATAGCTCTCGAAGGCCTTGGAGATTTCCTCGTCGGCCTTCTTCCACTCCTTGTCGGGGTTCGTGATCTTGCGAATCAGGTAGAGCCGCCAGGCCAGGCTCTTCGCCTTCGGATCAATCAGATCGATAATCAGAGCGCCTTCCTTCTTGCTGCTGGCGCTGACGCTTTCAAAGAGAAAGCCCCAGTAGCTGCCGACATAGGCGCCATACGGGCCCCAGTCGCCAGCGAGAGCGACATCCAACTGCGTGGAACTGTTCGCCCAGTAGCGCACGACCAGGTCAGGATTTTCCTCGGGCTTCACTTCGCGCAACCCGCGTTTATCCAGCTCGCGCGAAACCGAGTGATGCATGCGGTTCTCGATCAGGTCGGGATTCAGTTGGATCATCACCAGATTCTCAACGCCGCCGATGAAAGCGTAGGTCTTGTACTTGGAGAAATCGAGATTGGGGTCGAAATCGACGACCACCTTTGCCCGCAACGGCAGGGCAAGAAACAGCGCGCCAAGCATCACCGCCATCAGCATAAATTGAATGGAACGATGATGCATCGCCCGGAGTTGCGGATTTCTCATGGATCTCCCTCAGATGGAAACCCTCCCACATTCGGCAGGATTCCGCAAAAACAACAAACTATACGGTTAGTGTAGGTCAAGCGCGCGCGTTTTACGAGAAAGTCATCCCGCAGAGTAATCCTCCGAGGCCCCGCACGAGGGGAATAGAGCTAACCGGGCTTTCTCACGAGCTACAATTCTGAAGCTATTCAACTGGTGCAGCAGCCTGTCATCTTGAGGGGCGCGCCGTTTGCGCGCCGAAAGATCTCAACTGATACATCGTGCAAAATATCGATGTTGAGGTCCTTCGGCGATCCTCATTGGATCGCCTCAGGATGACCATTTCGTGCTGAACTTGGACATCGGATGAATCGCAATTGTTGAGAAATTCAGGCTAACGGTTCCAATGGACTGAGAATTCCTACTTACTGGTTCTCCGCGCCGGGCGGCTCAATATGAAAGAGGCGTACAAGTTCGGCATGTTCCATAACCACAGCGGGGTCTTTCTGGATGGCATCGAAATACTTTTTTTGAAAGCCATCTCCTGTTTCGGTGGGCGCAAAGATCTTTCGCGCCAAGGAAATCGCTCCCCGGGTATCTTCCGGTGTAATTTCGGCGTCCGCCGCCAGCGCTTCGTCAATGCGAACTACAAATTCGGAGATGTTGTGCAGCCAGGAGAATTGCGGGTCATCAACGACTAACCGGAAAAGCTCACCTGCCGAGACGGAGCCATGCACTTTCTGATACTCGCGGCGCTCCATTTCCAATAGAGTCTTGTGCAATCGCAACAACGCTTCGCGCAGGGCCACGAGCTTCTGGCGCGCCGGAGTGTCTCGCCAATTGCCTTGGTTCACGTACGGGCTTTGATCTTCCGCCACCGTCTATCCCCTCCCAATTTCTCCGCGTTGCGTTCCAAATACGCTGCTACTTCTTTGAGTTCTCCTTCGGACGGACAACCAGATTGTTCTTCACGCCCGAGACATTGGCCACGAATCCGGCCCGAACGGTGGCACGGTTCTTGTCTGCTTCGCTTTCCACCTGGCCCTCCAGCGCGACGCCTCCATTTTTTACGATGATCTGGATGGATGGCAACTCGTCCACGGCATATCGGGAGAGCACCGGATCCTCATAGATGGCGCGATACACGGCGCGCCGCAAATCATCGTCACCCACCGACGCGGGCAGCTCCTCAATCTGGTTTACTACCGTCCCGACACCTTCGATGCTCTTCACGGCTGCTTCCGCTTGTGTCTTTAATGTGTGCCGGACGACCTGCCCCGTTAGCGTGACGTTGTTTCCGTTCAGCGTAAATGCGATATGGTCAAATACAGAGACATAGGGAAGAACTGTCAACTGGTGATGCACTTCGCGGGCCAGTCCTTCCGCGTACTTCTCACCTCCACCCTGCTTCTTGGCTGCCGGCACATTCTGTGCCATAGCAGGGAATGCCGCCATCCACCCGGCTAGCGCCACAATCAGGCCCACCCAAAATGCCTTCCTCACAAGCTTAGAACCAACCACCCTGCGCTGCTCATTTAGCTTCACGCGGCACTCCCTCCCGTATTGTCTCCCAGGTGCATTCCGCAGTGTTAGCATACGAGAGGGAATCGCGCTCCCCTTGGAACATCTTTGCCCGCTCGATTGCCCAGGAGGTTGCCTTTCGCGTGTTGGCGATTGCCCATCGCGGTGCTTCCGGTTACGCTCCGGAAAATACGTTTGCCGCCTTCCGGCGAGCCGTTGCGCAAGGAGTCTCCTTCATCGAGACGGACCTGCAACTGACGCGCGACGCGCATCTTGTCGCCATCCATGACGACACCGTTGATCGTACCACCGGCGGTCACGGCGCGGTTCAGCATATGACGCTCGCGGAAATCCGGCGCCTCGATGCTGGCGCCTGGTTTGCCAGCGAGTTTATCGGAGAGCGCATTCCTACCCTCGAAGAAATACTCGTATTTTCCAAGAAAAACGATGTGGTCTTCTACCTGGAACTGAAGCCCAATGGATTCTGGGGCGGCGAACATGCCTTGATCAGCGCTCTTCGCGAATCCGGGGAAATCCCCCGCGTGGTGGTTATTTCCTTCGATCCCGTCATTCTCTCCAGCCTGCGAAACATCGACCCCACGCTGATGGTCGGCTTGCTGTTCGATGGCAAGATCGAGAATCCCTTCCAGAAAGCCGTGGAAATCGGCGCACGGCAGCTTGCCGTTCGCGGCGACCTGGTGACCCCGAACCTGCTCCACGAAGCGCGCAAACGGGATCTCCAGGTGGTTTGCTGGACGGTCAACTCGCCCGCCCATATGCGGCTCCTGGCGTCAGGAGGCGTTGACGGAATCATGTCCGACTACCCGGATCTTCTCCTTACTTCGCTGAAGAAATAGCCCGGTAAACATCCGCCAGCTCCCCCACACTTAATTGTTCAGCGCGTGCGTCCGCTCGCAATTTAAATTGCTCCAGGAGTTCTCTCATCCGCGCCGGTTCGGCCAGCCCGCGCAGGTTATTGGCAAGCGTCTTTCTCTTTTGTCCGAAGCACGTCTTCACAAATTCGAGAAAGGCATGTTCATTCTCCAGCCCCAGCGTGACGTTCTCACCGGGCAGCCGCAGCGTGACCAACGCCGACCCTACTTCCGGAGGCGGACGAAACGCTCCCCGGGGCAGCTTCAACACCAATTCAGGACGCGTATAGAATTGCGTGGCCACGGACAGATAGCCGTAAGACTTATTGCCTGGGCTCGCCGTGAGCCGCAGCGCCACTTCCCATTGGATGACAATGTGGATCTCGTCGATCAAATCCGCAAACCGGAAGAAATGGTGAAGAATCGGCGAGGTGATGTAGTACGGCAAATTGCCGTAGAGGCGGATGCGGCGCCCTGCCGCAATTGCAGCTAAATCCGTCTCCAGTACGTCTCCCGGCACCACCGTGAGATTTGGATGCTTCTCCGCGAGTTGCTGCAGCCGCTCGATCAGCGCCCTGTCGAGTTCCACCGCGTAAACTGGCACCCCGCTGCGGAGCAGGTGATCGGTCATTTCCCCGTGACCCGCGCCAATCTCTATCCAGCAGTAATCATCCGTCGCCGCACGCGCGGGAGACTCCATCCCGTGAGGAGACACCCGAATGGCCCGCGCGATCTGCTCTCGCCATCCCGCGTCTGCCAGAAAGTGTTGTCCCAGTCGTTGCCGTGCCATGGCTCGCCCCTGAGTGTAGCAGCCACCCCGCGTTCTTCGAAAATTGATTCGCCCTCAGTAGGTCGCTGTCCGGTTTCCGCTGCGGGCTCAGACGGTCGAT
>PMES01000037.1 GCA_003154775.1 Acidobacteriota bacterium | reverse complement strand
GCTGTGTACTTGTATGCGTCGTTCGGTTCCTTCTCAATTTCCAGGCACGGCACGGCCACTCCTGGTGTGTACGCCATGCTCAAGTCTCTCTGTGTGCGGCAAGGCTTCGTCGGCGTTACTTCAATTTTTCCAGGGCGCGCGCCAGAGTGATACGCCAGCGCGTCTGACTTCTGTATCGGCATGTTTTTTCTCCAGACTGCAGGCCTGTAGGCGTGTGGGGAGGCGAGGCAAGTGAATCCCTCGACCTCGAAGGCACGTCGTTCAACTTCCTATCTGACTTCTACCCATCCAACCAGATCCCAATTCGGTCAACTAGGGCACTACTAAACAGCATGAATAAAACTGCGCAAGCCAGGGGGTCGGAGCTTTAGCTCCGACATTAAGCGCTTGGCTTTCTTGGGCTTTAGCTGAGGAAATGTTGTTAAGCATTTCCCATAGCCCGTAAAACCGTCTCGCGCCAGCATTGCTCCCAACCTAAATCCCTTGCGCGTTTCCTCTCGCTACCACGCGCCCGTGTTCAAATACTCGTGCATCGCTTTCGCCGCGCGTCTCCCCGCTCCCATCGCCAGGATCACCGTCGCGCTTCCCGTCACGATGTCGCCGCCGGCAAACACGCCTTTTCTCGACGTTCGCTGCGATTCGCCGTCCGCCTCGATGTAGCCCCGCTTGTTCGTCTTCAGCCCCGGCGTCGTCGATTGCACCAGCGGATTCGCCGATGTTCCCGTCGCGATGATGGCCACCGAGAGCGGCACTTCAAACTCTGATCCCGCGATCGGAATCGGCCGCCGCCGTCCCGAAGCGTCCGGTTCGCCCAGCTCCATTCGCACGCAGCGCGCTGCTCTCAGCCAGCCCCGGCCATCGTCCAGGAATTCCACCGGATTTGTCAGCACCTGGAAATCGATTCCCTCTTGTTTCGCGTGCTTCACCTCTTCCGCGCGCGCCGGCATCTCCGTCTCGCTCCGCCGGTACAGCACGTACGCCCTCTCCGCTCCCAGCCGCCGCGCCGACCGGATCGCGTCCAGCGCCGTGTTTCCCCCGCCGATTACCGCCACGTGCTTCCCGCGCAGCCCCACCATCGGCTCGTCGTACCGCGGGAATTCGTACGCGTGCATCAGGTTGATCCGCGTCAGAAATTCATTCGCCGAATACACCCCGTTCAGGTGCTCTCCCGGAATATTCAGAAACACCGGCAAGCCCGCGCCCGTGGCGATAAAAACGGCGTCGTACCCCTCCTCTTCAAACAACTCGTCAATCGACACCGTCTTCCCCACCACCACGTTCGTCTCGAACTCTACGCCCATTTTCCGCATCGTGTCGATTTGCTCGCGGATCACCTGCTTCGGCAAACGAAACTCCGGTATCCCGTACACCAGCACGCCGCCAATCTCATGCAGCGCCTCGAACACGTGTACCTGGTGGCCTCTCTGGATCAAATCGCCCGCCGCGCTCAATCCCGCCGGCCCGCTTCCCACAATCGCCACCTTTTTGCCCGTGGGCGCCGCATTCGCTGCCGGTGGCGCTCCCGCTTTCTGCTCGTAGTCCGCCACAAACCGCTCCAGGTACCCGATCCCCAGGGAATCCACTTTTTTGTGCAGCAGGCAGAACCCTTCGCAGTGATCTTCCTGCGGACATACGCGCCCTGTAATCGCCGGCAGCACATTGTCCTCGCGAATCTTTGCCGCTGCCCCCAGGTAGTCGCCCGCCACGATCAGCTTCACGAAATCCTTCACCTTCACGCCCACCGGGCAATAGTCCACGCACGGCGACTTCGCGCATTCCAGGCATCGCAACGCCTCTTGCCGCGCCAGTTCCTGCGAATAGCCTAGGTTCACTTCCGTGAAATTCATCACCCGCAATTCCGCGGCCTGCTCCGGCATCCCCTGCCGCGGTATCTTCATCCGCTCCTTCATCGGCACCGGATTCGCGGAAACTTCTTTGGCGGGGCTCACGGTTTGCCTCCCGCAATCGTCACCGGCGCCGTCTCCGCTGCTCCGTTCTTGCACGATCCCCCTTGCCCGTTGCCCGCGCACGCCTGCTGGAATCTCTCCAGCGATTCCTTCTCTGCATCCCGGTACATCCGGTTCCGCCGCATCAACACCCCAAAATCCACCTGGTGCGCGTCAAATTCCGGTCCATCCACGCACGCAAATTGGCTCTTTCCGCCCACCAGCACGCGGCAGCCTCCGCACATTCCCGTTCCGTCAATCATGATCGGGTTCAGGCTCACGATCGTCCGTATGCCGTGCTCCCTCGTTAGGTCCGCAACCGCTTTCATCATCGGCACCGGCCCCACCGCCAGCACCAGTTGAATCGGCTCGCCCTTGCCGATCAGTTCCCGCAGCTTGTCCGTCACCAATCCCTTTTCCCCGTAACTCCCGTCATCCGTCGTGACGTACAGCGCGTCGCTCACTTCCCTCATCTCTTTTTCCAGCAGCACCAACTCCCGGCTCCGCCCTCCCAGAATCGTCAATATCCGGTTGCCCGCTTTCTTCAACGCCGCTGTCGTCGGATAGGCCAACGCCGTTCCCACTCCGCCTCCCAGCACCGCCACCGTCCCGTACTTTTCAATCTCCGACGGCTTGCCGAGCGGCCCAACCACATCCAGAATCGCCCCGCCCGTTTCCAGCGCATTCAACTCGTAGGTCGTCTTCCCCACGGCTTGCACCACAATCCGGATCGTTCCCTTTTCGCGGTCCGAACTCTCAATCGTGATCGGGATGCGCTCGCCCCTCTCATGCAGCCGCAATATCACAAACTGGCCTGCCTGATGTTTCTTCGCGATCCTCGGGACATCGATCACAAACCGCTTGATCCCCGGTGCAATGAATTGCGCATCCAAGATTCTGTACATGCCCGCCTTTTCCCCTTTGGAGTTTTCCCGCGCACTTTACTTTACTGCCATCCGTCAAGCCGCTTCTTCACAAACTTAATGCACTGCCACCGTCTCGTCCATCACTCCCAGCGGCGGCAGAATCTCCGTCCCTTCCGAACCGCCCAGCGCCAGCCCGATGCTCTCCGGCGCCGTGATCAGCGCGCGTCGCCCTCCCGCCTCCATATACGCCAGCGCCGCTTCCACTTTCGGCCCCATGCTCCCCGCGGGAAACTCGCCGCGCATCAAGTACTCATGCGCTTTCGCCCAGCTCACATGAAACAGCGGCCGCGCGTCGTCCTTCCCGTAGTTCAGGTACACATGCTTCACGCCGGTCGAAAACAGCAGCAGCTCCGCTTCTAAATCCCTCGCCAGCAGCGCCGAGCAGCGGTCCTTATCGATCACCGCCTCGCTCCCGCGCAGCCGCCCCGCCCGCCGCACCACCGGAATTCCTCCACCGCCCGCCGCAATCACCACAAACCCCGCATCCAGGCACGCCCGGATCGCCTCAATCTCATAAATTCTTCGCGGGTGCGGCGAAGCCACCACCCTCCGCCAGCCTCGCCCCGCATCTTCCACCACTTTCCAGCCAAACTGGTCGCGCCGCTGCTCCGCCTCTTCTCTCTGGTAAAACGGTCCAATCGGTTTGTCCGGCCGCAGAAACGCCGGATCATCCGCGTCCACAATCACCTGCGTGATCAGGCTCACCACCTTCTGCGGCATTCCTTTTTCATACAGCGTGTTGTCCAGCGTTTGCTGCAGCAGGTAGCCCATCGCCCCTTCGGTCTCTGCCCCGCAAACGTCCAGATGCTGTGGCGCTCCCGCCCCCTGCGCCCTCTCCGATCGCAGCAGCGCTTCGCCCACCTGCGGGCCGTTCCCGTGTGTCACCACCACGCGGTAGCCCTTCTGCAGCACCGCGCCAATTCCTTCACACGTTTCTCTCGCGTGCGCCTGCTGCTCTTCAAACGTGCCGCGCTCGTTTTCCCGCGTCAGCGAGTTCCCGCCAATCGCAATCACCGCAATCGGTTTCATCGCCCGTCTCGCATCTTCTTATTTCGCCGCCTCGAAAAAAACCTGTCATCCCGCCTGCCCTGAGCGGAGCCGAAGGGACCGGAGGACCGCGTCGTTTGCGGTCCGGAGCGGAGGGATCTGCTTTTCCCTGCACCCTACCCAGTCCTCCACCTACCTCTTCTTTCCGTTCTCCTCTTCCTGCCCCGCCATCAGCGCCAGCAAAATCGCCTTATGCGCGTGCAGCCGGTTCTCCGCCTGTTCCAGCACCACCGACTGCAACCCGTCCACCACCTCGTCCGTTACCTCTTCGCCGCGATGTGCCGGCAGGCAATGCATGAACAGCGCGTCCGCCGGCGCCAGGTCCATCAGGTTTTCGTTCACCTGATACCCCGCAAAATTTCGCCGCCGCTCTTCGCTCTCCTTTTCCTGCCCCATGCTTGTCCACACATCCGTGTACACCGCGTCCGCCGTTCCCATCACTTCCTTCGCGTCTTGCACCACGCGGATCTCCGCCCCGGTGCTCGAAGCGTCCGCGCGCGCTTCCATCAGCACGTCCTGATTCGGCTCGTAGCCCGGCGGGCACACCATCGTGAAGTTCATGCCCACTTTCCCCGCTGCGTGCGCCAGGGACAGCGCCACGTTGTTTCCGTCTCCCACGTACACCAGGTGCAGCCCCTTCAATTCGCCCTTGGCTTCCCGAATCGTCAACACATCCGCCACGGCCTGGCACGGGTGCAGCAGGTCCGTCAACGCGTTGATGATCGGCACGCGTGCTTTGTGGGCCATCTCTTCCAACAACGCCTGCGAAAACGTGCGCACGATCATCACGTCCACCCACCGTGAAAGATTCCGCGCCACGTCGCCCACGCTCTCCCGCTTCCCCAGCCCGATATCTCCCGGCGCCAGGTACACCGCGTGGCCGCCCAGTTGTTCAAATCCCACTTCAAACGTCACCCGCGTCCGCAGCGATGGCTTCTCGAATATCAGTGCCGCCATCTTTCCCTGCAACGCCGTAACAAACGTTTTTGGATGCGCTTTCACTTCCGCCGCCAGCTTCAGCAACCCTTCCATCTCCGTTATCGTGATGCCGTGCAACGACAGGAAGTCCCGCTTATGCGCTCCCAGCGCGGGCTTCAGATGCCACGGCGTTATTGTTGGCATGGCGCCTAGACGTTTGCGGTACATGTGCGTCTCCTCTTATTCCACCTTCACTTCCACTTCTTTCTGCACGAATCGCCGTATCACTTCTGTCAGCGTCGGCTTTCCGCGTTCCGCCACTTCATACGTCACTCGCAGCGATGGCTGCCCAATCGCCACCACGTGCCGCAAATCGATCGGCGTCGCGATCAGCACATAATCGCACGGTGTCCGGCGGATCGTCTCCTGCAGGTCCGCCAGTTGCTTTTCGCTGTACCCCATTGCCGGCAGCAGCGCCCCCACATGCGGGAATTTCACGAACGTATCGCGGATGCTTCCCACCGCGTACGGCCGCGGATCCACCAGCGTTGCTCCTGCTCTCTGTGCGCCAATCACGCCCGCGCCCAGCGCCATCTCGCCGTGTGTCAGCGATGGCCCGTCTTCAATCACCAGCACACGTGCGCCGCGCAGTTTCTCCGCCTGTTCCACCTTCACCAGCGATTCCGCCTCGATGATCTCTGCCTTCGGATTCCGCTGCCGCACGTTTTGCCGCACGATCTCGACCGCCTCGGGCCGCGCCGAATCCACCTTGTTGATCACCACCACGTTCGCCCGCAGCAGGTTCACCTCGCCCGGGTGATACAACACTTCATGCCCCGCGCGGTGCGGGTCCGTCACCACGATCTCCAGGTCCGGAAACACAAACGGCGTATCGTTGTTCCCGCCGTCCCAGATAATCACGTCCGCTTCCTTCTCCGCTTCCGCCACGATCGCCGCGTAATCCACCCCGGCGTACACCACGGTTCCGCTCTGCACGTGCGGCTCGTACTCTTCTCTCTCTTCAATCGTGCACTGCTCGCGGTCCAGGTCGGCCATCTCCGCGAACCGCTGCACCCGCTGCTTCCGCAAATTCCCATACGGCATCGGATGGCGGATCGCCACCGTCTTCAGTCTCGCCTCCTTCAACAGTTCCGCCACGCGCCGCGATACCGGGCTCTTCCCGCAACCCGTCCGCGTCGCGCAAATCGACACCACCGGCACCGTCGCCGCCAGCATCGTTCGCTCCGCGCTCAACATCTGAAAATCCGCTCCCGCGGCCAGCGCCCGCGACGCCAGGTTCATCACCTTCACGTGCGACACGTCGCTATACGAAAACACCGCCACGTTCACCTTCTCGTCACGGATCAACCGCTCCAGCTCTTCCTCCGGCACAATTGGTATTCCGTCCGGATACATCGGCCCGGCCAATTCTTTCGGGTAGTTCCTTCCCGCTATGTCTGGTATTTGTGTCGCTGTGAACGCCACCACGTGGCTCCAGGGATCCTCCCGGTAACACACGTTGAAGTTATGGAAATCACGGCCTGCTGCTCCCAAAATCACGATTCGTTGTTGCATAAAATTACCTCCGGCGAGGAGTCCCGAGGGACCATTTAGATAAGGAAAACCCAGAGCGAAGTACTTCTATTACAGTCACAGAGCCTGCAAGCGGAAAGCCACCCAGATCCGTTATGTCGGTTCACTAATACTGTGTATTTAAATGACTTATGGAAAATGAGAGAAGGGAATTACCCTTCCTAACCCGCCCTCCTGAGAATAGCGACCCAACCCCCCACCCCACCCTGCGCCAATCCACCCACCCCCCTCCAGGCCCTCATTCTCAAGATTCCCATCACCCCTACCCCTACCAAATCTCATTTCGCGCCCAGCCGAATTTGGAGTGCGGCGCCTTGGCGCCGCTTTTACCACCGCAACCCACCCGACAAACTGCAATTTATCCCAACCCTGCCCCCACTCTTAACTCAAGCGCCGGAGGCGCGCCACAACTTAGCCCAGCCCGTAAGGGCTGGGATCAGAATCCCTCAGGACCCTGAGCGCCGTAGGTGCGGTACATCTCCTGCATCACCTCGCCTCACAATTTTGTCCTCCCGACCAGAGAGCCCGCGCCCTATGCAGGCTCGCAATGTAGGGATCTGCTTTTTCGGCTCTTCCTCTGTGTTCTCCGTGTCCTCTGTGGTGAACGATTTTCTTCCCTGCGTTGTGTCTCCCTTCCCGGCGTTTACCCCGACCCAGTCGGGGCGGCCCCTCTGTTCCCTCTGTGGTAAGCCTTTCTCATCCTCTGCAACCTCTGCGCTTCCCTGCCCCGAGCTTCGAGGAGAGCGTTATCCTTGATTCCTTCTTTCTTCGTCCGCTTCCCTTCACCTGTTTATTTGCAATTATTCTCTTGACATTCTAATAATCTTCTGCCACACTTTTTCCTGTTGAAAGGTGTGCCCTGCGGTACTTCCTTCGCGGGGTTCCCCGAAATCCAAATTTAATCCGTAATCAGGAGATCTCTATGTCCAAGAAACCCTCCAAGGACCGCGCGTCCTTGTGTACCTTCACTTTTGCCGATGGCCGCCGCTGCAAATCTCCCCGCCAGGCCGACAATCCCGACTTCTGTTACTTCCACGCCCAGCGAGAGCTCCAGCGCCTCGCCGCCAAGAAAGCCGGGGACTTCATCGCCGCGGGTGTCAGCACCGACTATGTCAGCGCCTGCGCACTCAACGGCAGCCTCGGTCGTCTCTTCCGGGCCGTCGCCTGCGGCCAGATCAACCCTAAAACTGCTCACACCCTCGCTTACCTTGCTCAGGTCATGGCGCAGACTCTTCCCATGGCCGAAGAAGAATTCGCCTGCACCTTCGGTCGCCGGCCCTTGCTCGCCACTCTCACCAACGCCTTCGGAAAGCTCAATCCCAAATTCCTCAAGTCCCTCGATGACTCCTCCTCCGACCCCGACGAGTCCGACGACCCCGACGCCCCCGCTCCTCCCCCCACGAGCGAGCCCCTCGAAGCTCCCCATCCGAAGCCTGCTAACTCTCTTTAGAATCACCAGATTCAAAACTGATACAAAACAAACAACATAATCCCTATTAGAATCAACACTTATGAAAAACAGGGGGAGGGGGGCAGCACCGCGCGGGCGGGTGGCTCGGTGGGAATTGGTTCACTTGATTTTGAGTCGGAACATCACTGGCTAGGATACAACTTTCGCAATTCACTAAGAAGTAGAACGACGCGGAGGGTGCCCCATCCTCGGTTTGTGAGGGTGGGTCTTGGGTTTCCGATCTCCAAAGACTGACGCGCTGCTACTACTCGCTCTCTCCCACGCTAAAATAACTACAATCCGGATGCTGAAACACCAGCGCGCTCACGCTCGCTTCCGGGTCCATCATGAATCCTTCCGTCAACTGCACGCCGATCTCTTCCGGCCGCAGCAAACTCCAAATCCCCGCCTGGTATTCCAATTCCGGGCAAGCCGGATACCCAAAGCTGTACCGCTTCCCGCGATATCGCGACGTAAACCGCTGCGCCATGGTCATCTCCGCCGGATCGGGGAATCCCCAATCCTCGCGGATCCGCCGGTGCAACCACTCCGCGCAGCCTTCCGCCGTTTCAATCGCCAGCGCCTGCAATCCATGTGACTTGAAATAATACCCGTCGTGCTTGGCCTTCTCCGCGCGTTCCCGCACGCCGTCGCCCGCCGTCACCACAAACACCGCCACATGATCCCGCTGCCCCTCTCGCGCCGGCAGCACGTAGTCGCTCAAGCACAACTGATCCCCAATCTTTTGCCGCCGGAACTTCCACGTGTGCACCGGCTCCGCGCCGCCCGGAGAAAACAGATGCAGCGCCTCGCCTTCCGCCTCCGCCTCAAAAAATTGCCACACCGCGCGCACCTTCATAAAAGTCGCGGCCTCGTTCTTCACCTCTTCCATCCCGTTAAACAGCTCCACCGCCTTCGTTTCCCGCGCCGCCAAATACTTCTCAAAATCCCCGCGATACCCCATGTGCCTTCCATACAGCATGTACGGATTGATGTAACTCCACACCTCGCGCAAATCCGGCACCAGCCGCACCTTCCGGTCCAGATAGCCCACCTTCGGAATCGGCAAATCGGCGCGCACCTTCGGCGAGCGCGTCACATGCGGCTTCTCCGCAATCTTCACCGTCGTCGTCACGCTCACGCCGTTTCCGGAAATTGCGTGCTCGCTCAACACTCGTTCCCGCGTCGCCGGGTCCATCAGCTCATTCATCAGCCGCAATCCCGTCATCGCGTCCTTCGCGTAGCACACCGTTCCGCCATAGCTCGGCGCAATCTTCTGCTGCGTGTATTTCGCGCTCAGCGCGGCTCCCCCCACCAGCAGCGGCACGCCAATCCCCGCGTCCTTCAAATCGCTCGCGGTGATCACCATCTGCTGCGCGCTTTTCACCAGCAATCCCGAAAGCCCGATCGCATCAGGCTTGTGCGTCTGGAACGCTTTGATCAGTTCCTCCGGTGGCACCTTGATCCCCAGGTTCACGACGTCGAACCCGTTATTCTTCAAAATAATTTCCACCAGGTTTTTCCCGATGTCGTGTACATCCCCCTTTACCGTCGCCAGCACCACCTTGCCGCGCTTCGCGGTGTCCGCCTTCTCCATGAACTGTTCCAGGTGGCTTACCGCCGCCTTCATCGCTTCCGCCGACTGCAGTACCTCCGCCACAATCAATTCATTCGCGTTGAACAGCCGCCCCACCTCGGACATTCCCTCCATCAGCGGCCCGTTGATAATCTCCAGCGGCGGTGTGCCCTCCGCGCGTTTCCGCTCCAGGTCCGCCACCAATCCGTCGCGCGTGCCTTCGATAATGTAGTTCGACAGCCGCGTGTCCAGCGGTACGTCCTCCGCTTTCAACTTCTCTTTCTTCTTCGTCGTACGGAAATGCTCCGTGATCGCCGCGATGTGAAACTGGTTCAGCGCCGCCTTCTGTTCCTTGCTCTGCTCCCGCCAGTCCGCCGGCGCGTTCCGCAACAATTCGCCATGCGAATTCTCTGCCGGCACTTCCTTTGCCGCATGCTGGAACAGCAGGTTCTCCGCCAGCCGCCGTTCGTGCTCCGGAATCGAAGCGAAGCGTTCCAGCTTCTCCGTATTCACGATCGCCAAATCCAGCCCGGCTTTCGTGCAGTAGTACAGAAATACCGAATTCACCACCTCGCGCGCGCCCGCCGGCAATCCAAACGACACGTTGGAAATTCCCAGAATCGTTCGCGTATCCGGCAGCGCCTGCTTGATCAGCCGGATTCCCTCCATCGTTTCCACCGCGCCCCCGATGTAGTTTTTGTCGCCCGTCGCGCACGGAAACACCAACGGATCGAACACGATGTCCTCCGGCGCCATGCCGTACTTCTTCGTCAGCAGTTCGTACGACCGCTGCGCAATCGCGAGCTTCCGCTCCCGCGTGAACGCCTGCGCCTGCTTCGGGTCCTCGTCAATGCAGCCCACTACAATCGCCGCGCCAAAATCGTGCGCGATCGGCACCACCTTCGCGAACTTTTCCTCGCCGTCTTCCAGGTTGATCGAATTGATGATCGCCTTGCCTTGGCAATACGTCAGCGCCAGCTCCACCGCCGTCGGGTCCGTCGTGTCAATCATGATCGGCGTCTTGATCTTGCGAATCAGTTTTTCGTAGAACGGCGGAATATCATTCTTCTCATCCCGCTCCGTGCTTTGCAGGCACACATCCACGATGTGCGCCCCGCCCTTCACTTGCCGCCGCCCGATCTCTGTCGCCTCCTCCCACTTCTCTTCCGCCACCAGGTTTTTGAACAGCCGCGAGCCGATCACGTTCGTCCGCTCACCCACAAGCAGCGGCCGCGTTTGCTCATCCGCCTCGATCGTCTCGATTCCCGAATAGATAGCCCGATGCGAATCGGCCGGCCGCACCCTCGGCTTCTTCCCCTCCACCATCTGCGCCAGCACCCGAATGTGCTTCTCCGTAGTGCCGCAGCAGCCGCCCACCAGATTCAGCCAGCCGTGGTCCACAAACTTTTCGAGCTGCGCCGCCAGCGTCGTCGGCGTCTCCCCGTATTTCCCCTCTTCATCCGGCAGCCCCGCGTTCGGATAGCAGGACACAAACTCGCTCGTCAGAGTGCTCAGCGTCCGGATGTGGTCGGTCATGAACTCCGGCCCGGTCGCGCAGTTCATCCCAAACGCCAACGGGTGCGCGTGCCGCAGCGAGGCCCACATCGCTTCCACGGTTTGCCCGGCCAGCATCGTCCCCATCGGCTCGATGGTCACCGAGACGATGAAGGGAATTGCCGCCCCAATTTCCCGCGACAATTTCTGGATCGCCAGAACCGCCGCCTTGATATTCCGCGTGTCCTGGCACGTTTCTACCAGTAACAAATCCGCCCCGCCTTCGACCAATCCTTTGGCTTGCACGTAGTAGGAATCCAGCAGCCCCTCAAACGTCACGCCGCCTGTCACCGTGATCGCCTTGGTCGTCGGCCCCATCGAACCCGCCACGAACCGCGGCTTCCCCGGCGTCGAGATTTCTTCCGCCGCCTGCCGCGCCAGCACTGCGGCCCGCTTGTTCAATTCGTGCGCGTCCGCCTGCAGGCCGTACTCCGCCAGCACCAGCGGCGTCGCGCCGAAGCTGTTCGTCTCGACAATGTCCGCTCCCGCCTCGAAGTACTTCCGGTGAATGTCCAGCACTACGTCCAGCCGCGTCCGCACCAAATTCTCGTTACACCCTTCCAGCGCCGCGCCGCCGAAGTCCGCCGCCGTCAGCTCGCGTTGCTGCAGCATCGTACCCATCGCGCCATCCAGCACCAGGATGCGTTCCGCCAGCAGCTCCCGCAAAGCCTTCTCGGATTCCTTCAAGTTCCTCATTCGATTCTTTGATACTTCGCCCCGCGCCTTTTCTGCGACGATTGATTGCGCGGGGTATCCCTCTATTTTACTTGGCCCTGCCCCAGAACCGTACCCTTTTCGCCCGCCCCTTCACCCTGGCTAAGATGCCAGCCTCCCGGCCCCTTGCCCCAATCCTTTGAAAATCCCCCTTATTTGTCAGTAACGACTCGTGAACATCTGGCCCCAAGACCCTTGCCCCTTGGCCCTGCTTTCTCTACCCTCAAGTACAGTGGCCAATAAACGCATGTCCCCGAAACTCACAGTCTGTCTGCTCTCGCCGCACCCCCTGGTGCTCAGCGAATTTGAACGCCTGCTCGGCAAGGCCCCGCAGTTCAAGGTGATTGCCAAGCAGCTTGAATCCACTCTGGCTCCCGACCTGCGCAACCTCGAACCTCCTAAGGCTCAGGTCTACGTCATTGATGCGCACGCCGCTCGCCAGGCTACCGGCGCGCTCCTCACCAATATTCTCGAGCGCTACGCCGATGCCCGCCTGATTGTCGTTGGGGATTCTGTCAACGAGGCCAACGCCTATTCCTTGCTCCGTCTTGGCGTGAAGGGCATTCTCTCTTACGCCGAAGCCCGCGACCAGCTTTCCCGCGCCCTTCCTCTCGTTTCCAACGGGGGCTTCTGGGTGCCGCGCTCCGTGCTTTCTGGTTTCGTGGATTCCATTCTCACCAGTCAGGGGCGCCGCCTCAAGACCGACACCGTCACCAATCTCAGCCGCCGCGAGCAGGAAGTCCTCGATCCCTTGCTGGAAAATCTCTCCAACAAGGAAATCGCCAGCAAGCTCAATATCGCCGAGCGCACCGTCAAATTCCACGTCTCGAACCTTCTGAGCAAGTTTGGCGTGCGCCGCCGCGCAGACCTGATCCTGCTGACCTTCCAGCGCCGCATGTCCCAGGCCTAACCAACAATCACTATTTTTTGATTTGCCCTTACTGTGGCACAATCACTCCTGATTGTGCTCTTGGGTTTGTCCTTGCCGTTGTAGCGGCCGCCTGGTGTTTACCCCGACTTGGTCGGGGAGGCGGGCGCCTTTGCTGCTTCTCTCCCGCCCCGCATTCCTGCAAAATCCGTGCCCAACCGGTTCGCCGCTAACCGACTACTCCCAACCTCAATCCCCCACCCTATACCGGATGATGCACCACAACGCCTGCACCCCATCCTTCCACGTAATCTTCTTTCCCTCTTCGTACGTGCGCCCCGAATAGCTGATCGGCACTTCGTAAATGCGCCAGTTGCCTTTAGCCACTTTCGCCGTGATCTCCGGCTCAAATCCGAACCGGTCGGACTTTACCTGTATTCCCTTCAGCACCTCGCGGCGGAACACCTTGTAACAGGTCTCCATGTCCGTCAGCTTCAGGTTCGTGAACACGTCAGAAAGCAGCGTCAGGAATTTATTCGCCAGATAGTGCCAGAAATAATGCACGCGCTGCGGCCCGCCCAGGAACCGCGAGCCAAACACCACGTCCGCCCGCCCGTCCAGAATCGGCTCCAGCAATTTCGCATAATCTCGCGGGTCATATTCCAGGTCGGCATCCTGCACCAGCACAATATCGCCCGTGGCTACCGCAAATCCCCGGCGCAATGCCGCACCCTTCCCCTGATTCGTTCCCTGGAAAAAAAACCGCATGTCTTGCAGCTCAATCGGATCGCCCCCGTCCGTTGAGGCCGCTTGGCTTTCCCCTTTTTCTCGCAACTCCGCCAAGCCCTGCAGGAATTCGCGCGTGCCGTCTTTGGAGCAGTCGTCCACCACCACGATATCCTTGTGCATCTCCGTTTCTTGAACGCGGCGCAGGATTTCGCAAATCGTATTCTTCTCGTTGTAAACCGGAATCACTACCGAAAGCTTTGCATCCAACATCGCTGCGGGATTCCGTCGGGGGTGTGCCATGGATTTGTCCCTATTGTAAGGGTGCCTTCTCCCTCCGTAAAGTTTTCTCTGGCCAATCGATCGCCGTCTGGCGGCGCAGGGCGCCCTTCGCCGGAACTCCCCTCTGTGGTTAAATAGGATTCGCCAGTCTCTCGATCATGCCCACGTTTTACATCGAACAATTTGGCTGCCGCGCAACGCAAGCCGATGGCGCCGCCATCGAGCGCCAATTGCGCGAACAAGGCTGCCAACTCGCCCCCCACTCCTATGCGGCCGACGTCGTCGTGCTGAACACCTGCACCGTCACCGCTGCCGCCGACACCCAGGCGCGCGACGCCATCCGCAAACTCCACGCCGCCAATCCCTCCACGCGCATCATCGTCACCGGCTGCTACGCGCAGCGCGCCCCCGAAGAGCTTGCGGTTCTCCCCGGAGTTTCCTTCGTCGTCGGCAATTCTCACAAGCCGCAAATCCCCAATCTCCTCCATGCCATTGCTCTTATGCCACCCGTAGGGGCGCAGCACGCTGCGCCCCATTTGGCACGATTGCCGCATTCAGGGGGTTTGCCCGATCACGCAAAAATCCTCACCGGCGACATCTTCGTTCTCTCCGAAGTTCTCGTCGCCCCCGTCCTCGGCGGGGAGGGGAATCACACGCGCCCCACGCTGAAAATCCAGGATGGCTGCAACGCCCGGTGTTCTTTTTGCGTGATTCCTTTTGTGCGCGGAAGATCCCGCAGCCTGCCTCCCGAAAAAGTTGTTGCGGAAGTTCAACAACTCGCCGCATCCGGCTATCGTGAAATCGTTCTCAGCGGCATCAATCTCGGCGCCTACGGCCGCGATCTCTCGCCGCGCGTCCTATTCCTAGACCTCCTTCGCCGCATCCTCGACGAAACTCCCGTCGAGCGCCTCCGCGTCAGCTCCATCGAGCCGCTCGACGTTTCCCTTCCCCTCATCGAACTCATCGTCTCCAGCCAGCGCCTCGCGCCCCACTTCCACATGCCCCTGCAATCCGCTTCGAACCGCATCCTCGCGGCCATGCATCGCTGGTACCGCGCCGAACACTATGCCCGCCGCGTCGAGCTCATTCACGAGTGCCTTCCCCATGCCGCTATCGGCGCCGACGTCATCACCGGGTTCCCCGACGAGACCGAAGCCGACCACGCCGCCACGCTGCGTTTCATTCAAGAGCGACCCTTCACCTACTTGCATGTCTTCTCCTATTCCCAGCGCCCCGGCACAAAAGCGGCGGCTTTGCCCAATCAGGTTGCTGGCGGTGTCATCAAACGCCGCGCGCGCGAATTGCGCGCCCTCGGGGAAACCAAATCCGCCGAGTTTCGCGCCTCACAAATCGGCCGCACCCTTCGTGTCCTCACTTTACGCCGCGATCCCGAGGACGATCCTTCCTTCACGCCCGCAGTCTCCGAAAATTATCTCTCTGTCCAGCTCCCGCTCACATTGCCGCCCAATCAACTCTTGACGGCTTCCGTCACCCACACCGAAGGCAAAAATCTTTGTGCTTTGCCGCTCGAGCCGGTCCTTGCGGCTTCGGCAGCGGGCTGACCCAATCTCATGCGCATACTTGGCATTTCCACTATTGGTCGGGGCTCCGCGGTCACGCTTCTTGACGAAAAGTCCGTTCTCTTCGCCATCGAGGAAGAGAAGCTCAATCGCCTGCAGGACTCGCTCGAAATCCCGCGCCTCGCCCTGGCGCGCTGCCTGCACGAAAATCAATTGAAACTGGCGGACTGCCGCGCCATCGCGCTCGCCGATCGCAGCACTTCGCTCCACCATTCGCGCTTCCGCTGCAAACGCGCCCCGCGCTCCCCCTTTGAGGACCTTCTCCAGCCGCTTCTCCGCGGCGGCCCGCGCCTCTCGCGCTTCGATCACCATCTTTGCCATGCGGCCAGCGCCTACTTCACCTCGGGATTCGATCGCGCCCTCATCCTCACTCTCGATCAGGGCGCCCATTTGCAGTCGGGTCTCATGGCCCTCGGCGACGGCGATGAAATTGAGCCGCTGCATTCCCTGAAGTTTCCCGATTCTCTTGGCTGGTTCTATTCGCGCGTCACGGAGCTTGCGGGTCTCCGCTCGCGCCGCGATGAACACAAGTTGCAATGGCTCAGCAAGGATGGCGAGCCGGAATTTCTCCCGGCCTTCCGCAAGCTCTTCACCTGGAAGCCCACCGGTGCACCCGCCTTAAATCGCCGCTACTTTGCCTCGGGTCCCGACCACCGGGGAATTTTTTCGCCGCAGTTTTACCGCGAACTTGGGCTCTCTTCGCGCAGCCATCCGCCGGGCCCCGTCGTGCGCGCCAATCTCGCCCGCAGCGCCCAGGATTTTCTCGAGGAAGTTGTCCTGCAGCTTGCCGGCAATTTCGCCGAGCGCACTAACGCCCGCTCGCTCTGCCTGGCCGGCGGCATTTTCTTGAATGTGCTTCTGGTCCACGCCCTCGAAGCCCGCGGTCCCTTCGAGCGCGTCTACGTGCAACCCGTCTCCGGCAACGCGGGCACGGCCCTCGGCGCCGCTTATCTTTCGCGCAAAAAAATCACCGGCCATTCCGGCCGCGCGCCGCTCTCGAGCCTCGCTGTTGGCTTGCACGCCAGCCCCCAGGAAATGAAAACCGTTCTCGACAACTGCAAAATCGTCTATCGCTATCTTCCCGGGGAAGAACAAACCGTTGAGGAGTCCGCGCGGCTCCTCCTGCGCGACAAAATCGTCGCCTGGTGCCAGGGCCGCACCGAATTCGGCCACCGCGCCCTCGGCAATCGCAGCCTTCTCGCCTCGCCTTTTTCCGAATACGTCATCGAAAACGTCAACGAATACGTCAAGCACCGCGAGGAATTTCATCCCTTCGCACTTTCCGTTCCCGCCGAGCGCGCTTCCGAGTATTTCGATGCTTCGCCGAACTGCCGCTTCATGACTTCGCTGGCCACGCTCACCAATCCGATCGGCGGCCTCGAACGCTTCGCCTTCCACGGAAACCTGGTGCGCGTCCACACCGTCGAACAGCACGCCAATCCCATCTTCTGGAAGCTGCTGCACAAATTCGGCGAATCGGCGCCCGCGCCCATGCTCGTCAACACCTCGTTCAACCTCTTCGGCGAGCCCCTGGTCACCGACCCGCGCGGCGCCGTCCGCAGCTTCTATTGCGCCGGCATTGATGCCCTCGCCCTCGGCCCCTTTTTGCTCGTGAAATAACCGCGCGTTGTTGTTCAGTGCCGCACACCCCGCCCTGGTCGTGGAGGTGCGTCTTCCTTAGTAGGGGTCCAGCACGCTGGACCTCATCTGGGCGAGGCGTAACCCCCCCCCCGTCATTCCGAACGGAGTCCGCGAAGTGAGGAACCCCTCTGTCCTCTTTTCCCCCAGCGCGGAATCACTGCCGCCTAGCTCCAGATTGTTTTTCCGAATTCACCAGCGCCGGACGGCGCTTGATATCTCAGCGGCCAGCTATCCCTCGAAAATCACCTGCGCGAACGCTTGCTCTGCCGTGTGCGTGATGCTCACCGCGATATTCTTCACGCCCAGCGCCTCGGCAATCTTCTTTGCCTCGCCTTTCAACGCCAACGTCGGCCGCCCGCCCCTCTGCCGCACCACTTCCACGTCTACCCAGCGCACCCCGCGGCTCCAGCCCGTCCCCAACGCCTTCATCGCCGCCTCTTTCACCGCGAAGCGCCCCGCATACCTTTCATATTTGTTCTTGAACTGCTCGCAGTACGCCACCTCATCCAGCGTATAAACGCGCCGCAGAAACCTCTCCCTCTGCGCCTCAATCACCTCCTGGATGCGCTTCACTTCCGCCACATCAATTCCGAGTCCAACGATCATTCAACTGCCCATCCTCGACCCGATTATACTGTCAGGACCATGCCGCGACGGAAAACATCCGCAAAAACCCCCGCGAACCGCAAACGCGCCATTGCGCACCCACTGCCTCTTTCGCCGGCTTGGGTTTTGCACCGTTCCCGCGGCCTGCAAATCTTACAGCTCACGCCATTCGGCAAACTCCCCTGGCTCGTCCACGGCTTCAGCACGCGGCCCGGCGGCGTCAGCCAACTCGAAGGTCGCCAAGTCCTGAATCTCAGCCTCATGGAATGGGACACGCGCGAAAATGTCGCCGCAAACCGCCGCCTCCTGCAAGCCGCGCTCGGCGCCGAAAATTTCACGCTCGTGCCGCTCAAGCAAATCCACTCCGACGTGATTCACCTTTTCTCCGCCGCGCCTGCTCACGCCTGCAAGGGCGACGCCTCCGTCACGAATCGCCCCGGCCTGCTTCTCACCGTGCAAACCGCCGATTGCGTCCCGATTCTTCTCGTCGATCCCAATAAGCGCGTCGTTGCCGCCATTCATGCGGGTTGGAAGGGCACGCTCGCCCGCATCGCCGAAAAGGCCGTCGGCCGCTTACGCCTCGAATTTGGCAGCAAGCCTTCCCAACTCCTCGCCGCTCTCGGCCCATCCATCGGCCCCTGCTGTTACGAAGTCGGCGCGGATTTCGTCACCAAATTCACCGCGCAATTCGCGGACGCTTCCGAGTATTTCGATGAGCCGCGCACGGGCGATGAGCCCAATCCGCTGCAGTGGCTCAGCATGATGCCCCCGGGCCACCAGCCTGCGCCGCGCCATGTCCACCTCGATCTCCCCAAAGCCAACCGCGCGCAACTCCTCGCCGCCGGCCTGCGCCCCCGAAACATTTTCCCCAGCGGCCTCTGCACCGCTTGCCGCACCGATCTCTTTTTCAGCTACCGCCGTGAAGGCGCCCTATCCGGGCGTCTCCTGTCGGTAATTGGAATTCGCGAGTAAGAAAGCGGACTTTCCTTCAAGGAAGAACTGCGAGCGGAGAATTCTTGACCTCAATCAGCGCCAATTGCCCGCACGCCGCCATCACATCGCGCCCGCGCGAATAGCGCACAAAGGCCGGCACGCCACGCTCTGTCAAAATCCGCCGAAACTCCTCGATCGTCTCTTGGCTCGATTCCTTGTACGGCAATTCTCCCGGATTCCACGGAATTAAATTCACCTTCACGCTCTTCAGCGGCGCAAGCAGCTTCACCACTCTCCGCGCATCTTCCGCCGCATCATTTACGCCGTCCAGCATCACGTACTCAAACGTCAAATGCTCCCAATTCCGCAACGGATATTCCCGGCACGCCTCCATCAGCACTTTCAGCGGGTACTTGCGGTTGATGGGCATCAACACGTCGCGCTGCTCATCGTTCGACGCATTCAGCGAAATCGCTAGCTTCGGCCGCACCTCTTCGTTCGCCAGCCGCTCCATCCCCGGCACAATGCCGCTTGTCGAGAGCGTCACATGTTTCGGCGATAGCCCCACGCCATCTTCATCCAGCAGAATCCGCAACGCCGCCATTACATTCTCAAAATTCAGCAGCGGCTCTCCCTGCCCCATCAACACCACATTCGTCCGTCCCGCCAATCCGTCCGCCTCGGCATCGTTCGTTCCGTCGCCCGTCGGCGCGCCCGAATTCTTTTCTGGAGCCTCGCCCATTTCCTGCAGCGGCACCAGCACCTGCCCCACAATTTCTCCCGCCGTCAAATTCCGGATCAATCCAAGCTGCGCCGTCAGGCAAAACTGGCAATCCACCGCGCAGCCCGCCTGGGTGCTAATACAAATCGTCTGCCGCCCCTCGCTTGGCATGAACACCGCTTCCACCGCCGCCGGCTTCTGCAGTGTCTTCCGGGCTTCTTTCTTCTCTGCGCTTTCTGCGTCCTCTGTGTTCTCTGCGTTAGAGCTTTTTCTTTCCTCTCCGATCCCAAACAAATACCGCACCGACCCATCCTTCGAGATATACCTCCGCCGCACCTCCGGCAAAGTGATGCTAGCCTCGCGCGGCAGCTTTTCCCGTAGCGCCCCCGGCAAATTCGTCATCTCCGCAACGTTGAATTTCCGTTCCGCATACAATGCGTGAAAAATCTGCCCGCCGCGATACTCGGGCTCCCCGATGCTCTTGCAGTACGCCCGCAATTCTTCCAGCGATTTTCCTAGCAATTCCATCCGCGCCCAGCCCTTCCGCTCTTATTCTCTCACTATCGGAAGCAAATCTACCGGCCGCCCCTGCCTCCTGTGCCGCCCGCCCACAATCAACGTAACCCCATGCAAATATTATATTTATCGCCTTCGGCCAGCATGTCTTACTCGCCACTCGCCTCTCTCTCCCCCGTGTGTAACAATACTTTCATGGTCTCCAACGTCCGCGACATCCAGCGCCACGTTCTTCCCAACGGCCTCATCGTCATTACCGAGACCATGCAGCACGTGCGCTCCGTCTCCGTCGGCATCTGGGTCCGCAACGGCTCTCGCCGCGAAGTCCCCGCCGAAAACGGCCTGGCCCATTTCCTGGAGCACATGGTCTTCAAGGGCACCGAACGCCGCTCCGCCGAAGATATCGCCCGCGAAATGGATTCCGTCGGCGGCATGCTGGACGCTTTCACCTCCAAGGAGCAGATCTGCTTCAACGCCAAGGTGCTCGACGAGCACCTGCCCATCGCCTTCGATGTTCTCGCCGACCTCGTTCTGCGTCCCAAGCTCGATTCCGATGACGTCAACAAGGAGCGCCAGGTTGTTCTCGAAGAGATCAAGATGGATCTGGACAATCCCGAGTACCTGCTCCACGACATCTTCACCCGCGGCTTTTGGCCGGAACATTCACTCGGCCGCCCTATCCTCGGCACTCCAGAAACCGTGCGCAATTTTGACCGCGAAGCCCTCCGCCGCCGCTTCCAGAACTGGTTTGCGCCAGACCACATCATTATCACCGCGGCCGGCAACATCACCCATCCGCAGGTTCTCGAACTGGTCGAGCAGGAATTTGGCCACTTGCAGGCCATCGGTTCCCCGCGGGAAACTCCCGCGCCTTCCACCAGCGCTCCCATCCATCTCGAAACCAAGCGCGATCTGGAGCAGGTCCACCTGTGCATTGGCGTGCCTTCGCTGCCGCTCGCCCATGAGCGCCGCTTCGGCGTGGCCGTGTTGAATAATCTTCTTGGCGGCGGCATGTCCTCGCGGCTGTTCCAGAACATCCGCGAAAAGCAGGGTCTGGCCTACGCCGTCTTCAGCGAGATCACGCCTTATTCCGATGCTGGGATGCTGACCGTCTATGCGGGCACCGCCAAGGAAACCATCGGCAAGGTTCTCGACCTCACCGTCGCCGAATTTCGCGCCATGAAGGAATCGCCGGTCTCCGCCGAAGAACTCCTGCGCGCCAAGAACCATCTCAAGGGTTCGCTGATGCTCTCGCTCGAATCCACCAGTTCGCGCATGTCCAATCTGGCGCGCCAGGAACTCTATTTCCAGCGCTTCTATTCCCTCGATGAAATTCTCGCGTCCATCGAAGCGGTCACCCGCGACGAAGTGCAATCCCTCGCCCGCGATTTCTTCCAACCCGACCGCATCGCCGTCACCGTCCTCGGCCCTCTCAACGGCTTCTCCGTCGACCGCGCCCGCCTCGCCTGCTGAGCGCTTCGCTTGCGCGGCTATTGGTACCGGCTCATATAAAGTCCTAGCTTGTCATTCCGAGCGGAGCGAGGAACCTGCTTTTCCCTTGCGCGAATAGGCCATTACTTCTCTATCCTTCAATAGTCTCCCCGAGTTTTCTTGCTCATACCTGCGCGATGTGCGCTCGCCGTATCCGCTCTGATCAATTCACTTTTATGGCGCCGCAGCATTTCTTATATTTCTTCCCGGAACCGCAATAGCACGGGTCATTGCGTCCGATTTTCTGCTCCGGCCGTTGAAACATCGCTTGTTCTCTCCGTGCGGCAGCATTGCGCTCCCGGTGAGGCGCCAAATATCGGTACATCTCCGTGACCGCTGGCGAAACCCCTGCCAGCATCTGCTCCCTCTGCTCGTCCGTCATCGGCCTTTTGTACGGGCGCATTTTAGGGTCGGGATCGTTTTCGTATGCCAGTGCAAAGATGGATATCAACCACTCAGCCTTGTCTTCGTCGTCGAGAATCTCCTTCCACGATTCCCTGCGCAGATCCATGCCATGCAGAAATCCAAGTGCCCAGCTGTTCCCGTACGAGTTTCCCTCTTCATCCTCCAGTAGCAAGGGCAGAAAGAAATCCCCCGAACGGAACGCATCTCCCACTGCGTTCCAGTGATGCATGATCAAGCTAAAAAACAGTTGCGCAGCTTCAAGGTTGGGGAAAATCTCTTCGTTATCGAGGGCGCCCTCGGTACCAAGAACCTCCGGCAAATATTCGCTCGGCGGCACGAGCTCCGGGCAGCAATGCAGCGCCGCAAAGAACCCGTCCAGCTCTTCCAGGTCCATCGCGCCGTCATCCCAGAGTTGGTCCAGAAATTCCCCCAGGACCTCCAGCTTCGCGTCCCAGAAGCGGTCCAGGCTCTCCGGCTTGTCGTCCAGTTCATCCGTAGCCGCCGATTCTATCCCCTTGTGCCGCCGCTTTCGTCAATGATTTTTCCCTTTGCGCATTGACGCGATTCCCCCGCTCTGCCATCATCTTGCAAGTTTCGCGTTTCGTTTTTCGAGTGTCGCTTTTCGGCTTTCGTCCTCGGGGAGAATCTCCATCGGCTTGCGCGTTTCCATTCTCGCGTCCGGAAGTTCGGGCAACATCACGCTGCTCGAAACCGAACGCACCCGCCTCCTTGTGGACGCCGGCCTGGGCAAGCGCGAAACTCTGGCGCGCCTTGCCGCCATCGAAAAAGACCTCGACCGCCTCGATGGCATCCTGATCACCCACGAACACACCGACCACTGCGGCGGTCTCCCGCAAGCTCTGGGCCTATGGAAAGCCCCGCTTTACGTCACGGAGCCGACCCTGGACGCGCTCCGGCGTATTCTTCCGGACACCTTCGGCAAGCGGCTCAATCGTGTCGAGTCCATCCAGGCCGGCCAGACCTTTTCCGTTGGCGATATCGAAGTCTATGCGTTTAGTATTCCCCACGATGCTGTCGATCCTGTGGCTTTCACGTTTCGGACTAACGGCACCAAGGTCGCTATTTGCACGGACCTGGGTTATATGCCCAATCACGTGAAAGTGCATCTGCGCGAATCCGACTGCCTCATCCTCGAATCCAATCACGACCTCGACATGCTCAAGGTTGGCCCTTATCCCTGGGTCGTCAAGCAGCGCGTGCTCTCTCGGACCGGCCACTTATCCAACCACGCCGTCAGCGAATATCTTGCAGACCCCGAGGGTTTCGATTCCCGCGCGCGCTATCTCGTCCTCGCCCACATGTCGGAGGAAAATAACAATCCTTACACAGCAACCATCTCCGCCACGGAGGCGCTCAGCCGGCGTCCCGTCGAAGCCGCTTTCAGCGGCGAGCTTCTCCTAGCCTCGCAGCACGTTCCACTCAGGCCGCTCGACCTTTAGTTGCATGCGGCTCAACGAGCCGGTCTCACCCATTAAATCTCCTTATTCTTTGCGTGCAGTTTTCAGCAGCCCGCCGGGTCTGCGGACTCTTGACATTGCGCGCAAATTCGCCAGAATGAGGGCCAACGTTTTCGCAGGGTGCAGGGAAAAGCGGTTTGGGGCCAGTCGAACTTGCCGAGGAGTCGGCTGATTTCTGATTGTTCTTTGTCCTCGAAATCCGTCAATTTATTCCGGTGCAGGAGCCAGTTTGCGCTTGGGAGGCGCACACGATGCAATTTTCTATTTATAGGTGGTTATTTTTAATCCTTTCCATTTGGCTGGTTTTCGGCGTCACCTGCGTTTTGGGGCAGATAGGCACGACTTCCCTGCATGGCACGGTTCTCGATAAGTCGCGCGGCGTTGTCGGCGGCGCCAAAGTAACCCTGGTCAATTCGGCACAAGGTCTCGAGCGCGACGCCACCAGTTCGCCCACCGGCGAGTTTGAATTTCTTGCCCTTCCTCCGGGCACCTATGTCCTGACCGTGGGAAAAGATGGCTTCAACAAGTATGAGCAGAGCAGTCTCCAGCTCCTTGTGAACGTGCCCACCACGGTGAACGTAGTTCTCCAGGTCGGCTCGATCAGCACGCGGGTGGAGGTTTCGGCGCAGGCGGAAACCGTCAATACTACCGACGCATCTCTCGGCATTGCCTTCAATGAAAATCAGGTCAAGCAGCTTCCTCTCGAAAGCCGCAATGTCCCCGACCTCTTATCGCTCCAGCCTGGCGTCGTCTATACGGGCAACCGGCCCGACATCGACAAGGATGTAGACACCCGCAGCGGCTCGGTCAATGGTTCCCACAGCGATCAAAGCAACGTCACCCTCGATGGGATCTCTGTGAACGACAAAGGCGCGCATTCCTTCACCTCGGTTCTCCCCGTCACGCTTGATTCTGTTCAGGAGTTTCGCGTAACCACGACCAACTATGGCGCCGACGAAGGTTCGGCTTCCGCTGCTCAGGTTGCTCTGGTCACCAAGAGCGGCACCAATGATTTCCACGGCTCCGTCTACGAGTACAATCGCAACTCGCTTTTCAGCGCCAACGACTATTTCATCAAGGCGTCCCAACTCGCCAGTGACCAGCCCAATAAGGCCAACCAACTCAATCGCAATATTTTTGGGGGCTCCGTTGGCGGCCCCATTCTCAAAAACCGTTTCTTTTTCTTCCTCAATTACGAAGGCTACCGCGATGCCGAGTCTGTCAGCGCCCTGCGCACCGTTCCCACGGCGGCCATGCGCGATGGCGTCATTCAGTACCTCTGCCAAACAAACCCCGACGGCACCCCAAACACTACCCTGTGTCCCGGCAACACCGTTAAGGGCAACAGCCTTGCTTCCTACACCGCTCCGCCAGGCTATCAGGCGCTGTCCCCTCAGCAAATCACGGCTATGGACAGCACCAGCCTGGGTCCTCACGGGCCCGATCCTGCCGTCCTCAGCTACATGGCCAATTATCCTCTGCCCAATGATCAAACCACGGGCGACCTCGTCAATACCGCCGGCTATCGCTTTCGCGCTCCCACCAATACCACAAAGAATTGGTACATCGCGAAACTGGACTACAACATCACCCGGGACGCCAAGCAGCGGCTGTCCATCAGCGGCGCTCTTGCCGCCGAGAATGCCGCGGGTGCCCCTTTCCTCCCCGGCACTCCTCCCGAACAGGACTTTGTTACTTACGATAAAGGCATCATCGTTGGCTATTCGGCGGTCATCTCCTCTTCGCTCATCAACAATTTCCGCTACGGCTATATTCGCCAAAGCCTCGGCACCATCGGTGATTCCAACCAACCGTGGAACAATCTGCTGGCCTTCGATCAGGGTATTACGTATTCCTCATCTTTTCAGCGCCCCATCAATAATTTCACCGACGACGTTTCCTGGATCCGCGGCAAACACACGTTTCAGTTTGGCGTTCAAATCGCTATCCTCCGCAGCCCCTCGACCAACTACACCAATTCTTTCAGTAGCGGCACGGCCAATCCCGATTGGCTCCTCAATTCCGGCCTCTCCACCACTTCTGCCTCTCCTTTGAACCCCGCGAACAATGGTTATCCTGCAGTGGATTCCAGTTTCGTCAGCAACTATGACTATCCCATGACCTCACTCCTTGGGATGGTCACTCTGGTCAACGCCAACTACAACTATGGCCGCGATGGAAACGCCCTCCCTCAGGGGGCTCCGGTTTCTCGTGATTTTGGCGAGGACTCCTACGAGATGTATATGCAGGACACTTGGAAGGTGAAACCCACTCTCACGCTCACGCTCGGCCTGCGCTACTCCCTCTTCTCTCCGCCGTGGGAGGTCAATGGCCTTCAGGTATCACCCACCATGAGTCTGAACACCTGGTTCAATGAGCGCGCCACAGGAATGCAGCAGGGAATTCCTTCCAGTGCTGCGCCTCTCATCAGCTACGATTGGGCAGGCCCTGCCAACGGCAAGTCGGGTTTCTACAATTGGGATTACCACGACCTGGGTCCACGCGTTGCCGTGGCTTGGTCTCCGGACCGTTCCTCCGGACTTCTCGGCGCACTTTTCGGCGGCAAGGGCCAGACCAGTATCCGGGCAGGATTCGGCATCGTCTACGACCGCGTCGGCGAGAGCCTTGCCGACACCTTCGATCAGAATGGCTCGTTTGGTCTTTCCACCCAATTGTCCAATCCTTCCGATATCCAGACTTCCCTCACTGCTCCCCGAATCACAGCCATGAATACGATTCCCACCACCGACTACACCGGCGCACCTATTTTCATTCAGCCGCCTTCGGGGACTTTCCCCCAGACCTTCCCGAGCAGTCTGAATACGGGAGGTTCCGCGATTACTTGGGGTGTGGACAACACGCTGAAGACTCCCTACTCGTACACCATTGATCTCGCCGTCAGCCGCGAACTGCGCTCCGGGTTTTCGCTTGATGTCGCTTATGTTGGCCGCCTCTCTCACAGGCTCCTCGCGCAGGATGACCTGGCCATGCCTCTCGACATCTACGATAAGGCGGCGGGCATCGATTATTTCGCCGCTGAAACCGCTCTGGCGAAACTCTTCCGCCCGCAACTCGTTGCCGGCAGCACCCAGGCCACGCTTTCTTTCAATCCCAATCAGCTCCCCAAAAACGTCCAGCAATTCTGGACTGACGAGATCCAGCCTCTCAAGCCGGGTGGTGCCTACACTCTTAGTGGCTGCACCGGCACGGACAAGAGCGGCAATCCGATCCTGATGCCGACTACCAGCCCGGTTGTCGCTGCCTTCGATCTCTTCTGTAGCACTCGCTTCAATGATTCGCTGGCGCTTTACAACCTCGATTCCTACGGCATCCCCGATTTCAACAATCCCAACGTTTCTTACTTTCCCACCACCGGCCAGTACACCTACTACAGCCCCCAATACAGCTCGCTGTATGCCTGGCGCTCCATGGCCAATGCGAATTACAACGCCATGCAGGTGACCCTGCGTCATCGCATGATGAATGGATTCCAATTCGACCTGAACTACACCTTTTCCAAATCCATCGACCTGGCTTCCGATGCCGAACGCATCGGCCCGGCCAGCTCGATCAGCAGCCTCAACAACATCATCATCAACGCGTGGAGTCCCAACCAGGAGCGCGGCGTTTCTTCCTACGATGTGCCCCACCAGTTCAACGCCAATTGGCTCGTCGAGCTGCCCTTCGGACGCGGCCGCGCGGTTGGCCGCGATTCCAGCCGGTTCCTTGATGCCTTCATTGGCGGCTGGCAGCTTTCCGGCCTCTTCCGCTGGACCAGCGGCTTCCCCGTCAATGTCGACAACGGCTATAGCAATTTCCCGACGAACTTCGAGCAGGAAGGCAACGCCGATCTGATTGCTCCCGTCAAGACCGGCGCCTACTTCAACACCGGCACGCCCAACATCTTCGCCAACGGGCCTGCCGCCATCAATTCCTTTGCCCCGGCGTATGCCGGCGAGTCCGGCCAGCGTAACGTCATCCGCGGCGACGGTTACTTTGGCATTGATCTCGGTCTCTCCAAGCGCTGGATTATGCCCTGGAAGGAGTCGCAAAGCTTGCAGTTCCGCTGGGAGACCTTTAACATTACAAACTCCGTTCGCTTCGACGTGCAGTCCAGCCTGCTCTCCTCGGCCCTGACTCTCGGCAGCGGCGGCAGCTTCGGAAACTATTCCGGCTTGCTTACCAACCCGCGCATCATGCAGTTCGCGTTGCGCTACGAATTCTAACTTCAACGGAAGAGGCAAAGATTCCGGGAGTGCCAGTTCCCGGAGTCTTTGCCTTGGGACTCTTTGCTTCCCCCCCTCACACAAGCGCTGTCCCGAATTCCCAATGCATTGCATCGAATGTTCCGCGCACCTATTCGTTGACATTCAGCCCCTTTTTCCCGTACCGTGGGAGGGCTTGATAGAGGTGCGGCGGCCATGAGTAGCCGCGTGGGTTTCCCCGAATTAGCTTCGGGCACGCGGGCGAAAGGGGCCTTCAGTTTTAGCCGCCGAAATCGCTGTTGTTGCTGAAACACCAGCGGTTGGGGACCCGGTCTAAGGCCAGGTCACTGTCATCCGGAAATCGGATGGAGCGCTATCGAGAGGCAGTAGCCCGAGCACTTCCTCGCGCTTTCTTCCTTTCCGTTCGCTCCTTCCCGATAAAATCAGGTACGCATGGATTTGTTCGCATTCACGCGCGCGCTCGTTGATCTCGATTCGACCACCGGCCATGAAAAGGCGGTGGCGGACTATCTCTTCGCGCATCTTTCGTCGCTGGCCGCGCGCCACAACTCCCGGGTGGAGCGCCTCTCCGCCGCGCCCGATCGCGACAATCTCTTCGTCTCCTTTGGCGAGCCCGTCGTCACCCTCTCCACGCACATGGACACGGTCCCGCCGTTCTTCCCCTCCCGCGAAGACGCCACGCATATCCACGGCCGCGGCTCGTGTGACGCCAAGGGCATCATCGCCGCGATGGTCGCCGCCGCCGAATCGCTGCTGGCCGGCGGTACGCGCAACTTTGCGCTGTTGTTTGTCGTCGGCGAGGAGCGCAACAGCATTGGCGCCAAAACCGCCGCCGCTGCTCCACGCGGTTCGCGCTTCCTCGTCAATGGCGAGCCCACGGAAAATCGCCTTGCCCTTGGGTGCAAAGGCGCTCTTCGTTACGAACTTACCGCGCGTGGCAAGTTGGCTCATTCCGCCTATCCGGAGCTGGGCCACTCCGCCATTCATGCACTGCTCGACGCTTTGCGCGACATTCGTGCGATCGCTTTGCCCAGCGATCCGCTTCTTGGCCAAGCCACTCTCAATGTCGGCACGCTCTCCGGCGGGCGCGCTCCCAATGTTGTCGCCGACGAGGCCCGCGCCGAAATCATGTTCCGTTTAGTGGGCGAACCCAGCGTCATCCGTGCGGAAGTGGCTCGCGCGGCATCCATGCACCACATCGAGGCACGCGAAGTTCTCTATTTTCCCGCGGTTCGTATGGCCCCGCTCGATGGCTTGCCCACCACGGTTGTGGCCTTCACTACCGACATTCCCTCGTTCGACGGCACCTGGGGCCAGCCGTTTCTCATCGGCCCTGGCAGCATTCACGTGGCGCACACCGCCGAGGAGCGCATCCCCAAAACCGAATTGACCGCCGCCGTGGAGATTTACGCGCGCATGGTTCGCCAACTTCTTACCACCGGAGCCGCACCCTCATGAGCACGCCACTCGCAATTGTCGGCACCGGCAAAATGGGCAGCCTGGTGGAGCAGCTTGCTCCCGACCATGGCTTCGAGGTGCGCGCGCGTTTTGACGTTGCGAACATTACCGCGCTTTCCCGTGAGTCGCTGAACGGCGCCGCGATCGCCATCGAATTCACCACTCCGGCTGCCGCGCCTGAAAACCTTCGCCGCCTCGCTGCGTTCGGCGTCAGAAGCGTCTGCGGCACGACCGGCTGGTACGACCATCTCCCGCAAGTGCGCAACGCCGTCGTCGCTTTGGATACGGCGCTGGTGTACGCCCCGAACTTCTCCATCGGCGTGAATCTATTCATCGAAACCGTCGCGCGAGCTGCGGCTCTTTTCGCGCAGCATCCCGAATACGAAGCCTGGGGCTGGGAAATTCATCATTCCGCCAAGAAGGATGCGCCCTCCGGCACGCTGAAAAAACTCGCCGAAGAAATCCGAGCTGCGGGATACACCGGCTTGCTCACCCTCAGCGCCAATCGCGCGGGCGCGCACACCGGCACGCACGAAATCGGTTTCGATTCGCCGGCGGACACCATCACGCTGCGCCACACCGCGCGCAGCCGCGAGGGATTCGCCCATGGCGCGCTCCTTGCGGCCCGCTGGATCGCAGGGAAGAAGGGCGTGTTCGAGTTTCGCGAAATCCTGAATGAGTTGGGCCGTTCGGGTGCGCCATCGGCGGCGCTGTGATGAAGCCGCACTAAATCCAACGGTCGTTTTCGTGGAAGCACTTTTTGATGGAGTTCGCATTTTTGATTTAGACCTGGAGGAAGAAACAATGTTTACCGGAACTGGCACCGCGCTCGTCACTCCCTTTCGCCGCGATGGTGCGCTGGACGAACCCACTCTGCGCGCGCTGGTCAAGCGCCAGATTGCCGCAGGCATCAATTTTCTTGTGCCGTGCGGCACCACCGGCGAAAGCCCCACGCTTACCCATCAGGAGCATTTGCGCGTCGTCGAAATCGCCGTGGAACTCGCGAAGGGCAAGGTTCCCGTGCTCGCCGGTGCCGGCGGCTACAACACCGCCGAAGTGATCACCCTCGCGCGCGAACTCGCGGACCTCGGCGCCAACGGCATCCTCTCCGTCACGCCCTACTACAACAAGCCCACGCAGGAAGGCCTCTACCAGCATTTCAAGGCCATCGCCGAAGCCGTCAGCCTGCCCATCATTCTGTACAGCGTGCAGGGCCGCACCGGGGTCAACATCGAGCCGTCCACGGTCCAGCGCCTTTCGCAAATCGAAAATATCATCGGCATCAAGGAAGCCTCCGGCAACATCTCGCAGATGTCCACGATCCTGAATGCCGTGCCCGAGGATTTCCTGGTGCTCTCCGGCGATGATGCCATCACGCTTCCTCTGATCGCGCTGGGCGGGCGCGGCGTCATCTCCGTGGCTTCCAACGAAATTCCCGCGGAGATGACCAGCCTCACGCGGCTCGCCCTTGCCGGCGATTTCGCGGGCGCGCGCCAGATCCACCGGCGCTTCCTGCCGCTCATGGAAATCAATTTCATCGAATCCAATCCCATCCCCGTGAAGGCCGCGCTGGCCGAAATGCGTTTGCTGGAGCCTGTGTGGCGCTTGCCACTTGTTGCTCCAAAGCCGGAAAATCGCGCGCGCATTCGCGCCGTTCTTGAATCCCTCAATCTCATCGGGCGAATTCATGTTGCAGCCACAAATTGAAGCGCTCTTCGATGTTCCGCCGGCCGCTTATCTGGCGGAGCACTTCGTATTGTTCGATGCCTTCAAGGCGGGCCTCAATCGCGGTGAAATCCGCGCTGCGGAGCCCGACCCCTCCTCGCCGACCGGTTGGCGCGTCAATCCCTGGGTGAAAAAGGGAATTCTCCTCGGCTTTCGCATGGGCGCGATCGTGGACATGTCCATTGACGCCCGCCGCCAGCCGTTCTTCGATAAGTCCACGTATCCGGTGCGCGCGATTTCTGCCGCGGACGGCGTGCGCATTGTTCCCGGCGGCTCCAGCATTCGCGATGGCGCGCACATCGCACGCGGAGTCATCTGCATGCCGCCGATGTTCGTGAACGTGGGCGCGTATGTCGGCGAGAACACGCTGATCGATTCGCACGCCCTGGTGGGCTCCTGCGCGCAGATCGGCCGCAACTGTCACATCTCCGCCGCCGCGCAGATTGGCGGCGTGCTCGAACCCATCGGCGCGCTGCCCGTCATCATCGAGGACGATGTTCTTGTTGGGGGGAATTCCGGCGTCTACGAAGGCACCATCGTGAAGCGCCGCGCCGTGCTCGGCACCGGCACGATGCTCAACCGCTCGATTCCCGTGTACGATCTGGTGCGCGATGCCGTCTATTCCGCCAAGGACGATCAGCCGCTCATCATTCCCGAAGACGCCGTCGTCGTTCCCGGCTCCCGCGCCGTCTCCCATCCCGCCGCCACCAAGTGGGGCCTCTCCCTGCAAGCCGCCGTCATCGTCAAATACCGCGACGCCAAAACCGGCTCGCGCATCCAGCTCGAAGACCTCCTCCGCTAGCACGCGGCCAGTTGTAGCGCAGGGCGAGTCTTCAAGCCCTGCGGTTTTTCTCTTGGGTTATCCCCGCCTGTGTAGGTGCCGCCTGGCGTTTACCCCGACCCGGTCGGGGGAGGCGGGCCGCTCCTGGGTTTCTCCTGCCCTTGTAGGAGCGCAGGAGTCCCGCGCCCCTACAAGAGACGGACGAACCCAAGAGCCAACCTGCCACGGGCTTCATGCTTCGCTCATCGCCAGGCGTGTCGGAAATGCCGTATCATTACATTGGGATTACCTTGGAGATGCTCACGTGATTCCACGTTATACGCGAGAAGAGATGGGGCGGGTCTGGAGCGACGCCAACCGCTACCAGAAGTGGCTGGACGTTGAGCTGGCCGCCGCCGATACGCTGGCCGAAGCCGGCCTGGTGCCGAAAGAAGCCGCCGCGACATTGCGGGCGCGCGCGAAGGTGGATGTGGCGCGCATCAATGAACTGGAAGCGCGCGTCAAGCACGACGTGATCGCCTTCACCATGGCCGTTGGCGAATCGATTGGCGATCCGGTGGCCGCGCGCTGGCTGCACTACGGCATGACCTCCAACGATGTGGTGGACACGGCGCAAGCGCTGTTGATCCGCGACGCATCGCGCATCATCGAGCGCGACCTTATCTTGTTCGCCGAAGTTCTGGATCTGCGCGCTCACGAATTCCAGCACACGCCGCAGATCGGCCGCACGCACGGCGTACATGCGGAGCCCATCACCTTTGGCTTGAAGATCGCCAACTGGTTCGCGGAAAACCAGCGCAACATTTCCCGCTTCCGCGAAGCTTCGCGCGGCATGGAACATGGAAAGATTTCCGGCGCGGTGGGCAACGCTTCGCACCTGGGCCCGGAGATCGAGGAGAAGATCTGCCAGCGGCTCGGCCTGGAAGTGACGCGCATCGCCACGCAGGTGATTCAACGCGACCGCCATGCGCATTACATGAGCTCGCTGGCCCTGATTGCCGCGACGCTCGAAAAAATCGCCATGGAAATCCGCCACCTGCAGCGCACCGAGGTCCGCGAGGCGGAGGAGTTTTTCGGCGGGGAGCAGCGGGGAAGTTCCGCGATGCCGCACAAGCGCAACCCGGTCACCTGCGAACAGATGTGCGGGCTGGCGCGGCTGGTGCGCAGCAACATGATGGCGGCCTACGAGAATGTGGCGCTGTGGCACGAACGCGATATTTCTCACAGCAGCGTCGAGCGCATCATCCTGCCCGACTCGACGATTCTGGTGGACTACATGCTCGCCAAGATGACCGCGATTGTCAGCCAGATGCGCGTCTTCCCGCAGCGCATGCTGCGCAACCTGGAATCCACGCATGGGCTGGTCTTCTCTGGCCAGTTGCTGCAGGACCTGGTGGAAAAAGGCATGCCGCGCGACGACGCCTACAAAGCCGTGCAGGAAAATGCCATGGCCGCGTGGGAATCGGAGACCAGCTTCCGCGACAGCGTGGCGCGTGACGCGCGTATCACGAAGTACCTGAACCCGGCCGAACTGGAGCATACCTTCGACCTGCAGCGCCAATTGCGGTATGTGGACAATCTGTTCGAGCGCGTCTTTGGCGCGCATCCCGCCGGCGAAAAGGGAATAGCCAACAAGGCCTGAACCGGCGCCCGCCACAGAAAATGCGCCCGCCTCAGAAGGCGGCCGCTACGAAGGCTAACCCAAGAGCACAGTCAGGAGTGACTGTGCCACAGAAAGCAAAAACAAAAGAGCCCCCGGCTGCCCGGGGGCTCTTCGTTCTTGCCTCTTCTGAACCGCAAGCAAGCCGGATCAGCTGCGGAGGCGGAAACTATTCGACGCGCTGCACGTAGCGCGCTTCGGAGGTATCCACGCGAATCCTATCACCTTCATTGACAAAAGGGGGCACGTTCACAATGAGCCCGGTTTCCAGCGTTGCGGGCTTCATCACCGCGCTGGCCGTGGCTTTCTGCAAAGTCGGCTCGGTCTGGATCACTTTCATGTCCATGGTGTCCGGCAGGTCCACGCCAATGGCTTTTTCGTCGTGGAACTCGATTTTCACGATGGTGTTGGGAATCAGGTAGTTCACCGTCTCGCCGAGCTCGTCCTTGGTCATCTGCATCTGCTCGTAGGTCTTCGTGTTCATGAAGTGGAAATCGTCGCCCTCTTTGTAGAGATACTCGAACTCGATCTCGTCCAGGATGGCGCGGTCCACGAATTCTTCCGCGCGGAAGCGGTACTCAATGATCGCGCCGGTGCGCAGATTCTTCATGCGCGTCTGCATCGAGCCGCGCTTGTTGCCCGGCGTGCGGTGCTCTGTGGTGAACACGGTAAAGAGGTCGCCCTGATGCTGGATCACCATGCCGGGGCGAAGCTGTGTGGCTTTGACGCTGCTCATAAGTAAAAGCGGCTCCGGATCGGCCGGCGCCGGAAACTCCTCTTCAAATTAGGGACTTTTCGGAAATTCCAAACGGCTCCCCGAAGGAACGGCGCGTGGAATGACACGAGGCACACAGGGGCAAATGGCGATCCCTGCGCGGAAAACCAGTATAGACGGGGCTGTACGATGCGGTCAATCCGCGCCCGGGGGCTAGAGAGGGAGGCCTGCTAAACTCCCGCCCCTTGCACAATTGTGGTGCATTGACAGAATGTGAGCGAGGGCCTGCGGAACTGGAACCGACTTCTCCGGTTACGGTGGCCTTATCTTTTGCTTCCGCGCACTCCAGCGGGCGTTGTAGACTTTCCGTAATGAAACCTCGCCTTCTCAAAGCAATTGCTGTTCTGTGCTTTTTGTCTTTCGCTGCGTTTGGTCAAGTTCCGAAGGGGAAAAGAATTGCAGTAAGGATTGAGAAGTTCAGCCCAACCTCCTCTTTCGGATTTGATGTCCTTGTCAGTGTCAAAAACATAGGGACAGAGCCGTTGATACTTGCCGAGAGCGGTTGGAAAACGGGAACACTCCAATCGTTGGACATTCAACAGTGGGACGATAATTTGGGCTGGCAGAGCGTGGGTCCTTGTAGGGATGTGGCGCCGGTGTCGACAGTAAAACTCAATCCGGGTCAAAGTCTTAAGAACGTTATTCCCATAGGAGACAGGGCTCATGGCAACGTTGGGAGGTGTCCTCGGAAAATTGAGCACTTGGCCGGTAGAGTGCGTGCGATTCTGTACTTCGCGTATCAGAGTCAAGAGAAGTTTGAGGCGCGTGACCCTCAAGGTCGCGTGAACGTTGTGTCAAAGCCCGTTGAACTGCCCCTGGCCAACTAAGCTCCTCCACCAACTCCTGATCAGTCGGCTTACCGGAGAAGTGGCTACTAGTACGAGGATGATTTGTAACGATACAGTGCCTTCCGTCCACAGTGATGAACCAATGAGAGAAGCCACACTAGCAGTGCCTTAGTATGGTCGGGGTTTACTGCGTGGGCCCACTCTCTCGCTGCTTGACCGCTTCCGCCATGATTTTTTCGATTTCGGCGGGATCGCGGGGGAGCTTCTGGCTAAGGAGTTCGTGACCGGACTCGGTGACCAGCACGTCGTCTTCGATGCGCACGCCGAGATTTTCCTCAGGGATATAAATGCCCGGCTCGACGGTAACGACCATGCCCGGCACCAAGGGCTTGTTGCAGGCCTCCAGGCCCGGGTCGTGCACGTTCAGCCCGATCGAGTGGCCCAAGCCATGACTGAAATATTGTCCCAGCGGCTTGCCGTGCAGGTCCTTCCCGTGCGTGTTGATGTAGTTGTAGGCGATGTTGTAGAGCGCATCTTTCTTGTCGCGCTTTTCGCGGCAGCCGATGACGGCGCCTGGCCGAACCGCGTCGATCGCGGCATTCTGCGCGCCCAGCACGATGTCATAAATCTCGCGCTGCCGCGGTGTGTACTTGCCGTTAGCGGGCACAGTGCGCGTGATGTCCGCGGCATAGCCAGAATATTGCGCGGCCACGTCCATCAACACGATGTCGCCATCTTCGATTTTGCGGAAAAGCTTGTCGTAATGCAGCACCGTGGAATTAAAGCCCGCACCGACGATGGGCGCGTAGGCTTCGTCTTCCGCGCCTCCCATCTCGTGGACATACTCCATCTTGGCCGCGACCTGATACTCGAACAGGCCCGGCCGAATCATTTTCATCGCTTCAAAGTGGGCATCGAGCGAGAGATTGATGGCCTGGCGCAGCAGGGAAAGTTCAGTGGGCGATTTGATGACGCGGAGGTCGTTGATATTGGCGCGAATGTCTTTGAGAGCCGCCTGAGGCGCGGCAAGCTTCAGCCAGTCCACGACTTCCTTCTCGTGAGGATAGCCGCCCAATTCACGCTGGTAGGGAAGAATGGTGTAGAACGAAGGGTAAATTTTGGCGAGGCGTTCCACCGTGGCGCGCAATTCCGGCAGCTCTTTAACCAGCGCAAAGCCCGTGCGCGCCTCGATTCCCGGATCGCTGGGCGACATGCGCACGCCGTTCCACTTCTCTTTGCTTGGATTCTTTGCTGGAAGGAAAAAGATTTCGCGCGGCCCTTCCCAGTCGCCTTTCTTGGCCCTGCTGCCATTGGGCGGCAGCAGGATCAGCGCGGCCTCCTCTTCATTGTGGCCGGTGAGGTAATAAAAATTTTCATCCTGCGCGAAGATGTAAGCCTGCGCCTCTTCTTCGCGGCCGGTGTAGCCGAGCAGCACGACGGGACCATCGATATTGGAAGCAAGCTTGGCGCGGCGTTCGGCGTAGACGGAGTTGGGCTCGCGCTCGCGGCGCTGTTGCGCCATTGCGGTAGGCAGCGCGCAAATCGCCAGCAGGAGCATCGCGCTGACGCGCCAGGGCCAGCTTCGGCCACTCACGCACACTAAATTCATTGGGAAACGACGGAACACACCACTCATTTGGCCACCTCAAAATCCCTCAGGGCAATGGAGGGAACGGGAAATTGTAGCCGAAAAGAGTGCGGGCTGGGAAACGCGGAGCCGCACTAGAGTGACACGTGGAGTCGAGGACAGAGCAAGAGGTCGCGAGCAGGGGGCTGAACGATTTGACAGTGGCGCTCTGGGCAACCGCGCGGCATTGCGGCATGGAACCGGGCTAGGATAGAAGTATAGAAAAGCTCCAGCCAAGGAGGGAAAGTGGAACGCGAACGCCGCCGCACGCCGAGGTATGTGTTTTTCGCCAGCGCCGAACTCTTTGAAGAGAAATCGGAAGTGCGCATCGCTTCGCGGGTCAGTGAATTGAGCCTGTATGGGTGTTACTTGGACATGATGAATCCCTTCCCCAAGGACACCATGGTTCTGCTGAAGATTTGGGCCGACGAAATGGTTTTTCAGACGAAAGGCAGAATCATCTACTCGCAGCCCAACATGGGCGCCGGCGTTGTTTTCCTCGGTGTACAACCGGAGTTTCTGCCGGTCCTGCAACACTGGCTCGAAGTCACCGCCAAAAAGCAGTAGCCGTATTCCTCACGAGATAACATTTTGCCGGTAACTCAGGCACTGCAATACGCTGTCATCCTGAGGGGCGTGTTGTTTGCGCCCGGAAGGATCTCAATCCTGACATTGTTCATGATTCCAGGGATGAGATCCTGAGGCGATCCTCAGCGGATCGCCTCAGGATGACGATTTTTTGCTGAACGTGAACAACGGATAAACTGCCACTCGTGAGAAAGCCCGGCTCGCGCCGATCCTCAGAACAAAGGGTTACGAGCAAGGAAGCCCAAAGCCGAGAATGGGTGTAGCGGGGATACGCGCTCAGGTATGAGCGGGGAGCACGGAGCGCAAGACGGCGAAGTAGTGGCAGGTGCTGCCTCCAAGAACGAAGAGGTGCCAAATGGCGTGGGCATAAGGGATGCGCTTGGAAGCGTAAAAAATGATCCCCGCGGTGTAGAGCAGCCCGCCGGCGAGTAGCAAAACTAACGTCGTCGCGGTGATGTGCGCAAACACGGGCTTGGCGGCAATCACCACCAGCCATCCCATGCCGACATAAACCGCAGTCGAGAGGAAGCCGAAGCGCTCGACAAACCAGAATTTGAAGACGATGCCGGCGACCGCGAGTCCCCAGACCACCCCGAACAGCGACCAGCCCCACGCGCCGCGCAGATTCACCAGCAGGAAGGGTGTGTACGTGCCTGCAATCAGCAAGTAGATCGCCGAGTGATCGAAAATGCGCAGAGCGCGCTTGAAGCGCGGCGAAGGAATGGCATGGTAAAGCGTGGAAGCCGCGTATAGACAGACCAGCGTACTGCCGTAAATCGCGCAGGCTACAATGTGCCAGGGCGTGCCGCGCAGCGCCGCGAACACCAGCAAAACCACGAAACCCACGATGCTCAGCGCCAGGCCCAGGCCGTGCGTGACAGCGTTGGCTAGCTCCTCGATGGTGATGTGCCGGCGCAGCCTGCGAACGAATAGATTCATACCTATTAGAGTGCGCGCATGCGGGAAGCGTGACAAGGGCGGAATGCGGCGGAATGCGGCGCAGGTGACAAGTACGCTCTTTTCCATGATGGCCCAGCCGCGTATGGGGAGTCCTTCACACCGATGTGATCGGTTGCTGGCGGGCGGCTACTGTTTGTAGCGGTCCTTGTAGTAGTCAATCTGCTGCTGCAACTCTTCCTTAGATAGCCCGGTGGTCCATTTGTGGAAATCGGACTTCATGACGTCGGCGGTTACGCCCGGCATCAACTGTTCGGCCTCCGGAATGAATTCCGTGTAAAAGGTTTTCGCTACTTCGTAGAAGCCGTGCCACTGCGCGTAATCCGGGCCCATCATGGCCGTGCCCATGCGCGCGCGGCGGCCCTGGTGGTGCCACAGTTCGTAGTAGGTCCATTCGATCTTTTCGTCGAATGGCGTGGGCGTGAGTTTTTTCGCGGCGTACAGCTTGTCCATGATGGACTTGGCGGGCTTGGCGAATTTCTCGTTGTAGAGGTCGACGGTGGCCTCGTACTGCGCGTAGAAATTGTTGATCCAGCCGGTGGCGTGGCAATTGGAACAGACGTCCTGCATGGAAATGCGCCGGTGCTCCCAATTATCGAGTTTGACGGAAATGACCGGGCGCAGCGTGATGCTGATGCGGTCGCCGACGTCGTGCGTGACGCCCTGATTCGACGTGGCGGACATGTGGCAGGTGGCGCAGGTGGGCGCGGCGGAATAATCCTTGCCGACAATCCAGGATTTGGAGTCGAGATTCATCTTGGCGACGTTGGCGCGGAACTGGATGCCGTGCTTGGACTCGTTGTAAATCTCGATTTGCGGATGATCGGGGCCGAGATGGCATTTGCCGCAGTTTTCCGGCTGCCGCGCCAGCGCTGAGCTAAAGGAATGCCGCCCGTGGCACGCGGCGCAGGTGCCTTTGCTGCCGTCGGGATTCACGCGGCCAATGCCGCTGTTGGGCCAGGTGGCGGGATCGAAGCGCCCGTCACCGAGGTACTTCACTTCGCTGCCGTGGCACTGGCGGCAACCGTTGTTCGCCGCGGCCCTCCTTCCACAATTTCGCCGAGCATGTTGTCCAGCGAGCCGATGAATTGCGCGGCGGCAGCGTGATGGCTCTTTTCAAACTGCTTGGCTTCGGCGGCGTGGCAGCGCGCGCAATAGTTCGGCGTCACGATCACGGCGATTTTGTAGCCGTAATGCTCGAACGTCGCGGGGTCCTTGGCGTCTGCCTGATGGCAGGAATAACAGTCGACGCCCTTTTTGGCGTGCGCGCTCGATTGCCACTGCTCCACGACGCCGGGAGTGGAAGAGGAGTGGCATTCGATGCAGGCTTTGCCGGCTTCGGAGATTTGCGGCGTCTGCGCGTGAAGAAGAGAGACCGCAGGAAGAATCAGGAGGATGGAAAAAAGACGGATGCGCATGAACCCTCCATGAAAAAGTTTCGCTTAGAGATAAGCACCGAAGCGGATTGTATATCCATGCGAAGCGTGGGTGGAGGGCTAAATCGGAAATCGCGGCGGACGCGGATAGTACCGCCGGGAAAGCAGATTCATCGCACAAAAGGCGTGCGATGGCGCAGAGGTCCTCACCTGCAAAGAGCGCGGGTTCGGAATGACAATTGTGTTTACAGGTTGCCGAGATGGGGTCCAGCAGTGCTGGACCCCTACGAAGACAAGATCGAGAAAGTGGCGCGATCATCAGAAGCCAGGAGCGCCCGTGGAAGCGGGGCGCATTTCCGGTGCGTTGACGCCGAAGCGCAGATGCGCGAACCAGGATTGGCTCAAGGACATGACGCCGGTATAGAGATAGCCCCAGACAAACAACAGCAGAAACGGCACGGTGGCGTAATTCTCGTTGCGAATGGCGTAGGCCACGGTGAGCGCGAAATATAGGCCGAGGCCGACCTCAAAATAGGGCATCCAGCCGGCCTTGTTTTTGTACTTTTTCGCGGCAAAGGTGCCGCTCTTGCCTTCGATCCTGAATTTCGGCGTGCGCGCAAAATCCGATTTTTTCCCGGCGAGGGCCTCGAGCACTGCCTGGGCATTGCGCACGCTGATGCCGATGCCGGTGGCCATCACGAAGGGCATGTACAAAAATGTTTTCAGCCACGTCTTGGGGCGCAATTCCTTTTGCGCCGCAAGATAAAAACTGGAGATGGAGCAGGTGGAGGCGAGGAACAACGGCAGATCGATCACCAGCATCTGGAACCAGCCTTGATAGAAACGCACGATCATGGCGGGCAAAAGCATCGTGGAGAGCAGAACCATCAGCGGGTAAGAAATGTTGGCAGTCAAGTGGAAAAACGCTTCGGATTTTACGTGGAAGGGCGCATCCGAGCGGAGCACCCTGGGCAGGATTTTTTTCGCGGTTTGGATCAGCCCCTTGGCCCAGCGCGCCTGTTGCGCCTTGAAGCCATTCATGTCCACGGGAAGTTCGGAGGCGCATTCGATGTCCGGCAGATAAAGAAATTTCCAGCCCTTCAACTGCGCGCGGTAGGAGAGATCAGTGTCCTCGGTCAGCGTGTCGTGTTCCCAGCCGCCGGCGGCTTCAATGGCCGCACGGCGCCACACGCCGGCGGTGCCGTTAAAATTGAAGAAGGTGCCGCGGCGCGAGCGCCCGCCGTGTTCGATGACGAAGTGGCCATCGAGGAGAATCGTCTCGACGCGGGTGAGGAGGGAATAATCGGAGTTGAGATAGGTCCAGCGCGTTTGCACCATGCCGATGTTTTCGCCACTGCCGGGCGCCAGGAAATACGGGATGGTGCGGCGCAGAAAATCGGCCGTGGGGATGAAGTCCGCGTCGAAAATGGCCACAAACTCGCCCCGCGATGTTTTCAGGCCGTTTTCCAGCGCTCCGGCCTTGAAGCCTTCGCGGTTGGTGCGGTGAATGTATTCGATCGGCAGGCCGGCGGCGGCATGGCGTTCCACGCAGGCGCGCGCGACATCGCGGGTTTCGTCGTTGGAGTCGTCGAGCACCTGGATGTCCAGCAACTCGCGCGGATACTCGAACTGGGAAACGGCGTCGACCAGGCGCTCGATGACGTAGCGCTCATTGAAGATGGGAAGCTGTATGGTAACCTTGGGCCAGTTTTCCACGCGCGGTGGAATGGCAGGAATGTTTTTGCGGTAGACGTAGTAATCGTAGATCAAGGCGTAGCGGTGCAGGCCGTAGAACGCCAGGACGAACAGCACGATGAAGTAGGGGATCATCATCGCCAGATCGAAAGCGTTGGCGTTGTACACCCCGGTGAAGGTCCGGTCCGTGATCTTGTGCCAGTAGTGGCTCAGCGGGCCTTGCTGCAACGCGGCGAATAGAAATGGAGCGAAATTCAACAAGATCCGTGCCTCTCCAAATGACTTCTGAAAAACAAGCGAACCGCCGGCAAGTGCTCTGGCTGCTGGGGGCAGGCGTGCTGCTGGAAGCGTTCTACCTGCGGATGCACAGCCTCTACTACCTGAAAAATCACGCGATTGCGTTCATCGAACTGGCGCTGGCCGCGGGCGTAGTCTACTTGATTGCCTTGTACGGAATCGAGCGCACACGGTCCTCGCGCACTGCCACCATTCTACTGATTTTTGCGGCAATTGCATTTCGCGCGCCACTCTGGCCGATGCAACCGACGCTTTCCGACGATCTGCAGCGGTACCGCTGGGACGGCAAAGTGCAAGCGCATGGCTTGAATCCCTATTCCACCGTCCCGAAGGATCCGCGCATGGCCGCTCTGTGGGACAAATACTATGAAGTCATGCCGGCGCGCGAAATGCCTTCGATCTACCCGCCGGCCTCGCAATGGGTGTTTCGTGCGACGTGGAAGCTGTTTCCCGGCCCCACGGCGTTCAAGGTTCCCTTCGCCACGGCGGATGTGCTGGCGCTGTTGCTGCTGGCGTGGATGTTCCGCCGGGAGCCCGACCGCAATTTTCGCGTGGCGGTGTATGCGTGGAATCCGCTGGTGATCGTGGAGTTTGCCGGGAGCGGGCACAACGATGCGCTGGCGATTTTGGGGATCGTGTGCGGGCTGGCGCTGGTGAAGAACTGCAAAGTGCTGGCGAATGTGCCGATAGCGCTCGCCGCGATGGCCAAAGCGTTCCCGGCATTGCTGATCCCGGTGTGGATCCGCAAAGCAGGCTGGCCAGAGAAGCGCGCGGGTTGGTGGGCCGCGGCGGTGGCGGGCGGGACGATGCTTGCGGTGCTCGCGCCGTATTGGGATGCGCTGGGGATGTTTCACGCCAACATGACCTATTACGAAGCGACCTGGAAGAATTACCACGCCAGCTTGTACACGGTAATCGACTGGCTCGCCGGCGGAAAGGCAAGAATCGCGCCGCTCGTCGGAATCGGCGCTTGTTGGGGGCTGTCACTTTGGCTGGCGTGGAAACGCGCGGAGCCCGCTCGCGCCGCCTATCTGCTGATCGGCACGATCCTGGCCTTCAGCGCGAATGGATATTCGTGGTACTTCACGTGGATCGTGCCGCTGCTGTGCTTCTACCCCAATCCGGCGTGGCTGCTGCTGACGGTGCTGCAATTCCTTTCCTACAACGTGTTGATTGGCTACGGCATTCTGGGCGTATTCACGTTTGATCCGTTCTTGCAAGCATTGGTATACGTGCCGTTTTACGCCTTGCTTATCGGATCGTTTCTTTATGGCCGGTGGAAGCGGAAAGCCAGCGCTGCCTAAGGACACATGAAAGAGCGGGGAACATTGCAGGAGATTGCGCGCGAGTTTCTGCGCCGGGGCTTCGTGGCCTACGGAGGCGCCATTGCGGGAATTGTTCTTCACGCCCTCGGCATCATCTAAAGCTGACGATCAGGGAATAAGCACGATCTTGCCGAAGGCGCCGGGGGCCAGGACGTCGACGTGGGCTTGCGGCGCGTCCTTTAACGGGAGTTCCTTGCCAACGATCGGGCGCAAAGTGCCGTTGCCGAGGCCGGCAGCGATGGCGGCGTGAATTTCGGCGGACTCCGCTTCGGTGGCCGCCCACAGCGTAAAGCCGCGAACGGAAGCGCGCCGCGCCATCAACTCGCGAGGATTGATGGTGATTTCGCCGCGGTTGCCGATGACGATGACGCGCCCGCGGAAGGCCAGCAGCTTCAGATCGGTGGCCAGATTCACGTTGGCCAGCATTTCGAGGATGAGATCGATACCGCGTCCGCCGGTGGCTTTAAGGATGTCTTCAGGATAGCCCGCTTTGGTGTGGTCGAAGACGTGATGCGCGCCTTCTTTTTTCGCGAGTTCCAGGCCGCGCAATGTTCCAGCCGTGCCGATCACGGTCAATCCCAAAGCACGCGCCCACTGCACCGCGGCGATGCCCACGCCGCCGCTGGCGCCGTGGATGAGCAGTGTTTCGCCAGCGCGCGCATCGGCGTGGTGGCGCAAGGCCGTATAGGCAGTTCCGTAGGGCACCCAGAGCCCCGCGCCCTGCGGGAACGAGATTTTTTCGGGCAGCGGGTAGACCTGGTTCTCGCGCGCCAGCGCATATTCGGCATAAGCGCCGGTGAGCGTCGTCGCGGTGTAGACGCGGTCGCCCGGTTTTACTTTGGTGACGCCCTCGCCGACGGCCTCGATCGTGCCCGCCGCGTCGGAGCCGGGAGTATAGGGCAGCGCGGGTTTCACCGGGTATGCACCGTTGCGCATGTAGGTATCGTACGGATTGACGCCCGCGGCACGCACGCGCACGAGCACTTCGCCGGGCCCGGGCTTGGGTGTGGGCACTTCATGAACCGCGAGGACTTCGGGGCCCCCGAATTGGTGTACCTGAATGGCTTTCATCGGTTATCTCCTGTCAGCAAATGATGAATCTAGAATTCTGATGATTCCGTTGCAAATCTTACGACAACAAAATGCGAAGAAATTCGTCCCGGCAGAAGCCGAACAGGCGGTCGCAGTCCCGATTAAAAATGGTCGTCATGCACAAGCGATGCTTCTTCCATTTCGATCGTGCCGGAGGTTTGCACCTACGCCACGATCAGAAAGACGGCGATACCTGCAAGAAATACACCTGGGACGGGAATCGTGCGCAGCTTTGTACTCGCTTTGCGGGGGAATACGCGGCGGCGATCAGGAGATCAGCCGCGCATTCACCGAGATTTCCGCCTTGTAGAGCTTGGAGACGGGGCAGCCGGTTTCCGCGGCCTTCACGGCGGCATCGAACTTGGCTTTGTCCGCGCCGGGAATGTTCGCCACGAGATCGAGATGGCTCTTGGTGATGGAGAAACCTTCGCCGACCTTCTCCAGCGTGACCGTACAGGTGGTCTCCAGCCGCGTTGCGGTGATTCCCGCGCCGCCGAGTTGCGCGGAAAGCGCCATGGTGAAGCAGCCAGCGTGCGCGGCCGCAAGTAGTTCTTCGGGATTTGTGCCCACGCCATTTTCAAAGCGCGTGCTGAAGGAATACTGGGTGCTCTTCAGCGTGCCGCTATCGGTGGAAATGGAGCCTTTGCCGGATTTCAGATCGCCTTGCCAGACTGCGGAAGCTTTGCGTTGCATGAATGATTCTCCTGTCTCTGATTTGACGGCGTTTGACCTATTCCTTGGATTCAAGTATCCAGTGAAAAGGTTCATGCCAAATTGAAGGGGGCGGGACGCCGGGCGCCCGAAGCATCCTACCATTCGTGAAAACCAAAGAATACGGCCAGGGAGAGGCAGGCGATAGCTACCACGCAGTTACATTCAAGGAATTCGGGCGGGCCAGAGGCCGCGGATATAGACGGTGTCACCCGCAACGCGATAGTAGACCAGCCAATTTCCCGCGAGGAACCAGCGGTGGCGGCGAAAGCGGCCCTTTGCGCGCACGGGATACATATGGGGAAATAGGGTGAGGTAGTTCAGGTGGCCAAGGATTTCGTCGCGCTCGGATTCGGGGAGTTCATCAAATACTTCCCATGCGGAACGAGTCCAAACGACTTTCCACTTCACCGCTTTTTGCCTTTGGCAGCCTTTGCTTTAGACATGCGCACGACTTCCTCGTGCGGGATCACGCGGCCCGCTTTGATGTCCGCGTCCGATTTGGCCATCATGACTTGAAATGCGGGATCGGCTTCGATTTTGTCGAGCCGGTCTTCCATGTCGGAGTAGACCTGAATCGCTTGACGTACAATCAGGCTGCGGTTTCCGCCGTTGTAAGAGGCGAGATCTTCGAGCAATTTGTTGGTGCGCTCATCGAGAACGAATTGTTTCCGCATGGCGGTGTCTCCCAGGAGAAGCATACCGCCTCAGTGTGGAATCTTCAACACCATTCATGAATGGTGTTGAATCCAGTATCTTTCAAGTGAGAACAAAATGTTGATCGCCGACTGAGGCTCGGATTCCCAATTTACGGAGCTCACCGCAGATTGGCTCGCCCAGCGTTCTCAACGTACCCGGTGGAACATCCAGGAGCCTTGCGAGCGTGGCTATTGGCATGATCTGGTTAGCGCCGGACTTCGCTGTCATGACGTGGAGAAAATTAACGGCACGGTCGACAGTAGTCTGTTCCTGAGTCGATCGCTTTGGTAGCACGGAGAAATCAGCATATTGTTCAAAGCGACCATCTGTGGCTCTCCAAATTTCTATCGAATCCAGTCTGAGTCTATTTCTCTTGACAAAGGCTTCAACAAGGCTTTTCTTGCAATAAACGTTGTCGTTAAAAACTAAAATCGTACGAGCGGCAGGGGCCCCCCTGAGATATGTGATCGCATTCACCAACTCTGCGTTTTTCCCGTTTGGGAACTGCCCACGAGGCCTCCAGGAATAATTCTTACACTCGATGATTATGTTGTTGTCCTGCGAAACCAAATCAAACTTGCGGATTTCGCCGCTATCCAACTTGACCGGTATATGGCTCAGCAATTTAATCTGGAGAGTACCTTGGAAGAAGGACTTGGCTTGAGTTTCAAATGCTTGCCACTCAATACGGCTCATGACGCTCACATGTTCAGGGAAAGCGCGACAAGGCCCGAAGGGGTGGCGGGGACGACGGTGGGAAGTTTCGCGCGGTCGATGGGGCGGTAGAGCGTATCGCGCTCCACGGGGATGCGCCCCGCGGCGCGGATTAGGCGTTCCAAGTCGCTGCGCGAAGTGAACTCGGCGGTTTTCGCACCGGCGTCGTGGTAAATCTTTTCTTCGACGACGGTGCCGTCCATGTCGTTTGCGCCAAAACGCAAGGCGATCTGCGCGATGCTCGGCGTCAGCATGACCCAGTAGGCCTTGATGTGGTCGAAATTATCCAGCAGCAGGCGCGAGATCGCGATGTTGCGCAGATCGTCGTAGCCCGTGGGCTTCGGAATGTGCGCGAGCGGCGTGTTGTCCGGGTGAAACGCCAGCGGAATGAAGGCGACGAAGCCGTGGGTTTCATCCTGAGCTTCGCGCAGTTTCACCAGATGATCCACGCGCTCTTCCGCGGTTTCCACGTGGCCATAAAGCATCGTGGCGTTGGACGGCAGGCCCAGGCGATGCGCCTTTTTCGCCATGCTCAGCCACATGCGCCCGCTGACCTTGTGATCGCAGATGATGCGGCGCACGCGCGGATGGAAAATTTCCGCGCCGCCGCCGGGGCAAGAGTCCACGCCGGCTTCCTTCATTTTCTGGAGCGTTTCATCGACAGTGAGCTTGGCGATGCGCGCGAAGTAGTGCACCTCGACCATGGTGAAGGCTTTGAGATGCACGTGCGGGTGGCGCTGCTTGAGGCCGCGGATCAGCTCCAGGAAGAAATCAAAAGGCAGATCGGGATGCAGGCCGCCGACAATGTGAAATTCGGTGGCGCCTTCACGCACGCCCTGCTCGGCGCGTTCGTACATTTCTTCGAGCGTGAAGGTGTACGCGCCGGGCGCGCCGGGATCGCGTCCAAACGCGCAGAGCTTGCAATGGGCCACGCAGACGTTGGTGGGATTGATGTGCCGGTTGACGTTGTAATAGGTGATGTTGCCGTGGCGCTTCTCGCGGATGAAATTGGCCAGCCAGCCGACGGCCAGCAAATCGGGCGTGCGGTAGAGGGCCACGCCATCGTCAAAGGAGAGGCGTTCGCCGGCCAGCACCTTATCGGCGATGGGTTTCAGGCTTGCGTCAGTGAGTTTCAGTTCGGCCACGATATTCTCTGCTTATTAAGATGGCTACGCGGAGGCGGCCGCTACATCCATTTTCCATTTCAGAAGTTGCGAACAATTCAAACGCGCCAAACCGCTGCGGCGGCGCCCCAGAACAGCAGAAACAATATACTAATATAGCCGTTCACGGTGAAAAACGCAGCGTTCAGCTTGCTTAAATCATTCGCTTTCACCAGCGAATGCTCGTAGCCGAGCAGCGAGGCCACGACGACGATCCCGGCCCAAGCTGGCCACGGCAAGCCGAAACTCGCTGCCAGCCAGCTCAACAAAAGCACCACGCCCGCATGCATGACGCGCGCGATCATCAGCGCGGCGGCGATGCCGAAGCGCTGGGGCACGGAAAACAGCCCGGCCTGTTTGTCGAATTCGATGTCCTGGCACGCGTACAGCACGTCAAAGCCGCCGACCCACAAGGTGACCGCGGCGCACAAAATCAGCATGCGCCAATCGAGGCTTCCAGTGATGGCAATCCAGGCCGCGGCCGGCGAAATCCCCAGCGCAAATCCCAGGAAGAGGTGCGACCAGGTGGTGAAGCGCTTCGTGAACGAATAGAAAAACAGGATGGCGATGGCTGCGGGGGCGAGCTTCAGTGCGAGCGGATTCAATTGCCATGCAGCCACAAAAAAGAGCGCGACGGCGGCGAGCGTGAACATCCAGGCAAACGAAACGGAGAGAGCGCCGGTGGCCAACGCGCGCATTTTCGTGCGCGGATTCTCCTTGTCGAAGCGGAGATCGGCGATGCGATTGAGGGTCATGGCGGCGGAACGCGCGGCCACCATGGCGATCACGATCCACAGAATCTGACGCAGCGTGGGCCAGCCGTGCTGCCTGGCACGCGCGGCGAGTAACGCGCCGGTGAGAGCAAACGGCAACGCAAACACCGAGTGCTCAAACTTGATCATTTCCAGGATTGTGCGGATGCGGCCAGCCATCTCTGCCTACGGCGCCGCTTTCTTTGCGGGCGCCCTGCCGGTCCAGCGATACATTTTTTCCTGCGGCAGCCCGGCGTGCGCCAGGACGCGGCAAACATATTGCGTGACGACATCGTCAATCGTTTTCGGTTTGTGATAAAACGCCGGTACCACCGGCATGATGACCGCGCCGGCTTGCTGCGCCCGCAGCATGTTTTCGAGGTGGATGCGATTGAACGGAGTGTCGCGCACGCAGAGAATGAGCTTGCGGCTTTCTTTCAACATGACGTCGGCCGAGCGGGCCACGAGGTCGTCGCTGGCGCCGTTGGCAATGGCCGCCAGCGCGCCCATGGTGCAGGGCACGACAATCATGGCGTGGACATCGTAGCTGCCGGAGGCGATGGAGGCGCCGACATCTTTATTCGAGATGGTTGCGATTTTTTGCGAGGCGCGCCCCAGAATGCGGCTGGGAAGCTGACGCAAATCGCCGGAGGTGATTTCGAGTTCCTCGGCAAGGAGCCGCAGGCCGGTTTCCGTTACGACCAGGTACACGCGCGTGACGCGCGGATCGTCTTCCAGAAGTGCCAGCGTTTTTTGCGCGAAAATGGCGCCGCTTGCTCCGGTCACACCAACGATGATGGTTTGTGTTTGGGCTGAAGTCATGGAATTTGCGCGGATACAAACAGTCTGGCAACGCCCCGGCGGCAAGTCAAGCCGAGGCCGGCGAAACTTCGCCGCCGCCGGCTATGCTAGACTTCCGGATGAAGCGAGGCCATTTTATGATGAGCACCGCGCCAGTCGACGCTGTACTCGCCTTCATGGAACGGATTAACGCGGCGGATGTGGAGCAACTCTGCGCGCTGATGACCGAAGATCACGTGTTCGTGGATGGACTGGCGAACCGCGTCCAGGGCCGGGAAGCGATGCGCAAGGGGTGGACCAGCTACTTTCACATGTTTCCGGATTACCGCGTGTCGCACGCGGAGGTTTTTTCGCACGGCGATGTGGTAGCGTCGTTTGGCACGGCGGAAGCGACTTACGCGGCGGAAGGAAAACTCCCGAAAGAAAATCACTGGAGCGTGCCGGCGGCGTGGAGAGCTGTCGTGCGCGATGGCTTGATCGCGGAGTGGCAGGTGTATGCGGACAATCAAGCCGCTAGAAAGATTATGGGCTGGCCCAATCCATAGTATGGGCCACGAGAACCGTTTATGAACGAATCCGACGTTCGCAAATTACTGGAGAGCGTGAGCGGCGGGAAGCTCTCGCCGGAAGCAGCGCTGGAGCGGCTGAAGCATCTGCCGTTCGAGGACATTGGCTTCGCCAAGGTGGATCACCATCGAGCGCTGCGGCAGGGCTACGCCGAAGTGATTTTTGGCAAGGGCAAGACGCCGGCACAGGTGGCGGAAATTGCGCGCACCATGCTGAAGCACAAAGGGTTGCGGAACAATGTGCTGGTGACGCGTGCGGACGCGAAAATGTTTGCCGCCGTGAAGCGCGTCAGCCGCAGCGCGAAATTCCATCGTCTATCCGGCGTGATCACCGTCGAACGCACGCGCGAGATTACCGGCAAGGGCACGATCCTGGTTGTTTCCGCGGGCACCAGCGACATTCCCGTGGCGGAGGAGGCGGTTTTGACGGCGCAGTTGATGGGCAACCGCGTGGAGCAACTCTTTGACGTGGGCGTGGCGGGGATTCACCGGCTGCTGGAGCACCGGAAGCATTTGACGGAAGCGCGCGTGATTATTTGCATCGCGGGCATGGAAGGCGCGCTGCCGAGCGTCGTGGGCGGGCTTGTCGGCGTGCCGGTGATTGCCGTGCCGACGAGCGCGGGCTATGGCGCGAGCTTTGGCGGCGTGGCGGCGCTGCTGGGAATGCTGAACTCGTGCGCGTCCAACGTGACCGTCGTGAACATTGATAACGGCTTTGGCGCGGCGTGCGTCGCGTCGTGCATCAACCGGCTGTAGACTCTCTCCCCTAAGCGAATCCTGGAGTCTTGGAACATCCTGCCGGTGCAAGTCCTGCTAAATAGGTGATGGGGCGGCGAGCAGAACCTTCAGGACACCGGAGCGTTGCGCGTAGGCGATGGCCTGGGGTGCGTCTTGCAGCGGGTATGTGCGCGAGATGAGCGGCGTGGGGTCCACCTTGCCCGAGCGCAGCAGCGCGATGGCTTTGGCGAAGGGGCCGCAGCGCGAACCGACTACGGTGATTTCCTTTACCACGATGGGCCAGGTTTCCACGGGCGCCGCGCCGTGGAAGGTGGATTTCAGGAGCAGCGTGCTGCGCGGCTCGGTCATGTGCTGCGCAAGAGTCAAGCCAGTGGGCGAGCCGGTGGCTTCGACGACAAGACGATAATTTTCGTGCACACGCCGCAAATCGCTGGCGTCGCCGCGAACTTTCTTTGTGGCGATTCGCGCCTTGTGCGCGTAGGCCAGCTTGTTCGCGTGCTTGCCATAAAGAACGACGCGCGTGCCCGCGGCCTGCAAAACGAGGGCGATGAGCTGGGCCAACTTGCCGTCGCCGAGGACCGCGGCGGTTGGAAACTCGCGAATGTTCAACTGAGTGAGGATCTGACATGCGGCGGCGAGCGGTTCGATGAAAACGGCTTTCGCGTCACTCACGTTTTTCGGAACGACGTGGAGGTTTTCCAGCGGCAGGGCGAGATATTCCGCAAACGCGCCGTCATGCGCAACGATGCCGAGTACCGTACGCCGGGCACAATGCGTCTTCAACCCACGCCGGCAGAATGCGCACACCGGCTTAAAGCCATAGGCGGAGCAGACCACATTGATCTCGCCCACAACGCGCTTCCCGATCCAGCGCTTTAGCGTTTTGGCGGAGACGCCCGCAACCTTCACGACTTCGCCGACAAACTCATGCCCCGGCGTGCCGCGAAACTGGTGATAGCCGCGCAGGATCTCGACGTCGGTATTGCAGATTCCCGCGAGCCGCACGCGAATCAGAGCCCAGCCAGGACGCAGCCGAGGCAGCGGCTTTTGCACATCCAGGAGACGATTTTTGGCGACTTGAAAAGAGAGCATGGGCAAAGTATGGCGATAATTAACGCAATGCGGCAACCAGAGATTGCAACAGCGCCGGCTCCTGCTCCGGAAAGACCGTGCGCAGGTCGAGCAGCAGGCGATCATCCTCGATGCGCGCAATCACGGGAATTCCAGCAGGTGCTTGCCGCAAGCGCGCTTCGAGTTGCGCTGCCGAATGACGAGCGCTGGCGATGCGTAGCACTTTCGTTGGCAACGATTGTGCGGGAGTTGAGCCGCCGCCGATCAGCGAACTGCCGTCCGCGATTTCGATTGCGGCGTCCGAAGCGGCGGCTTGTGGCTGGAGCGCGTCGTGGAATTTCCTGGTGCGCGCGGCGATTTCCTCGAGCGGCAGCCGGATCATGCGTTGCGAGGGAATATCGTTCCACGCGCCGCGAAGATACGCGCGCAGAGTGACCTCCAGCGCCGCAATGGTCAGTTTGTCCACGCGCAAGGCCCGGAAGAGCGGATGCCGCCGCACCTTCGCGACGAGCTCCTTTTTCCCGGCGATGATGCCGGCTTGCGGCCCGCCCAGCAATTTGTCCGCGCTGAAGAGCACCAGCGAAAATCCCGCCGCGATACTTTCGCGCACGGTGGACTGCGTGATGCCGCCGGCGGAAAGATCGACAAGACATCCCGATCCCAGATCCTCGACGACGGGCAATCCCGTGCGCGCACCCAGCGCGATCAAGTCCGCCACTTCGGGCTTTTCCGTGAAACCGGTCACGGTGAAATTCGAGGGATACACGCGGAGAAGCAGGCGCGTTTTTTCGTGGATAGCGTTTTCGTAGTCGGCAAGGCGCGTGCGGTTCGTCGTGCCCACCTCGCGCAAGACCGCGCCGCTTTGCTCCATGATTTCCGGGATGCGGAAGCCATCGCCGATTTCGATCAGTTCGCCGCGCGAGACGATGACCTCGCCGCTTCGCGCCAGTGCCGCGAGAGTCAGCAGCACCGCTGCCGCGCAATTGTTCACCGCAATGGCCGATTGCGCACCGGTTAGCCGCTCGATCAGCCGCATGGTGTGTACGTCGCGTTTCCCGCGTGCTCCAGCCTCCAGATCGTATTCCAGATTTGAATACTGCGTGGCCGTGCGGCGTATTTCATCCACAACCTGCACGGAAAGAGGGGCGCGGCCGAGATTCGTGTGCAGAATCACGCCCGAAGCGTTGATCACCGGCTGCAGCGACGGAGCGAATTCTTTCTGCATGGCATTCACGATGCGTTGTTCGATGGCGGCGGGGTTCAGAACTGCATCGGTTTGCGCTTCACCAGATGTGATCGAGCGCCGCAATCCTTCCAGAACTTCGCGGGTCGTTTCCACCACGAAGCTGCGCTCCACCTCGCGACAGAGTGATACGAGGCCGGGGCGGAGAAGGAGTTCATCCACCGAGGGCACACGGCGGAGGAGAGATGCCTGCTCGGAGGAAAGCTCAGGCTTGGTGCGCGAGGCCATGACGACATTTGAGCACAGCGGGGATTGCGCCCGCAATCGGCCGGCTGCCCGGAAGGCCAGCAGGTTGCCCTGGCGCCCGGTGTTTCATCCGCAGCGCCCCCGTCCTTCCCGGTTGACGCTTGCGCGCTACGCACCTAGCATGGGGGTTCGAGGGAACTCGCTCCATGGCCACCATCGACGAAGATCTGGCGCAACTTGAGCGCGATATCCGGCAACTGAAGATCGAGTACGACGCCTTCTTCGGAGGCGGCCGCAAACGCCCGCCCACCGAAATCGAATGGCGCATCGAGCTGCTGACGAAGCGCTACGCGGAACGCGGCGGGGATATGAAATACGGGCAGCGCTTCCGCTTCAACAACCTGGCGCAAACGTACGCGAAATATAAAGACGTTTTCCGGAAACGTCTGGCGCAGCGCGAAGAGGGGAAAGTCCAGCGCCACTTTGGCGCCGCCGCGAAGGCCATCGAGGCCGAACGCTCCAAGACGCATCCCGAACCGACGGCGGCGGTTCCTGCCGCGGGCGCCGCGGAAGCGCAGGCGTTTCGCGTGGTCTGTTCGGAACCGGAGAAGGAAACCGAGAAAGTCGACCAACTCTACTCGGCCTTTCTGCAAGCCAAACAAAATGCCGGCGAAGAGACCTCTAAACTCAGCAAAGCCGGGTTCAAGGAATTCGTGCGCAAGAAGACCAAGGACCTCCAGGAAAAGAAGAACTGCCGCGACGTCGAATACGTCGTGGAAGTGGTGGACGGCGAGGTCAAGCTGAAAGCCCTCGTGAAGTCGTAGTCCCGCGGCGTCAATTCCGGCTTGTGATAATTTTTCCCACAGGCGGTACCTTTCCGAAACTCCGTTGCTCCGCGTACACTACCAGTGTTGTGTCCCGAGAATATCGTGCAAGAGTTCAGAGTCTTCAGGGGCTAAAGCCCAATTCATTCTACGGGCTTTATGCCGGGGCTGAAGCCCCGGCCTCCTAATGAAAAATGCAATGAACTTCCGGGACAGCACACTAGGTTCTTTTCATCAGCGGAGGATGACATGGGCGTGGAGCGCGCGCTGCTCAGCGTATACGACAAGACCGGCATCGTGGAGTTGGCCAGGCGGCTGGCGGCGCTGAAGATTGAGCTGCTCTCGACCGGCGGCACGGCAAAGCTGTTGCGCAAAGAGGGTATTCCCGTCAAGGACGTTGCCGAGTTCACCGGCTGGCCCGAGATGCTGGGCGGGCGCGTGAAAACGCTGCATCCGAAAGTGCACGGCGGGCTGCTCTACCGCCGCCATCATGCGGAAGATCAGAAGCAGGCAAAGGAACACGGGATCGCGCCGATCGATCTCGTGGTCGTGAATCTCTATCCGTTTGAGGCCACGGCGGCGCGCGGTTACATCACTGCCGAGGAGCTCATCGAGAACATTGATATTGGCGGGCCGACGATGCTGCGATCGGCGGGGAAAAATTTTGAAAGTGTGGCCGTTGTAACAGATCCCGCGGACTACGAACGCGTGGCCAGCGAACTGGAGACTTCCGGCGATACGACGCTGGCGACACGAATCGAGCTGGCGCGAAAGGTGTTTGCGACGACTTCCCGGTACGATGGCCTGATCACCACGGAACTCGAGCGGCTCACCGATCTTGGCGGGAAACTCGAAGTTGCGCCGCGGGCCAAGCTGCCTGAGCGCGTGCATCTGGCGCTGCGGCGCAAGCAGGAACTTCGCTACGGCGAAAACCCCCACCAGGCGGCGGCTTTGTATGTGCCCGCCGGACGGCCCCCGGAAGGATTAGCTGCGGCGAAGCAACTGCAGGGCAAAGAGCTCTCCTACAACAACTACGTTGACCTGGAAGCGGCGCGCAGCCTGGTGGCGGAATTCGAGGGGCCAGCGGCGGTGATCATCAAGCACAACAATCCCTGCGGCGCGGCGGAGCAGAAATCGCTGCTGGATGCTTACGTGAAGGCGTACGCTTGTGATCCCGTTTCGTCGTTTGGCGGGGTGCTGGCGTTCAATCACATTGTGGACGTGGTGACCGCGGAGCAAGTGGCCAAGTTGTTCGTGGAATGTATCGTTGCCCCGGGCTTTGCGAATCGCGCGCTGGAGATTTTCGCCGCCAAGAAAAACCTGCGCCTGCTGGTTCTGCCGCAAGGCGGGTTTGAGCACGACAAGGAACTGCAGTTGAAGCGCATTCTGGGCGGCGTGCTGGTGCAGCAGCCGGACCTGGGCAGTTTGCAGGGCGGGGAATTGAAGGTGGCCACCAAGCGCGCTCCGACCGAAAAAGAGCTGGCGGATTTGCGATTCGCCTGGAAAGTCTGCAAGCACGTGAAGTCCAACGCGATTGTGTTTGCGAAGGAGGGCGCGACGCTGGGTGTGGGCGCCGGCCAGATGAGCCGCGTGGACTCCGTGAAAATCGCCGTGGCCAAGGCACAAAAATCGCTGCAGGGCAGCGTGGCGGCTTCCGATGCGTTCTTCCCGTTTCCGGATGGAGTGGAGGAAGCGGCCAAGGCGGGCGCCACAGCGGTGATTCAGCCGGGCGGTTCGATCAAGGATGTGGATGTGATTGCCGCGGCTGACCGGCTCGGATTGGCCATGGTGTTTACGAGCATGCGGCACTTCCTGCACTGAGAATTGGCTAATCGGGGAGGGCGGAACCGAGATCGTCGCTTTCCCTCGTGATTATCATGTCACTCTCTTGTCACTGGTGTGCGGTCGGCAGGCGAACTGGCTCAATATCTATTGGTTGTGTGTTTTGAAAGACAGTGCGCCGGAAGTAGAGTGCCACGTTGACCAGCGCGATCATCACGGGCACCTCGACCAAGGGTCCGATGACGGCCGCGAACGCAGCTCCAGAGTTAATGCCAAAAACCGAGACAGCGACTGCGATCGCCAGTTCAAAGTTATTGGAGGCAGCGGTGAATGCCAGCGTGGTCGTCTTGGAGTAGCCCGCGCCCAGTTTCTTGCCCATATAAAAGGACACCAGGAACATCACCACGAAGTAGATCAATAACGGCACTGCGATCCGCAGGACGTCAAGGGGCAGGCGCACGATATACTCGCCCTTTAACGAGAACATCACCACAATCGTGAACAGCAGGGCGATCAAGGTCAGCGGGCTTACGCGGGGGACGAAATTCCGTTGGTACCACTCGCGGCCTTTAGCGCGAATCAGCACCGTGCGAGTCACGAATCCCGCAAGAAACGGAATGCCCAGATAGATGAATACACTCTTCGCAATCTGCGCGATTGAAACATTGACAACGGCACCGTGAAGTCCGAGTTTGGCGGGAAGGACCGTAATGAAAACCCAGGCGTATAGGGAATAGAAGAACACCTGGAACAGAGAATTAAAGGCCACCAGGCCAGCAGCATATTGCGTATCGCCCTTGGCCAACTCGTTCCAGACGATGACCATCGCAATACAGCGGGCGAGACCGATCATGATGAGTCCCGCCATGTATTCGGGGTATGCGCGCAGGAACACTAGCGCCAGAATGAACATCAAGATCGGGCCTATGATCCAGTTCTGCACGAGTGATAGACCGAGCACGCGCTTATTGCGGAAGACTTCGTGCAACTCCTCGTACCGCACCTTCGTGAACGGCGGGTACATCATCAGGATCAGTCCCACGGCAATCGGAATCGACGTTGTACCGATGCTGAAGCGATTCAGGAACGGCACGACTCCGGGGACAATCCATCCCAGTACGACTCCCACGAGCATCGCTGTAAAGATCCAGCCGGTTAGATAACGATCCAGAAAGCTGAGACGGCCATTCGCCTTCATCTGTAAACCCCTTCATAGCCCACCCGAAGCTGCTCGAACAGGCACTCTCTACTAGTTGCTGCGAGTCGAAGCACGCCATTATCCGCGTGCAGCGTTATCACTGATGGCCAATGCGGTCAATTTCTTTTTGAATCGCCATTTGTCCAAGAACCGGGAGCGGCAGGCTGAGGAACAGGCCGATGCGGCGGTCCAGCGCGACGTACGCATCGCGAAAGGCCCGCGCGATCTGTTCCGCCGTGCCCGCGACGGCGGCGGGATCGGGAATGCCCCAGTGCGCAGTGATGGGCTGGCCGGGCCAGACGGGGCAGGTTTCCTTCGCGGCGTTGTCGCAAACCGTAAAGACAAAATGCATTTTGGGCGAGCCGGGCTTGGCGAATTCGTCCCAGCTCTTGCTGCGCAATCCGGCGGTGGGCAGGCCCGCGGCTTCGAGCTGCTGCAGGGCGTATGGATGGACGCGTCCCGTGGGATGGCTGCCGGCGCTGAAGGCGCGGAAATTCGCGCCTTTCCGCTGATTGAGAATGGCCTCGGCCAGGATGGACCGCGCGGAATTTCCCGTGCACAGGAATAAAACATTGAAGGGCGGTTGCATTCAGGATGCTCCCTAATTGCAGCAGGACGGTTTGTCGGAGGAACCGGCCGCGGGCTTGCGCGCGCGGATGAATGCGCTGATGAATTTGCCGTCAATCTGCGGGCCAACCGTATCGGCATTGAGCCCGGCGGCTTCGAGAAGTTCGCGGGCCTCTTCGACTTTGTAGACGCGAGTGGGCTCGACACCGATGGACTCGAACCCGGCGGCGGTCAATTTCTGGCAATATTCCGACTCCTGGAGCGCGCCGGCAATGCAGCCAACCCATAGCTCCATGCTCTTGCGGACGGAAGAAGGCACTTCGCCGCGAATGACCACATCGGAGACAGCGAGGCGCCCGCCGGGTTTCAAGACGCGGAAGGCCTCGCACAGGACGCGGTCCTTGTCTCCGGAGAGATTGATCACGCAATTGGAGATGATGACGTCCACGGTGTTGTCCGGCAGAGGAATGTTCTCGATGGTGCCTTTCAAGAATTCCACGTTCTGCGCTCCGGCCTTTTTCTGGTTTTCGCGAGCCAGCGCGAGCATCTCGTCGGTCATGTCCAGGCCATAGGCTTTGCCGGTGGGACCGACGCGCCTGGCCGAAAGCAGCACATCGATGCCGCCACCGGAGCCCAGATCCAGCACCGTTTCTCCCGGTTGCAATTGCGCCAGGGCGGTGGGATTGCCGCAGCCGAGCGAAGCCGCCACGGCGTCCGCGGGCAGCGCCGCCTTTTCCGACGCGTCGTACAAATTGCGCGTGATGGGATCGCAGCCGCTCAATTCCGCGCCACCTCCGCAGCACGCGGTTTTTCCCGCAGCTACCTGTTTTGCCGCCGCGCCGTATTTTTTCTTCACTGCATCCTGAATGTTGCTCATGACATTACCTTCCTTTTATCTTGAAATTTGCACAATCGATTCCGCGGAGACGGCGCGATTGCGCGTGCAGCATTCCTCGTACAAAAATCCCAGGACCTCGCGAAGCGCATCCGTGTTCGCCGTGTACCAGAGGAAGGTGCCGGCGCGGCGCACCGAAACCAAACCGACTTGCCGCAACTTTTCCAGGTGGTGCGACAAGGTGGACGCGGGAATCCCCAGCTCCTCCTGCACCTCGCCGGCGACCATCCCGGTAGGGTGCGCGGAGAGGAGTAAACGCACAATCTGCAGGCGCGGCTCGGCGCCGAGAGCGGCAAAGCGGTCGGCGCATCGGGTGACGAGCAGGAGATCGGGCTTCCTCATATTTCGATTATTGCAGAAATACGGTAGGAAGGCAACCCCTCCTCAACCCTTTTTTGCCCCCCCCCCGCATCTCACTTCTGGGTCCTGCTGCCGGCCATCGAAACGCCCGCCTTTTCGCTTTTGACCGCGTTTCTCCCGCATGGGATACTGACTTCTCCAGGACTTTCTATGAAGCTCAACCGAATTGTCTTCACCCTTCTTGTCGCCGCCCTCAGCGGCGTGGCAGCGCTGGCGCAGTCACCCTCCCCATCGGCTCCGCCCGCCCAGGAAAAACTCCCCCCGCGCGCCGAGGCTTACTACAATTTCGCGCTTGGGCATATTTACGAGCAGCAGTTTGAGCTGACCAGCCAAAACGAATTGGCCAGCAAAGCCATCGAGGCCTACAAGAAGGCCTACGCCATCGACCCGCAATCCCCGATCATCGGCGAGCGCCTGGCGGAGATGTACTGGAAGGCGCAGCGCGTGCATGACGCGATGGTGGAAGCCAACGAAATCCTGAAGCGCGATCCGAACAATCTGGCCACGCACCGCCTGCTGGCGCGCATCTACCTGCGCAGCCTCGGCGATATCAACGGCTCCGGCGTGCAAACAGAAATGGTGAGTAAAGCCATATCGGAATACAGCGAGGTCCACCGCCTGGATTCGACGGATCAGGAAGCCGCCTTGTGGCTGGCGCGTCTCTACCGCCTGCACAACGAGCCGGACAAAGCCGAAAAGGTGCTGCTCGGCATGTTGAAGGATGACCCGGAGAATGAAGCGGCCGTCGAGCAGCTTACGCAGCTCTACCTGGACGAGAACAAATCCGAAGAGGCGATTTCGCTTCTGGAGGGCATGATTGCCCGTTCGCCTTCCGCAACGCTCGACGATCTTCTTGGCGATGCGTTCACGCAAACGCACGAATACGGCAAGGCCGAAAAGGCTTACCGCAAGGCGGTAGATCTCGATCCCTCGGAGCTTGGTCATCTGCGCGGCCTGGGCCAGACGCTTCTTTCCGAGGAGAAATATCCCGATGCACTTTCGGTGTATCAGAAGCTGGCCGATCTGATGCCCGATGACGCGGACGTGTACCTGCGGATGGCGCAGATTTACCGCGAACTGCATCAGTTGGATAAGGCGGAAGAAAGCATCGTCAAGGCCCGGCAGTACGCCCCCGGCACCGTCGAGGTGATGTACAACGAGGCGATGATCTACGAAGCGCAGGGCCGCTTTGAGGATGCCATCCGCGTGCTTTCCGACGCCGTAACCGGCGTCAAGACGCAGTCCACGGTGCTTTCTTCGCGTCGCCGCGAGCTGGCCATACTTTACCAGCAACTCGGCGGACTCTACCGCGATACGAATAACTATCAAGCGGCCATCTACACTTTCCAGGAACTGGGCCACTTGGGCGAAGAGGAAGACCGCCGCGCGCGCATGCTGATCATGGAAACCTACCGGCAGGCGAAGGATTTGCCCAAGGCGCTGCAGACCGGAAAAGAAGCGCTGGCGAAATATCCGAATGACGCGGCCGTGCGGGCCACTTATGCCTTGCTGCTCGGCGAAAACCAGCAAGCCGACGAGGGCGCGAAGCTGCTGCAGGCGAATTTGAAGGGCACGGCCGCCGATCGCGAGCTGTATTTGAACATTTCGCAGATCTACGAACGCAGCCACCGCTACCAGGAAGCGGAAGAGATGGCGCGCAAGGCCGAGGCGCTTCCGGGCGAGCCGCGCGAGAATGAGATGACGTGGTTCCTGCTGGGCGCGATTTATGAGCGCCAGAAGCAGTACGACAAGGCCGAAGAGCAATTCAAGAAAGTGCTGACGGTGAATCCCAAGAATCCCGAAGCGCTCAACTATTTCGGCTACATGCTGGCCGATCGCGGCATGCGCCTCGAAGAAGCGCGCGACATGATCCAGCGCGCTCTGGATCAGGAGCCGTTCAACGGCGCATATCTCGACAGCCTGGGGTGGACTTACTTCAAGCAGAACAAGATCGAGGATGCCGAGGCGGCGTTGCGCAAGGCTGCGGAGCGCGAGCCCCACGACCCCACGATCCGCACCCATCTCGGCGACGTTTACGCCAAGCAGGGGCGCCTGGATCTGGCGGCAGCGGAATGGGAGAAGTCGCTGGAGGAATGGCGGCGCTCGCTTCCCGCCGATCTGGAGAGCGACAAAGTCGCGGAACTCGAAAAAAAACTGGGCCAGGTGAAGCACCGCGTGGCGCAGAAGTCGCCCGTGGCCGATTCGAAACCCTGAGACAATCGCATGCGCGAAGTCCGTATTCCGGCGTACGCAAAGATCAATCTGCGTCTTGAAATCCTCGGCAAACGCGCCGATGGCTACCACGAACTGCGCACCATATTTCAGACGATTTCCCTCCACGACACACTGCGCTTCCGGCCTTCCCGCCAAGCGGAGATTTCGCTGCTGATCCGCGGGAACGAGGTTCTTTCCCGGGAGAGCGCGGAGAAGAATTTGGTGTACCGCGCAGCGGATGCCCTGCGGCGAGAACTGAAGATCCGCGCGGGCGTCGAGATTACACTGTGGAAAAATATCCCTGCGGGGCGCGGGCTGGGAGGCGGGTCGAGCGACGCCGCGGCGGCGCTGCTCGGGTACCTGCAATTCACGCGCAAGCGCATCGAGCCGGTGCGGCTGCTGAAAATCGCCGCGGAACTTGGCGCCGATGTGCCGTTCTTTCTGTTTGGAGGGCGCGCGCTGGGCGTAAGCAAGGGCGATGAAATCTATCCTCTGCCGGACCTGGAGAGGCGTACGCTGCTGATCGTTTCGCCGAAAGAGATCCACGTGCCGACGCCGGATGCCTACCGCTGGCTGCATGCGCCGGACCTGGCTTCGTTGACAAAATCGGCGGCGAACCATAAACTGTTTAGGTTCTGTGCTCTGTGTTGGAGCGCGCAGGAAGAGAGCCTCTGGAACGATTTTGAAGTGGCGGTCTTCCAGCGTCATCCCCGGCTTGCGCAAATCAAGCGGGCGTTGCTCCGTGGAGGGGCGTCAGAAGCCTTGCTGGCGGGTAGCGGTTCGGCGGTGTTTGGAGTGTTCCCGAGCCCAGCAAAGGCGCGCCGAGCCGTTGTCGGGTTTCCGCGCGACCAGGCCTTCGTCTGCGAGACACTCTCGCGGGCCAGGTATCAGCGCTTGACGAAAGGCGCCTGGGCCGGTTGATCCGCAGCGTTGCTCCGCTTTCTGACTTCCCATTCCTTATTGCACATTGCCCAGTCCGGGCCATTTTCCGTCAGACGCGTCACCGCAGAGCGGTGACCGGAGTGAGCGCGGCGTGAACGACGAGCGATTCAAAATTTTTGCGGGGACCGCCAATCCGGCGCTGGCCGAGGCGATCTGCAAGCACTTGGATGTGCCGCTGGGCCAGGCGCTGCTTGGGCGGTTCAGCGACGGCGAGATTTATTTTCAGGTGCTCGAGAATGTGCGGGGCGCCGATGTGTTTGTGGTGCAGCCGTGCTGCTACCCGGTGGACAACCACCTGCTCGAGCTATTGCTGATGATTGATGCGTTTAAGCGCGCTTCGGCGTGGCGCATCACCGCGGTGCTGCCGTATTACTGCTACGCGCGCCAGGACCGCAAGGACAAGCCGCGCGTTCCGATATCCGCGAAGCTGGTGGCCGACCTGCTGGAAACTGCGGGAGCGAGCCGCGCGCTCACCCTGGACCTTCACGCACCGCAGATTCAAGGCTATTTCGACGTGCCGGTGGATCACCTGTACGGCTCGCCGGTGCTGCTGGATTATTTCCGCCACAAGAAGCTGCCGAACTTGACGGTGGTCTCGCCCGACGCGGGCGGCGTGGAACGCGCGCGGGCGTTTGCGAAAAAGCTGGGTGCGCCCCTGGCGATCGTGGATAAGCGCCGCGTGGACCTGGATGTCACCGAAGTGATGAACCTGATCGGCGACGTGAAGGGGCGTAGCACCCTGATCGTGGATGACATCATCGATACTGCCGGTACGCTGGTGAAGACCGCCGAAGCGCTGCTGCGCGAAGGCGCGACGCAGGTTTTTGCGGCTTGCACGCATGCCGTGTTTTCCGGCCCGGCCGTCGAACGGATTGAGAATTCGCGAATTACCGAAGTGGTGGCGACCGATTCCGTGCCGCTTTCGGAAGCCGCCAAGAAGCTGAAGAATGTAACCATCCTGAGTGTCGCGGATTTGCTCGCGCGCGGCATTCGTTCGATTCACGAGGAAACATCCATCAGCGAGCTGTTTATTTGAGCTTTTCCGGCGGGGAATAACGCCGGAGGAGATTCCAGGAAGGGAAAGCAGCCATGGCTCAGATTATCGTCGAAGGGGCGCCCCGCACCGAACGGGGCAAGAACGAAGCGCGCCGCTTGCGCGTAACCGGACACGTGCCCGCAACTCTTTACGGCGGAAAGGGAGGACCCCTCTCGCTGGCCGTGAACACCAAACAGTTGACGGCCATCCTCAGGTCGGAGTCCGGCCATAACACAATATTCGAGGTGGACTTTGCCGGGAAGAAGGAACCCGCCATCGTGAAGGATTGGCAGGTGGATCCCGTCAGCGGGAAGCTGCTGCACGTGGATCTGCTGCGCGTGGCGATGGACGTGCGCATGAAGGTGAAGGTGCCGGTGCACACGTTCGGTGAGCCCTCGGGCGTGAAGGTGCAGGGCGGCGTTTACGAAGTGGTGACGCGCGAAGTGGAAGTGGAATGCTTGCCCGCGGACATCCCGACGGAGTTCAGGATGGACGTCAGCGGACTGATGCTGAACCAGAGCCTGCGCGCCAACGAGCTGCCGATCGACAAGACCAAGCTCAAGCTGCTCACCGATGGCAATAGCGTGCTGGCGCACGTGGTGGCGCTGCGCGTCGAGGAAGAGAAGCCCGTGGAGGCGGCGGCGGTTGTGGCCGAGGTCCCGGCGGAGCCGGAAGTCATCAAGAAGGGCAAGAAAGAAGTGGAAGGCGAGGAAGGCGCCGAGCCCGCCGAAAAACAGGAGAAGAAGAAGTAACTCTGTTTGGACGGCTTCGCGCGACACACCATGCGGCTCATTGTCGGCCTTGGCAATCCTGGCCCGGAATATCAGTGGACGCCGCATAACCTGGGTTTTCTGGCGGTGGACGAAATAGCGAATCGCGCGTCCATCCACGTGGAGCGGCCGGAAGGCAAGGCCCTGGTGGGGCGCGGGAAAGTTGCCGGGGAGGAAGTGATCCTGGCCAAGCCGCAGACGTACATGAACCTGAGCGGCATTTCGGTTCGCGAGCTGCTGGAGAAGTACGAACTGGAGCCCGCGGACCTGCTGGTTCTGTTCGACGAGCGCGATCTGCCGTGGGGCATGATTCGCATCGGGGAACGCGGCAGCCCGGGAACGCACAATGGCGCGAAGAGCGTGACCAGCGCCGTGGGCACGCCGGAATTTGCGAGGCTGCGGCTGGGTTGCGGGCCCGATCATCCGGTGAGCGATCTGACGGCGTATGTTTTGCGGCCGATGAAAAAGGCCGATCTGGAAGTGGCCGCGGAGATGGTGGCGGAGGCGGGCGATGCGGTGGAGCTGCTGCTGACGCAAGGCATCGCGGCGGCCATGAACAAGTTCAATCGGCGGGTGCCGCCGGCGGAAGAGAAGTGACCGATCTCGCGATCGGGTGAATTCGAGAAGAAGAAAAACGAGGTCATCATGGAAGAGCGTTTGTACGATCTGATCTTCATTGTCCGCCCGGCCACCCCGGAAGAGGAAATCAAGAAGGTGCTCACTATGATTGAGCACGCTTGCGCCGAAAAGGGCGGGAAGATCGAGAAGGCGGAGAACTGGGGGACGCGGAAGCTGGCCTACAAGGTGATGAAGCACCGCGAAGGAATTTACCTGTACCAGCAGGTGCGCACGAATCACGGCGAGCTGGTGCACGAACTGGAGCGCCGGCTGGGCGTGCAGGACGCGGTCATCAAGTACCAGACCGTGCGGCTTGACGAGGATTTGAAGCGCCAGAAAAAGCTGGCGCAGAAGCGCGAACAGCGCGCCGCGCGGCGTCCCCGCCGTTCGACGGCAGCAGCGCCGGCCGAGCAGTCCGCTTCCAGCAAGTAATCGCTGGCCGGGGATATTCCTGCCGGTGAGCGCTGCGACGCGCCGCCGGCAACGTTTGAGTTTGGTTTGGAGCTCCGCTGCCTAGGCCCGGAGCCATTTTGGAAAGGTAGGAAGGTATGTCAGAGGAACAGAAACAACCGCAAGCCGCGCCAGCCGCCGCACCCGC
>PMES01000079.1 GCA_003154775.1 Acidobacteriota bacterium | reverse complement strand
ACCACCTCTTCCAGGTCGTCGCTCTCCTTGCCATGGAGCCGCCGGCCGATAGGGACTTTGGCGCCGTCCACAATGAGAAAACGAAAGTTTTTCAAGCCATGCGTCCTCTAAAATCCAACGATTTGGTGCGCGGTCAGTACGCTGGCTACAGGAAGGAGCCAAACGTAGCGAAGAACTCCGACGTCGAAACTTTCTGCGCCCTGCGGCTCTTCATCGACTCGTGGCGCTGGGAGGGAGTGCCGTGGTACCTGCGCTCCGGCAAATACCTAGCCGACACCGCGACCGAGTTCCTCGTGGAGCTGAAGCCGCCCCCGCAGAGGCTTTTTGCCGACTCAGCGCCAACGACCGGCCGGGCAAACTACTTGCGCTTCCGCCTCTCCCCCAGCTCGGCCATCGCCCTCGCTGCTCGCGTCAAGCTACCAGGCAAGGAATTCGTCGGCGACCAGCGAGAACTCTACTTGGTCGAAGAACAGCCGGGAGAAGAAACACCGTACGAGCGTCTCTTGGGCGACGCCATGGCAGGCGACGGAGCGCTTTTCACCCGAGAGGACGCGGTTGAGGCCGCCTGGGCGGTGGTCGATTCCGTCCTAAAGACCCACAACCGGGCTCGCCCGTACAAGCGCCACAGCTGGGGGCCGAAACAGGCTGACGCGCTCATCGGTTCTGACGGCGATTGGCGCAATCCCGGAGCGTAGGAGGCATCAGGTCAATGTGCCCGCGCATGCCCCTGCTGCGATGAAGTGTTGGAAGGATGGATGAATGTGTAATGACCATAACCGTCTGCGCTTCGGGATTCCTCATCCGATTTTTTCCGTCACCGGATTTCGTCTTGGGCTAGCATTTTGCGAGGGATAAGATTCCAGAATGGAAATGCTAATGAATAAGATTCTTCTTCCGGTTGACTTGCCGAATATTCAGTTGCGAGTGGTTCATCAAGCCGCGTTTTTGGCTCGCCATTTTCATTCCGAGATCATACTGCTGCATGTGGTGACGCCACTGAGCTACCCCGCAGGTGTACTGGAGAGTGGGCACGAGCTCATGGCTCGGGACTTGCAGGCGGAAGTCATCAAGCGGGCTCAGACGGACCTGGACCAATCGTTGCAGTCGGAGCTGGATGCGATTGCCGTCAAACGTTTGTTGCTCAAAGGCGATCCGGCACGCGCCATCACGCAGACGGCTCGCGACCAGAACGTCGACATGATCGTGATGTCGACGCATGGCCGTGGGGCGTTCTACCGATTTTTGCTGGGCTCCGTAGCGGCCAAAGTGCTACACGACAGCGATTGCCCGGTTTGGACCGACACTCAACCGGAAGAAGCACCAAAGCGCGAGTTCACCATCCGCAATGTTCTTTGTGCGGTTGATTTGAGCCATCACAGCCGCAATACCGTGTCGCGGGCCGCGCAGTTGGCCGCTGAGTTTGGCGCGCGGCTCACGCTTGTTCATGTCACCGCCAGCGTGGAAATTTATGGCCCTGGAGGATCCCATGTCCTTCCCGAGTGGAAGGAGGCGCTCGTCGGCTACGCCGCCACGGAGATTGCCAAGCTTCAGCAGGATGTGGGCACCAAGGCAAAAGTAATCATTGATAGCGGCGATGTGCATGCGCTGTTGAACCGAGCTGCAGAGCAAGCCAAGAGTGACCTCCTGGTCATCGGACACAGTCCTGTTCGCGGCCACTTGGGGGACAACGGGAACGGCTATGGGATCATTCGGGAGTCGCACATCCCGGTCCTGAGCGTCTGAGGACTCCGAGGTTTCAACCGCGCGGCGGGAAATCGCCGGGGCCGCCTTCAAGAAGACTCGCTGCCCTTGACTGAGCGCAGGTTCCAATTTTTCGCGCGATCCCCGGAAAAAGGACTTCAGCACCTTTAGCTCTTTGACCAACCTTTCAGGACGAAGTAAAGCGCTGGTATCTCTGTGCTGTTACTGTGCACGAACTCAATCTTTTCCATTCATCGGGGTTACCTTTGAGGGCAAGGCAGATGCCCCGCTTTGTTGGAAACATTGGGAATTAGAAACATTGGATGGAGCTGTTGGAGCGGGAGTCCACACTTAGAAGACAGATGTTCTAGCAGATCTACTCCAGCGCAGTAATTGGTATCAGGAGCACCCGAGTTGTGAGTGGCTGCTCTCCGGGTTGCAGGAGTTTGGGGGGGATCTGCCAGTATTGGCATAGTAACCTAGAAGTTATATATCGCGACATTTATAATACATAACTAATGATAAGTTCTTTATGAACTCAGAAATCAGCCTCGGTGAAGGCGGCCGACTTGCTAAGCGATGGATCGTGGAGCAATTCGATTCCGGGCTTGCCAGTGCTAGTCATGTTGATTACCTTGCTTTCGTTTGAGTCAGAACCCGGGATCTTCCACTACTTGGCAGTCGCGACGTACGATTTGATCATCTTCGTTGGATCGACGACGCGGTCGAAATCGCCCTCCGTCACAAAGCCAAGCTTGAGCGCGGCGGCCCTCAGCGTGAGGTCGTTGTCCATCGCGTAGTGCGCAATCTTCGACGCCTTGTCGTAGCCAATGACCGGAACGAGCGCAGTCACGAGCATGAGAGAGCGATCCACATTCTCCTTGATCTTCTTAAGATTCGGCTTCGTCCCTTCGACCAGGAACTTGCGGAAGTTCGTGCAACCGTCCGTTATGATCGTGATGGAGTGGGCAACGTTGAAGATGATCAGGGGCTTGTAGACGTTCATCTCCAGGTAGCCGCCGGCGCCGCCGAAGCCCACTGCCACGTCGTTCGCCATCACTTGGACGGCGATCATCGCCAATGCCTCGGCCTGGGTCGGGTTCACCTTGCCCGGCATGATCGACGAGCCTGGCTCGTTCTCCGGGATCACTAGCTCGGCGAAGCCAGCTCGCGGGCCGCAGGACATTAGTCGGATGTCGTTGGCGATCTTGTAGAGTGACACTGCCATTGTGCGTAGTGTGCCGGAAAGCTGTACCAGAGCGTCGTGAGCGCCCTGCACCGTGAACTTGTTCGGTGCGCTGACGAACGGCAGGCCTGTGAGCCTGGCGATCTCGGCCGCAGCTGCCTCGGCGAAGCCGGGCGCCGAGTTGATGCCGGTGCCCACCGCCGTGCCGCCGAGCGCGAGACGGTAGACGCCTTTCAGAGCATCTTCGATCCGATCGAGATCGTCCGCGAGCATTCCCTCATAGCCCGACCATTCCTGCCCCAGAGTGAGTGGCGTGGCGTCTTGCATGTGCGTGCGGCCGATCTTGACGATGTCCTTCCACTCCTCTACTTTCGCAGCGATCGCATCGTGCAGCGCCTTCACCGCCGGGATAAGCCGTTGCTTCACATTGACCGCCGCCGCGATGTCCATTGCCGAGGGGAACGAATCGTTCGACGACTGCGACATATTGATGTGATCGTTCGGATGAACTGGAGACTTGCTCCCGAGCGGCGTGCCGGCGAGCTGGCAGCAGCGGTTGGAGATGACCTCGTTCACGTTCATGTTGAATTGCGTGCCGCTGCCCGTCATCCACACATGCAGGGGGAACATGTCCTGATGCTGGCCAGCGAGGATTTCGTCGCAGACTTGAACGATCAGCTTGTGGCGCTGGTCGTCGAGACGCTTGCCCGCATGGTTGGCATTGGCGGCGGCTTTCTTCAGGATGGCGTATGCGGTAATCATCTCGCGTGGGATTAGGTCCTTGCCGATGCTGAAGTGCTCCAGCGAGCGCTGGGTCTGCGCCCCCCAGAGCTTGTCGGCAGCAACATCTACTTCGCCGAGGCTGTCGGTTTCCTTGCGAATGTCCGTCATCTTGTTTCTCCTTCGGTCGACGGGTCAACAGGAGAGTTCGCCCGTGTTCGCTGAGTTCAGCGCCCTACCCCCGGCGTCTTTTGCGTCGAGACCTTCGGCAAGACCGACTTGTCGATATTGAGATGCGCCCGCACCAATTCGTACGGTATAGATGCCAACCACCGCGCCAGCGAGATGTCGGAGAAGTGGTCGGACTGCCATAGCTCAAGGTGACGCAGCTTCGTCGTGCCCGTGTTCTCGATATACCGGGGCATGCTCTTCGGCACGTAGCCGACGTCGCCCGCCTGGTAGTCGAAGGTGCCCGCGTTGGTATTGGACACGTCCACCGTCATCCGACCCTCGCCCGCGATGTAGTACTGCAACTCATCCGAATTTGGGTGCCAGTGCAATTCGCGCATCCCGCCGGGCTCGACCTCGATCAGCCCCCGGCAATCATCTTAGCCGCCGGAAAATTGGAGGAGTCGACGATGCAGACGCTGCCGCTCTTCGTACGGATCGGCTCCTTGGCTAGGCTTTCGGCCCCGAGGCTTTTACTTCGGCGCTCACGCCTGCAGCGTAGGTCTCGAAGTTCTTATTAAACAGCCCCGCGAGCTTCTTCGCGGTGGCGTCGTAGGCGGTCTTGTCGGCCCAGCTTTCACGCGGGCGCAGGATCTCCCCGGGCACGCCGGGACACTCAGTGACGATGTCGAAACCGAAAATCGGATCGCGCTCGGTCTTCGCTCTCGCTAGCGCACCGCTGTAGATCGCGTCGATGATGGCACGTGTGAGGTTCAAACTGATGCGTTTTCCGACGCCGTGTGCACCGCCGATCCACCCCGTGTTCACGAGCCAGACGCGCGCGTTATGCTTGCGCATTTTCTCCTCGAGCAGTTCGGCGTGCTTGTTCGGATGCCAGACGAGGAACGGTCCGCCGAAGCAGGGCGAGAACGTGGCCTGCGGTTCCTTCACGCCCATCTCTGTCCCGGCGACTTTTGCGGTGTAGCCGCTGATGAAGTGATACATGGCCTGCGCCGGCGAGAGCTCGCTGACGGGCGGCAACACACCGAACGCGTCGCAGGTGAGGAAGATCACGTCGGTCGGATGGCCCGCAGTGCAGGGCACTTTGGCGCCGCGGATGAATTCGATTGGATATGCGCCGCGCGTGTTTTCCGTAATCCTCGTATCGGTGAAAACAACGTCACGATCCTCGTCGAGCACCACGTTCTCCAACACCGCGCCGAAGCGCAGCGCCTGAAAGATATCCGGCTCGCTCTCGGGAGTGAGGTTGATGGCTTTCGCGTAGCAGCCCCCCTCGATATTGAAGATGCCGTCATCGCTCCAGCAATGCTCGTCATCACCGATGAGGCGGCGCTTGGAATCTGCCGAGAGCGTCGTTTTGCCTGTGCCGCTGAGGCCGAAGAGCAGCGAAGACGTGCCGGTCTTTTTGTCCGCGGTGGCCGAGCAGTGCATCGAGAGTACACCGCGTTTTGGGGCGAAGTAATTCATCACCGTGAAGACGCCCTTCTTCATCTCGCCGGCATATTCGGTGCCGAGGATGACGAGTGCCTTGTCCTCGAAACTGATGTCGATGCTCGTCGGCGAACCCATCCCAGTGGTGAGACGATTCGCCGGGAAAGCGCCAGCGTTGTAGACGACGAAGTCGGGCGCGCCGAAGTTCGCACGTTCATCGTGTGTCGGGCGGATGAGCATCGTGTGCATGAAGAGGGCGTGATACGGCAGCGAGCAGATGACGCGGACCTTCATGCGATACTTCGGATCCCATCCGGCGAAACCATCGACGCAATAGAGCCTCTCGCGCGTGTTGAGGTAATCGATAGCGCGCTCGCGGTTGATTTCGAAAACGTGCTCGTCGCAAGGGATGTTCACGGGCCCCCACCAAATGTCGCGTTCCGACGCCGGATTCTTGACGATTCGCTTGTCCTTCGGCGAGCGTCCGGTCTTCGCGCCGGAATAGGCGACGAGCGCGCCATTCTCCGCGATGCTCGCGTCCTTCTCGTACCGGATCGCGTGCTCGTAGAGCGCGCTGGGCGGCAGGTTGTGATGGACCTCAGTGACATTGAGGTCATACTCGGCAAGGCTGAATGTTTTCATGATCGGCACCGTTGATTCTTGTCAGTCATTCTAGTCCCCTGAATTGCAAAATCGTTGAATGAGTTCCGGGCTTCCCGTGCTGCGAACAAGGGAATTGCGATTTCAAAGCTCCATACCTAATCCCGAAACTCGGTGTAGATGCCCCTCGGCCAAGAACAATCAGTAGTGGTGGTCTCTCATTCGTGCCGGGACGGGGATAACGCAACTGAATGAGCGAAGCCGCCCATTGGTAGCAACGAGCGGCTCCATACTCCGCGGATGCCGAACTCTACTGCCTGCTGGGTGCGTTTTTTACGCTGTCAATGGCAGTCGCTTCAGTTCTTGCAGGGTACGCCGGTACCCTCCATAGCGTCATACACAATAGATTTTGTCTGGTTGAGTCCAAGCAGATATCCCTATTTTATATTGGCATCCCGAAGGAGTTTGGTCCGCCGTTCTTCGTATTCCTCGCTTGTGATCTCCCCGGCGGCATATCTCCTTTGCAGGAGCTGCAGAGGCGATTGCATTTGCCGGTAGGTAGTCCGCCTCACCGGCATCATGAAGGAGAAGAACACCATCCAGAGGAAAATCCAGAAAGCCCACCAATACCAATGCATTCCCCAAAAGTAGTGCATAGTCGGAATCTCCTTTTTACTTCCCAAACAAGGCGTACATATTTCGCGTCCATCTTAAAATCAGTCGATTTTCCAAACTGTCCAATTATGGACACTTGCGCCGCAGCCACCCTCTTTCGAATCAAATGAAAAAGACTGTTGCATGGAATCGGCGTAAGCCGCTGGGTTGGCAAAGCTTCATGGGCTGGCGCGGCAAACTTGCTGACAGACTGATTTTGTTGATGGTCAACTCTGCGATGCCTCAACCGACATGGGATTGTGAGGCCATCACAATTGCCATGGGCATTCTAGAGCGAGCCATCGGGGAATTCCATCTTAACTCCACTGATCGGGACGAGTCGGGAATTCAATCTAAGAGGTTAACAAGGGGCATTCCTTCATGTGGAGGCGTCGTGCCACAGGACGAAGAGGCCTCCAGCGGTAAGGATGCACCCGTCCGCTATGGGATCAATCGAAGTGTGTAGTCGGTGGCAGGGCGGTTTCTTGGAAACAATTGTTATCCATGCCGAGCTGCGCCGGCGGTAGGAAAGAGACCAATCGAGTCATTTATGGCCCTTCGTAACCTTAGCGATGAGCTCATCCAACTGCGAATCCGTTGCGTCGACCATTTCTGCCCCGGTTTGCTGCGAAATCAATCCGCCACGGACTGCTTCTTCAAGCGAACTCTTTTGTGCGGCTATTAACCGTATCTTGGCCGTCTGCATTTCGGACGCGGCCCTAGCGGAATCTCTGCTGTAGATATCCGAAATCTGTTCGCTGAGGGTCACAAGCTTTTCGTCGAGTTCGTGGGACAGTTTTTCATAGATTGGCGCGGAAAGAATGTGAGTCCTTAACATGTCATCCAGTTCTGAGCGTGCGGATGAAACGGCGATCTGCTGCGCCCGGATTCGATCGACCTCATCCTCTCTCGTCGTCGAGATTCCAAGCCATCGGATAAACGACTTGATCGACAGGCCTTGCAGGATCATCGAAAAAGCCACAACTCCGAAGGTGAATGTCAGAACTCTCTCACGATCTCCAAGACCGGGACCAAGACTCAAAGCGAGAGCTAACGACAAAGCGCCATGCAATCCTCCCCACACGAGCACGTGTTGCCACCGGAGGCTTATTTTTTGTGAGAAGAGGTTGGTCAATCCTGTCAGTCCGTAGACGGCAATGACGCGACCGAGCAGCACGGCGCCAATGGCCAGCGCCATTGCATGCCATTCGCGGAGCAAGTCAGCTACGCGGACCTCCATTCCGATCAGGAGGAAGAGAATCGAATTGATCACGAATGACGCGTACTCCCAGAATGACCAGAGTGCCACGCGGGTACGCGGACTCATGCCCTTAGTCCCTAAGTTGCCGACGATGAGTCCGGCTACAACGGTTGCGATTACCCCGGACACATGGAAATGATGTGCGAGAAGATAGGAGCTGTAGGCGAGTATGGTCGTCAGCGTAATCTCAATCTGGGGCTCGTCGATTCGGCTGGTAACCTTGCTTACCAAATAACCGAGCACCAACCCGATCATTGCCCCACCCAGTACGGATTGCAGGAATCGCCCCACTCCCGTTGCCAAACTGAAGTTGCCTGTGATTACCCCCGCGAGGAGAATCTGAAACAAGACCACGGCTGTCCCGTCATTGAAAAGGCTTTCTCCTTCGAGAAGGAGAGACAGCCGTTTCGAAACCCCCATTTCCTTCGTAATTGACAAGACCGCGATCGGATCCGTGGCGGAGATGATCGCTCCAAATAGGAGCGCCATCAGCAAAGGCAGTCCAACCAGCCAATACACCAAAAAGCCCGCAATCAATGTGGCAATAACCACGCCAAGAGTGGCAAGGACCAGGATGGGAAACAAGTTATCGATGAGTTGCCGGAGATTGATCTTGAGGCTGCCCTCAAAGAGCAGGGTGGGGAGAAAGAAGATCAGAATGACCTCGGGCATCAACCAATCGGGCCGATGAGCCTGGTAAATGCTTTCTAGGATAGGCAGCCGGAGCGAACCTAGTGCCAATCCGCCCAAGACGAGCGCAACCGTGTAGGGGATTCGGGAGCGGATCGCTATCACCGCGATGACCGACGCGGCGATCAACAACCACATCAGGAACTCGACGGTGGAGCTAGCAGTCATGAGTTTAAGTGGCGCCCGGATGCGCGGTGTATCCACTCCCGTGTCCGGCAGCAACCCAAATATCCTAATCCAATTTACTGGGCAGTCTCAAAAATCCTGAAAACTTTTCAGGACGCAGCGAAATTGGCCTGCAGCAATCGCGGGATGGCCCTTTGTGTCGGCTACGGTTGGTATGGTCGCATTCTCCCCGGATGCCCTTGCATCTGAATCACTCGGAGCCTCCACCCCAACTGTCCACTGCGCATTCTTCAAATCGCCCTGTGAAAGAAGGGGTCTAATTTCGGAAACGACGCGTGGAATTGCCTTGCCAGCCCCGGCCCCCGTTCAGATGTATAGGTAACCTTCAAGCGAAGATTATCTTCCTGAACTCGTTTAATCACTTTGTGCAACGCTCTGCGGTCGCCCGCGTTGAGGCCTAGATTTGGCTTCGCTGGTGTGAGTGTCAGACGAAAAGATGGTCCCAGTAGTTCGATCTGACCGTGAAACTGGATTGCAAAGCCGAGTTTGGATGCGAGCTGTGAAGCCAAGACAGAAATCGTCTGGCTATTGAGAGGCTCGGGGGAAACCAACTGCATTCTCAAGACCAGGGTCGTAGTTGCTGCAAGAGTGATCTCAGGCGCGGCCCCTCGTTGAATGGCAGTCCCCGCTAGAAGTGTATCCAGGTCTCTCTGAACGAATTCCAGAGTCTTCACGCTGGATTCTTTCAAATCAAACGGAGCATTCTGTTCAGCCGGCTTCACAACGCCACCGGAAATCGGGTTCTGTGCCTGAGCCGCTTGCGCTGCTGTAACCTCGGCTTGCGTCACCAAAATCTGGTCGATCAAAAGCTTCGTGTCGGGACCGAACTTCTTTCGGAGGGTATCTTCGAAGGAGTGGAGCGCGCCGGTCTCAACGTACCGGGTGGTCCGAAGCGTCGCTTGGATCAACAGCCCATTGCGCAATCGCGAGAAATTGAGATGAGAAACCGAAGCTTTATCCGCCTCAAAAGCCGTCTTAAATTCTCGTTTCGCTTCAGAGCGTATCGCCACTTCGATGGCGACTCTCCGGAGAGTTAAGAAGAGAGGTATCGAGAGCAGGATCAACACGAGCGCGCTGATCCCTACCCGATATTTTAATTTCCACCGGCCCTGTTCTGCTTCTTGCTGGGGCTCAAACCCCATGACTCGGAAGACGGCCGCCGCGCTGATGATGATCGAGACTAGGTTTGTCACAAAAAGGAGAAAAGCTCCTCCGGCTATTGATCCTTGACGAGTGCTCAAACCATAGCCGACGACCGACAATGGAGGAACCACCGCCACAGCAATGGCCACGCCCGGCAATATCGTCAGGGCTACGGAACCACCGCGGAGAGCCAACGTGCCGGCAAGTCCGGGCAGGAATGCAATGAACAAATCCAGCAGGTTCGGGGCTGTGCGTGCGAGTATTTCGGGTGTCGGTTGGTTCAGCGGGGTGAGAGACGCGACGAGCCATGTGATGCCAATGACCCCTGTAACGCTGAATGCCGGCACTGCTGCCGATCGCTTTCCCAACTTTCCATCGCCTAAAAGCAGTGCCAACGCAGCCGAGAGAATGGGGTTCATTAGCGGAGAAATCAGCATCGCCCCGATGATGACGGCGGCGCTGTTTTCCAGGAGTCCGAACAGGGCGATGAGTCCAGCGAGAGTGAGGAGAGCAACGTATTCGACGTCGATTTGGCTCGGGTCCAAGATGGATTCGTAGATGGCGTTCTGCTGCTCAGCAGAGACGCGAAGTTTAGTGCGCCGAAACAGCGTCCCCTCGCCTGCGGTACAACGCCGATGCTCAGTGGCCTCGAACTGCCCCTCCGGGCTCGGTGCTGCATCCGCTCTTGTTCGCCCGCTCAACGGATGTTCTGATTAGGATGCTCGCCCGGCGAACAGATTATACAGCCAGCCGAAAAAGAACCCGCCCAATCCGCCGTCGATTAATCCATAGGCTGCCCCAACCAGAGTGTCGCCTATGCTACGGGCTCCATGGAAGCCTGGGTAGATGGAACTGACGACATCGAGGAAGCTTGCGCCGTAAGAAGGGCTTGCGAGATGAACCAGCCCCACGCACAGAACTGCTCCTCCCCAAAGCAATCCGCAAACAATTGTCAAAGCCTTTAACGAAAGTCGCATGACGCCTCCTTTGCATACCTATTTCGCGGACGCAAGTTGCTTGTGCTTTCCCCAAAAATGGGCCATCAAACCACCCTCCTGTGGATCGAAGATCTTATAAGCGCCAAGCTTGACGCGATCATTGACGAGAAACCACGCGAGCGCGTAACCCCACACGAAAAGCGCCCACCGCCAACCAATCGGAGCCATGAACACACCGTAGACGGCGAGCAGCGTGGCCACCGCTTGGGTGCCCACAACTGCCCAGAAGAGGATTGCTGCTGGCCGAATGCTCCAGAAAGGACCGCGCGTTCGCGTAACGAAGATCGTGAGGTGTCCGGCGACCGAGAGTTTCAGGTACATGAAGGATTGGATCATTTCGCGACTGAGATGGAAAACGCGTTCGCCCAGGTAGAAAAGTCCAAAAGAAGCGAAAACGCCCGCAATGCCCAGAGTACTCGCGACGCCAAGGACAACAGGCATGTTCCAGGTCTCCGGAAGGTTTGAATACCGAACGCGATCGTACGCGATGGACAGAATCGCTCCATCGTTGAGAATTGCTAGAAGCACGATCATTACGGCGGTCACTGGATAAAAATTGAAAACTAAGATCGAAAGCGTCATGAACAGCAAGACACGAATGGTCTCTGCGATGCGATAGGTGGCATAGCTGTTCATGCGCTGAAACATCTTTCGGCTTTCCTTGATCGAATCGATGATCACGGAAAGGCCTGGGTTCAGCAGAGCAATATCCGCAGCAGCTCTGGCGGCATCGGTGGCTCCGGAAACCGCAATTCCAGCGTCAGCCAGCTTGAGCGCCGGAGCGTCGTTTACGCCGTCGCCGGTCATACCTACGATGTGTTTATCCTTCTGAAGCACACCGACAATGTGAAATTTGTGCTCCGGAAATACTTGAGCGAACCCGTCCGCCTCGTCAATCGCCTTGGCTAGCTGACCCGCCTCATAATGTTTCGACTCAGCGAGAACGGCAGCGTCCAAGATGTTTTGACCCAATCCAAGTTGCCGCGCCATTTCTTTGGCGATAGCGATCTGGTCGCCCGTAACCATCTTCACCTTCACACCCATCTGTGAAGCTATCGCAATTGTCTGTTTTGAATCTTCCCGTGGAGGATCGAACAGCGGCAGGACACCCAGGAATTGCCATTGCCCGCCTTCTTTGGTTCGAGCTACTCCCAGGGAACGGAAGCCGCGAGAGGCAAATTCCTTTACCGCCGCATCGACCGCGCCTCGAACTTGACCGGCGTCGGCTGCCAGTTCGAGAATTACTTGCACAGCGCCCTTTGAGACTCGGAATTCGACCTTTTCCGGTCCTGTGACTAGGGCTTCCGTCCGCTTGTGTACCGGGTCGAACGGCTGGAAGTGAACCATCTTGTATTGGTCCAACTCATGCGGGTCTTTCAGTCCGCCCAGGACAGCGAGGTCAATGGCGTCTTGACTTTCCGCACGAGATGCGAGCGCGGCGGCAAGGATGACCTCTGTGGGCTTCACACCGCCCGCACAGAATGGGTCACCCAAGGTCAGTTTATTTTGGGTCAGTGTGCCGGTCTTATCGGAACAGAGCACATCAATCCCCGCCAACTCCTCCATTGCAGCCAAGTGGGTAACGATGGCTTTTTTTTCTGCCAGTTTTCGAGCACCGACGGCCATGGTCACAGAAAGAACAGCGGGCATCGCCACAGGGACTGCGGCGATGGTCAGAACCAGTGCGAACTGCAGGGTTGTGAGCATTTTGTCGCCGCGGAACAAGGCCACTGCCAGAATCAGAATTACGAGAGCAATAGCGATGACAATCAGAAAGTCACCAATCTTCAGCACTGCACGCTGAAAATGGCTGACGGTGTGCGCGGTCTCGACCAAGTGCGCCGTCTTGCCAAAGTAGGTGTGCTGCCCCGTGGCGTAGACGAGAGCGTCGCCCTCTCCCTGCTTGATGATGGAGCCTGAATAGACCGCGTCGCCCGATTTGCGCTCGACTGGCAGGGATTCCCCAGTCAGAGCGGATTGGTCCACCTCGATCGGGTCGCCTTCCAGCAACCGGGCGTCTGCGGGAACGATTTCACCGATGGACACTCGCATCAGATCGCCAGGCACCAGCTCGCGCGCAGGGATTGTTGTCCATGTTCCGTCGCGTTTGACGCGCGCGTGTAACGCAAGTGTGGCCTTGAGCGCGGCAATAGCGTTTCCCGCTTGGTATTCTTCCCAAAAACCAACACCGGCGTTCATCAGCAGCAGTGCCAGAATGATGCCGAAATCTTCCCAGTGGTGCACGACGGCGGACAGGATTGCAGCCACCTCGATCATCCATGGGATCGGGCCCCAGAAATAAGACAGGAATTTCAGGAAAGGATTTGTCTTCTCTTCAGGGAGCTCGTTGTACCCATACTTGGCCAGTCTCGCTTGCACTTCGGAGTTGGTGAGACCTTCGGCGGAAACTCCCAACTCCGCCTCGACGGATTGGAGTGAGGCCGTCGCCAAGTTGCGTGGCGATCCTGATTCAGTCTGAGGCGTTTGAGATGGAACCTTCTGCGTCTTGACCATTGAACTTACCTCCCCGAAAGACACCCAAACACTCGAAAACTATGCTGGCGAGAGTATTATGGCCTTGAACCCAGCAGAATGAAATTGCTCTGCCGTCTTGGTAAGCAGTTCTCTGGCCTGATCCCCTCATTTTCAGACGCACGCCCGCAAAACCAAGAGGCCCAGCTCCTAATTTGTGAAGGCTGGCGGCGGAGTATCCACTGCCGAAAGCCTTGGGCCTTACGCTAGTGATGAAGAGGACTACGGAGCTTTCGCTTTCTTCACATATCGACCAATTTCCTGCAGGAGAGGTCGCGCTGATTCCGGGACGGGAACTTTGCCACTGAGGATTTCTTGGCGGTTCACATTCTCTCCGTACATGTCGCGAGCGCCACTCTTATCTGTCTGGTAAGCTCAATTGTCCGTGTTAAGCATGCACACTAACCCCGAACCGCGATCCTTCGTCACGTGCCCACTTGCTGGAGAGTTTGAAGATATTTAACGATGTCGCCCCTCGAGAGCATTCCGACGAGGTTGTTTCCCCGCATCACAGGCATCTGGTTGATCCCGTCCCGGCCCATCTTTTCCATCGCTGTCCACAATTCTGCGCTGGGATCTATGCTGCTTAACTTTTCGATGGGGACCATTGCTTGGGCCGCAGAGGTCGTCGTCCATGATGGTCGAGGTATCTCCTTCAGGTTATGCAGGGTCAGCAATCCAACCACGCGGTCTCCCCGGTCCACTAGAAAGCACCGTCGACCGTGTGCCAGAACCTCCTGATCGACTAGTTTTTGTAATGAAATGTCTCCCGGTACATGAATGCATGCATCTCCCATCACCGCTGATACCTTGTGGCCGACCATTAGGCCTTGCACCATTTGCTGCTGGACTTGAGCTACGGCTGCACTTTCGAGAAACCAGCCGATGAAGGCCGTCCACAATCCATTGATAACGTTCCCTCTCAGTGCTTGCCATACGCCCACGAAAATAAAAAGAAAGCCAAAGAATCGGCCGCTGTTGGCCGCAATCAGAGTAGCCCGGCGGAAGTTCTTGTTCACTCCCCAAACAATGGCCCGAAACACGCGGCCTCCATCGAGCGGGAATCCTGGGACCAGGTTAAACAGTCCCAGGATGCCGTTAATGAGCGCGAGATACTTGGCAACCGCCAGGGCCGGCGTGAAATTCCCAAACAAGGGCTCGAGAAAGTAAAAGAGAGCCGCCAGTGCAAAACTGGTGAGTGGCCCGACAACTGCAATTTGGAATTCGGCGCTGGCGTTCGGGGGTTCGGCCGCGATCTGGGACACGCCGCCAAAGATGAACAGAGTGATCCGGCGTACCGGTATCTTGAAGCGGATGGCCACCAACGAATGGGCCAGTTCGTGCACAACGATACTGCCAAAAAACAGTACTGCTGTCACAGCGCCCATCAACCAGTATTCGGCGCTCGTGCCACCCTTAAATTCAACTGGATAATAATTGACGGCCAAGAGCCAAGTAAGCAGGACAGCGATCAAGAACCAGGAGTAGTCCAAATCGATAGGTATTCCAAAGATGCGTCCAATCGGAATTGTATGGCGAAACACAACTCACCTCCCATTCGCTAGAGAGTGATCCGGCGTTTTCGCCGAGCGGTTCGTCCATCGGTGCGGGCGAGAATCCCACATTATCTGAGTACGGTGGAAAAAACCAGATCGCGGTCGGTCAACCTGCCACCTTGCGCTTCACTGACCCTTAGATCTCAACACCCGCTAGAATGGCCGCCGCTGGTTCAATTTTGCGCGCGGCCCTGAAACCGACATCGCAGAACGGTTCGCTCGCAAAACTGCCCGCGGTTGGCTTTTCGGCGCCCCAGGGGCATCGCGCTGAATTCCTTTGATCGTCTCATCGGCCAGAGTGACGCGCCCAGAGCCCCTTCGTGCCCGACTGACTAGTCGGCTGTGGCCTTTTTATTCGGTTTGGCCGGAGGCACCGCGAGTTCCGATGGCCGCGTCGTTTGAAGAATGTCCTTGGCCTTCGCGACTTCGTCGCCATTCCGTGACCAATCAGATAGATAATTGAGAGGTTCTGTGATGATCAATTCCCCGCAGTGCCTACCACTCGCATGACCTTGGTGATACGCAGATTCGAACGCGCAATCCTCAACCTGCCAACCTTGACACCCGCAATACCGAAAAACTCGACTCGTACGTGCGTACCCCCCTCATGCCCTCGGCTAAGGATCTGCCAAACAGCGCCAGACTCGTTCGCCGTGTATCTCTGCTATCCCTGTGAAAAGTGCTTTTGTCTTATTTCAGGGCATGGTAAGAACTGCAGGCATAAGGGTGTTGAAACAGGCCAACGTGGGCCCGTCTTTGACCTCACCCAGCGAGATGCAGAGTGCTTGAATGCGAAGCCATACCACCTCCGAGAAGGCAGCATCGACCAGCAAAAAAAGGAGGAGTCCGCTCAATAGGAGATCTGTAGTTGCGTTCGTAAGACAGTGCCTGGGCGTATCCGTGTTGGGAGCGATTTCAATCGGCACTCCGATATATACAGGCAAAGGAATCGGCAACCTGGCGGTTGTTGCAATTGCGGCTCGTTCCTCCGACCGGGAGCAATACAGCACAGCAGAACTCTTTTCCAGATTGACCGCGCGCCACCATTGGCAAGAAGCCCGGCTAGTTCGACTCTCTGTGGTTCGCACCTACAGGATGAAGAATGGCAAAGGTAAGATACTCGCTGAAGAAGCGGTGGTCATGGAATACACGGCGCCCCGGACAGAAACTTTTAGAATCACGTCTGAAAAAGGCTCGCAATTCATCTGCCGCCATGTATTCCAGCGGCTTATGAGGTATGAAGAGAAGAGGGTACAAGCCAACAAGAACCCGGACAGCTTGATCACTCCGGAAAACTACACCCTTGAAGTAGTTGGGAGGGATAGAATCGGCAATTCTGACTGCCTAGTTGTTCACGCCGTTCCGAGACGCGAGCAAACGGACCTCTTCGAAGGGAAGATCTGGATCGATAACCAGGACTTTGCGATCGCAAAGATCACCGGTCATCTTGCCAAGAGTCCATCGTTTTGGATCAAGCAGGTGGATTTTGTGCGGGACTATCAGAAGGTCGGCGGTTTCTGGCTCCTCTTGAGAGAACAAGTGGTTTCGCCCGTCAGGATATTCGGCAAGGAGACACTGATGATCGATTACCAAGACTATAACGTCAATAGCCTATGAGCAGGTCAGTCTCCTCTCGCTAATATGTGGTGTCATGTTGAACGATCGTGGCCTCAGTTCATGAATCCGCTGAGTTACGATGTCTTCGGCCACTCTCGTTTTCAGGATGCAGGACCACTCCTCGCAATCTCAACCGAACAGCGGGCGTGGCGCACCACGGCATCCGATACGCTGCCCATCAAGAAGCGTTCCAGCCCTGTCTGTCCAAGCGAGCCCAGAACAATCAATTCGGCTTTCCATTGTTCCGCCGTGTCGAGGATCTTTAGTTTAGGGTCTCCTTTCGCAACGGCTGTGGAAACCTTCAGACCCTTGGCACGGAGCGTCTCAGCGATCTTGGCAACCAAATCCTCTCCTTGCTTAGTTCGAGCATCCTTGACCTTGTCCAAGGCAGCATCGTAGCCGCCCGTTCCCCGAGCGACCAAGAATGGCAGTGCCTCCATCACATGCAAAACCCGAACTTCCGTCTCGTCGGGCCGAACCTGTTCGATCAACAATCGCGACGCTGCTTCTGAAAATTTGGAATCATCGATTGCGAGCAGTATCCTCCTGAGTTTGCCTTTCGTTGCTCCGTCTATGGTCTTCGAGCCCTTAGCAGGGCGAGGAATCCTGACAAGCTCAACGGAGCAGTACGCGTGACGCAGGACAGAATCCGGCAAGCTTCCCAACAAGAACCGGTCTAAGCCCGTCCGTCCGTGCGAGCCGAGCACGATCAAGTCGGCATGCCATTCTGCGGCGGTGTCGATGATTTTAGATTTCGGGCTGCCCAACTCCACGACTGTAGTCACGTTCAGGTTTTTGGCACGCAATAATTCTGCAGTCTTCGCGACTAAAGTTTCCGCCAGCTTGCGCCGCGCGTCCCGGGCGTGTTCAATTCCGGGGTAATAAGCCATCATTTCGGGGAGCTGATTGGTTAGTATGTCGATGACATGCAATACGCGCACTTCGGTGCCCTTTGGCTTGGCTTGTACGATAACGGTCTGCGTTGCCGCCTCTGAAAACTTAGATCCGTCGACTGCAAGAAGAATTCTCATGACTCGTCTCCCGCTCTGTCTCGGATAGTGAAAGCATCCTGCACGCCTGAGATACTTACCCTCTGGGCGCTTGCTTTGCGCCACACAACGGTTAGTCTCATTGTTCCAGTCAACTAATGCAAGCTACTTGGCAGAGAGTTCAAGTACGCGATGATCGCCCTCGCGTCTTCATGTTTCATATGATGGATATGCATGGGAGACTTCAGAGTCTCGCTTTCCGGCCCCGTTCCCTTTTCCAGGACTCGTTATTCCTCCGCCTCGGTACAACCGGGAAATCCTGCTAACGCCGGATCCCGGTCTGCCTGATTGGGGACCGGCCGCACCGGCGTGACTCAGATCACAGCACCTTGGAGCTAGGCATTTCGGTCCAATTCACGCCGGGCATTCTGCGGCATGTGGCATTCCGAGCACTTCGCCACTTCTTCCACCAAATTCCCTCCCCGCTCAATCTCGCTTTCGCTCCTAGCTGGCGCGCCCAGTCGGACGCTGTTGTAGACCCTAAACCAGCCAGGTATTAAAATCAAAACAAATGGAACCACGCGTCGCATCCTTCCCGCGGATGTGACTCCTTCAGCAGAATCTCCTTTCTTGTATCCCCATATGACCAGAATGGGCAAGGAGCGAGACTCCCTGCTTGTTCCACTTCATCGGCGAAACTGTGACGTGCGCCTTTTACCTCTGTGAGTGTGATCTCTTTGTTCGCCGTCTCCGTAATTTCCCCCGAATGGGCCGATCCCTCGAACCGTGGGACTTCTTTTGAAGCACGTCGCATTTTTTGCGCTTTTGATTTCTAGAGGGTGTATTCTCGGGTTCGTGTCGACCGACAGTGCGTTTTGGGAAATTGAGATTTTATTCTGATGCGCATTCTCATTATCGAAGACGAACAAAAAGTCGCGGCTTTTATCCAAAAGGGACTCGAGCAGGAGGGGTATGCCGTTGATGTCGCCTATGATGGCGAGGAAGGCGCCTACCAAGCCGAAAACTTCGACTACGATGCGATGATCCTCGACCTTATGCTCCCGAAAATGCCAGGTTTGGAGGTGTTGAAAAGCATTCGCGCTCGCGACTTAAGTTTGCCTGTGTTGATCTTGACGGCAAAGGGAGCTGTGGAAGACAAGGTGACAGGTCTCGACAGCGGCGCCAGTGATTACCTCGTTAAACCCTTCGCCTTTGCCGAACTCTCGGCGCGAATCAGGGTACTCTTGCGTCGTGGCGCCCAGGAAAGTACAACATTGCGGTTGGCGGACTTGGAAATGAACACGGCGACCCGCACAGTGACACGCGCCGGACGAAAGATCGATCTGAAGTTGAAGGAATTTTCACTACTGGAGTTTCTGCTGCGAAATGCACGACGCACCGTCACACGCACGATGATCATCGAACACGTCTGGGACATTCATTTCGATTCGGTAAGCAATGTTGTGGACGTACACATCAATTCGCTGAGAAACAAGATTGATCGAGAATTCTCGCCCCCTCTGATCCACACCATTCGAGGCGTGGGCTATATGCTCACCGATGAACCGTCATGAAAGCCCTTGGCCTTCGCGCCCGGCTCACTCTTTTCTACTCCGTGATGCTCGCGGCTATGCTCTCAGTTTTCGGGGTGCTCTTTTATCACGCGCTGAACCTCGTTCTAGAAAGGAATCTGACGGAAGAGTTGCGGCAACGCACTGTCTTCCTTGAGAATTACCTGCGGGTCCAGGACGGCAGCGTGCAACTCGTCGTGGATCCCGCTAACCGTGAAGAAGCGTATCTCATTCACTCCGCAACGCGGTACTACCAGGTCTTCCGGCTTCCCGGTGGCGAGCTACTGGTCCAGTCCCAAGATTTGGAATTGTTAGGAGTGCACCTCACGCCCGACCAAGTGCGAGGCCTCGCTAAAGCCGAGGAGTTCACGGATCTGCAACTCGGCCGGGAACGGTTCCGTTTCCACAATTTGGTGATCGCAGGAAGTGACCCTACCGCCTTTTTGGTCCGCGTTGGGATTCCTCTCACGCCTGCGGATGATGCACGCAAGGGATTTCTGCATTCTCTTTTGTTCCTGGCACCGCTTGGCGTTCTCGTCGCGGCAATCATGGGCTGGCAAATGGCACGCAGAGCGTTACGCCCCATGAAGGAATTGGCGGCTGCGGCGCGAAAGATCGATATCGAACAACTCCAGCAACGATTGCCTTTGCGCGGTGCTGGAGATGAGGTGGATGAACTGGCCCAATCTTTCAACGAAACGCTGAGCCGGCTGGAGAATTCCGTTGGCCAGATGAAGCAGTTCACTGCCAGTATCTCTCATGAGCTTCGGACCCCGCTCACCGCGTTGCGTGGAGAAACCGAAGTCGCTCTTCTGGAAGCCCATTCTGTCGAAGACTACCAGCGTCTGCTCTCCAGCCAATTGGAAGAATTCGACAAGCTGACCCATATGATCAATGACCTCTTGGTCCTGGCGAATGCGGAAGCGGGCGAGATTCGGTGGGCGGAGCAGAAGGTCGACCTGTCGGTGCTTGCGGTTTCTCTGGCCGAGCAATTGGAGCCGGTAGCGGCTTCAAAGGAGATCGAACTCAAGACGGCCGCTGAACCGGACATTCATGTCTGCGGTGATGCTAGCTGGCTCGAGCGGGTAGTCCTCAATTTATTGGACAACGCGATCAAGTTCACCCCGAAAGGCGGGCATATTCAGATCAGCGTGGCATCTGAAAATGGGTATGCCGCGTTGCGGGTGGAAGACACGGGGATGGGGATTCTGCCCGAGGCTGTCCCGCACATTTTTGACCGATTCTATCGGGCGGAACCTTCTCGCTCGAAGCGCATACCAGGCGTCGGCCTCGGTCTGGCGCTCGCACGTTGGATCGTGGAAAAGCATCGCGGGCGCATCGCCGTCGAAAGCCAGCTCAAGCAGGGGACCCGTTTCACGGTGTTCCTGCCTTTATATCCAACGGATTCCCGCGCACATCCCTCCAACTGACAGACCTGAAATGACTTGTGAGTTTATTCCATTCATTAAGCAGAAATTAGATTCATTTCATCTTCCCTTCAGCCTGTCCCGTTAGGCTTTTCCTGCATGCTCCCAGGGCGTCCAAGGCAGTTCGCCGCCTTCCCAGAGACATGCGCAGTGGCAGAAGTGAACAAGACGAGGAGACGGCTGCAAGAACCAAGCTGGCTAGGGACCCTGCACTTTCGAAACACTTTCGACTAGAAGGAGACGAGTAGTTATGAAGATAACTAAGAAAGTCCAAATTTGGATTTCCGCAGTAGCACTTCTTTGCGTGACGTTTATTGGTGGCACAGTCATTGCGAAAACTTCGCACACGAGTGCGAAGCTGGAGGCTCCCATCTTTGCCCCGGCTGTCAAGAATGCAGCAATGGCCGTACCACTAGCGGGCAGTTATGCTCCGCTCATCAAGGAAGCCTTGCCTGAAGTTGTGAACATTGCTTCCTCGCGAATGGTTCGCCGTTCCGATGAAGAATCAAACCCCATGTTTGACGATCCGCTCTTCCGCCAGTTTTTCGGTGACAAGGGGCCCCGCTCGCGAGAGCCGCAACAGGAGAAGGAGCAAGGCTTGGGCTCCGGCGTGATCGTCGCCACGAACGGCTACATCCTCACAAACAATCACGTCGTAGACGGAGCAACGGACATAAAGGTTTCGCTTCGAGACAAGCGCGAATTCACCGCTAAGGTCGTTGGACGAGACCCCAAAACGGATATCGCCGTCTTGAAGGTCGACGCGGATCATCTGGCCGCTATACCTCTAGGGGATTCCTCTAAGGTTCAGGTTGGCGACCTGGCCTTCGCGATTGGAGACCCGTTTGGTGTGGGCCAGACCGTCACCATGGGAATTGTCAGCGCGACGGGCCGAGCCAATCTCGGCATTGAAGATTACGAAGATTTCATTCAGACCGACGCGGCTATCAATCCGGGAAATTCGGGAGGAGCGCTCATCGATGGAAAAGGTGAGCTGATTGGAATTAACACCGCGATTCTTTCTCACAGCGGCGGGAATCAGGGCGTGGGCTTTGCAATTCCCGTCAATCTCGCTAAGCGCGTGATGGATCAGATTGTGGACCATGGCCACGTCGTCCGTGGCTTTCTGGGCGCTACCATTCAAGACGTAACACCAACCATGGCGAAGGCTCTAGGGGTGAACGACGCCGAGGGCGTCCTCATCGGTGACGTCACCGCTAAGGGACCAGCGGCACAGGCTGGCCTGAAACCGGGCGATGTGGTCATCAAGATGAACGGACAATCGGTGGCCGACTCAGCGGCGCTGCGCCTGCAAGTATCCCAAACCGATCCAGGCACGACCGTACCGCTCACAGTCCGGCGCGGAAATAGCACCCTCGACCTGAATGTGAAACTCGGAGAACTGCCGGCAGACCACGAGAAGACGGCAGAAGACCGTTCGAACCTCCAGTCGTTACAAGGTCTCCAGGTCGAGCCTCTTACCCCGGCGGTTCGACAGCAACTGCATCTCGGGCAGGAAAGTCATGGCGTCGTCATCTCGCAAGTAGATCCTAACGGCGCCGCCGCCGCCGCAGGAATTCGCGAAGGCGATGTCGTCGAGGAAGTAAATCATCAACCGATCACCCGCGTCAGCGAATTTGAACAAGCGATGCAGAGTGCCAGCGGTCAGGCGATTTTGCTTCGCGTCATGCGCGATGGCACAGGATTCTACGTCGCGATCGCGCCTCGCTGAGGCCCGATCGAAAGCGAGAACTCTAGTTCGGTCCTTGGTTGGCGGGCGGTCACACTATGACTGTCCGCCACTTTTTTCCTCCAGGGGCCGCGTGGCAGTCAGCTTTGAAAGTAGTGAGCCAGTCTTTCCACTCTTCGTCATGTTTGACGATTCCATGAAGTGTACAAACATCATGAGTGATATAGACTTTCTCATTGAACCTGGTGCAGAAACTCGGGCTGGTCAGAGACAGCTTTGGCGCAATTGCAACTTTGGAAGGAAGCATAGGGCGCCAGTTTGGAAACCCATCCGTCATTCTTGTCGCCCGGGCAATGACGGGAGCAAACTGAATGAGCACTGATCGGCCTCAACCAAGAAGACCAGAAGAACCCAAAATCAGTCTCCTCCGCAATCCTGTCAGCCTGATTGGGGCGGCCATTGCGGCAACCAGCCTCGCGACGATTGCCTTCCTCTTCTTTGTAAACTTCATTTCCGTTCGACCCAGTCCTTACATCGGTGTGCTTGGCTTCATGGTGGCCCCGGCCTTCTTGATTCTGGGCCTTCTGCTCATCCCCCTCGGCATGCTGCTGGAACGGTGGAGACGGCGCAAGCAAAAGCCGGGCGTGATTCCGCGATTCCCCAAGCTTGACCTCAACATCCCGGCTCAGCGCAACACATTTGCTTTTTTCGTTAGCTTCGCTTTCGTGTTCGTGCTGATGAGCGCCGTGGGCAGCTACCGAGCCTACGAGTTCACAGACTCGGTGCAGTTCTGCGGGCAACTTTGCCACACCATCATGCAACCTGAGTACACCACGTACTTGCAGTCTCCGCGTGCCAGGGTTGAGTGTGTTCAGTGCCACGTCGGTCCCGGCGCCGGATGGTATGTGCGCTCCAAGCTATCCGGTTCCTATCAGGTCTACGCGGCAATCTTTCACAAGTATCCACAGCCGATACCGACACCAGTCGCAAATCTGCGCCCGGCCCAGCAAACCTGCGAACAATGTCATTGGCCAAGGAAGTTCTACGGAGCCCAGCTCAAAGTCTTCTACCACTACGGAGAGGACGAAAGGAACACACCTCGCCAGATCCGCATGTTGATCAACATCGGCGGAGCCCAGCCGAATACTGGCGTGCCCTCTGGCATCCACTGGCACATGAATATTGAAAACCGTATCACCTACATTGCAACCGATGCACAACATCAGGTGATTCCGTGGGTTCAAGCCACGAACAGGCAAGGTAGGACCACAGTGTATCTGGCAAAGGACTTTGGCCTCACACCAAAGCAGATCGAGACAGCGGTTAAACATCTGATGGACTGCATTGATTGCCACGACCGCCCGAGCCACATCTTCACGCCCCCGGATCGGTCCGTGGACGACTCCTTGCTCGCAGGACGGATCGATAGCTCACTCCCTTTTATCAAGCAACAAGGCGTTTCGGCACTTGCCAAGAGTTACAACAGCACGAACGAGGCATTGCGGGGGATCGCTACAGACATACAGCAGTTCTATGGCACCAAGTATCCCGAGGTCCGTGCCAGCCGGGGAAACTCGATCCAAGCTTCGATTGTCGATCTTCAACACATTTATCAATCCACGTTTTTTCCTTATATGAAAGTGGACTGGCGCACGCACCCCAACAACATCGGCCACTTCTACACGCCGGGCTGTTTCCGATGTCACGACGGACAGCACGTCAGCTCCGATGGCAAGGTGATCCCGAAAGACTGCAATACGTGCCACACGGTGCAGGCGCAACTAGAGAGTGGAGCTCCCTTGATCCGCCACGAAGAAGGAGTTCCGTTCAAGCACCCTGTCGATATCGGAGATCTCACCCAGGCGACCTGCAGCGATTGTCACACCGGCGGGGTTGGACCGTAGCGACGGCCACGACGCTTCAGATCAGGAGAAACATGGCGTCCCGCAGGTATGCATATATAGTTGAGCTTCGCCGGCAGTGGCGGGCCGCAAGGCCGTTTCGAGCGCGTCCGCGTAGCCACTGAACTTCCCGGCGTCGAGTTCCTTGCAGCGCCGCAAGTATTTCTCCCCGCCGCGAAATAACGCAAGGCGCAACGCCGAATTCCATAAATCATTGAAGCGTGGGCCGCAGGGTCCACGCCCTTCTTCATTTTGATGGGCCCCGCTGTTAGGCCACGACTTTCCGCCGTATTGAACCGGTTTGGCTGACAATCTGGCGGGGAGACACCGGGATGAGTCTTTTTTCGAGGGAAAGAATCTCCGATCGGCGAACAACTCCGGGCTGCGCCTTCGCTCTTCCTAGGTTTTGCGCCACCCTAGCTGCCAGCGCAGCGATGCTCACTGCCGTGACAGTCCCGGGCGCACGCGATGTTGGACCTGCTCCGATTAGATTTTGGCCGCTTGTGCACGCCTAGAGCGATGGCTTGGCTTCGGACGCTGCCTCTGCCTTTGGCCAGGCGCGCGCAACTTGTTACGTCGCGAATGTGCGGCTGGTGTGTGCTTCAGAATTGCGTTTATGGCTGCGACGAGTGCGTGACCGTTGCCGCGCAGCTCTCCCAACCGTTGGCAGACAACTTGGTCCAAGGCGCGCTGCCCGGAAGGAAGCAGGATGACACAGACCTCCCGCTGGTCGCGACCATTGCGGATGCGGCGCACATAGCCATGCGCTTCCAAGCGATCGATCAAGCCAACAGCACTGTGGTGACGCAGCGCCAGGCGCTCCGCCAATCGTCGGATGCTGGTTTCGTTTGGGTTAGCGACCGCCCGAATGGTAAGAAGCATCTGGTACTGTTGCGGTTCTAGGCCGGCGCCTTCCGCAGCGAGATCGCTGCCGCGAAGAAACTGGCGGATGCGATAGCGCAATTCGGCCAGTGCAGCATATTCAGAATCGCGGATTTCTCTTTTCATACCTTAATTATATCGCAATACGATATATATGCAAGTCAAAAGTTTCACCGTCTTCCCCCGCGCCATCCTAGTTCGTTGCCTCCGCATTTACTTAATTGAAAATCCTGAGCGCGAGATAACGCCCACCGGAAAGAGCGCGTTCCGATTGTAGTGGTTTTTTTCAATATATCGTTATACGATATATTGAGATTTGTCGCCTAAAGCAAGACTCCGGGCCGCGGATGACTGGCGTTCACATTCGCCTCGACAGCCCCGCTCGTCTCGGCGACTATATAAAGCTGGACAGGGACGACAAAGGTTTTGTCATGCAAATCGGCTGGGAGTCAATGCGCATCCCTGCTCTCCCCAACAACATCGTGGCCGTGCTCAATACCAAGCAGGCCGGCGCGATGATCACGAAATATACTATGCCCACGTCATTGCGGTGGTGCCATCGAGCGCCCGTACGGTGACGAAGAGAGCCTGATCTTGGGTTGTTCCTGGCGATGACTGGCGAGGGATATTCACAGAGGAAGAGACGCGGGATTTGGGTATTCGTCCGGTGAACCC
>PMES01000033.1 GCA_003154775.1 Acidobacteriota bacterium | reverse complement strand
CATGAATTTTCCAGGCTAGAAGATAGTCGCACTGCCTCTAAAACCCTTCAGCGGTCGGTGGGTTCCCGGAAGCGCCGATTGTCGAGAAGGCTCGGAAGGGCCCGCAAATTGCCAGTCACCTTCATCGGAAAACTCCGAACGGTTGGTACGCCGTCCACCCCTTCCACCGTGAGACGCATGGTGAAATCCCCAGCCCTGGTGTAGGCGTGAGAGACCCTCGAACCGCTTGCGCTGGTGCCATCGCCAAACTCCCAGCGATATTCGACCGCGGGCACACCGGTGGCTTCTGTTTGGGCTGAGAAAGAGACGGTCTCACCGGTATTGGCGACCGCAGGCACTTTCGCGGCGACGCCCGGTGCGCTTGGCGCGACGTTGTTGTCGATAAGCTTGATCACTTGCACCGACTCGGGAGGTTGATTCTCGATCTGCACGGTGCCACCCTTCACTCCGACCGGTGCGTTCTGGTTGAGTACGTCCAAAGCCGTAAAGGTATGCTCCGCGGGCAACCCGAGATCCGCGAGTTTCAGCGTGTGCGACCGCGAGGTTTTTGTCCAATTAAAGACGGTCAAGATGGCTTGGTGCGGACTTTCCTGCAAAAAGAAGATGCTGGGTTGTTCATCGTCAGGCTCATAGGTCATCAGATCAAGGGGCGTGGAAGCGCGTCCAACCTTCGCCATATTCAGCAGGTCCTTGTTCTCGACGAGCGCCAGGCGATCCTTCTGAGAACCCAACACGAGCATGTCGTCGCCAATCTCATACATGCCTCCGGACACTGCCGAGAGAGCAATCGAAGCCTGTGCTGCGGATAGAGGGAGAGCAGAAGGCCTGTCTGCAAATTCGCTTAAGTGCTGATCCGTGGTGTTGAAGGCATCCGGATCGTTCAGGAAGAAATTGCGGTGCATGTAAAAGCGGGCGGCAATCCCCGGCGCAGCATTCTTGGTTGCTCGAAAAGAATGTGCCGTGTCCGCGGAGACTCGGCCAGTGTCGACCAGCCCTACCGGCGTGAGCATGGGACTTCCGTCCTTGTCCAGGACCACCTCCTCACCCACAGTATCGCGAATGATTTGTAAGCCGATGCGCTGCGCTTCCAGAGCGGTCGTGTTGGGCCGGTAGCGGTAGCCTTCGATGGCGGTGGTGTCCATAAAGTCGAGCTTGATGAACCGGACTCCCCATTCACGCACCAGAGTGTTGTAGGTCTGGCGCAGATAGTCCTGCGCTCCAGGATGCGTTGTGTCCAGCATGAAGAGCAGATCCGTTTTTTGATTCCAGACCTCGCGACCCGAGATAGGTTCGCCCTTGGCGTTGTGGACCAGCCATTCCTTGTGATGCTCGTAAACCCCAGCCCGGGAGGTCACCTCAAAAGGAGCCGTCCAAACGCCAAACGTCAAGCCATCTCGGGTTATGTGGTGTCCCACAACGCGCATGCCATCGGGAAACTGAGTGGCATTGGCTGTTACGTATTCTCCGCGGGCGTACTGGTAGCCTTCATCAATTTGAAAGTACTTATAGCCGAGTGCCTTCAAATGTTCGGCTTGCCAGTCCGCGTTGGCCAGGGTCTCGCCCTCGTTGATGCCGCCATAATAAGCCGTCCAACTCCACCAACCGACAGGATTCTCAAGGGAGACGCGAGCGTGGTGCAGCCTTCGAATCGCATCACCGTAAGCCAACAACTGATTGTGGTAGTCCCGCCCGGCCTGCAGCATCACACGCTCCGAGACCATTTCTGAGCCGGACGCGATGGGAAGACTCAGTTCGACCAGATTTTCCGCTGAAGCATCTTTCAGATCAAAATCCTTCTGTATTTCCGTGGTTCCTGTGAAGTCACAGCTATATGACGCAACCTTCGTTGCGTTCCCGTCGCCCGCAGTCTGCAGATGCAGAAGAGTCAGAAACCGATCCGCGGTCAGTGCGCCGATGAAGAGACTCTGCTTGCTCTCGCGGTTGTAGACGAGTTGACTCCCGGCACCCCGATGCATCCCGCCGGGGGCTTTCCCCAGGTCATAGAGCCGCAACTGCGGCCAATCTTCGCTGAAGCTGTCGGAAAGGATACGATCGGCGAATGCATGACCACCCAGATTAAGCAATGGCTCCCCAAGTGCCTCCACGCCTCGAATGGCCTGCACCGTCACTTCATTTCCAGTAGTGTTCCGTACTGTAACCTGGAGAGTGCCGTAAGGATTTTGGTCGTAGAGTTGGACAACATACATGAGGTCAGCTTTCCCCGGGAGTCCCGAGTTCGTGACGGTTATTGCCCGGCCAGAGCCGAGTTCATCGCTGAACGTGGATTCGGACACTTGGTGACGCGGATACTCGGTTGAGCGCAGCCACTGATGGTTGACCTGAGCTGCCACGCCGCTCGTGAAGACGAGCTGGCCGCCCCGCACCGCCAGCTGATACGTTCCATCCTTGGCGTCGACGCTCAGGGACAGCTTGTCGTTCGTCAATTGCTGAGCCGCACAGGGCGTGTTGATAATCAGCGCCACAGTGACAATCGCGATTCCCACACTGCAGAGCAATCCGCAACTCATTTTCGACACGGTGTAAGTCTCCCTTCCAAAAAGCTTGCCCATAGCAGAGGCCCATACTTTTGCGGTGACGCGTATTACAGCCGCGATAGAGTCATCTGGACATTCAACGGGCTCACCGGAAACTGAAACCAGTTGGCCGGCTACGCGACTTACAGATCGAGCAAACCTTAACATTTCAGGTTCACTTTATGGCCACCGTGATCCGTGGAGTGTTGTAACCCTCGAGGCTGACCCACGCGGGTGTTTTGCCCGATTGCGGGATGACACCGTGAATCACGACTGTTTCGCCCGGAAAAACTGTGACGTAATTGTCGTCATACTCGATCGGAAGAATCTCGTCGCCATCTCGGTCTGGCGTGATCTCCGCACGCTCAAAGAAAGCGACATGTTCGGTCGCGTTGTGCAGTCGAATCGCGACGCGATTCGCACCGGCGACTGAAGTTTGTTTGGCACTTAGTTCTAACGGGACTTGCGGCATGGAGTTGAGGGCCGTCATGTCGGCCCAACTCGCCTGTTGCAATGCAAATGCAGCGTCGTTCTTGCGATCGCCTAAATCGTCGTCCTTCTGCGACTGCCAGTAGATGTTTTCCGCAAGGACCTCGCCAGAATTGTCAAACAACTGACAGCGCACAAAGTAGACGGGGGAGCTATCCGGAAACCTGGGCAACGTCATGGCCTGGAACGCCCCGCCGGAAGCGACCCGGATGTTCGCCGCGTCGCGGTCGTCCAGTACTTTGCCTTGTAGGTCATAGACGCGCACGCGCACACGCAAGCCTTGCTGCCCGGCCGGCATCTGGTTGACGACTGTGACTTTTGCCTGACTGTGATCACCGGTCGCGTAGGAATCAAAGACCACAGAGAGGGGCCGCAAGCCCTTCTTGGCTCCGTAGTAGGCTCCGCCGGGGCGCAAGTAATAGTCGAAAATATTTCCAAAGAAAGAAGGCCAGTGGCTGTTCAGCATCCAATAAATCGTCATCTTGTGATTCGCCCATCCGTTGGCGGCGAACGCCTCGAATTGCGCACGGGTGCTTTCGTAATGGGCAAGCTGGGCCTTCCGCGCAAACTCCTCCGCGCTGTTTGAAGACCCGTAGCGGCGATCAACGGCGCGCTGAATGTTGCTCAGCGTACTGTTTCCCGGGTTTGAGCCGGAATGGAAGAACCACGTTTCATTGATGGGCCAGAGTTTGTCGCTGGGAATGAACTTCTTCAGGCTCTCGTAGGGCGGGATATGTTCATTGTCGCCCTGCTCCGCGCAGGAGCCACGCGAGGCTTCATACCGTCCGCTGAACCAATAAGTGGGTGGCCGCCAACTGTACGGTCCGGCCATATGGATGCCGTCCCATAGGCGCTCGCCTCGATCGTCCTTGGCGAACGATGAGACGGTGTCAACCGTGGCGTTCTGCCAGTGCAAGTCCGTCAGGATCCCGTGGTAAACGCCGAGCACGGATTTCGGCGGCAGACCGTCGCTTCCGTTGGCCCATATCCAGACCGAAGCGTGGGGACGGAGCATCAAGATTTGCGACTGAAGACTCTCGGCCGCAACGCGATGATCCTCTTCATCCCATTGGCCCCACTTCTCCCACTGGTTGCAGCACATCCAACCGAACATGAGTGGGATGCCCTGCTCGTCCGCTAACTCCACAATGTGCTCACTCGAAATTTTCGATTCCCACCGGAGCATGTTGAGTCCAAGATCCTTTACGTATCGGAGCACCGCGGCCTCCCGGTCCGGGTCGTACCGGTATAACAGGTCTGGCGTATAGACCGCCCCGCGCACCAGGAAGTCTCTGCCATTGACCTTTAAATAGAAGTTGCCTCCCTTGCCGAGGTCGGGAAACTGCTCATCCTGATCGCGATGTTGGGTGATGGTGCGGATCCCGAACCGGATTTGCGTAACGTCGGTAAGTTCATGGTTCTCCAGGAACTCGAGGCGAAGATCGTAGAGGTTTGGCGTTCCCATCGTATAGGGCCACCAAAGGTCGGGATTCTGTACGACTAACTCGGGATATTTGTCGGGTATGAAGCTTACGTGCCGCTCTTCGTCGGGCGAAAGACTGACCGATTGTTCGAATCGTATGGGGGATTTGCCTGGACGCGAAATAGTTCCCCGGAGAATCCCGCTTACTTGCCGGTTCGAAAAATTATGCAGGTCAGAGAAAACTGTCAGCCGGGCCGTGGTGGTTTTTGGCAGCGGAAGCTCAGAGTTGACCAACGCGTGATCGAGTGTGACCTCACCCGAGACCTTCAAGTAGACCGGCTTCCAGATGCCCGCATTACGATCAGGAACAAAAGAAATTCCGTTCTCCGAGTTCTTCCGGGGGCCTTGATAGCCCAGATACTTCCAGTTGATCCAGTCGAACCAGCTATCGGCTAACTCCACGCCATTAACATCTTGAAGCGCCTGTTCCGGCGTCACTTTGACCGCAAGCGTGTTCAATTCTCCGCGCTTGATCCATTGCGTTACATTCAACTCGTGGGCGCTATACATGCCCACTACATGCTTATTGTCGGCTACCATCTGGCCGTTCAGCCATATCTCTGCACGATAGTTGATTCCCGGAAAATCCAACAAATAAACCGCATGCCCGTCCGGCGCTTTGAAGGTGGTGCGATACCACCAATCCTGCTTGTACAGGTCTTGCGGAACGCTCTCAAGCAAGTTCTTGCCAAAGTAGAGATTTGGATACACGCCGTCCTCTTCCAGCGTCTCCAGAACGGTGGCGGGCATTCGATGGATCGCATACCAGCCCGTGTCCTTATAGTCGGGGAGGGAGATGGCCGCTCCGCCACTCTGCAAATCCTTTGCGGAAGTGAGCTTCCAATTCTCGGCCAACTCGATGCTTCTTGGGGAGTCCGGGGCAGCGGAAGACGGGAGGACGCCCGCACACAGCGACAACAACAGCGAAACGATAAGCTTGAACATGCTCGTTCGACTCCTCTCAATCGATCTAACTTTGTCTTTCGTGGCATGGCTATTGATTTCGCTAGACTCCATATTGACCTCGGACGCGAGACACGCAAAACCTTGACTCACCAGGGAAGACACCCTAACCGAACCTCCCCCTGCGGCCATTGCATCGGACCAAGACATCTCACCATCGAAACAAGCGGTTGAACGATCGTTCCTTGCTGCTGCTCAACCCACACGGAACTTGAAACCTTCACCCAACCCAGGCCTTCGTACCAACTTTGCAGTGCAGGCCTGCAAAAAAGCAGCATGAAGTCCACACCCATCTGGCTCAACGCAAAAGCTTCCGCTGCCTTCATCGCAATTCGGCCATATCCACGCGCCCTGTACTCAGGCCGTGTCAGCACTCCTCCAATTCCGGCGATTGGAACAGCATGTCCCTCAATCGCGACGGTATGCTTCACCAGTCCCACATGACAAACCTGCCTTCCGCCTTCGACGATCAAAACATGCTTTTCCGTGGGTCTCCATTGCAACTGGTACGCACTAGTCTGGCTTGGATCCTTTTCGCCACCCGCCAGGTCACTGCGATCTGCCCCTGAGTAAAACTCCATCACACGAACTTCGATGGGTGCCGGTGGCATGGGGGATTGCGACGGCATATCGTTTTCCAGCAAGGTTCCGGTGACTTCGGGAACCGCCCTGAAAATCAGCTAATATCGCTTCCTTCGTGCAACTGAAATCGTTGCACTACTCTGGTAATCACACCGTCCGGACTTGGGTTATCCGGATCTAGATCCGAGGCGAGGCTTAGGTAATAGGCCAGCAGTTGAGGGAAGACAATTTCGAACGGTGTACGCAAATGGTCCGGGATGTCCGGCGCCACGGCAGGAATGAAGTCGTGGGCCAGATCGCTTGCGGTAGTGGGTGGTCCGACGATGATCAAGTGGCCAAGATTCTTCTGCCTCAGTTCCCGCAGCAAATCCTCTTCGTAACGACGCCGGTCGACATTGGATGACAGCACGCACAGCACCAGTGAATCGGGTCGCAGAAAGCTCATCGGGCCGTGACGAAGACCTAAGAAAGTTTCGGGCAAAGCTGTAACGCGTCCAGCCGTCATCTCAATAACTTTGAGGCAAGCCTCCCTCCCGAGAGGCGTCAAACCTGCAGAGGTGAGGACCATCACCCGAGTGGGCATTCGCGACGCCAAGTGTTGTGCCGCCATTTCAAGGCTGGTAAGTGCGTTTTTGACTCTGTCTACGATGTGCGGCAACTGTTCCGCCAAAACCTCGCCCTCGACAATTCCCAGTCCCGCCAAAACAAGGTTTGAAAAGGAACTCGTCATCGCGAGACTCCGGTCATTGGTGCGGGGGTCGAGGACAATGGATTTGACGCGCGGCAACCGGGCAAGTTGGCCATTCTGATTGCTTGTAATGGCAAGATGCCTCGCGTCGGGAAACATCTTTTGTATACGCGCGATTACACCAGTGCTTTCAGGGCTGTCACCGGAACGTGCCAAGGAAACAAGTATGCCATTGGCAGCAAAATCGGGTGCCAGGCGCGCTAGTTCCTGCTTTGAATAAAGAAGGAGATCGGTGGTTGGGATCGCCAAGGCATTTGTCCAGCCTGCTGCCACCGCTGACGCCGCATAGGCAGAGGTGCCGGCTCCGCAGATAATCGCCGCTCGTTCTCGCACCACTGACTTGAGGCTACAAGCGGCAACGCATTCGAGCGTTGCTGGCCAAAGTTCCGGTTGCTGGCGAATCTCTGTAAGAGTCAGTACTCCTCGCAGATTACGGGTTTCGGAACTCGGGCCAAGGCCCCTGCTCATCATAGATCATGCCTTTCTTCAAATGGCCTCCATTACAATGACACTGATTTTCGTGGGCTGCCCAATTTCGCTTGCCTTTCCCTCCGCGGGCGCGGTTTCTCTGCAGGCGTCAACCAGGGTCGCCATGCGATTCCTTTCTCCTGGGCTATTTTTTCTACAAATGGGCTAGCCGAAGCGGAACGGCCTCCTCCGCTTCGCGTTCAATCTCGCCTGCTATTCTCAAAAGTAGAATTTGAGTGCAAATTGAATCTCGCGCTGATCATTTGAACCGTCTCGCGTCGAAGAAATCATTCCGAAGGTACTTGGGTTGGCGTAGTCCAGCGCGCCGGGAGCAGCCACCACGCCATTACCCGAGAAGCCGGGAATGGAGAAGTTGGGATGGTTTGTTAGGTTGAAGAATTCGGCGCGGAATTCAAGGTGCGTACGCTCCGTCGTGCGAAACTCCTTGAAGAGGGAGAAATCGAGGCGATGGAAGCCTGGCCCCCGGAACTGACTAGGCCCTCCGCCCAACGGGCTGTAGTCGGTTTGGCCGATCGTCGTCGCCACGGGAGGACTCGTAAATGCCGCCCCATTGAGCCACTGATTGACATTATGAGGGCCGGCGTACGGGTCCTGACCGGCAACTAGAAGAGCGTTGCAACCGAACCCCGAGGTCGTGGAAATAATGCAAGGAATTGTTCCAGGCTGCCCGTCCTGCATCGTCAGAATCCAGTTCGTACCCCAGCCTCCAATCAGGGCATCCACAACGCCGCTGCTATCTTTCAGGAAGTGTCTTCCCCGGCCAACCGGCAGGTCATAGGTGCCGCTCAGGTGAAATACTTTTTGAACGTCAAAATCACATTCTCCGAAGTCTTTATGGATGCCAAATCCCGGCAAGAACGGCGCGCGGAACCCTGTCAAAGAAGTGCCATTCAAAACGTCAACTGCATTCGTAAGACACTTCGACCAGGTGAAGTTCCCCAGGACGCTCAGGCCGCCGCCCAGTCTACGCTCATAATTCGCCTGCAGACTGTTGTAGTTGCTGTCCCCCGCAAAACTTGTGTCTTGTTGGTAGCTAGGAAAATCGGGATAACGAGAGTACAAGTACGAGTTCAATCCTGGAGGTAGCATCTCTGTCGGTGTATTCAGATTTAGGTAGACCCCGAGGTGACGAACCGTATTCCCTACGTAACCCACCTGGATGGTATCGCTCGGTGTGAGTTGATATTGGGCAGTCAGGTTGTAGCCCTGGGTGTAGGGCGTCTTGTTTTTGTAGTCCTCACCGAGAAACACTACCCCGCCTGGCTCGACTGCCGAAGTCGTGAGCGGGATGGCTGTCAGTCCCGTCGAAAGGGTACCGATTGCGCCGTTGCTGAATGTGATGGGCGCATTGGGCGTCAAATTGGGAAATTCCAGGTAGAATTGGAACGGAAAATCATTGTATGTCTCGACGACGGAGTTCTCAAAGCCGCCATAGAAAATACCGTACCCGCCGCGAACAACGAACTTCCGCGTCAGTTGATACGCAAACCCTACGCGAGGTGAGAAATTGAATTTTTGTGGTACCCCGAGGCCTGGCTGACTGGAACACACGACGTTGATATTGTCAGCCTGGGCCGCCGCGTAAAAGTCCGGTGACAGCGGGGTATTGCAGCGCTTCTGTGTCAACATAAACGTGGAACTCCCATTTGGTCCGAACGGCAGAAAGTTGGATTGTGCCCCGTAATTCTCAATGAGTTCCCCGAAATATTCCCAGCGCAGCCCTAGGTTGACAGTCAGCTTTGGCGTGACCTTAATATCATCCTGAAAATATGCTCCGTAGTAATTATGTTTCATGGAGGTATTCGCGAAGTTGGAGACATAGACGTCATCAGCGCCGCCGACGTAGTCAGACGCACCTGTTACCGTTCCGGGAATCGGCGTCAGTAACATCTGCGCCAAGCCGGTGTTGCCTCCCGATTGGGATGGCACTTCGGTGTAATCGCCGTTGAAGGTCCACTCTCCTCGACCGGCATAAGGTTGCAGGATGGAGAATCCCAGGCGCTGGTAGGTGAATCCCATCTTGAAGGATTCGCGTCCCGCAGTTTTAGTCAGATTGTCGATAATTTGAGTGTTCGTGCTGAGCTCAACGGAGGGGAGAAACCCATTACTACCGAGCGTCGTCAGACCGGTAATGAAGAGGGATCCCAAACCGCCGTTCGTAGGGATCTGAGGAACTCCGGGAATCCCATACTGATCGGGAATACCCATCGTGTTGCCATTGGGTTGCAGACGAGTGGCCGACAGCCGGCTGAAGCCTGCGCGCACTTCATTCACCAGAGATGGTGAAAACACATGCGTCTCACTTGCCACGGCGTTCAGGCTTTTCGAGGTCTGGGTACCGTCAGAAAACGACCCTCCATCCGCAATGCCTCCAAAGGGCCCGGGAATAAGGGAAGGGTTATCTACATAACTGAATCTGCCGAAAATGTTGTCTTTTTCGCTGAAGGTGTGGTCCACGCGCACGTCAAATTGGTCGGAGTTATTGCTCGAAATTGGGTCTGCCGCATAATTATTGAAAAGTCCGGAGTTCGTCGGGGCAGGATACAGGTTGAGGAGCTTAATCGCATTGCTATCAAGGCGATTTGCCGGAATCATGTTGCCCGCGAAAGGCTCACGCACAAATCCCAGTTGCGTACCGGCCGGCACACCCGTGCACGGTGCGGTAATACCTGTCACAGGATCTGCGACCCCGCAGGTAATTGCACGCGTGGTAGAAGGATCGAACACTTGCCCCAGTGCATAGGTTCGCCCCAGCGCGTCGGGGGCGTAGGTGCCTCCTTGGGAGAGCAGTTCCGAGAGATTGGTATAACCAGTGCTCCGCTCGAGAGCCGTGGGAACCGTGTTCGTGGAGGTGAGCGCCTGCCGGATGCGCGTGCCTTCGTAATCCGCGAAGAAGAAAGTTTTGCCGCGCCGAATCGGACCGCCGATGGTGAAACCGAATTGGTTCTGGCGGTATTCGCCTTTGGGAATGCCTCCCGCATTTTCAAAGAAGTTCGCTGCATCAAACATGTCATTGCGGACGAACTCCCACGCGGATCCGTGGAACTGGTTGGTTCCAGACTTGATGGTGGCATTAAGGACAGCGCCGGCCGCACGTCCCGTCTCAGCGCTATAGTCGTTGGTTTCGACCTTGAATTCCTGAATAGCATCCACCGGTGGACGCACGACATAAGCTGTCCCATTCAAGAAGTCGACGAGATTGGTGTTGTTGTCCATGCCGTCGAGCAAATAGTTATTCTGCGAGGGGCGCATACCATTCGCGGAAAAACTCCCGCTCGCGCCCAAGCCGCGCGTGTCCTGTTGGCCCTGAGTAACCCCCGCCGATAGTTGCGCGAGAAACGTGAAGTTACGCCCATTCAGAGGCAGTGCGTTGATCGCTTCCGCCTCGACCACCTGTCCCACGGAAGCCTCTTGTGTTTGCAGCGCTGGCGGTGCTGCATCGACAGTTACCGTCTCGATGGATTGGCCAACCGGCAAGGCAAAGTCGACAACCACTTTCTGTTGCACATCTACCGTGACGTTATTTTGCCGTACCTTTTGAAATCCCTTGATTTCCGCCGACACGAAGTAATGACCGATCTTTACCGGCGAGAAGGTATATTCGCCGACAGATCCGCTGGCCGTCGAAATGGATATTCCAGTACCGTCATTTGTAAGCGTCACGGTGACGCCGGGGATGACACCCCCGCTGGCATCTTTGACTGTACCGGAAATAGTACCCGTATCCACCTGACTAAGCACTCTCGAGGGCGAAACCAGCCCCAGCAAGAGAAGCGCGAAAATGCAGGGGAATTTGCGGCACGAAATAGCGTTAAACATGGTGACTATGTTCCATCCTTTCGCTAGGCTAGTACCCGGTCCAGGAATTGAATGACTACATGTTCTGACAAATCACTTCTCCAATCGCTTTTTCAGCACACTGCTAGAGAACCCCGGCACGGGATCGGCTCACTAAGACCAAAAATCCTGTTGAAGTGAGGAAAACCTATCACGGCATTCCCCCCTTCCTTCGCGTGCCGAATCGAGAAAAGTTGATCTTTCGTGTCGATACCATCGCCTTTCTTGGCTCTTTCGTTTGGTATTGAATTCCTTCGTTTCCTTTTTATTAGGCCGAACCCTATTCCAGGGTGGTTGGTTTGTCAAGCGAAAAAATGGCCGTCTCGCTGCAAAGTGAGAATGTCCCGTTTCATGAGGGCTCGGAGGCGCCATTGAAACGAAGCGCATCGCCTTGAGTCAAGGGGCGAACCGGCGGCGGTGAAAGCGGGGGCAGGAAAAAGGATATTGACGGAAAAAGAAAAAGAGCATATAAGAACTGAAACGAAACCAATCGTAACCCGCGCAAGCCTCTTCGAAAATTGGGCTAGGGCATCTCGGGAGTGGGTGGATGAAGCCGTGAACAAGAAGCTGGCGGCAGCCACGGCCTGGCAGAAGAGCTATCAGACAGCGCGGGCGCAAACAGCCAGATGAGAACAAAAGAAAAAATATGGGGCTCGAGCAGAGGCGCCACGAGGGGGCTGCAACGCATCCTTGATTCAAACCAGCGTGGCGAGCACACGGGGATTTACTCGGTGTGTTCGGCGAACCAGGCCGTGCTGGAAGCGACGATGGCTCAGGCGCTGCGGGATGATAGCCTACTGTGCATCGAGTCCACCTCCAATCAAGTGAATCAGTACGGGGGGTACACGGGGCAGACTCCCAGGGATTTTGCGGCATTCGTAAGTGATGTTGCACAGGGGATGCAGTTCCCTGCCGGGCGAATTGTGCTGGGCGGTGATCACCTGGGGCCGCATGCGTGGCGCTTGGAGAAAGCCATTGAGGCGGTGGCGAAGGCGCGGGAACTGGTGAAAAGCTGCGTGCGGGCCGGATACACGAAGATCCACCTGGATGCCAGCATGAGGTGCGCGGACGACGGCGGGGACAGGCAGCAGCCGCTGGAAGACCGGATCGCCAGCGCGCGAGCCGCAGAATTATGCGCGGCGGCGGAAGAAGCACACAAGGAAATGCCGCAGGGCTCGACGGCGCCACTCTACGTGATCGGAACGGACGTGCCCTTGCCCGGTGGCGAGCAACTCGAAGCACTGGCTCCGGAGACAACCAGCACAACCAACCTGGCCCGGACCATCGCGATCACCAAGGAGGCGTTTGCCGCGCGCGGATTACATCAGGCATGGGAGCGCGTGATTGCCGTTGTGGTGCAGCCGGGAGTGGAGTTTGGGAACGCGACGGTGATTCCCTATGATGCGTCGCGAACAAAGAAATTAGCGGCGTTCGCAGCCGCCCAAGGGGGCCGCGTGTACGAGGCGCACTCGACGGATTACCAGACACCTGGCGCACTGAAGGAGATGGTGCGGGACCACTTTGCCATATTGAAGGTGGGACCGTGGATGACGTTTGCGTACCGGGAAGCCGTGTTCGCGCTGGAGGCGGTGGAGAAGGAATGGCTGGGTGCGGCACGCGGCACCTCCCTTTCCAGCGTGACTGACACGCTGGAAGCGGCGATGCAGGAAAACCCAAGCCATTGGAAAAACTACCATCACGGCAACGAAGCCGCGTTGCGCATCGCGCGGAAGTACAGCTACAGCGACCGGTCGAGATATTACTGGGGCGTTGAAAAGGTGCGCGCGGCGGTGGAAAAGTTGACACAGAACCTCGAGGAACACACCGCGCCTGTGTCGCTGCTGAGTCAGTTCTTGCCGAACCAGGCAGCGAAGATAAGAGCGGGAGAGTTGGCAAATCGGCCGCGCGACCTGATACGGAGCAAGATTTGCGAGGTCACAAGCGTTTATTCTTTTGCATGTGGTCAGTCCTTGACGGAGAAGCCCCGGGGGCGCGCGGGCGGGAGGAAAACGACATGCTGAGGGAAGAGCGGAGCAGGGCGATTCTGGAGATGCTGCAGGCGGATGGGCGCGTGCTCGTGCGAGACCTAGCGAAACGCTTGCGGACATCGCAAATCACCATCCGGAAGGATTTGGAGTTCCTGCATCACGAAGGCAGTCTGGAGAGAACCCACGGGGGCGCGCTGCCAGTACGCACGGGCTCGCTGAAAGACCGCTCGCTGCAGGAAAAGGAGCGTTCGCACCGGCAGGAGAAGATCCGGATTGGAGCGGCGGCGGCGCACATGATCCGGCCGGGGCAAGCGATCATTCTGGATTCCGGAACGACGACGACGGCCATTGCGAGGGCCTGCCGCAATATCAAGAACCTGACCGTCATCACGAATGCGACGAACATCGCGGCGGAACTGGCGGACACCCCGGTGGAAGTGATCCTGACGGGCGGAGTGCTGAGAAACAATTCGTATTCGCTAGTGGGGCCGCTGGCGGAGGAATCGCTGCGAATGCTGAGCGCGGACCTCTTTTTCCTGGGCGTGGACGGATTTGACCTGCACTACGGAGTCACGACGCCGAATTTGCTGGAAGCGCGGGTGAACCGCGTGATGACGGAATCGGCCCGGCGAACCGTGGTGGTATGCGATTCGAGCAAATTCGGAAAGAGGAGCCTGTCGCTCATCATTTCGACGGAAGCGGTGCATGAAACCATCACCGACAAGAACATTTCGCGTGGCGATTTGAAGGCCCTGCGGGAAGCGGACGTGGAAGTCACGCTGGTGTAGGAGCGCGGGCCACAACGCGCGGCCCGCGCTGACAATTCGGAACGGGCAGTGCGGCGCAAGACCCCAAGGGTTTCCCGGTACGCAGGACAGCAGGACACATCGCCTGAAGTAAAGAACTAATGATGCTACGACAATCCCAAGAATCTTACGCGCGTCGTGAAATTGGACTGAGCCGACCCTAAGGAGAGAGAACTGTGGCCACTTTTGACGTCAGCGTTGTTGGCGAGTTGAATCTCGATCTTATCTTTTACGGATTGCCGGAAAAACTCGAACTCGAGCGGGAACATCTTGCAAATGACCTCAGCATCACCCTGGGGAGTTCCTCGGCGATCTTTACCCACAATTTCACGCTACTGGGAAACAAAGTCGGATTCAGCTCCTCCATTGGAAGTGATCCGCTCGGTGAAATTTGCCTGCAGAGGCTGGGGGAATGCGGCGTGGACCTCACGCACGTGCGAAAGTTAAAAGGAAAGACCACCGGGCTGACGGTGATCCTGCCGCAGCGGAAGCAGCGGTACATCCTAACGTATCCGGGAACAATGCATGAGATGAGCCTGAAGGATCTTGACTTGAGCTATGTTTTCAGCGCCAAGCATCTGCACCTCTCGTCCTACTTCCTGCACAAGGCCCTGCGGCCGGACATGATCGAACTCTTCCGCCGGGCGAAAGCGGCGGGCCTGACGACTTCACTGGATACCAACGACGATCCGGACGGCCGCTGGTCCACGGACATTCTGTTGCTTTTGAAGTATGTGGACATTCTCCTGCCGAACGAGAATGAGGCCTGCAAAATCGCGCACACGACCGACGTCGACCAGGCGGCGGAGACATTGTCACAAAAGGTGCCTCTGGTGGTAATCAAGCGGGGTTCGCAGGGGGCCGTTTTGCGCGAAGGTAAGAATAAACTCTCGGGATATCCGCCGATTACGGACATGGTGGACGCTGTGGGAGCGGGCGACAGTTTCGATGCCGGGTTTATTCACCAGTTTATTCGCGGTGCCAAACTTGAGGATTGCCTGAAATTCGCGAATATCATCGGGGCACTTTCCGTGACGCGGGCGGGAGGGACGGAAGCGTTTCGTGACGCGAAACACCGAGAGAGTTTCTTGAACAAACATTGGCACACGGCATCGCGGGCGGCGCCTCGCAGCGCGCGAATCTGAGTCAAACTTTGAGCGACGGAACGGCTGAGATTCGTCCGGGCTGCCGGGAAACGGCCTCGCTGAGAGATGCCACAAGAGCGGCATCTCGATCAAATGTAAATCTGTTATAGAGCTTGCCGGCTATTTTGCTGGTGTGGCCGGCACGGGCGTCACTTCCAACAACAGGCTGTTCTGTATATCCACCTTCATTTTGGCGGAAGGCCCGGTGACGGTGCTGTAGTCCTTGTTGTTGACATAGTCGACGACCTTGTAAGTTTTGGGGCCTAATCCCCGCAGTTCGATTTCGCCCGACCAGGTCCCCGCATCGGGGGTCTGCTTCGCCGCTTTTGCGGGCTTCTCTGGGGCATAGAAGGCGTAATACATGCTGCCGTCTTTTTCGATGGCATAAGCTTCCGGCAAATCATAGCCGTAAACGTAGAGATTTCGGAAGTTGCCCTTGGAAAGCATTTTTTCGTTGTAGAGAGCGATCCATTTCTTCCAATGAGCTTCTTTCTGGGCATCGAGGTTGACGTTTTTGAACTTCGCTCCGTAATCGGGCCAGGTGAACTTGGTGCCGAGCACGCCGCCGGTGCCGAGTGTGGCGGCAAAGTCGGTGCCGACGTCCTGCTCGTTGTCCGTGAAGACGTTGGTAAGACGCGTCAGCTCCACGTGGTCGCCATACACGGCGGCGCGCGGCCCGAGGAGCGCCTTATACATCTTGATGCGGCGGCGCACCTGAACGGAGCCGACGGGATCGGCGGTGACCGCCTGGTCCATGTAGCGCAGCCAGGCGATGCTTGGCGGAGTACCGCAGGGGCAGCTCTGCGTGACGCTGTCCGGCTTCAGGGCGCGAGTGGTCTCGAAAATGACCTTGTAAACGTCGCCCATGGCATAAATGGAATCGTTTGGAGATTTGTGGTGGTGCTTGGGGTTGTAGCAGGGTGGCACGCTGTAGATATTGTCGAGCTTGTGTCCGTCGAAACCCCAATCGCGGATGAAACGTTCGGTGAGCTGCTTGTAGTAGGCCTGCACTTCGGGCAGGGCGGGGCAGAGCGTCGCCAGGTTTCTGGCCATGCGCGCGGGTTTTCCGGTTTTGTCCAGTACCAGCCAGTCCGGGTGTTCTTTCAGAACGTTGGAGACGACATACTTGCGGCCGCCGTAACCAAACCGGCCGTCTTCGACCGCGAGCGGCAACCACCATAGCTGAACCTTGATGCCCTGCGCGTGGAAGTCGTTCACCATTTTCTGGACGGAGTCGCCCGGAAAGGCCTTTTCTGCTGGCTGCCAGTCGCCGTAGTTATTGAACCAGCCATCGTCCAGCGTGGCCCAGTGGATGCCGAGTTCCTTCAGCTTGGGGATGGTGTCCAGCATTTGCTTGGGGGTAACGCCGAACTCGTAGCCCCAGCCGCACCAGCTCACTGCATAGTTTTCTGGATTATTCGCGGGCTTGGCCAGGCCTTCGCGCTCAACGGCGTTGGACCACATGCTAAGCGGGTCGTAAAAGTCGCCCGCGTAGACGGCCAGGAAAGTGCGCGGCGTGGCGAACGTTTCGCCAGGCTTGAGGACAATGTTCGCTGGTAAACGCACAGCGGCATCGACGCGGCCATCTGGCGCGGTTTGCACCGGGATGGAGAGGACGAGAGGGAGCGTTTCGAGGTGCCCGATGGCCTCGCCAACGCTTTTTGTCCAGAAGGCCACCACGGGAACGCCGCCCCCGGCGCTGCCGAGGTCGCCACCAACCTGAACAGGCGCCCCAAACGGATTTTCCTGATTGAACTTGGCGGGCACCGGGAACATTTCGTCCTTGCCCCACTTCAGGCTCGATCCATGGAACGACCACATCTCGTGCGGGGCCGCGGCGGGATCTGCGAGCGTGGCACTGAAGCGGTGCTGCTGGAGCGAAACGCTGTCGAGAGCCAGATCCTTCTTTCCGCCATTTGTGAAGTTGGCAGAGACGAGCGCGAGTTCGGGGAAATCATCATAAACTTCCAGGACCAGCGTTTCCTGCAAGCCCGTGCTGGCGCTACTGCCGGGCACCTCGATTCGTTTTCCCCGTGGGCCGAGCTTCCCCTGAGCCTCGCTGATTTTCGCTTTGGCCAGATCGAGAGTGAGATCCGGGAGTTGCTTGTGTGCGACGCTGACCAGTTGTCCAGGCTGCGAACCGGGTTCATCCAGGGTCAGTGATGTTCCGCCGGTCGTGAGAGCCCCTTTGAGATAGCCATTAGGAGAAAGCACAAACTCCGCGAGGGGCGTGCGGACGTCAATGGCATCGGGCGTGGCGGTCGCGTGGATACTTGAGGCTTGGACCGCGGATGCGGGAGTCTCCGATTTTGCCGAAGGAGCGGGCTTTTTCTCGCAGCCGGCAAGTTGTGCCAGGCCAATTCCCAACAGCAGAAGGAGGGCGCTGAATCCGGCGGGTTTGGCGAAACGTTGCGACTTGATTCTGACCTGGTGAAGAAATTTCATGGCTTTGCGGCTCCCAATTGGTTTATGCCCTTGAATTGGGCAAAGATTTTTTCTGCGTTTTTGTTGTAAACCTTCTCGAGGACGTTATCCGGGAGTTCCATTCCGTAGATTTCCCAACGCCCTTGTCCCGGATAGCCCGCGTAGGCGAAGTATTCATCCGGGGTTTCCAGCCAGCGGAAATAATTGGCATACATCGCTTCCTCGGGGTCGCTGTCGGTGCCGAACATGATGCGGTCCTGATAATCGAGGAAGAATTTGCGTGCGCGGCGCGGCTGGCGGCCAAGTTCGGCCTCGCGAGCACCGAATTCCACGTACATATTGGGGTATTTGTCGAGCCAGGAGGAAACGGCGTCGAGATTTTCTGGCCAGTTGGCGACGTGCAGCGCGATGAATGTGGTGTGCGGATGCTTCGCGAAGACGTGATGTTCCTGGTCGAGCAGGGTCTGCTTGCTGGGGAATTTCGCGCCGTGGAAACTCCAGCTCGGATTGGACATCAACTCTTCGTAGCGCTCGTTGTTCTTGTCCGTGGGGGTGAAGAAGGCTTCCGGGTCGGAGGTGTGAATGGCCACGGGAATACCCAGGCGGCCGCACTCCTCCCAAACGGGATCCAGGCGGGGATCGTCCACGGGGATGAGCTTGCCGGAATTGTCGCGCACGCCGAGCCCGAGGTCCTTGAGGATCTTCAGGCCGCGGGCGCCGCGGTGCACGGCGTCATCGAGCTGCTGGACCATTTCCCGGCTGAAGTTTGCATCGTTGATCTTGCTCCAATCCATCTGAGCAAAAACCATGAAGCGATCCGGATAAGGCTTCACCATTTTGTCGATGAAGCCCTGCAGCTTGTCGCCCCACATGCCGGTAAGGATCACGACCTTCTTCACATTAGCGGCGTCCATGCGGCTGATCACCTCGGCCGGGGGAATCTCCGCTTCGTGCACTCCGCCGGGGTCGTTGACGTGGCTGTGAACATCAATGACGGGAAACTTGGCGCGGGGCACTTCATGGCTCGGCCCGTGGAGCATGGATTTTGGATCATAATCCTTGAGCAACAAAGTCATTCGTTTGGCAGCGGCGGGGTCTTGGCTGTATTTGATCTCCTGGCTCAGGGCAAGACTGAGGCCGGCAACGCTGACCAGAATCAGCAGGAATGCCGCGATAAGAATCGACCTGCGATCCACAACGCGCTTATTTTCATTGCGAAACATGGAGGAGACTACCTCCCTTGAGGGGCCTCCCTCGTGGAGGCATTTCTGCGACTCGCGTTACAGATCGCTTTGTTCAAAGCAAGTGTACACACAAACGAAAGCAAAAGAAATGAAAAGCAGAGAAGCGTAAGTATCCCTCGAAACGCAACCATAGCAGCTATACAGACGCGCATAATTAACAGGACATAAGATAGCTACATCTGGCATACTCTTCGAAGGAGTGTCAAGGGCGGAGTGAAACTAGACCGCTGGGGCGGTGGAAAACTAGACCAGATGAGTGTGTAGGAGATGGGGATTAACAGGGAGGGTGGCGTCTGGAGCGGAGGCCTGCGGTCCGGTTTGCGGACCGCGGTTAGGCCGGAGCGGAAGACGCCACCCTCCGCGAGAGATAGCGATGTAGTGGTGATTTAGCGGCCGGGCTGAGGGTTGCGTTTGTGTTTGCTCTGCTTGAGTCGATAGCTCTCGCCGTTCATCTCCA
>PMES01000105.1 GCA_003154775.1 Acidobacteriota bacterium | reverse complement strand
CCATGAATTCTTCTGACGAATCTTATTTTATTCGGATATTTGAATGACCGGATCGGTGTATCTCCGCCGATTATCCGCGGATCGAATCTATCGCCCGCTGGGAACTCAAAAGCGCCTACACCCCATCTCTTGAGAAGAGACATCGACGCTACCTGCCGGCCAATCGAACTATTTCTTCTTGGTAATTAGCCTGTCTATGACGGCGGCAAGCTGTTCGGCGAGCCGGCCTGTTTTGGCGACCGCCTGCAACTGCGCGTAGACATCCTCGGCGTCACCCCGTTTGCGCGGTCCCACCGCACATATAACTACAGTGGGAGGGTCAGGGTAGACTCTGTAAATCACACGATGATTTGCAAATTCATGCTTCCAGTAGCCTGCGAGCGGACCGCAGAGCGGTAATCCATATCCTTCGGGGTTTGCAGCGAGTTTCTTCTCCAAAACCTTTCGAAGCTGCTTTTTTACACTTCCGTCGAGCCCCTTGATTTCCTTGGCGGCGTCAACTGTGTACCTGAGATCAAACGAAGGCACCGCTTGCGGCAGATCGCTCGGCGTGGTGGGCGGGACGGACGGAGTCTGTTTTCGCCCTTTGCTCATTTGCCGAACACATCAGCAGTGGTGAGCAAACGACGAGTGGCAAAGTCTCTATCGATGGTTTTGGAGAGGCTCAGAAGCCGATTCGTGAGGTCACGATCGAAGAGAATCTCCAGAGTGGCCAGGATCGATTCACGTTCTTCTAGGAGGTTGTCCAAGAAGTTCTTGTCAACCAGGTATTTAGCGGCTTGACGCCGATTCTCGATCAGGACAACTCGGTTATCCTTGGCGGCCTTAAGGTAGTCTTTCAAACTGTCCCGCAGATCGGAAGCGGTTACCCTTTTGACGTTCACGCTGGCTGTAGCCATGTTCCTTGCCTCGCTCCCGTCGTACGATTCGTTCTGTCGAGTGTACAGTTAAACTGCTAGGCTGTCAAATGTGGCAGCCGTTATTGTTTGGCCGCGATCCCTGGATGCGCGCTTTTCACCGGTGCATGGCCTCCGAGTCTCAGTCGCAAGCCCCGCTTTCCGGGACCATCCTTTCTCCGCGCGCAACCTGGTACTTTCCTTCTCTTGACGCCTGCACCCCCGCCCGCCATAACTAAACCAGCGTGACGGAGCTTATGTCCTCTCTCTCTTCCAATCTTGCTGCGATGAGCAATCGTCGACGCAGCCAGCGCGTCCTCCTGCGCATTCCCATCCAGGTGATTGGCCAAGGTCCCGATAAGAAGCCCGTCTCCGAAATGACGCACACGGCGGTTGTAAACGCGCACGGGGGCTTGATCTATTTGTCCCTGAAGGTGACGGTGGGGCAGGCCATCATCCTGAAGAACCCTGAGACCAACGAAGAGCAGCTTTGCCGCGTCGCGCGTGCGGATCCCGCGCCAGATGGAAGAATTGAGGTGGGCATCGAATTCGTCAAGCCTGCGCCGAATTTCTGGCGCGTGGCCTTCCCGCCATCGGACTGGAAGCCGCACTCTCCCGAAATCACCGGCGACACTTTCTAGCGGGCGGGCTTGTCCGGCCTGTTTTTCACTTCCACGCGCCCCCAGAATTCACTGGAACTCGCTATTGAATCGGTTTAATATCGTGCCCAGTGGTTCTCTCGAGGTGTGCAAATGGATTCCTTTCGCTATTTGATTTCCCGCACTCTTGCGGCATTTTTCTTGTTGTCATTGTTTGCGTTTTTCCCTACTGTGCTTTCCGCCAGGGAAAGTTCATCCGATCTCCCGAAATTCGATCTCCACGGAATGTGGCAAATGCAATCTTCCTGCGTGGATCATTCCTCCGGTGAAGCGATTTCCACTCCGGGATTCGCGGCCCAGGGCTGGCATTCCGCTGAGGTACCCGGCACGGTTGTCGGCGCATTGGTGTCAGATAAAACGCTGCCCGATCCAGACTTCGCCATGAATCTGAAATCGTTTCCCGGCGTGGTACTCGCTGGCGAAGAGCCCTTTTCCAATCGCGATATGCCCGCGGACAGCCCCTTCCGATGCTCGCACTGGTTCCGCACGGAGTTCGCCACGCCGCGCGAGTACGCCAACAAGCATGCGTGGCTGCATTTCCTCGGCATCAACTATCGCGCCAACATCTGGGTGAATGGACAGAAGATTGCCGACCGCGCCGATGTCGCCGGGGCGTACCGCGCCTACGAGTTCAACATCAAAAGTCTGCTGCGAGCCAAGCAAAACGCCTTGGCTGTGGAAGTCTTTGCCCCGGAGAAGAACGATCTCGGCCTCACCTGGGTGGATTGGAATCCCACGCCTCCCGACAAGGACATGGGCATCTGGCGCGAGGTCTATCTGACGGGCAGCGGTGATGTCTCCCTGCGGCATCCATTTGTGCTGTCCAAGCTGGGTCCGGACTACAAAACCGCCGCGCTGACGCTGAGCGCCGAAGTGCGCAACTCTGCCGATCATCCCGTGACCGCGCTCGTGCAAGCTGAAGTGGCCGGAGAGGAACTGCAGCAATCGGTGGAATTGGCGGCGAGCGAAACGAAGATTGTGCGTTTCTCACCGGACCAGTTTGCCCAGCTTATGCTGGCCCATCCGCGCCTCTGGTGGCCCTACCAAATGGGTGAGCCATACCTCTACACGGCGAAATTCCACGTGGAAACCGGCAAGGAGATTTCCGATAGCGCCAGCCTCGATTTCGGAATCCGCGAAGTCACCTCGGAGCTTACCGACAAGGGCCACCGCTTGTTCAAAGTGAACGGCAAGCGCGTGCTGATCCGCGGCGCGGCTTGGGCCCCCGACATGCTTCTTCGCTGGTCGTCCAAGAAAGTGGATGCCGACCTCGAGTACACCAAGCACATGGGGCTGAACGCCATTCGCCTGGAAGGGAAGATTGACCGCAAGGAATTCTTCGACAAGACGGATCGCCTGGGAATTCTGGTGATGCCCGGCTGGATCTGTTGCGATACCTGGGAACACTGGGATTCCTGGACGCCCGAAACGAAGAAAATCGCCGCCGCTTCGCTTGTGGATCAGATCAAAAGCTTGCGCACGCATCCCAGCGTTTTCGTTTGGTTCTATGGCAGCGACAATCCGCCGCCGCCGGAAATCGAAAACATGTACCTCGGCATCCTTAAGGAACTCGAGTGGCCCAATCCCGCGGTCTCCTCGGCCTCCGAAACCCCGACCACGGTCACCGGAAAATCCGGTGTGAAGATGACCGGGCCCTACGAGTACGAGCCGCCGATGTACTGGCTGGTGGATAAGGAAGCTGGCGGCGCGTACGGCTACAACACGGAGACGAGCCCCGGCCCCGCGATTCCTACCAAGGAAAGCCTGGTGAAATTCATCCCCAAGGACCACCTGTGGCCCATCGACGAGTATTGGAATTTCCACGCGGGCCGCGAACGCTTTGAGACCGTAAATGTTTTCACCGAGGCTCTCAACAAGCGCTACGGCACGGCAACCTCGCTGGACGATTACGAGCGCAAGGCCCAGGCGCAGGCCTACGACAATGAACGCTCCATGTTTGAAGCCTATGGCCGGAACAAATACGTATCCACCGGCGTGATTCAGTGGATGCTCAACAATGCCTGGCCTTCGCTGATCTGGCACCTCTACGACTACTATCTCGTGCCCGGCGGCGGCTTTTTCGGCACCAAGAAGGCGCTGGAGGCCGTGCACGTGCAGTACAGCTACGACGACAACTCCGTTGCGGTCGTGAACGGCACGTATGAAGCGCTGAAGGGGCTGAAGGTCAGCGCGAAGCTCTACGACATTAACGCAAAGCAAGTGGCGGCGAAGGACGCCACGCTGGATGTCCCTGCGGATGCAAGCGTCAAGGCAGTGGACCTGCCGAAGCCGGAAGCCCTCGCGACAACTTATTTTCTGAAGCTGCAGTTGCGCGATGCCGCCGGAAAATTGCTCAGCGACAATTTCTACTGGCTTTCCACCAAGCCGGACACCATGAATTGGGCCGCGCGCAACGACACGGCCTACACGCCGCAAAAGGATTTCGGCGATCTGACAGGGCTCAACGCACTGCCGCAAGTCAAGCTCGAGCTCAAGGCTGATCACCGTAGCGAAGCGGGAAAGGGAGCAATCCGCTTGAAGGTGAAAAATCCAAGTGCGAGCGTGGCGTTTCAGGTGCACGCCCGGCTCACCATGGGCAAGGGCGGCGATGATCTTGTGCCGGTGTTCTGGGACGACAACTACATCTCGCTGCTGCCCGGCGAGGAAAAGAGTATCAGCGCGACGTTTGACGCGAGCGACCTCAACGGGAAAGAACCTGCTCTGGGAGTTGAGGGCTACAACGTGGCTCCGGAAACGGTAAAGATTTCGCACTAACCTGATGCGCGGTTCGCCGCTGGGAGTGATGGCGGTGTTTTGCCGCGGAATTTTTTGGCGCGCGCGCAGCCCGCGGCACGGCAACAACTTCCTTGTTTTGTGAACTATAGCGGCGTATTTGCCGGGCGGGTTACCCTTACGAAACCAGCCCCGCGCTTTTCCCCCTTGCCAACCCTACTGTTAGTGACTAAGATACCCGTGCGATTGGGGGAAACGTGCCAAAAGAGAAACCACAAGTCAATATTGGTCAAGTGATAAAGACCTACCGGAGCCAGCGGGGCTTGTCGCAGGGCGACATCGAGCGGCGGACGGGGTTGCTGCGCTGCTATCTGTCCCGCGTGGAGAATGGCCACACCGTGCCTTCGCTGGAGACCCTGGCGAAGATCGCCGAAGCCATGGAGATTTCGCTGGCCGACTTTTTCCCCGGCACGGAAACGCCGCGGGATAAAGAAACCCAGAAGATGCTGGGCGAACTTTCGCAGGACGAAATCCGCTTCCTGGCGGAGATCAAAAAATACAGCACCACGCTTTCCGAGGGCGACAAGCGCTTGGTGCTGGCCATGATCCGCAAGATGGCCATGCTCGTGCCGGCGCAGGCGGCGCAGCAGGCGAGGAGGCCGGTGCTGCGCAGGCCTACGCTGTAAGCCTGAAATCCAAATCTGATCAATCGTAGCCGGGCGCATCGCCTTTTGCTTCAGAGGATTATCTTGCGAAGACCCAACTTCGCGGAAGTTGCCTCCTCCCACACTGTTCGCCACACAAGACCTGTCATTTCGACCGGAGGGACGGCGCTTTTTGCCGTCCCGGAGCGGAGAAATCCCTCTCCCGGCTTGCGGGACAGGAATGACAACCAATCGAAATACCCACCAGATTCAGACATTGCGGTTGCGCAGCGCCTGGAAGGCCTCGGGCAGGGAAGTGGAAGCGTTGCCGCTGCCGACGGCGTTGTCCGGGGCAGCGGACTCGATTTTGTCGCCTTCGCCGGGAGCAAGGAAGAGATTGGTTTCGACGGCATGCTGGCGGGTATACAGCTCGAAGTAGCGGCCCTGCGCGGCGTATAGCGATTGGTGCGTGCCGCGTTCGAGGATGCGGCCATCCTGCACCACAAGAATTTGCTCGGCGCGGCGAATGGTGGAAAGACGGTGCGCGATGACGAACGTGGTGCGGCCGCGCATCAGGTAGCGCAGGCCTTCCTGAATGAGCGCCTCCGATTCGGAATCAAGGCTGGAGGTGGCTTCGTCGAGTATCAGGATGCGCGGATCGGCCAGGATGGCGCGGGCGATGGAAACGCGCTGCTTCTGTCCGCCGGAAAGCTTCACGCCGCGTTCGCCGACGACGGTGCCGTATTTTTTGTCGAACGTTTCCGCGAATTCATCCACGCGAGCAATGCGGCAGGCGGCGAGGATCTCTTCCTCGGTGGCGTTGGGCCGCGCGTACGCGACGTTCTCACGAATCGAGCCGTCGAAGAGAAACGTCTCTTGCAGGACCACGCCCAATTGCGTGCGATAGGAGCCGAGGCGAGCGGCAGAAAGATCGATGCCATCCACCAGGATGCGGCCCCCGGCGGGCGTGTAAAACGCGGAAATCAATCCGATGATGGTGGATTTGCCGGAGCCGGAGGGTCCCACAAGCGCGGTGACCGTGCCGGGTTCCGCGACAAACGAAATGCCGTGCAGCACCTCCTTGCCGGGCTCGTAGGAGAAATGCACATCCTCGAATTCCACGCGGCCTTCGATGCGCTCGAGGATCACGCTGCGCTGGGGATCCTGATCTTCCTTCGCTTCGTTCAGGATTTCGCGGGTGCGCTCCAGGCCGGTGATGGCTTCGGTGATCTGCGTGCCGATGGCCACGATCTGAAAGACCGGGGCGACCAGTAGCACCAGAAAAGCGGTGTAAGAAATCAGTTGGCCAGTGGTCATGGTGCCGGCCAGGATGTGGCGCGCGCCAATGTACATGATGACCGCGCTGACCAGCCCCATGAGCGTCGCGCCCGATAGACTCATCACGGAAGTAGCGGTGAGCGTCTTCAGCACGTTGTCCAGGAGCCGCTGCACGCCGCCAGCGAAAACTTGTTCCTCGCGATCTTCGGCGTGATAACCCTTCACCACGCGCACGCCGCCCAGCGATTCGGTGAGGCGGCCGGTGACCTCCGCGGTGATTTTGGGGCGCGCGCGGAAAATCGGGCGAATGGTGGAAAACGCTTTGTTCAGGAATAGCGCGAAGACCAGCAGGATCGCAAAGGCCAGCAGCGTCATGGAAGCATTCACGAAGAGCAGATAGACCAGCGCAATGACGGCCGTCATCAGCCCGCCCACAAACTCGACCAGCCCCGTGCCGATCAAGTTTCGCACGCCCTCGACGTCGCTCATGATGCGAGAGACGAGCACGCCGGTTTTGTTGGCGTCGTAGAAGCTCACCGGGAGCCGCCCAATATGCGCCTGCACCTGTTTGCGCAGGTCCGTGATCATGCGCTGCGCGGATTTGGAGAGGAGCTGCGTCAATGTGAACGATGTCAGCCCTTTTACGATGGTTGCCGCGATCACGATGAAGACAATGGGGAGAAGGAGCTGCACCTGGCGCTTGGTAATCACATTGTCAAACAGGTATTTGCTGGACAAAGGGAGCACGAAGCCCGAGAGCGTATTGATGGCCGTGAGGACGAGCCCCAGAAGCAGGATGCCACGTCGCGGATGGATCAGCGCCCAAATTTCCGGCAGGGATTGCCAGTTGATCTTTTTCTTGGCCTTTTTAGGCGCGGCTTCGGCGGTGGCGGGGAGTGTGGATACGCTTGTAGCCATGTGGGTATTTGTCAGTTTAGCAGACTACCTGTTCGATGCCGGGGGATGGAAAGAAATTACATCGAGCACCCCAGATCTGTCATTTCGACCGGAGGGACGGCGTCGTTTGCCGTCCCGGAGCGGAGAAACCCCTCCTCGACTGCGGCCTCACTTGGAGTTCGTGTAGGGCTCGCCTCGTGCGGCGTGCAGAAACGGAACTGTGGGGGGACACGAGGAGGGAAGGGGGCGACAAGGAATTCCCCGCGATGAAAGCAACTCAAAAAACCGCACCCTTTATGAACCAAACGCAAACGGTGCGGCACCCACGTTTTTCCAGCCTCAACCTGTTGGCCAGCCCGGCAGGTTACATTTTGGCTTTTGCGGCGGTCGGTAGGAGCCGGTTTTCGTGGCCCGCCTGAGTGGGGGCCCCGGTCACCCGCCATGCGGGGCGCGGTCCAGTTCTTCGGGAGGGTGGCCCAACCGCACGCGCCAGCGGCGCTAGTGAAGCATATTTTTCACCGCCGTAGTAAAAGCAAAGTGGGGAGCGAACGACTGCGCTCTTGTTAAGAGCGACGTGTCGATATACTTTGCGATCCGCGCATTATGCACGGTGTGCAGGTATACTTTTCCGTAGGTTTTGTGCACGAGATCGCGCAGGCACTTTTTGGGGTCGTCGAGAGACTCAGGCTGTCCTGGAATCTTTGGAACTCGTTTTTCTCTGAATGCTGAGGCAATTGCGTGGCTGTCGTATAGCAACCAAGCTTCAATCTCGCGTTTTGGTATGAGAACGACGCTCACTCTAGCTCTAGCGGGAGCGATGGCCTCCTCAAGGTCAGCCCGGAGCTTAGCTTCGTCGTACTCGTCCAGGTCATGGACCACCGCAATCCAAGGACAACCCCCCTTGACAAGAATAGTTGCCCATGCGCCGCACTTCCGACGCAGTTTCCCGCAACCGCCGCCCACAAACCTTCTGAAACCCACCACCCGAGGCCTAAGTAGGGTGCGTGTGATCTCGCTGATGACCGCAACGTCGCTATCGTCTTCTGCGATAACCCCAATTTTCATGGACGGTCTCCGAGACCGCCTTCACGCCAAAAATCTCCAAGGTTTCCGGTTGTCTCGAGATAATCTCGAAGAGCTGATAGTTCTTTGCGGTTCATTGTTTTCTGGATGCTGTGCGCGACAGTACCTAGCGATCCATCGAATTTCACCGCTATCACGTTTTCGGGTCTGACGTGGTCCAGCACAAAGTCCGAGTGTGTGGACAGGATTATCTGCTTCCGAATGGACGACGATCTGATTATTTCGAGTATGCTTGCGAGCAACCCATGATGAACACAGACCTCTGGTTCCTCGATTAGAAGGGCACTGCTCTTCTCAGTGATCAGGTGAAACAGGAGGACGAGCGTCTTAAATGTTCCCTCTGACAGTTGGTTTGGGGAAAGTATCTGCCGACCAATTCTGAACTGAGGAATGACCAGTTTGTTTTCCCTTTTGCGACGCTCTAGTTTTCCACCAACCCTAACGTGGTATTCCATAGAGGAACTTCGCACTTCGCGAAACGTTAGAGCGTCAATGAGACGGAGGCCATTCGGCCCCACCAACTCGAGGAACTTTCGGTACTGATGGTTGTGCTTAGACTTATCGGCGGTGTACATGCTGTGAAGGACTGTACCGTGACCGCGGATTCGATATGGGCTGACGGGGGCACCTTCGCGATTGACTTCGATCCACGTAGGGCAATTGCCGGGATTAGTGAATTGCGAAGCACCATAATATGTAATACTGCCACAGAACGCAGCGATTCTTTGAGTTGCTTGCATAACCCAATCTGGGTTGGGGCGGGAAGACATCCCCGAAAAACGGAGATGCATCTCTCTTGCAATAAGAAAGCTGGTCTGCGAAGGGGAGAACCCGTGGCGGATGTAGCCGAGGTAATGAAAGGGGTCCTTGACGAGGAGTTTTTTCCTCTTGGGAGCTGTGAAAAGGCAACTCTGCTTTGAATCGACCACCCTGTCGTTGTTGGACTCGTCAGTGAACACCTTCAGAGCCGCGTTGAGATCAGCCTGCACCCCCGAGAGGTGAAAAAGAGATCTGACGCGGCAACTGAGAGCGCCAGGATACTCAGAAGCAGACTTATGCTCGGTGGGCTGGGACAGTTTCTTCAGGAGCATGATGGCTTGAAGGATATTGGTTTTTCCGCTGCTATTGGGGCCGATTAAGACCGTTAGGTTGGGATGGAGGTTAATCCTTGTATGCAGGCAGGACCGATAGTTGCTGATGACGATACGTTTCAGCACAGTTGCCTCTCTGGGGGGCGCATCATTTGGCTTGAATTTGGGTTACCCCTGAGCAGGATACCACTTTAGAAAATAACTGGCGAGTGATGAAAGGGCAGAGAAGGCGGGTGGCGCACAGGTTGATGAGTGGAACAATTCTGGGTGCCGCATCCTTTGGCATTTGGTTTATTAAAGCGTGCGGGTTTTGACTTTCCCTTCTCCGGCGGGTGGCCCGGGCGCTAGATGGGAAGCAAACTCTGGGTGCCCCGTTCTCGTAGTTT
>PMES01000104.1 GCA_003154775.1 Acidobacteriota bacterium | reverse complement strand
TCTCGTGACGAACTTGGGCTAGCTTGAAATCCGAAGTTGCAGAGGGATTCCTCTGGCACCGTCGCCATCTCTCTTCCCTTCCTCACCTGCTCAGAGGTACTCAAACAGGGTCATGAATCCAAAGTCCATATGGAGTTGCTGGTGACAATGAAAAAGCGTGATTCCGGGATTATTCGCCGTAAAGCAGATTTCCACTTCCTGGTATCCGCCGACCATCACGACATCCTTCACTATCCCCGCAAGAGGTTTCCCGGCAATCCTGGTGAGCTCGAAGGAGTGACGATGAAGATGGATGGGATGAATATCGTCGCTGGCGTTGCGCATACGGATGCGATAGCGCTGGCCCAGGCGGAGATGATAGGCGGCGGTCATCGTCTCGCCGGAAAACACCTGGTCGTTGATGGACCATAGGTTGAAGCCGTGTTCCGCGGCGTTTTGCTTCGCAAAGGTCATTTCTATCAGTTCATCCGGTTCGGAGGCGGGCGCGTTCTGCTTCGCGAAACGCGAATAGTTCCAATGAAACGGCTTCGGCGGCGTCCACAGCGGTTTGCCTTTGTGTCCAGCGTATTCGACCACAACGCCCATGCCGTGAGCGCGATCGTCGTCCGCAAGATCACCCAACAGCCACACGCCCGGATGATTCATCTCGACAACGGCGGAAATTCGTTCCGCGGTCCCGAGCCAGAGCACAGGAACCTCGGCGGGCGTGGGTACGGGGTTGCCGTCGAGCGCCACGACCCGAAAGGTGTGCCCGGGCAGCGCGAGGCTGCGAATCTCCGTGGCGCTGCCATTCAGGATGTGGAAGAGCACGCGCTCGCCGTGTTTCACGCGAACTGGCTCGCCATGCCCTGACATTCGTCCATTGATCGTGAAATACCGGTAGCCGACTTCGTAGCCGTGCGGCATGCCTTTTGCGAGCGACGCTTTCATCGCGGACTCGCCGGAAGTTTCCAGATCCTTCACCTTCGTGGCTGGAGCGAGGAAATCCATGGCCATGTCGCCGCCCTGGCTGAACGATGGTTCAAACTCCTTGAGGACGAGGAAGACTTCGCGGTCGTAATTTCCCGGCTCGCGCCTGGGTTCGATATAAACGGGCCCAACCTGGCCGCTATACTGCCCCGCGTGAAGATCGGCTCCCGCGCGATTGTGCGTGTGATAGAAACGGAAACCCGCGGGCCGCGGCGTGAACGCAATGCGACGTTTGCCATGCGCCGGAATGAAAGGCGTGCCTTCTTCCGCCGCGCCGTCTACGTCCGGCGAGAGAAACTGACCGTGCCAATGGAGTTGCTCCGGGGCATCCGTGTCGTTGTAAATATCCACCACCGCCAGCTGTCCTTCCTTGAAACGCAGCAAGGGGCCGGGGAATTGGCCGTTGTAGGTAATTGCAGACACGATGCGGTTGGGCGCTAGCTCGATGGGAGTGTTCGCGATGCGCAGAGTGTAATCGGCCGGCGGCTCAGAAGCTTGCGACTCCGCGCCTCCAACGATGGTGCTTCCCAGGAGTACAGTGCCTGGCCGGAGCAACCCAGCGCCAGCAACGCCGGCCAGCTTTAGGAATTGACGGCGCGAAGTGGGAAATCTGCTCATGGCGTCACCTTTTAGGATTCCCGCAAGGACGTTCCGGGTACTTCAGGGCGCTTCTTCAAATTGGCTGGTTATTTATAGAGTACGCCAATACTGAAATCCGAAATTGAAGAGGAATTCCTCCGCTCCGGAACGGCCATAACCGCCGTCGCTCCGGTCGGAATGACAGATTTCAGGTCAAGAGCGCTTCGCGGTCCTTCACCGAAATGCAAAATGTGCGCGATGAATTCAGCGCGTGGTTGCGGACCAGTGAGTCGTCCCGACGCCATTTCCCTTTCGTTCGTGATTCGCTGCGAGCCTGAGTTTCACCTTGCTTGCGCCAGGCACCTGTTTTTCGGAGACCACATAGAGATACCCGCCGCCACAACCCGAATACATGGCGCCCGCGTAGCGTTCCTGGTAATAAGCCAGCAAGCCAAGCAAGTCTACCGTGATAAGCGGGTGCGCTACGGTGTTAGGAAGAAGCGCTTCCCAACAGCTCATGCATTCGTTCAGGGAGGCACCCAGCTTTGCAATATCTTTCGCCAGGGTTGCAGCAAAACATGCCTTCCCGGATTGGCCCAGGCGACGCACCCACGCGGCGTTCAAATGTTGCACGTCCAGGGGGCTGTAGCCATCGGGACGCGGTGCGATCGGCAGAAGATGAATCACATCCTCCAGCCAGCGTCCGACGTCAGGATCATTGCAGGATTCGACGTGGGCGGGAAACAACCCACCGGCGAACTGATAGTCGTAGTCAAGCCTATTGATGCCGGGCAGTATCAGACCGGCCATGTCTTGAGAACCGGACGGGTTTGCCTTCCCGGTGTTTTCCGCCTCATAGAGTTCGCGCACCAATATCATTGGGTTCTTTTCTGGCAAGGCCCCGTTCCAAAGTTTTCCGGCAATTCTTCGCGTGCTGGTCGCCATCCCGGCGCGGTCCATGAAGCGGAATGTCGGCTCCAGTCCGACGACCACCATGGAACCCGGAGGGTCAGGGTTGAGCCTGGACACGAAAGGCTGATCGATCCAACCACCAGCCAGCGCCATTCGATAGGGGATCCTTCCAATGGAGTTGCTCATCCTTGGCGGCCTTTCCCGGGCCATGAACGTCGCCTAGTTCTTGAGTTGCACCACTGCAAAGGGGGCATCCTTTCCCCGGGCATTTTCCAACACCAGAACTATGCCGACTCCAAAATCATGTTCGCGTACTGCACAGTGTCGCCGGTCCGGATCAAGCCAATCGCCATGGGAACGCGCAGCTTGAACTGCGTGTGCGGCTCAAAAGTCACCGGAATCTCGCCGAAAGACTGCTCGAAGCTGTGCACCGTATGCAAATCGTTGGCGCGGCGGAATTCTTCGGCCATCACGATTTTCCCGATTACAAAATTGGCTTGAATTGCTTTGAAGACTTCCAAAACGCGCGGAACATCGTCGGCGAGAGAAATATCGACGGTTTCGATTTGCGGCCAGTACGGAAACCCGCGGTCCGCGATAACCACTGTGTTGGTGTGACGGACGCGGCTCAACAACGAATTGATAGCGGGATTGAGGATTCCATTTTTCAGCATAGTCACCGTCCCTGTAAGGGCTCGCTACAGCGTTCACTTCGACTATTGTCAACAATCGACCACGTGAGTCTGGGCCAGAGTGCGTCCTCGATCATCGTGCGTCATCCGGGCCGATCGAATCCGCGAACGCCGCAGTTGAAACTGGGCTTGGTCAACCCGGACCGCTATTTCAGAAGAACTGTAGCGGTCCGCGGCCAGGAAGCTTCTTTTTTGGTCCGGGGTTGCGGACTCGACATTCAAAAGCCACAACCAGCCACGGAAGTTTTGGTGTTCTTGCAATGCCGGAAACACTCGAGCGTTCCACAGAGTCCGCTCGCGCTCCGGCACCTTGGGTGGCCAGATATCGGAAGCGACCGCACCGATCGTGCCCAGCCAATTCTGAAGGGGCTGGCCACAAAATGTGCCTCCGTGTTCGGCTGAGTGTTTAAACGTATCATCGATGCCGTAATACCGGAGGAACCAAACCTTATCGCCTTTGCGGCTGATACCAGCGGAGATATCCAAGCAGGCACCTTGGGGGAGGCTGAGGGGTTCCACAACGTCGACACCGACGATGGCATTAAAACCTTCGAGGGTCAAGGTGCCACGAACAGAACAACCTTCAAGCCACGCGTGATCCGCGGTGATTTCAGAGTGAATATCGCTATTCAGGATCAAAGAGGTCTGCGCAGATTTGTCCGAGTCTTCTGAAAGCAGAGCGATTCCACTCGTAATCAACTGGCGAGTCGTGCCGAAGTGGAGGAACTTGCAATGCGGAAGGATGTCGAGATTGAAGGGGATATGTCGCAGAAAACCGAACCACTCGGCGAGGAGCGGGCGATCGAGGGTCGAGCCGCTTGCTCGCACGTTGTCTGCATACTGCTCGAAGGTCGTACCGGTCCCCAGTGCACAACAAATTTCCCGGTACAGGTCGATACCGTTGGAATACAGCGCAACGCGCGCCTCCGTTTTCCAATCCAGCGCAGGTTGGCCATGTTTCTGAGGAGTCTTCGCAAAGAAGGCACGCATCAACTGAATAGCGGCGCCGGCGTCAAAACTCATCACGCCAAGATCGAGTACGGATTCCCCTTCATCGTTGACGGCCCCTGCCGCGAGCTGCGTGCCGGGTGACGGCTTTTGCAGAAACCGCCTAACCGAGCCATCCTTGGCGGCGCAAAAAACGCCGTGATGGGCTGCTTCTTCCGAGGAAGCGAAGGATCCCAGCGCCGTGATCCCAGGGCGGGCAAACTCAACTGCTGAAGTATCGAACAGAATCAGAGCATCACCGGAGGCAACCACCACTTGCCCTCGAGATCCTTCCGGAAGCTTGAGAAATGCCGACACGAGCCGGTCAAAAAGCATGGAAGCAACTGAAGGCTGGCCCTTGGCTGGGATGGGAACGAACATCTTGCCGCAATGGGAGTATGCCGGCAACCGGCGGGAGTCGCCGCCGGCATGGACAATCAGGATGCGGAGACAACTCAGAATCGCCTCGGCTTCCTCAAAACTGGCAGGACCAACGTCGGGCCGCTCGCGATGCAAGACACACGCAAGCGAGTGGAGCGTGCTTCCCCCACTACCAATCCGCTTGCCATCGATATCAGGAATTACAAGACAATTGCGAACCTGCGGAATTTGGCCGGCTTTCTGACGCTCCTGAATCTGATGGTCGTAAGCCTTGGCTTGCTGGTCATTCGCGGCCGTAACGATCAGATAGTCCCAGGTTCCCGTCATGTTCGGCATGTACGCCACGCTCTGGTCCGAGCTCAGGAGGACGTGTTGGTGAATTCCTGTACAACCCCAGCCGCACCCTTCTCGCGAGCAAGGTACTGCTCGTAAATCCAGGCGTAGGTCTTCTCCAGGCCAGCCTGCAAAGGGATAGTAGGCTCCCAGTTCAGGTATTTCTTGATCAGAGTGTTGTCGCTGTTGCGTCCGTTCACTCCCAGCGGCGCGTTAAGGTCGTATTTGCGCTCCAGGTGGATGCCCGCGATCCACTCGACGAGATCCGCCAACCGGTTGATACTGACGGCCTCACTCGAGCCCAGGTTGATGGGTTCCAGAATTTCCGAATTCATGATCTTCTGGATGCCCAATAAACAATCATCGATATACATGAAGCTGCGGGTCTGAATGCCCGTGCCCCAAATTTCGATTTCGTGCTTTTTGGTTAATTTCGCTGCAATCACTTTCCGGCAGATGGCAGCCGGGGCTTTCTCTCGCCCACCGAACCATGTTCCCCACGGGCCGTAGACATTGTGGAAGCGCGCCACTCGGGTGTATAGGCCGAAGTCCTCGCGGAAATGACGGCACATGCGCTCGGAAAACAGCTTTTCCCAGCCGTATCCGTCTTCGGCCAGCGCGGGATAGGCATCTGCTTCCTTCAGCAAGGGCGCTTCAAAGCTCGTTTGCTTGTCACCGTTGTAGACGCAGGCCGACGATGAGTAGAAGTATCGAGCCACGCCATACTTCAGGGCCGCTTGAAGCATCTGCGTGTTGATCAGCACCGAGAGCATACAAAGGGCTTTGTTTTTCTCGATGAATCCCATGCCGCCCATGTTGGCGGCGAGATTGTAAATATCACGGGCGCCCTTGGCCGACGTTTCGCAGTTTTGTTTCTCATTCAGATCCAAGGAGAGATTCTCAACGTCCCCGAAACGCTGGTACCAATGATTCAAGGGCTTGATATCAACGGCGCGAATACGCTTGTAGCCCTGCACCCGCAGGGAAGCAACGAGAGCACCGCCGATAAAGCCACCGGCGCCGGTCACAAGGACGAGATCGTCATGAGGCATGTGAGTTCTCCAGAAACCGATAAAGTTACCGTTAACTGTAACGCACTTCATGAATTAAGTCAAGCTTACTGGCCTGCGGGGCACTGTCCAGCATTTCTGTT
>PMES01000077.1:1528-165806 GCA_003154775.1 Acidobacteriota bacterium | reverse complement strand
CTTCGCGAATAAAGCGGGCTAAAAGCCGATATCGCGGATGATCTCCCTCTGGTCCATGCGGACCCCGCGCGCATTGCTCAAGTGCTCACAAATCTTCTGGACAACGCCGCCAAATTCTCACCGCCGCAATCCTCCATCACGGTGCGAGCGCATGTCCTGGAGGGGGACCCGGCTTTTGTGTGCGTTTCCGTGGCCGATTGCGGATGCGGGATTGCACCAGAAGAGTCGGACCGCATTTTTGAGCGCCTTTACCAAGCCAAGAATTCGCTACAGGCGTCCAGACGCGGCCTCGGTTTGGGCCTTTATATCTGTAAAGAGCTGATAAGTCAGCACGGCGGAAGAATCTGGAATGACGACAACCGGAAAGACGGCTGCACCTTGTCGTTTACCCTTCCTGTCTTCTCGATCGGGAAGATGATTGCCCCCATCATTAGGCAAGGGACTCTGGTCGATAGCTCCTTTACCCTGTTGACGATCGAAGTACTCCATAGCGAAGCATGGTCCTCGGACCGCCAGCGCGAGCGGGCGCTCTCTAGAATCCATGATGTTTTAGGCCGATGCATACTCCCGGACTTAGACGTGCTCTTACCTTGTCAGCAGCAGTCAGAACGAAATCTTTTCTGGGTTGTTGCCTGCACAGACCAGAAAGGTGCGGAAGTTATCGTCAAACGTATGCGCGAGCAGCTATCTCTTTGCGAGGACCTGCAGTTGGCAGGGATATCCTGCAGCGTATCCACTAGGACGCCACACCTCGATGCCATTGAAAATGATTGGCCTTTTGAGAGGCAGGTACAGAGTGTTGTCTCCTGCCTCGGAAAACTGCTGAAAGTCCAACCCGTCTAAAGGAGACCCTACTCTGATGCAAAACAGGATACTAATCGTGGAAGACGACCCGGATATGGTGCGCGCGATGGCCGTGCGTTTGAAAGCCCAGGGCTACAGTCTGGTGGTCGCAAAGGACGGCATTTCAGCGATCAGCGTGGCCCGAAAGGAAAAGCCGGATCTGATCGTTTTGGATCTCGGCTTGCCTGCCGGAGACGGATTTATGGTTATGCAAAGACTGAAGGCGCTCCCCGACCTTATGCTGGTGCCGATTATTGTCGTGAGCGCTCGCAATCCCAAGTTTAACGAACCTCTCGCTCTCCAGGCAGGAGCGGACCTGTTCCTCCAAAAGCCGTTTGAAGCCGCTGAATTTTTGGGCGCAATTCAGAACGCGCTCCGCCTCTGGGGCGTCAGACCCCAGGCTCCCAAATAGCGTCCCACCGTCCACACCGAAACCTGCGGATCTAACTTTCGTGGCAGCAATTCTTGCACCGCCTCCCTGCGGGGCGCAGCTCTGGCCTTGTCATTCGGGATTTGCATAAGCGCGGGTGGGTCGGCAAAATCAAAGGACTATGACTACTTACGACATTGTGTGCGTTGGGGCGGGGCCGACGGGGCTGGCTTGCGCGATGGAGGCGAAGCGGGCGGGGATGCGGGCGCTGGTAGTGGATAAGGGCTGCTTGTGCAATTCCATTTACCACTATCCGGTAAACATGGTGTTTTTCACCACGCCGGAATTGTTGGAGATTGGCGATTTGCCGATGGTGTGCGGCGGGGAGAAGCCGACGCGCACGGAGGCGCTGAAGTATTACCGGAAGGCGACGCAGCACTACGAACTGGAATTGCGGCTATTTGAGCGCGTTACGCACGTGGACGGGCACGATGGCGCCTTCACGGTGGTGACGCAAACGGAATCGGGCAGGGAAGAGCGCTACGAAACGAAGAAAGTGGTGGTGGCGACGGGTTACTACGATTTACCGAATGAGATGGGCCTGCCGGGAGAGCACCTGCCGCATGTGTCGCACTACTACACGGAACCTCATGCGTATTGGCACGAGGATGTGGTGGTGATTGGCGGGAAGAATTCGGCGGTGGAGTCGGCGCTGGATCTGTGGAGGAATGGCGCGCGAGTGACCCTCCTGGTAAGGGGCGCGGAGCTGGGCACGTCCATCAAATACTGGGTAAAACCGGACATCGAGCACCGCATCAAAGCGAGGCAGATTCGAGCGATCTTCCAGGCACGGGTGAAGGAGATTGTGCGCGATGCGGTGCTGATCGAAGACGGAAGAACGACCCGGCCGGTGCCGGCGAAGCAGGTGTTCGCGCTGACAGGGTATCACCCGGATTATGAGTTTATCGAGGCGCTGGGAGTGAAGCTGGACCCGGAGAGCCGGCGGCCGGCGCTGGACCCGAACACGCTGGAGAGCAATGTGAAGGGGATTTACCTGGCGGGCGTGGTGGTGGCTGGTCGGCACACGAATGAGATTTTTATTGAGAATGGAAGGTTCCATGGGAAGCAGATTGTGGCGGCGATGAAAGGGTAGATACCGACGACCAAGAGGTGGTGCTCGAAAAGCGAAACTCGAAAAACGAAATTCGAAAATCGCAAATGGAGCCAAGACGCGGTGACGGCTAAGTGGAGTACGGGGACTGTAACACCCCGACCGGGTCGGGGTAAACGCCGGTCACAGAGAAGAGAGGCGAAGGTTCGGCTGTAATCAAAGAGAGATCCTTCGGCCCCGGCGAAGCGCACGGGGCGCANNAAAGAAAAAATCGGGCCGCTCCCGTCGGGATGACAGATGATGGTGCGGGCAAGGAAAAGGGGCGTTTGCGGGGGTTGGGAGGGGTTTGTTAGACTGAGAGACCTATGGCATCGTTTCTATGGGAAGTCGTGGAATCGGCCGTGGCACTAGTGAAGGGATTTGCTGTCACGTTCAAGAACATGCTGCGGAAAACGGTGACGGAAAATTATCCGCACCAGCCGGTGAATTTCCAGCCGCGATACCGCGGGATTCATGTGCTGCAGCGCGATGAAGACGGGTTGGAGAAGTGCGTGGGCTGCTTTTTGTGCGCGGCGGCGTGTCCCGCAAACTGCATTTATATAGAGGCGGCGGAGAATACCGACGCGGAACGGATTTCGGCGGGGGAACGCTACGCGAAGGTGTACAACATCGACTATTCGCGGTGCATTTTCTGCGGATATTGCGTCGAGGCGTGCCCCACGGACGCGATTACCCACGGACATGGGTTTGAATTGGCCACGTATGACATCAACTCCCTGGTGTACCGCAAGGAACAATTGCTGGAGAAGGTTGGCGGGGAGATGCCGGTAGGGGCTAGATCGTAGGGATTGCGAGTTAAAACTGGGAATGGGAAAAGCGCTCCGAGAAATCGGGGCGTTTTTGTTTTTGGCAGGTGCCCAAAAAGAGAAAGGCTTTGACGCAGAGGACACGGAGGTCACAGAGAAGAGAGCCGCCGGCCGAAGTATGTACCACGTAGGTACGTCTTATAATATATATACAGGTGCCAGGACGTAATGCAGCGAGGTGGGTTTTGCAGCGCGCTGAAACGGGCTTGGCGAAGAGGGAAGCGCAGACATGCGGCAGCGAAGCCGCGCGAGATGAGAAGCGGGCGGGCGTTACGGCGTGGTGGAACCGCGATGATGTAGATACACCTCTCCTGAGGCTGCCGGTGATTCCAGCGGCAGCCAAAAGCAAACTTAAAAGACACGAAACCTTGCGGCGCGCGGACGAAACGTCAGGTTCGCATACGGGAAGCGCGCGGCGGAACGATACGATCCCCCAAAAAGTTATCGGACGCACGACGCCCCTTGTTTTCAGGGGGTGCGGGCGCGGAAGCAGTCTCTTCGCCGAGGACGGTGCGTTCGCGTTGATCCATCAGCCAGCGCGCCAGCATGGCCGCGGTGTTTTCCTCGAGGTACTGATCCAGGAGCGCCCCCAATTCCTTGCGCAGATTCGCCGCATGAGCGAGGCGGGAAAGTTCATAGCTCTGCAGGGTATTGCGGGAAGCGGTGAGAAGGAATTCCCAGGGCGGCTGAGTGTAGTAGGGGTTCACGGAAACCTCCTGGACAAGGTGCTGTGGAAAAGACGAGAAAACAGTACCACCAGGACATATATAGTTACTAGTAATCCTAAGGTTACTAGCCTGTGGAAATCTGTGCAAAAAGTGGAAAACTTTTTGCGCGCTTGCAGCGGCTGCGCGGGCGACTACGAAGATCCAGACCGCAGCGCTTGGGACCCCGATACCGAAGAGAACGAAGAAGATACGGCGACTGAGGAATCCCCAGCAGAGGAACGCCCGGCTGCGCCCGGGGACGAGGAGAAGCCGGAGGCGGAGTGAAAGGGCAGTGCGCTTGGAGGAATGGCAAGCGGGAATTGGGGGAAGTGGGCGCGGAGGCGGCGGCGGCATGAGGAAGCTGGCGGATTGGCAGGTGCTACAGCCCGTGTTGAAAACGCAGCGGGAGATTTTACAGGAGGTGCTGCTGTGCGCGGCGCGGTACGACGTGTGGATGACGCTGGAGGAGCTGGCGCACAAGACGCGCTACCCGGAGGCGAGCATCTCCGCGCAATTGCGGCACCTGCGCAAGGCGCAGCACGGCGGATTCGTGGTGGAAAAGCGGCGGCGATTGTGGGCGGAAACGATGCGGCCGAGCGCGCACGAAAAGGTGTGGGAGTACCAGATGCGGTACGGGCGGTGGGACGCAGTGCAGCAGAGGAAGGCGGTTCACTGAAGTGGCGAAGGGCCGGGTGCGAATGCGGCGGAGGTTGAGGAGGAAGAACGGAGACGAGCGGAGGAAAAGATGAGCGTGAAGCCGGAGATGGCGTTTGATGTTTGCTGGGAAGTGTATCGCGGCGCCAGGGAAGTGCTGGAAGCGAAGCGGGGGATTACGGCGCTGACCTGGGAGGTGGACGCGAAGTATTCGTGGCGACCGGATCTCCGGCCGAAGCTGAAAGATTGGGTGGCGGATTTTGCGCTGGCGGGGCAAGCGGCGCTGGGGGGACCGCAGCAAGCGTCGCGCATGGTGCTGTTCCGTTTGTACTACCTGGGGCTCACGCCGTATGATCGCGCGCGCCATTTTCTGGGCTTGAGCGAACGAAGCTGGGTGAATTGGTCGGAGGAAATCCGCCGCCGCTGCGGGGAGGAGTTGCTGCGGAGGGATTTGTTTCCGCCGAGGAAGTATTTTAACGGGAGCGACTGATTCCCACACGGCGATTCATCCAGAGAGAGCCTATTGCATTCATGACATTATTTAAGTAAAGTATTCTTTCCGATGCCATTCGCCAATCCGCTCGAGAGAGCCACCCATTTTGTCCGTCACGGGGCCGAGTTCGGGTGCGCTACGGAGGCTGAGTATGAAGTACTGGCGGAGCAATTCTTATTTGGTCCCATGGAAGCGCACATGCGGCAATGCGTGCGTCCCAAGGGGAACGACCGGCTTCGATTCAGAGCAATCAACAGGGGTTTTGGGGTAGCCTGTGTAACTCCGGAGTTTATTCGGACGTTTTACAGGGTGCGTTTACTCAAGATACAAAGGCACGGCGGGCCTGACGCCTTCTTTAGATATGAATGTGCGAGAATAGACCTATGAAGTATCAGTGTCCAGTATGTTTCTACGACGGTTTGCCGTATCCTCCCGCCGACTACCATATTTGTCTCTGTTGCGGGACCGAATTTGGAAACGACGATGCGGATTTTAGCCATGCACAGTTGAGAGAGATGTGGATTGAGAGTGGAGCCCGTTGGTTCTTCCGCGAGCCTCCTGTCGAATGGAACCCATGGGTACAGTTGGTCAAGGCGGGCATGCTTGAAGTGATCCCTGACTCCCAGACAAGGGTCATAATCGATGCAGCATTCGCGTCTATTGGAGAGGATGCCGATTACCAGAAGCAAGAGGTGCTCATCGCCGAGGAGTTCAGCCGAACAGATTGGGAAGCCTTAGTGATCAGCGAGAGAGAATTGGCTGGGGTCGAGGGTTAAATGATAAGAGGGGACATTTACCTGGCAACGTTGGACCCTTCCCAAGGGTTTGAACAGGCTGGTACGCGTCTCGTCATTGTTGTCACTCGCGACGCGATCAACAAACTCAGCCCAATCGTTGTTGTTGTTCCCTTGACCAGCATGGTGAACAGGAAAAGACTTCTTCCCAGCCACGTGGAAATAAAAGTGGGCGAGGGAGGTCTAACAGTGGACTCGGTGGCTCTCTGCGAGCAGGTCCGAGCCATATCTACTACTCGCCTGACAAAGGCGATAGGTCATCTGTCCGCAACTAGCATTTCGCAACTGAACGACGCACTCAAAATTGCGTTGGACCTACCGTAAGTCGACATTTTTTCAGAATTCAATTCACGTTGATGGTGTCGTTTTGGAAGGCGCCCAGCCGTGCCGCATCAGGACATCGTCACATGCGAACAAGATCGCCTTGGCGGAGGAGTTTGGTGGATTCGGAGGAGGGGACGCGGGTGTTGGTGGCGAAGCGATAGAAGTGGTCGAAGCGAGCGCGAGGAGACCATGACGGTAGTGTGGATTCGCGTTGTTGGGTGAAGCGCTTTTGGAAGCCGTCTAGCGAGATGCCGGTGAAGGGATCGCGCGGGGGAACAGGGCAGCGGGCGCAGGGATTGCTGCCCTCGAAATGGACTTCGCCGATTTGGAAGCGGACGACGCTGTGTTCGTCTTCACCGAAGAGCTGGTCTTCCCAGAAGGCGGGCACGCCATCGATTTCGAGGGCGGTGCGGAAGCGCAGGCGGACTTCGTCGAGTGTGAGGCTGGGGAACCATTCGCAAACGGCTTGGAGCGAAGCGGTGGAGACGATGGTGGGGCCGTTGGCGATAGTGTCGTCGGGAAAACCGCCGGGAGAATAGCGGACGAGGATCTGCTGCTCGAAGAACATGCTGAACCATTCGGCGGCGTCATCGTGGCCATCGGGGAACGGAAAGGTGTGCGCGGGAATGCTGCGGCGGTCACCGGGAACGGAGAGCGTGACACTGCGCAGATCGGGAGAGAAGGCGGCGCGGATCAGATGAATGGCGGGAGTGCGCTTGCCATTGACCCACCGGCCATCCACGGAATAGAGCGCCCAGGCGCGATCGAGCGCCAGGCCGCCGGAGGGACTGATGCGCGCTTCGGTGACGGTGAGGGGATCGAGTGATTTGATGGGATGGAGACGCAGATTCGTGAGGCGCGGGGTCGCTTTCGTGGGGGGCACGAAAAGAGTTTAGCAGAGGTTGGAAGGCGGCGAGAGAGAAGGGGGATTCCTCGCCCCGACGAAGCGTACGGGGCGCAAAACCCGCGCTTCGCAGACTCCGTTCGGAATGACAGAGATTACATAAGGGCGCCCGCCTCAGAAGGCGGCCGCTACAAGAGGCGCGGGATTAGCTGCCGGCGACGGCGACCAGATGGCGTTGCGTGCGAATGGTGCAGGAGGAGGCGGCGAGCTCCTTGTTACGTGCTTCGACGGCTTGCGCGAAGGTCAGGAGCGGCGAGGTGTTGATGGAGGCGACAGCACCACCATCGGCGAAAGCAACGGAAATTTCCGCGGGAGTGATGTGCTCCGGGAATTCGGCGATGGCCAGGAGATCGAAGCGGCCGGTGGTGAAAAATGTGGCGTGGATGGAGCCGCCGAGCCTCTCGAGGGGAGCGCGAATCACGGCGAAACGGTCCTGCGGGCTGTGAGCGAGGTTGCTCCAAGCCTGATTAGTGAAACTAATCTGGAGACAAAAGTGGGACATAGCGGTCTCGATTCTGGGGGGCGGGGCGAAAAGTCTGAAATTGTAACCCTGCGCCGCTGTGACGCACGTGTCAAGTGAGAAGAACAGATATGAAAGAGAATTTATCTGGATAATAGAGTTTGGGAAGGGAATTCGCGGGAAAAGCGAAGAGCGGCAGTTGCGTTTGCAGGTGGGAGATAAAGAATAACGATATTGCAAGATACCCACGGAAATACATATAGGGAAAAGCGCTGGCGTGGTCAATGACCCGGGCGCGGCGGAGGCAAGCGCTGGGCACAGGCTCGGCCGGGGGCCACGCGGGGCAAGGGTTGTCGTGGATCAGCGGCCAGCGGAGGATTCCGAGCTGATGGATTTGTAGCCACTGGTGCCGGCTTTGCGCAGGGCTTCGAGGGCCTGCGCGGCGGTGAGCAGCGCCGTGGTATTGATTTTGGAGACGGCGCCGCCACCCGCGAAGGCCATGGAGATGGCTGCGGCGGAGATGGTATCTGGCATTTCGGTGATGGCCAGGACATCAAAGTCTCCGAAAGCAAAGAACGACGCGTGGACCTTGCCACCTAGCTTTTCAATGGGAGCACGGACGGCTTCCAGGCGGTCCTGCGGGTTTTGCATCAGACGGGCCCAGGCTTCCTTGGTGTAGCTGACTTGATGACAGAAATAGGGCATGGCGGTCTCCTTTGTTGGGCAGGGGGCCTTCGGAGGGATTGCGGGACTATGCGCCCGGCCGGTGGAGAAGTCAAAGGGAAAGTGGATGGCGTAGAGGCGCCAGCACGAAAAAGAAACTGACGCAGAGTGCGCCCCAACCAAGTCGGGGTAAACGCCGGACGCGGAGTGCGCAGAGAAGAAAAAGAGAGCGCCGGAGAGTGTGCCGCGGCTAAGGTGCTGAGGGATTTCGATTTGTCGGCGGGGCATGCGGCTGTAAAAGCGGCGGCAAGCCGGTGCACTCCAAAATAGCCTCGAGGTAGAAAATATTTTTAGGGGCAATGAAGATTTCTCTTGACAAGTTAGTGAAATGTGGTAAACTATGCAGCGTAGAGAAGTATAACTGGCCCCGGACGAGTTCCGGGGCTTTTTGTTTTTGAGGCGAGCTTTTTCGAGGGATTGCGGCCGGGGGAAGTCACAAGGCCAACAGAGGGAAGCGAAAAGGAGATTTCAGACATGCCAACGTATTCAAATACAGTGCCGCCAATCGCGATCGCCGCGGGTGATTCGTATGCGGTCATCAATAATGAGAACCCCCAGCCGGCCCTGCCGTACAAGAGCGCGCAAGTGGCGCTGGCCACCGGGTTACGCGTGACGGCGCAGAGGATTTCGGCGGAGGTCACGTTTGCGGCCGCGCCTGGGGCGTTCAGCTTCCAGTTGCAAACAGCCGACAGTGACGTGGATGCGAGCTATTCGCCCGAGGGATCGGCGGTGACTGCACTCACGGGGACAAACGTGGCGCGCATTGAGTTGAACAATGTGGTGGCGAAGTTTGTCCGGCTGTATTTCAGTAGTTTGACCAACAACGTGGCAGTGACGGCGAAGATCTCCTGCTGAGGGCGGGCCGTGGTTGGTGGGCTGTGCGCAGTGGATTGACGGACTCGCCGCAATAGAAACCCATGAACAAGTGCAAGGCATATTACCCGATCGCGGGGTCGCGAACGGCTTGGATTCCGTGTGTGCAGAAGGCGGAGGCGGAATCGAGATATTGCCGGCGGCATGGAGACGCGATTTTTGGAGCGATGCTGGGGGCGATCGTGTACGAAAAAGCAGTGGATGAGGCGGTGGAAGTAGAGGCGGAGAAGTGGCCGCGATTCGAGCGAGAGCGAAAGAAGAGATAACGCAGAGAACGCTGAGGTTCGCGGAGAAGAGAAAACCAAGAGGAAATGCAACGCCCCGACCGGGTCGGGGTAAACGCCGGACGCGGAGATTCACAGAGGGAAGAGGAGCCCAAGACCCAGGCACACACTCCGTGCCTGGGGCACCCGGCTTTGGTGCGCAGAGGGGAGAAACCCAAGAACACAGTCAGAAGTGACTGTGCCACAAGAAGAATGAGGCGCGCCTACGGTGCTGGGATTGAGGAAGTAGCAGGGCGGGGGGAGAGGGATGGCTTGCGTACGGACAGTGACGATGAGGGAATTCCGGGGCATGGATCTGATGTCCGGGAGTCTGCGCGTCTACGGCAGATCACGAGCCCGCGGGGGAGCGCGCCCGCCGAAAGGCACTGCGATCGAAAGAGAACAGTTGAAGCCGGCTGCGACTGACGACGGAAGCGGAGCGCTCGTTAGCGGGGATGCCACAACCTCCGTGGCAGCCGCCACGACCCGCACCGAGAACGCAGAAGCGGCTGAGCAAAAGCCCGAGGCGGGACGCGCGACCAAGAAGAAGGACCGGGAAGAGCCACCAAGTTTATGGGACCAGAAAGCGGAATTGGGGGGCGGGGAACTGCTCCCGGAGGATGGCGCGGAATTTGTGGCCGCGGTGCAGAAGAAGATTGACCTTGTACAGCTGGCAGTATTTGTGCTGAGACGGGGTGACGAAAGACTGACGCAGCGGCAATTGGAGCAGTTGTTGGAGATGAAGTACGGGAAGAATGCGCGCGGCGGAGAGAAATCGATGGCGACGGTGATTGACATTCCAGGAATGACGAGAGACTAGGGAGCGTGATATGGCAAGTCCAAAAGTAGTTTTTGCTGGAGAAGTGGCGCAGATTGCAGGAGTGGGAGCGGTGGTGGCGGGGATCGTGTTGAGCCTGCACCACTGGGGTGCGGCGGCGGCGTTGATTGGCGGAATCGCGGCGTTTTTTGTGGGTAAGAAGCTGCGAGCGTCGTAGGCAGAGAGGATCCCACGAGGTGGGCGAACAGCTCGATCTTGGAAGGCTATACCGCGCCTTCGATAGGCAACGGGAATTTCACAACTCCAAGAAGAAATACCGGCTGTTTGGCGGAGCGGCGGGGCCGGGAAAAACCAAGGCACTGTTGTGGGAAGCGATCCGCAAGGCGCTATTTAACAAAGGGTGCGACACGCTGCTGATGCGGCGGACGTTTCCGGAGTTGGAAGCGTCGCTGGTGGCGCAGTTCCGGCGGGATGTGCCGCGCGATCTTTACCGCAGTTTCAATGAAGCAAAACACATCGTTACGTGGACAAATGGGTCGACAACGCGATTTGGGTACTGCCGGAACGAGAATGACGTTTATCAGTACCAGGGCGCGGAATTTCTGTTCATCGGGATCGATGAGCTTACGCACTTCACACTGAAGCAATGGCAATTCCTGACTTCGCGCAACCGTTGCCCGATTCCGGGAACATTCCCGTGCATGGCAGGGGCGACGAACCCGGGAAACATTGGGCACGCCTGGGTCAAGGCGTTGTGGGTGGACAAACTGCCGCCGCCGGGATTCGAGCGGCCAGAGCAGTACGATGCGGGGGATTACGACTTCATACGCGCGCGGATTGCGGACAATCCGATTTACGCGAACGACCTGAATTACCGAAAGACGCTGGAGGCGCTACCGGAACAATTGCGGAAGGCGTTTCTGGAGGGGGACTGGAACGTCTTCGCGGGGCAGTATTTCGACTTGTTTGAGATTGGGCGGCACACGACGCGGCCGGAAGAGATCGGCATGCAGGCGTGGTGGCCGCGATGGATTTCGATCGACTGGGGATTCCAGCATCCGAGCGCGGTGTATTGGCACTGCGCGATGCCAAGGTACCCTTGGGCGGGGGCGGGGGCAGAGAAATCGAAGAGGGATCCCTCGACTTCGGCCGCAAAGGCAGCGGCCTCCGCTCCCTTCGGCTCCGCTCAGGGCAGGCGGGATGACAGTTTTAAGGGGGGGGCGGACGGCGCTCAGGATGGAGCGGACGGCCGGATCATAACGTACCGGGAGTTCGTGCAGAACGGATTGTCGCCGCGGATGCTGGGGCAGGCGATCGCGGAGAGATGCAAGGACGAGAAGATCCAGCAGATTTACCTTTCGCCGGATGCGTTTGCGCACCGGACGAGCGAGGCTTCGATTGCGGAGCAACTGGGAGAGGTGCTGGCGGCGAATGGATTGCCGCGGCCTTCACAGGCTGATGACGATCGGATTGGCGGATGGCAGTTGATGTACCAGTTGCTGGAGCAGGACGCCTGGGTGATCACGGAGAATTGCGGGAAGTTGATTGAATGTTTGCCGCAACTGGTCCGGGACAACCGGCGGGTCGAGGATGTGCGCAAGGTGGAAGGCGACGATCCAGCGGACGCGGCGCGGTATGGAATAGTTCCCGGCGCAAGATACGCCGGTGTTGGGGCACACCGAAGTGCGCCCGGGGCGGGGCAGGCTCCGCCCCTTTATTCTCAGGTGCGATTCATGCCGGGAATGCCACTGGGCGAACAGATCGCGCGGCAAGTGACCGCGGAGGATGCGACTTCACGGGCGATCCAGTTTCAGAGGTTGGAGGCGGAGGCGCGCAAGCAGTTCGGGCCACAGAGATTGCCGCGGCGGCGTTGGAATTGGTGAGGCGAAGCGAACTTGAGACGCGAAGGGTGAGGCGATGTTGGAGCTAGTGAAAAGATTCTTTAAGACGCGGTATGTGGGGCTGCTGGAAGAGGACGTGGCGCGGCTGCGGGGGGAGAACCGGGCGCTGCTGAATTCGCTGCTGGGAACGGCGGGATTTCCGCCGGTGGAGTTTGCGGAGCCGGTGAAGCCGGTGGAGTTGCCGAGGTTGCGGAGGAGGTCGTGGCAACAGACGCAGAGGAAGAATGAATTGGACGCGATGAAGGGGTGAGGAGTCAAAGATCGAGGAACCGAAAAGCGGATAGATAAGCAGAGAAGAAGAATCTAACGCAGAGACGCGGAGTTCGCCGAGGGACGCAGAGAAGCGAAACCCAAGAGGGACGGTAACACCCCGACCGGGTCGGGGCAGGCGCCGGTCACAGAGGGAAGCACACAGAGGGCACAGAGGACAGAGAGAGCGCAGAGAAGAGATGATGAGAGATCGTATGGAAAACGCGACTAGGGATTGGGAGTCGGGGATGACGGCGCCGGCGGATGGCAATGCGGGGGCGGGAGAAGTGGGGGGGAGTTTCGGAGAGATTCCTCACTTCGCGGACTCCGTTCGGAATGACGGGTTGCAGAGTCAGGTGAGCCAGGGAGTGGCACTGGGGCCGAATCTTGAGCGGTTGGAGGAAGAGCGGCCGGAGCTGGTGAACGCGCTGCGGGAGCTGGTGCGGCAGTACCGGCAAGAGGGCGTGACGGCGCGGCGACACGAGATTCGACGCATTCGCCAGGCGCGGCTTTTCTGGCAAGGGCTGCAGTACGCTTGGTGGAACCCGAATGACATGAACTGGCACCTGCCGTTTGAGCAGAAGTTCAACGACGACCGCGCGCTGGAAGAGATGCCGCGGTATCAGTTTGTGACGAATTTCTATCAGGGCTTTGGGCTGTCGTTTGTGGCGGTGCTTTCGCAGGATGTGCCGAGCGTGCGGTTTTATCCACAGTCGGCGCAATCGCTGGTGGATATTGCCGCGGCGCGCGCGGCGAGCGACGTGTCGGAACTGGTTGAGCGAAATAACCATGTGGAGCATTTGCTGACGTCGATCGGTTATTTTCTGTGGACGGATGGGAAGCTGGGCGCGTACGTGCGGTACGTGAAGGATGGGCAGCGGTTCGGGTTTCGCGAGGAGGTATCCTGGCGGCGGTGGAGATTCCGCTGGGGGAGGATGTGTGGGTTTGCCCAGAGTGCGGGAAGGAGACGCCCGCGGGCGGAGGATATCAGCAATCAGATGTCAGCGATCAGGAAGCAGGAGAAGAGGGATCCCTCGACTCCGGTCTGCAGAAGGCGCAGACCTCCGCTGGGGATGACAATTGGGACGGGGGCACGAACAGCGCGGCTGGGGGCACGGGCGCAGACGAAGCGAGTCAGAACGATCGCAATTCGGATGACGATGAGATCCTTCGATCAGCAAAAGGCGCTGATCTCAGGATGACAGCTACGCCGTTTACCTGTCCAAAGTGCGGGGCGGAGTTGGGCGAGAAGCATTTGCGGAGGGCGGAGCGCGTGACGGTGCCGCGGGTGGTGGAGACGCGGCGCGTGGCGAATGGCCAGGAAGTGATTTCGATTGCCGGCGGGTTGGAACTGAATACGCCCGTGTGGGCGAACGAGATGCACGAGTATCCGTACTTGCAATGGCAGGCGGAAGTGCACCGCGCGAAATTGAAGGCGGCGTATCCGCTGGCGGCGGGAAAGATCGAGGCGGCGCCATCGCAGGGCCCCGAGGATGTGTATGCACGCGTGTCGCGGCTGAGCGTGGAGCAAGGGCTGCCGTCGATTCATCCCGGCGACGCGCTGATGAACCTGATTACGTTTGACCGGACGTGGTTGCGGCCGTGGGCGTTTTACGGCATCGAGAATGAAGAGGTGCGAGGCGAACTGCTGGCGCTATTCCCGGATGGCTGCTACGTGGGCTTTGCGGGCGATGTGTACTGCGAAGCGCGCAACGAAAGCATGGACGATCACTGGCGGGTACTGCACGCACTGCCAGGGGACGGGCAGAACCGGCCGAGCGTGGGCGATTCGCTGGTGCAGGTGCAGGAGCGCTACAACACGCTGAGCAACATGCAGGCGGAAACGTATGAATACGGGATTCCGCCGATTTACGCGGACCCGCAGGTGTTGGACTTTGATGCGCTGGCAAATCAGGTGGCGGAGCCGGCAGCGCACTTTCCGGCGCGAGCGCGCCCGGGGCAGCCTCTGGCGGCGGGATTTTTCCAGCCGGCGGCGGCGCAGGTGCCTCCGGACATGATTCGCCATCAGCAGGATTTGATTGGGCCGGTGTCGCAATTCTTGACCGGGCTGTTTCCCGCGGTGTTCGGCGGAAACATGGAGGATGTGAAGACGGCGAGCGGGTATGCAATGGCTCGCGACCAGGCGATGGGGCGATTGGGATTGGTGTGGAGGCGGCTGAAGCAGTTTTATGGCGAAGTGCTGCTGCTGGGCGTGGATTGCTTCCGGAAAAACCGGCCGGAGGACGTGGATGTGCCGCTGCTGGGGCCGGATGGGATGCTGGATGCGCGGATGATTCGCATAGGGGATTTGAAAGGGAATATCTGCGTGCATCCGGAGGCGGACGAAACGTTTCCGCGGCTGAAGTCGCAGCAGCGCGGCGTGCTGCAGCAGTTATTTGGGCTTAAGGATCCGCTGATTCAAGAGGCGTTGTCGGAGCCGGCGAATCTTGGATACATCAAGAATGTGCTGGGATTGACGGAGTTGGTGATTCCGGGAGAAGACTCGCGGAATAAGCAGTTGCGGGAGATCCAGGTGTTGTTGGGGAGCGCACCGATCGTGGTGGCAGGGGAAAATCGAAAATCGAAACTCGAAAATCGAAATTCGGAAGAAGGGTCCGAGTCAGATCTGCAACCTGCGCCCATTGTGCTGCCGTCGGTGGCGGTGGATGTGCTGCTAGATAATCATGCAGTGGAGTTTGAGGAGTGTAAGAGGTGGGCGAATTCGGAGGCGGGGCAGTCGGCGAAGATGACGAATCCGGTGGGGTTTGCGAATGTGCGAGCACACGCGGAAGCGCATTTGCGGGTGATGCAAGCTTCGCAGTCGGTGGGAACGCCTGCAAGGGGCCCGGTACAGGCGTAGCAGTGAAACATTTCCAGATCTGCCTGCGTCAAAGAAAGTAGGCGGCGGTTTGGGAATTCTTCGTGGACTGATTGCGCACAACAGGAGCTGACCCTAAGTGAGCGGCTGGTGGACGCAGTTGTTTGCGCGCCGCCGGCGGTCCTGGATTTCTTCTTCAAAGACGAGTTTCGTACTGTTCTATTGACAGCCCTGCTTGAGGTACAACCTTGGAAATAGTGGGCTGAGTCTGTTGTCAAACTGGTTTGGCAATGGCCGCGAGAGATCGTGGCCTTTTTTATTGGGAGAAATCGAGTGAGTGCAAGCGTAGCAACCGAACTTGAAAATGGCGGATTGGGGCGGGAAGTGTTTGCGCTGACGGATGAGCAGATATTGGAGATGGAACCGGAGGGAGCACCTGGCGCGGCGCTGACGGACGAGCAACTGCTGGAGGATGCCGGAACGAGCACGGAGCGGGGCGCGGTGGAAAACGTTGCGGACGGAAAAGCAACGACGGGGGATGCGGCGCGGCGGGACGCCACTGAACAAGCGAAAGAGATTGGGGCGCAGGCGCCGCCACGATGGTTGGCGGAGAGGATGCGCGATCCCTGGCATGGGGATGAGGCGAAGGAGTTGTGGGAAGGCGCGGTGCAGGCTAGGCAGGAGGCCGCGGCTTATCGCGAGGCGATTGCGACGCCTGCCGAGGCTCGGGCCCTGAAGGAGATTTATCCCGGCGGAGTGAACGAGGCGAAAACGGCGGCGGAACGCGCGCGGCAGTTGGAGGAGTTTGATGCCGCGTATTTTGGCGCGGCGGGGAGGCCGGCGGAGGCGTTGAGCGCGGCCAGGGTGCAATTGGCGCAGCGGTTGCTGGAGCAGGATCCGGGGGCGTTTCGAGAGATGGTGGCGGCGGGAGTGAGGTTGCTGGAGGGGCGCGGCCAGTCGTCGCCGGGCAGCGAACAGCGGCAAGACGCGGGGAGCAAGCCGGGGTCTCTCGACTCCGGTCTGCAAAATGCGCAGACCTCCGCTCGGGATGACAATCGTGGAAGAGGTGCAAACATCGCGACGTCCGCTCGTGATGACAACAGTCAACTGGATCGCGGGGCGGGGGCCAGGAAAGGCCTCACCCCTGAAGGGGTGAGCTACAGGGTTGGAAACGGTGGACAGCCGGGTGCGCCGCAGGTGCCGCCGGCGTATGTGAATTTTGAGAAGGCGACGAATGCGGATTTGGAGAAGAGCGTGGGCGGGGCGATTGCGCGAGCGATGGAGCAGGCGCTGCCGAACTTGAGGAGCCTGGATCGCGCAGGGCGAGATGGGGCTGCGCAGGGAACACCTTTGCAGGAAAGATTGGGCGCGGCGGTGCGCGAGGATGTGGAAACGGCGTTGAAGAGCGACGCGCAACTGGGCGAGCAGGTGGCAAAGATTTTGGGGGCGCGGCGATTTGACGATGCCACGCGCGCTCAGGTGGTGCGTGTGATTGATGCGCGGGCACAGCAGTTGGTGCCAGGCGCGGTGAAGCGGGTGGTGGGGAGTTGGACGACGGCGACGTTGGGGACGAAAGGGAAGAGCCGCGCGGCGGAAGTGGGATCGGCAGCGGTGAGCGAAGCCGCTGCGAAGCCTGCGCCACGGGCGGGGAAGAACAGTCAAAACTCCGGGAGGAGTGAAAGTCAGGAGCCGCGGGCTGGCGCGCGAGCGGGGAGTCGAGGGCGGGTGGATTACGGGAAGTTGAGCGACGAACAGATTTTGGATTTGTGAGGAAGAGTTCAGCGCAAAGGGAACAGCGAAACTGAAGTAAACCGGGAGTTTCCTCAGGGGCTGAAGCCCCATTCACAAGAAACCTAATGTCGGACCTGAAGGTCCGACCCCCTAAAGAAGAGCCCGAACGAAAAACCCAAGAGAAGAGGAATTGTGGCGCTCGATCGTAAGAGCCCACCCTTCGCATAAGGCGCGAAGGATGGGGCACCCTCAAGATCAGGGGTAGAGCGACGTTCGAGGGGAAACCCAAGAGCACAGTCAGGAGTGACTGTGCCACGAGAGCAAAAGACAAGCCGCAGAGCGCTCGGATTTGCCGTGCGCTACAACGAAGTTTTGGCGCCTTCTCGCAAGACGCCTGCCTGCCCTTCTGAAGCGGGGCAGCACATCTAAGGAGAAACAACAATGCCAGCACAAGCAAACGCGAATGTCATCGCGTTGCAGCTCGAGAAGGTGCGCGACAAGGTACCTTTGCTGTATGAGCGCGACGACATTCTTTTGACGATGATCCAGCAACGCGGCGACGTGGAGAAAATCTCTTCACGAAACTTGCGCCTGCCGTTGCAGGTCAATCCCGGTGGGAAGGCCGGGTCGTACAACGCAGACGGAGGCGACCTGGGCCGCGGCTCGGGAACCGCCTATGACGTCGCGCAGGTGTCGCCGATATTCTTCCGCTTCGCGATTGAAATCACGAAGCTGGTGGAATACGCGACGACGGGAAGGGACCGCGCGATTGAAAACGCGGCCAAGCGCGAAGTGGCCAACGGAATGAAACAGTTCCGCTCGTTCCTGGACAAGCTGATACAGACCGCTGGGAACGGCGTGCTGGGAACGATCAGCTCGGTGAGCGGGACCACGTTCACAATGACGGTGCCTTACGGCGCAGCGCTGGTGTATCCCGGACAGACGATCCAGATTTACGACACCACGTTGACGACCAACCGGAACGTCGCGGCGAGCGTAACGACCAACGTGGTGACGGCGGATCCGATCAGCACACAGCAAATCACCGTGGACAACGTCCCGACAGGGACGATCGCGACGGATGTGATCGTGCATGACGGATTGAGCGGGGCGCAGCCGGTTTCGTTGTATGGGATCAAGTATCACCAGAACAACGCGACGACAGGCACGTGGCTCAACCTGAACCGCACGACCTATCCGATCCAACTGGCCACGCCCCGCGTGAACGCCGGCAACGCGGCACTGACACCGGCCAATGTGCGCCTGGCGATCAACAAGGTGCGCAAGTCGTTGGGGATCAACCATCTGAGCAAGCTGATCGCGTACATGGCGGTCGAGCAGGAGCATGCCTGGGAAAATCTGGGCATCACGGTGAGTTCCATCATCAAGGAAGGCGGCAGCGGAAACGGGAACGACCTGGACCTGCTGTTCACCGGACGGAAGACGATGAGCGGGATTCCGATCAAGTCCAGCGTAAACGCGGACCAGACGCGCGTGGACTTCCTGGACTTGGCGCACTGGGGCCGCGCCGTGTTGAAGGACATTGATTTCTACGAGGTCAATGGCAACACGGTGTTCCCGATCTACGGGGCGAGCGGCGGATTGGCGGCGTCTTATATCTTCTACTTTGACACAGCGTTCCAGCTCTGGTCAGACAGCCCGCGCAGCGGTGCGTACATTGATACGCTGGCGCGGCCAAGCGGCTACTAGGAGTGAGGCGTGTCGTCCCGAGCGAGCGAAGCGAGCCGAGGAGTCGCGACTGAGCCGAAAGGCTTTGGCGCGATTCCTCGGGCTCATCCCGGCGAAAGACGCCGGGACTCCGCTCGGAATGACACATCCATGCGTTCATCAGTGAAAATCCAAATTATTCGAGAGAGACACGAGACGCCGGAAGAGGTTGCGCGGCGGCTGGAAGCTGCCGGCGGGCAGAATCGGTTTGGCGAGCCCAACTATCGCGTGATTTGGGGCTGGAACCGGTTGGCGTGGATTGCCGGGAAGTTTGAGGACCGCGACGCGCACGGGGATTTGGTGCGGGAAGTGGTGGAATTGCGGCTCGAGCCGAAATATCCGCAAGTGAACCGTTGGCACGTGGAGCGTTGGGTGCCGCCGGAGGTGTACGGGTCGCCGCGAGAGTGGTACGCGAAGACGGTGGAAAGCGTGAATGGGATGAGCGTGCCGGCGCTGGGACCGTATCCGGAGCGGGGCGAGTACGAGCATTGCTTTACGCTGCAGGGACGGAAGGGCGAGTTTGTGCAGTTGACGCCGACGATTGTGGAGCATGTGGCGCGAGCGATCGAGTGGGCGAGGCGTTTCCCAAAGGCGAAACAGCGCGGGATGTTGTACGAGAGAGAAGCGCGGGAAGAGCGGGAGTACGAGGAGTGGGCGTACACCTTGATGGATGACGCTGTGCCGGCGCTGTACGGGCAGCCGTTTGTGACGGTCGCGTAGGTGGGAGTAAAGAAAACAGATTTTGGCGATCAGATATCAGCGACCAGTGAGCAGGAAACGAATAGAAGACTTACGCTGCGTGGCAGCCTAGATTTCGGTGCAGGCTATAGCGATTGGGCGCGACTCGTTTTAGCCCCCTTTGATTTACAGGATAGTTAGCAATAACGCCGAGTTCAAAGATCTCGGGTCGAGAAAGTAAGCACTGATTATGAGCAGAAGAATTTCACACCTGCGGATCTGGCTGAAGGGGATCGTGGCGGCGGGAATCAGCGGAGCTGCAGGTGGAGTGATGACTGGGCTGGCGGCGGTGGGAATCGATCCGGCCCATTTTAATTTGCAGGCGGGGATGGGAGCGACAGTCAGGATTGGGATGGCTGCGGCGTTAATCAACGCGGTGATTGGCGTGGCGGCGTATTTGCAGAAGTCACCGTTGCCGGACGAGTGACGGGTGAGCAGCGAGTTGTGCGTCGTCAGAGATTGGGGAACAGAACATGCCAGTAGTGGGATCGAGTGCGTATAACACGGCGGGGCAGATAACGTCGCTGGTAAGGTCGCTGCTGAATGATGCCCAGGGAAACCTGTTCACGGATACGTTGCTCTTGCCGTATCTGAATTCCGCTTACCGCAAGGTGCAGCGTGCGATTGGGAACGCCGGCGGCGGGGGATTCATCCAGGATGATGTGCTGCTGGTGGTGACCGCGGTGGCGGGACAGGATGCGTCGCTGCAGGTGTCGCTGAGCGATGCCAGCGCGCCGCCGAATCAGCTCCCGACGGACCTGCTGGTGCCGCTGAAGCTTTGGGAGCGGCCGAATTTGTCGACACAAGAATTTGACGAGATGGTGGACCTGACCAGGCACGGCGGGCTGCCTTCGCGCGTGCAGGACGTCACGCTAAGCGTGTGGGAATGGCGCGCCGACGGGCTGTGGTTCCTGGGAGCGACGCAGGACACGCAGATCCGCTTGCGGTATTTGAAGGCCTATCCGGATTTCACGGATGCGACTTCTCCGGTGCTGGTACGCAACGCCCAGGAAGCTCTGGCGTATGCCACGGCGGCGCTGGCGGGATGGGCAAGGGGCAGCCCGCTGGCGGAGAAGTGGGACGATGCAGCAAGCGACGCGATCGAAGATCTCATCGTGGCGGGGGTACGCCGAGAGCAGCAGAGCAGCCGCAGGCGGCGGCCGTTTTCGGCGAGGAGCGGGTATACGCCGTTTTGAGGAAAGTTGTCAGTTTTAAGTTTTTAGTTTTAAGTAAGGCCTTTACGGAGCAAAGAGAGGGGTGCGGGGATGGCAATTACGATTTCGCTGTCGCCACTGAACGTGGACGGCAGCGCGAGCAACTTTGTGTACGCGATCGCAACACTGAGTTTTTCGGGGAACTACTCCACCGGCGGAGATACGCTGGATTTCACGCAAGTGGCGGACAAACTGCCCTCGACGCAAGTGGTGCAGGCGATCGCCGAGAGCCAGAACGGCAACAGCGGATATTACATCCCGCTACAGGGAACGGCGCTGAATAACTGGAAGTTGAAAGCGTTCCTGGGAGGCGGGACAGAGATCACGGCAGGAGCGTATCCGGCCAGCGTAACGACGGACATCGTGCAACTGAGTATAACGGCGAGGAAATTGTTGTAGGGCGCTGGGAATCGGATAACGGATATCAGCGATCAGGAGGCGGTTCTTGGAGGCCTCTCCCGAATTGGTAGTCGAGGCTGGCTCTGAAGCCGGGACTGTAATCGCGGAATGGCAAAAGAAAAACCTCAGGTCTGAAGGCCTGAGCTACAGGACTGCGAAGCACATGATACGATCAAAAGTCAGTATGGGAACTTTGTGGGCGATATTGGCGCTGGCGCTGCAGTTGTTGCCGGGAATAGTGGGGCCGGCGCAGGGGCAGGGCTCGCGCAAAGACGACATTGTGTTCAACACGCGTGGGGTGCCGCTGGCCGGTGCCACGGTACGAGTGTGCGCGATGCCGGCGAGCGGGCAGCCGTGTACGCCACTCGCGCTCATTTATTCCGATCCGCTACTTACGCAGGCGCTCGCGAATCCCACGGCCACGGATGGCATGGGGAATTACACTTTTTACGCCGCGCCGGGGAAGTACGAAATCGAAATCTCCGGACCGGGAATCACCACCAAGCAATTGCCGAACGTGATTCTGCCAAGCGATCCTTCCTCGCCAACGTTCAGCAGCCTTTCTTCAACGGGCGCGATCAACGCGTTTACGTTGAGCCTTACCGGCAACCTGACGGTGAATGGCAGCACCACGGTGGTGGGAAATATGGCCAGCGGCACGCTGAGCCTCTCGAATCAGAGCACGGCGCCAGGCACGCCGGGCGCGGGCTCCGTGAATTTGTACACGAAGACGGCGGACAAGCGGCTGTACTACAAAGATGACACCGGCGTGGAAGTGGGTCCGATTGCGAGCGGCACCGGCGCGCAGACGAATACGCCGAACACGTTCACGGCGCCACAGAACATTGACGCGGACTTCCACACCAAGGGGCCGAATCCCTGGTACGACCTGTCGCGGTATGGCTGGTACACCAGCGCGACGTATTACAAGACCGGGACGACCGGCACGATGTCGGCGTCGTCCTCGACGCTATCGCTTTCGAGCGCGCTGGATTTCGCCAACGGGCAAGGGCTTGTGGTACTGGGCGCGGGGCCGACGCCGACGATTGCGACGCCCACGAGCGTGACCGCGGCGGCGGCGGGAGCGACAGGCTCGACCACGTATTACTACTGCGTGGTGGACGAAGATTACTTGAACGGGCGCACCGCCTGCAGCGCGGCAGGCAGCGTGGCGAATGCGGTGGCCACGCTGGGGATTCAGACGAACACGATTTCGTCCTGCAACCGCGCTTCGGGCGTGGTGACGTGTACGACCAGCGCGGCGCACAACTTCATCAATGGCTCGCAGATTGAGATTCAGAATGGCTCGACGGGCCAGTCGGGCTTCGAGGGCGCGTTCACGCTGACTTCGGCATCGGGCAGCACGTTCACGTACAACCAATACGGCGTGGCGGATACCAGCGGCACGGTGACAAGCGGCAACGCTCGCGTGGTGGGCATGGTGGCGGTGAAATGGCAAGCGGAGACGCAGTACACCGTGCTGAAGCACCTCGTGTACCGCTGCACGGGCGGTTCCTGCGCTCTGCCAGCGAACGCGGCCAATTATAATCTCGTGGGCGTGGCCACGGGGCAGGACAGCTATTTCCTTGATCGTGGATATGGCTTCAGCGCGGCATACCTGGATAACGGCGACGCCTCTCAGACGGCTCCCACAAGCACCTCGAACGGATGGCTGGCAACGACCATCACCGCAGGCGGCGGGACTACCAGCCTGACGCTCGCAGCTTCGGCAACGAACGCGGTATCCGGCGCGGTTGTGAAGCACGACAATGCGCCCATCATCAAGGCAGCGTGTGCGGCGATCCCGGCAAACACGGGCGCGCCAATCTTATTTGCCCCCGCGACGCCCGGAGCCGGAGCGTACAACTATGCGCCGTTCTCATCTTTCTTCACCTTCAGCTACGGTCTCCCTGTGCCAATCACCGCAAACTGCCCTGGGGGAACGGAGATTGATTTTCAAAGCGAACTCTGGCTGAACGCGCCCATACAGCTTGGACATAACATCACGATGCGCGGCGGGGCCGGGGGAGAACTGTCCGCGGGGTCGGGTTACTTCGAGGCCCCCCTGACGCTCGTGACTGGCTATGCGTATCCGATGATCTACATTAACGGGCAGGCTTCGACGAACGATTTCATGGCCAATTTCAAGATCACCTGCACTGGTCCTTATCAAACCTGCGTCTATGAGGACCAGGCGTCGAACGGCGACGGCCCGACCGACTTCCGGTACGACGACGTGTACCTCGTCAACGCGAACGGATACTCGAACGCCTATGTGGCCAAGTCGGGCTTCGGGCGATTCTGGACACGCGGCATCTGGCAGACGAGCGCGAACGACTTTAGCTCGCCGACCGCGGCGCTGTTCACCACCAACTGCGGCACGGGGCAATCCATCCCGCAGTTTCCCGCCATTGGCTACACCAACTACACGTCCATCTACGGCGGATTGCTGGTGGACGGCTGCGGCGTGGTGAACCAAACTTTCAACCACTGGACGTTCACGGAACTCCTCGTGGAGAATGCCTACATCCCCGCCATTCGCATCAACAATCCACCTTACGGCGCGGTCAACATCAACATCTACAACTTTAGCTACGCGGACATCCTTGGCGGGTATGCGACTCCCGCGATTGACTTGACGAACTCTCCCAGCAACGCGAACATCCTTGTTACCAACGCAGCTTGCGCGACGGGTTATCAGCCTCTTTTTGAAGTCGGCACTAGCACGAACTATCAGGGCCTTCAAGTTTATGGGGCCCCCTGCTCCTATCTCGGCGCAAACAACGGCACGGTGTCCTACAACAACGCATCGTTCACCGACCAGTTGAACTGGAGCACGCGCCTGCAGAACGCTTCGCACGTCGCCTATCAGATGGGCATTCCCGCAGCGCCGCAGAGTTGCGTTGTAAGTGCAGGTGGCGCAGTAGCGGTAGGGGCACATACATTCCAGTTCACGGCGGTGGACGCGGACGGAAATGAAACGACGGTGGGACCGTCCATCTCCGCGACGACGACGACTGGGAATCAGACCGTTACCTGCACTGCTCCATCCTCCTTCCCTGCGGGCGCGGTGGGAATGAACCTCTACCAAGATAGCGGAATGATTAACCCGAACGGCGCAGGCTGTAGCACGCCGCAGGTGACAGCGCCTGGCGGCACGGTCGTGGACAACTACGCTTATCATTGCAGCGGCAACACACCTTACCAGAACCAAGCGGGGGCAACGCTCGTTTCCTCGGGAGGGCTCTCCACCTACAAACTCCATCTGGGCAGTGAAGCCCTCACGGCTGCTCCGCGCGGCGAGCAAAACATCTTCCTTCCCGGTGCGTTAAGTTCGACGTGGACGGGCGCGACGTGGACCCCTGATAAGGGTGTCACGGTTACCCGGGTGCAGGTGCAGGCGAAGACGGCGCCCGCCGGGTGCACGAGCAACGCGGTGGTGCGTTTGACGGACGGCACATCACCCGTCAACGTGACGATCTCCGGTGCGGCCAACGATTCCGGCATCATCGCGCAGAACTACGCGGCGGGAACGCCGTTGACGTTGAGCGTGCAAACGGCCGCGGCGGGTTGCACAACGTCACCCGCCGACGCGAATGTGACCATCCAGTATCGCATGCAGTAGAAGCGGTCCTGACGGAACGCGAAACACCGAAATACCCCAGGGCTTCAGAATTCAAGAAAACAATTTGAGGAAAACATGAACACGCAGAACGATGTGGTTGCGTTGGTGAATATCTCCACGCAAAAGTGGCCGCCGCGCCACCGTACTTATTTTGGCTCGCTGGAGATCCGCACGCCGGAGCCCGGCGAGGCGTTCGCGGTCACCCCCATTCATGGCTGCAAAGGCATCATGGACCTGGGGGACAAGCGCACTATGGAATTCCCCATTACCGCGCGGGAGATCGCCGATGATCTGGTGCGGGAGCTCAATGGCGATTCAGGCGAAGGAAGCTTTCACGGCATGTTTGCGGCGGCAGGGCCGTTGCCGACGGAAGCGGAGTTGGCGGAGGCGCACAGGAAGTTGGATGCGTTTCACCGGCGATTGGTGGACGCGGCGGACCTGGAGTGGGAGCGTTCGCACAATCCGATGTTCATCACGGACTTGGAGAGGCGCGCGGCCCGGGAATTGAAGCTGGATAAGCCCTGGCTGTATGACCCGAAACCCCAGGCGGAATGCCCCGCGTGCGGGGAAAAGATCAAGGCGGGCGTGGCAGTGTGCCGCTCCTGCCGGGCGATTCTGAACCGGGAGAAGGCAGCGGAGTTTGGGTTGGTGCCGAGAGTCACGGAGACACCGCTGGACTTAATGAAGCTGAGAGAAAAGGGAAGCGCGAAATAAGTAAAAAGGGCGGCGAAGGATCGCCGCCCGAAAAATGCAACGTGCGCTGGGCACGTCTGACAAGCAAATTCAGCATAGCAGATATCAGCGATCAGGAAGCGATGGGTTGCTGGGGTGATGGTTGGTTGGGGAGCGTACGAGGCGCGGCGAGGCGGAACTGGCAGAGGTGCCCGCTTCGGCCCTTGGCTACGCCCTGCGTAAGAAGGCGGTCGTTACACAAGACTCCCTGTAGAAAGAACTTTTTTTAGCAGCTCGACACGCCGTAAGAGCGGCAGCAAAGCTGCCGCACTCCAAAAGAAGAACATATGTCGACGATTGGATCATTGGATGCACCGATTGAGATTTTCGGCGGGCTGGTCAGCGACATGTCGCCCGCGGATCTGCCGCATGGGGTGTCGCCGGATTGCCAGGACGTCTCCTTCAGCAATGGCGGCGTGATGACCCGACCCGGGCTGCAGGCGCTCTTCGGGCCGCTGGCGGGAAATCCCACCGTGAATTACCTCAAGACGTTTGCGACGCTCAGCGGCGTACTGCGCACGCTGGCCATGGATGGCGCCGGGAATCTTTACAAGGAATCGGTGCCGGGAACGCTGACACAGTTTGCCAGCGGCCTGGCGGCGAACGCGTACGCCAATTCGACGACGTTGTTCGGCAGGGAATATCTGGCGATCAGCGATGGCATGACGGGCAATGATCTGCCGCGACAGTACGACGACACGAATTTCGACCGCGTGAGCCAGGGCGGACCAGGCGGCGGGCCAACGGTGGTGGATGAAAACGTAATTGTGGGCATCGTGGCCAGCCCCAATGGCGCGACGCAGCCCGCCGCGGTGACGATCATGGCGAGTCCGAATGGCGCGACGCAAAACGGCTACCTGGTAACGATTGCAACGAGCGCACCGCACGGATTGTCCACGGGACAATTCGTCACGGTGGCGGGCGTCGGCGTGGCGGGTTACAACGGCACGTTTGCGGTGGTGTCCGTCCCGAGCCCGACGCAATTCACGTACATTGCGGGGGCTGCGGGGCTGGCAAGTTCCGGCGGCGGCACGGCGGCTTCCGCAACGATCACGATTCAAACAAGCGCGGCGCATGGCTTGTCCGCGGGACAACTTGTGACGATTGCCGGCGTGGGCGTGAGCGGGTACAACGGCACATTTGCGATCGCGAGTGTGCCCGACTCGACGCACTTCACCTATAGCGCCACCACCGGCGGCCTTGCGGCATCCGGCGGGGGCACGGCGGCCGCGTCTGGGAATGTTGCCACGGGCATGCACCAGGTGTGCGTGATGTTCCAAACGCGACAGGGCTATTTAACGAAACCGGGGCCGGCGACGAGCTGGACGGCGAGCGGCGGAAAGCGCGCCGTGGTAACGAACATCCCGACGGGGCCGAGCAATGTGGTGGCGCGCATTTTGTGCTTCACGGGAACGGGTGGCGCCAGCTTTTTCTATGTGGGCGGCGGGGGGACGCTGTTCACCGGGAACATGGTGATCAGCGACAACACGACGACATCGCTGGCAGTGGATTTCTCGGACCCGATTCTTCTGGCGGGGACAAACGTGGATGACATGTTCCGGCTCATAGAACTTGGCGATTGCGCCGGAGTGATCGACTATTCGGAACGGCTGTTCTGGTGGGGCGAGCGAAACAAGATGGACAACTGGGTGAACCTGGGATTTGACGGCGGGTTCACGGGGCCGTCGCTGCCGCACTACCCGCTGGGCTGGACGCCCGACGGAACATTTGCGCCGGGCGGCACGGATGAAGAGAACTTTGTGGTGTGGGGCGCGGCGTATTCGATCGTAGGGAACGGATCAACAGCCACGCGCGGATTGATGACCCAGGGCGCGGTGCAGGATGAGCTGGGGGCGCCACTCATCCAGGCGAATACGAGTTACACCGCGCGGGCGAGGTGTGCGCGCAATGCTTCGTTGACGCAAGGGACGCTGCACGTGCATCTCTGCAGCGCCAGCGCGGGAATCAATACGGCGGGGCTGCAATTGACCGCGGCGCAACTGACAACGGGTTACGCGGAATACAGCGCGCAACTGACAGCCTCGCTGACCGTGATTCCTGGCGATCTGGTGCTGCGCGTGTATGCGGACGGCACGCCGAACCAGAATGGGCAGTTCTACATTGATGCGCTTGAGATTTTTCCGACCGCGCAGCCAGCGAATGCTTCGCTGGTGCGGGCAAGCCGCGCGGAGGACCCGGAGAGCTACGACGGGCTGGACGGGATGCTGAGCGTGGCGGAGAACAACGGGCAGGCCATTCGGGCGGCATTCGAGTTGCGAGAGCGGCTGTATTTCGTGAAGGAACATTCGATGTACGTGACGCAGGACGACGGGACGAACGAGCCGGCTCTGTGGACGATATCGGAAGTTTCGCAGCGCGTGGGGACGCCGTCGGTGCGGGGCGTCGGCTTTGGCGAGGATTGGGTGGTGATTGCGCACCGTACGGGGCTGTACCTGTTTTCCGGCGGGGAGCCGGTGAAGATTTCGCAGGAAATTCAGCCCACGTGGAACCAGATCAATTGGCAGTGCGCGCAAACGCTGTGGGTGACGGTGGATACGAAAGAGCGCCGGATTTACGTGGGCGCGCCATTCGGAAGTGCGACCACGCCCAATCAAGTGCTGATGCTGGACTATCACGACCTTGATACGGCGAGCGCCCTGTCATCGAGTCCGCCGGTAAACATCACCTACACGGGCAGAAAAGCGGCGACGGACAACGCGCGCAAATGGTCGCCGTGGTCCATCGGGGCAAATTGCTGCGCCCTGATTGAGCGCACGGACGGCACGGCCCTCGCCGCCTTTGGGAGCGGGAATCCCGGCGTGGGCGGCGGCGGAGCAACCGGAAAAATCTACCAACTGAGTGACACGCAGTATTCCGACGATGGCACGGCGATTTTGAGCTACTACACGACGCACTACTTTCCGGAGCGCACGGTGGAAAGCTCATTGGGATTGGGAGCACACCGGAAGCTGTTCAGTTATTTGACGATGTACGTGGAAGGCGCGGGAAATTTGAGCCTGACGAGCTATGTGGATTCCTCGAGCGCGGCGCAGGCGCAGCAGCCCTTGCCGCTGAGTTCGCCGGCACAAAAGGATCTGGAGTTGCCGATCAATGTGCTGGGGGAACGCGTGGCGTTTCAGGTGAGCACGAAGCAGGCCGGCGCGTGGTTTAAGTTGCAGCGATTTACGCCCAGCGTGCGGACGGATCCATGGGCCCCGGTGCGCGGTGTGAATTAGGCGCCGCCGCTCCAGATGGCGGATGTTGGGAGCTGAAGACACATGTTGACGGTTGCGCAATTGGCACCCCTAAAGGATAAGGACCCGTACTTGTACGAAACGCTGACAAAGATTGTGTCGGCGGTGAACGCCACGAGCCAGAACGCGGGCGTGGACCCGGCGACGCCCTCGCCGGCGCCTGCACCGATCGCTTCGCTGCAGGTGCAGGCAACAAACGGGTGGTTTGACCTGTCCATTACAGATCCCGCGGCATCGCGGCCCGGGCTCTTTTATTTCGCGGAGTCGGATGTGACGCCGGCGTTTTCCGCGCCACGCGTACATTTCCTGGGAGCGGCGCGAAACCTGTATTTGCAACTGGGGAACCAGACGCTGTATTGGCGCGCTTACTCGCAGTACATCGGATCGCAGCCCTCGGCGCCGGTGAGCTTTGGATCGCCGCCGATCGCCGTAGCGGGCGGAGGGGCCAGCGGGCCTGCTCCGCTGCCCTCGAGCGGAAGCGGCACCCTGCCGAACGGGCTGCTGCGCGGCGGAAACGGATTCGGGACGCCAACGGGCGCGCGGATTGTGAAGCAGACGATTTTGTAAGTTTTTGATGCGAAGGAAGAAGGAGCTGCCATGCCAAACACCATACACACTGCCACTTGGGATTTCAGTCCGGGGGATACGGTGACGCTGTCCGCCAGCTTTACATTTGATGTGAACGATCCGGGCGACACGCAAAACGTTGCGAACGTGCTAACCACACTGCAAGGAAGAACGCCGCGCGTGACCCTGGCGCAGACGGATAACGCCACCATCACGGTGACGGTGACGATTTAGAGAAAAGTGCGGGGTGGCAGTGCGCATACGGGAGTATAACGACGGAGATCTGGAAGCGCTGCGGGCGATCCATGCGGCGCAGGGTTTCCCGTACGAATTTCCTGACCTGCGCAATCCGCTATTCCTGACCAAGCTGGTGCTCGCCGGCGATGAAACGGGTGCAGGCGGAGGGAAGGGAATTGCGGGCGCTGCCCTGCTCCGGCTGACAGCAGAGGCCTATCTGCTGCTCGATCCGAAATGCGGCACGCCGAAAGAGCGCTGGCAATGGCTGCTGGGGTTGCACGAAGCGACACGGCGCCAGGCCTGGGAGCGCGGGCTGGAAGACGTACACGCGTGGCTGCCGCCGGAAATTGCGGCGAAGTTTGGCAGACGGCTCGCGCGGCTCGGCTGGGTACGCGATGATGAGTGGACGCCGTATTGCAAGCGTCTGGGCGCAACATTCGAGCTGATCAACGGGTAAGAAGCATGAAATCACTGGCTGACATTCTCCGGAACGCTCTTCCTCATCACGCAGACCGTGAGTCGCCGAGCATCGCCCACGGCCCTGAAGCGGAATCTCCGTACCTGCTACTAGCGCAGAAGCCAGGTGCGCCCCAGCCACCCGCTGCTGCGCCGAACCGCCGGGAGGTACTTAACTATGTAGGTGAGTTAGCAGATGAATATCACCTGCCGCGGAAATTAGTGCATGCTGTTGCTGACGCCGAGAGCAGCGTTAATCCTGAGATGCCACCGCATCCGAACTACTTGAAAAGGAATGGGAAAATCGCCCATGACAAGCAGGGGAGTCCGATCATTAAGAGTTGGGATTATGGGATGATGCAGGTCGGCAGTTCCGACATCAACAAGGGGCTTGTGAAGGACGCTCATGGACGCCCTTTCAAAATTGGCGAGGATGTTAAGACGGATTGGAGAGCTAACGCGCGCGCGGGGGTTGCTCTATTGGCTCCAGCCTACAGGCTGGCAGAATTGGAACAAGAACCAGGCGCTACAGCAGAGGACCACGCACAACAAGCTTATTCGCAGTATAACGGCACACCGCGAACGCGCGATCGGTATTTAAAGCAAGGAAGGGACGGATTGCCACGGGATGGCGCCGACCGGAACTTTCTAGAAAAGTACAGGCGGTGGTGAGAGTTGATCCTCAGGCGCGGATGGATTTATAAGGTTTCTCGATGGAGAGTTGGTCGGTGCCTGCTCCGTTACGGGGCGGTAGGCGCGCTTCTGCCAGTGCTGTCGTGCCTTTACGGCTTTCGGCAAACCAAGACGAATTCGTTTGCAGTTAGCATCCGAGAAAACGGTTATTTCCGGGCCGACAGAGGATACTTCTTCGTGGAAGATGGACGGCTTGATGTCTACGACGGCGGACTGGATTCCGGTGTGATTTGGGACAACGCTTTGGGCCAATATGCGTTACTGCGGGATACGGAAAAGGAACTTGCTCGCGGAGACGCGCCGTACTACCACGAAACCTATCAGTTGGGTCACGGAGAGTGGATTCGCAGGGATCGGAATTTCACTCAGAAACCAAAGCGTTATCTTGATTTTGGCCCCTGCGACGCCGCTGATCAGATCGACCTGCCTGACGATCCCTTAGCGGGATTAGACGCTGGGATGCGCAGGGTGCTGCCTCAAGGCGCCAAGATAAAGGGAGTAGCCAATTTTGAGGGACATTTCGTGATAGTTGTCGCTTCGAGAGTCCCCAGAGAGGCTCCTTCGATAAATGAGCCGGGCACCTATCCGCTTCGTCTGTTTCTCTTAGTGCCAACGAAAAACAGTTGGCAGATCGTGGCCAACGTTGAGGCAGAGAAATGGGCCAATTACTGCGGCATGCGGACCCTGGACACTACGCTCAAAGGCGGTGAGCCTGCCACTTTGCTGCTTTTGTATTCCAGTCTCCCGCAGGGTTCGAGGATCGTTTCCGTGGCGCGCCAAATTCGCAGTTACCTCATTCGGCCGGATGGCGAGGGTTCGCGCCCGAAGTAATCTAAAACATAGACGCGGGGGAATCTTGCGCCACGTTTCCAGCATGCCAGACATGCAGCCTGCGGCGCACCAGCAATAGCAATCCTAAAACTTTATCGAAATTGGAAAGAGATAGATCTCTTGGAGGTATTGTCATGGGACGCGGGGCACAGGCACAAACACAGCAAATGACGGACCAGCAACTGGCGCAGACCAACGCGCTTAATCAGCAATTGCTGGGACAGCAGCAGTCGCTGGGAAACCAAGTGGGAACGCAGTACCAGAACATCGTGAACAATCCGGGATATAGCCCCGCGACCCAGGCGGCGATCACGGGTCAATCACAGGGTGCGCTGGCCAGCGCGTTTGACTCGCTGCAACAGTCGGCGAATAACCGGGTGGCACAGACGGGAAATTCCGCGGGATACGCGGACTTGACGGACGAGTTGGCACGGCAAAAAGCCAGCCAAGAAGCAACCACGGCGCAACAGAACCAGGTGAATTTCGCCAATACCGCGATGCAACAGCAGATGTCGGCGCTGCAAGGATTGTCGGGGCTGTACGGGGTGGATGCGAACCTGTTGGGGAAGACCTTGGGGATTCCGTCACAGTTGTTGAATGTGCGCGCGAATGCCTCGCGGCCCAGCGGCTTTTTCTCATCGCTGGGGTCGAGTCTAGGTGGGACGCTCGGCGGAATGCCGAGTTTGTTTATGTAGAGTGCACCGCTTGCGGTGCTTCGAGACTTGAGGTCGCCGCGCTCGACGACCTGACACCAGGGCAGGCCATGACGAAAGCGATGCCCTGACGCTGCAGTGAAACCCAGGGGGCCCACCATGTTTTCCATCTCCTCCGCAATTCTTCTGGCAGTGGTGTCAATCGGCGCGCAATTTGTCGTATTCCTGCGCTGGATTCACCGTCGAATGCGCGACGACGAAATCAATCGTGTGTTCCTGCGCGACTTGGCGTTACGCCACCTCCCACGCATATACCGCGCGCTTTACACCATGGCCGAACGGCAGGGCATTGAGCTGGAAGAGCTGCCTATCGTGAATTACGTGGATCTGCAGAATGGCGGCCGGCGGCCGTAATGCCACTCGATGCAAAGCTCATGGAACTGGCGCGGCGCGCCGCCCAGGCCGAAGGGCTTGATCCGGCTCTGGTGTGCGCGGTCGTGGAGCAAGAGTCCAACTGGAACCCCTGGGCGATGCGCTACGAGCCGCTCTTTTTCGCCAAATACGTTGCGCCGCTCTACACCAACAACAAGGTGGGCGCCACGGAAGCCTATGCGCGAGGCATTTCGTGGGGCCTGATGCAGGTGATGGGACAGACGGCGCGCGAGAAGGGCGTGGCTTCTCTTTTCCTTTCCACATTGTGCGATCCGGCGGTGGGGTTGGCGGTGGGTTGCAGGATTTTGCATCAGAAACTGGACGTGGCGGGTGGCGACACGCCAAAGGCGTTGCTCGCATGGAACGGCGGAGGGAATCCGGATTACGCGGAGGAAGTGCTGGCGCGGATGGCGCGCTACCGGTAGAGGCGCTTGTCCGCAGAAGAGATCGTCATGACATCAGGGAGTTGGCTCAAAATAGCGGCAGTGCTGATTGCGGCCGTGGTGGGCGTGAGTGTGTATTTTGCCTGGCGCGGGACGCAACAGGAGCAGGCGCAACTCAAAGCGGCGTTACAGGCCGCGCAGAAAGCGCTGGAGGATGCCGACGCACGCCAGCAATCGCGAAACTCCGAACTAGGACAGCTCCTGGCTCAGCTTAATGAGAAGAAAACCACCGTCCAGAACCCGGCGCAGATTGTGAAGGCCTTGCCAGACGTCCTGCCATTGCCCACACCTTTAAGCCTACCAACCGAGGCAGCCGGCGCGGGCCTTCCTGCAGTCCCAGGAGGCACCAAGCAGACCGTCGGGCCCCCGAACCCCAAGGTGCAGTTGCCCGCCGAAGACCTGAAGCCGCTCTATGACTTTGCCGTGAACTGCCGGGAGTGCCAGGCGCAACTGGCCACGGCCCAGGCAAACCTCAAGGATGAACAGACGAAGACGCAGGCGCTCAGCAGGGAACGCGACGCTGCCCTGCAGGCAGCACGCGGCGGTTCGGTATTGCGGCGCGTGGTACGCGCGGCGAAGTGGTTTGTGATTGGCGCAGCGGCGGGCGCAGTGGCCGCGAGATTGGCGCGATAGGGCGATCGTACGCTGGCGGTGATGGAGCTCCGCGAGGAAGGCGGAGCCATGATCTTCGACCAGGATTTCGGCGCACCCACGCACGTGGACGTCGCCGTGCAAATCCTCCAACACTTTCAGCGCACCGAGACGCCCACGGTAACCGCCGAAGCGGACGCTCTCATTGTCACCATCATCGGCGAGAGCAAAGCCGTGAACCTCGAACGCCTGACAAAAATGTGATGGACAGGGCTGCTACGCGCTCCTTCCCAGACCCATCCTCAAAGAAAGGAGGACCCAATGCCCACACCGACAAACACCTACACGGTGACCATCGCCGACACGCACAGCCACACCGTACCCAGCGCGGCGATCCCCGCCGCCACGAAGCAGGAAGCCGTTCGTTGCGTGTTCTGCGAAGGAGATACACTCTTCTCCGCACTCACGCAGACCGATACATGGACCATCACCGTGACGCAGCCGTAAGCTCCGAACTAGCGCGCGCGTGTTCCTGACCCCGCGGCGGATAGCTCCGGGCAGCCTCTCACGGCGCGCCGGTGGACTGCCGCAGGCCGGGCCGCATCCTTCATCGAATGCGGCCCGTGCCTTCTTCCGCATCGACGGACATGCACCATTGTGGTCCGTGCGAAACCGGCCGCCTTCCGCGCAAGCGCCATCCGTCGTCTACTCCGGGCCGGGGGCGTTCCCCCGTCCCAAACCCTGCCCTTGATAAAAGGTACGCGGGAGATCTGAAGAAAAGAAAAGATAGATTCCTCACCCCGACGAAGCNNCGCAAAACCCGCGCTTCGCGGAATCCGTTCGGAATGACGGCGCATTGATCAGATCGGAATGGCGCGCCTTTTTGTCAGCGCGTTTACGAGCTCACCCCATAGCCTCAGGAAAACCCTCCGCCCTAGCAGTGGTCCCGGCTGGCGCACCCCCCGCGCCAGCCGGGGAAGNNATGACCCCGCGCCAGCCGGGGAAGTACCTACCCATGAGCCCGGATATCCCCAGAAAAGATGGGAATAGTGAAAGAAAAGGCTTGACAGTGCGTCCTATAACAGATATTATGTTAACTAGTAAGTGGGACTCTTTTTCGCCCTACCCCCGGCGCCCTAACTAAGGCCTTTCGTGCCCTTTGCTCTTTTCCCGTTCAGCTACTTTTTCGGTGCGCTCTTCCCCGCTTTGATTTGCGCCAGTTCGAAATCAATATATTGCTGAATTGTATGCGGATCGGCGCTGGCCGCTCTGCGTCCGTTGACGAACACCGTTGGCGTGGCGCGCACGTCCAGCAACTGTCCGTTGGCGAGGCTGGCGTCCACTTCGGCGGCGGCTTGCGGGCTGGCCATGCAGGACTTGAAGGTGTCTGTGTTCAGGCCGGCGCGCCCGGCGAGGTCCAGCATTTTGTCCCATGCGGTGGCCGCAGAAATAAGGTCCTGATTGTCGTAAAGCAGGTCATAGATCTTCCAGAAGGCCTTGGGGTTTTGCTGGTAAGCGCAACGCCCGGCCAAGGCGGCGGTACGCGCCCAGGGGTGGATAGCGTCGATGGGAAAATCCTTGAAGATGACCTTCACCTGGGGGTAGTTGGGCAGCAAGCCGCGCAGGGCATCGTGTAGGTTGCGGCACACCGGGCATTCGAAGTCGGAGTACTCAACGAGCGTGATGGGTGCTTTGGGATCACCCAGGACGGGTGCATTGGCGGTCTGCATCTTGGCAATGTTTTCTGCCAGGGGGTCGGTGGTTAGGTCCGATATTTCGCCCCGCAAAAGGTAGCGCCCATCCTTTGTCAAATACATCTTTATCTTATCCGAGCCTTCCGCGGACTTCACCTCGATGGGCACCTCGAGGATTCCGGAGGTACCAAGCTCCGTGGGTGTGCTCACGGTGATCTGGACTTCCGCGCCAAGGGCGAAATAATAGCGAAGAAAGGCTTCGACCTTCTGTGCTTGCGACGCAGCGGTGGCTGCCGCGGGCTGTTGCGCCATGGTGCCGGCCGCGGCGAGCAGGAAAAGTACGAGCAGGGCGAGCTTGAGTGTGTTTTTCACGCGACTCCTCGTTATATTTCCGTTCGTATTCATGGGATGAAGCGCTGCGCAATGGGAAACGGCCGTCCAAAACCGAAGGCGCGCGAAGTGATCTTCAACCCCGGAGCGGCCTGCTTCCTTTTGTACTCGTTGCGATCCACGCGCAGCGCGATATCGCGGACCAACTGCAAGTCATAGCCAAATTCACCGGCAATCTCCTCCGGCGTTTTCACTTCCTCAATATAAGCCTTCAGAATGGCGTCCAGCACATTGTAGAGCGGCAGGGAATCCGTATCCTTCTGGTTGGGGCGCAACTCGGCCGAGGGCGGCTTTTCGAGGGTCGAGCGGGGGATCAGTTCCCTTTCGCGATTGATGTACTGGGCCAGCGCATAGACCATCATCTTCGGCACATCGGAAATCACCGCCAGGCCGCCTGCCATGTCGCCATAGAGCGTACAGTAGCCAACGGCGATCTCCGATTTGTTACCGGTGCTGAGAACCATGGAACCGAACTTATTGGAGAGGGCCATCAGGTAATTGCCGCGGATGCGCGCCTGAATGTTTTCTTCGCTGGCATCCGGCGGGCGGTTGCCAAAGGCGGGAGCCAGAACCTGATTGTAGGCGTCGAAGACGCTGGCGATAGGAATTGTCAGGAACGGGATGCCCAGATTCTGCGCCAGGGCCTTCGCGTCGGTCTTGCTGCCCTCGGAGGAGAACGGCCCGGGCATGGAGACGCCCAGGACGTTGGAGCTACCGAGGGCTTCAACGGCCAGGGAGGCGACCACGGCGGAATCCACGCCACCGCTCAAGCCGACAATAGTTTTCGAGAAGCGGCATTTGCGGACGTAGTCGCGGGTACCGGTCACCAGCGCTTGATGGGCGTAAGCAATCTCCGTGGCCGGCTGCTCGTGGAGGTCGCCCTTGCCGGTGACGGTATCGAAGAGCACGATGTCTTCCTCAAACGCTTTGGCCTGGGCGGCCACTTCCCCGCTGGCGGTCAGGGCCATGCTGGCGCCATCGAAGATCAGCGAATCGTCGCCGCCCACCTGGTTGACATAAATCACCGGGCGCTGGTGATGGATGGCGATGGAGCGGAGCATGTCCACGCGAAGGAAGCGCTTGTCGATGGTGTAGGGAGAAGCGGAAAGGTTGATGAGGACGCTGATGCCCTGGGAGATGAGTTCGGTGACCGGATCGCGGGCGTAGAGCGGCTTGTTCCAGAAGTTTTTGTCGTTCCAGACGTCTTCGCAGACGGTGATGCCGAGCTGCTCGCGGCCCATGCCGTAGACGTACTGCTTTTCGCCGGGCTGGAAGTAGCGGGACTCGTCAAAGACGTCGTAGGTGGGCAGAAGCATTTTGCTTTGCTCGAAGACGACGCGGCCTTCACAGATGAGCGCGGCTTTGTTGGCAATGGACTTCCCTGCCCTGGGGTGGTCCACGCGGCCGGCGTAACCGACGATGGCCGGGAGCGGCATTTGCGCGGCAATTTCTTTCAGCGTGTCGTGATTGCGCTGGATGAAGGCGGGGCGTTCGAGGAGATCGAGCGGGAGATAGCCGCAGATACAGAGTTCCGAGAAGACGGCGAGTTCCGCGCCGCGCCGCTTGGTTTCCGCTGCAAGCGTAAGGATGCGTGAGGAATTGCCTTCGAAGTCGCCGACCGTGGGGTTGAATTGGGCGAGAGCTATTTTCATCCGCGTTAAAGATTAGGATAAGTGGGCCGCCGGGAGAATGCAAATGGGGGGAGTTGTGGGTAGTGGGTCAGTTTGAGAATGTACGCTCTTCCAACGCACCGTAGCTGAAGAGCGCCTTGTCCAACATGCGAAAATCGTCCGTTTCGCAGCGATCAGCCAGCTCCTTGAAAAGTGGGAGGTATGAATCCAAGTACGAGCTAACAGTGCCCGGCAACTCTGGGTGGTCGAGCAGTCGAGCGATTGCTGTCTTTACCCGAGAGTCGAAGATAGGGTAGCGCCCTCCGCTGACGAAATGGAGTAGTGCGGTCGCGCGGGACAGCCCAAAGTGTTTCTCCTTAGGTCCTTTTTTGAATCTGTCCGTGTACGCTCGGTTGGACCAATCCTCCAAGAAAGCTACCATCTCGCTCTCCTCTGGGCAATTTGGCAACTCCTCAGCCGCCTTCTCCCAGATTAGATAGGCCACCGATGCTACGTTGGGCTTCCACTGACCCTCTGTCGTTACGCCATCCTTCCATTTACCGATCCGTCTGAAGTCCTCGGGTGAAAACGACTTGTGTTTTTCAATCAGATCCATGTACTCCGTCTCGTCATATCCCTGATACAGGCCAGCCCACACGCGCAACCATTCTTGCGGTGTGCAGCACCTCATCTGCAGAACTTGAAATATGAATTGGCTCATACTCGTGGCAGAATATCACGGGAAGACGCCCGATTCAAACTGACCCACTACCGAGTTGTGGGACTGGGCCAGTTTCCGGTTAGCGCGTTCTATAAGAGGGGAGGTGAAGAGGAATACTTCGCCCCCGACTGGAGCGCGCGGAGACAATTTGGTCCAAGCACGTCGAGTATCCACGGTAAGGATGCCGGATTCCCCGGCCAATGCGCAGCGATCCGCCGCATGATTCGCTCCGCCTTGGTTTTGAGCGGTGTTCCATTTCGCACAGATTGTTAGACCCCTCTTCTGGTTGAATTGACATGGAATCTCAGGGCCCATGAAGTTTCACCCAGTGAATGCAAGGCACTTTGCTGCCATTCAGGATTGCAATGAATCGAAAAAGCTTTCGAGTCATGCGGGCGGGCGAACGGACCAACGTCGATGGAAAGCCAGTAAGCAATAAAGTCTTGTTGGCAATGCCCGATAACGAATACGAGTTGATACGTCCTGACTTGAGGTACGTCGATCTGCCGGATCGTCTGAGCCTTCATGAGGCGACTCAAGCCATCGAGTTCGTCTATTTTCCGAACCGAGGGATGGTTTCGCAGGTAGTCGTGACCAAAGACGGTCGAACCGTGGAAGTGGGTGTGGTGGGTAACGAGGGCTATGTTGGGGCAGGATTGGCAGTCGGTTTGAGCAGAAGTTCAATACGTGAAATAGTCCAGATCGCCGGCGATGGCTTCCGAATAGCGGGAAATGCGCTGGAACGCATTCTGCGGTCGGCTCCGCAATTGCAGATGATCTTGAGCAGGCACTCGGGGCTTCAAGGGATGCAAGTGGCACAGACCGCGGCGTGCAATCGGCTGCACGATATACAGCAGCGTCTCGCGCGGTGGCTGCTGATGACTCAGGATAGGGTGCATTTGGGAGTACTTCCCATCACCCACGATTTCATTGCGACCATGATGGGTACTGACCGATCCACGGTGAGCCTGGCAGCGGCGGTGCTTCAAAAAAAGGGCATCATAGAATATGTGCGCGGTGCAGTGAAGGTTGTGAACCGCAGGAAACTCCAGAACTCCGCTTGTGAGTGTTACGGTGTCATTCAACAGTTCGAGGATGAACTCGGATTGAGATAACAATTTTCTAGTGTTGGATACCCCACAGACAGCAGCCTCTTCCTATCGCTAATGTTTAGGCCTGGTGTGCTCCGTTCGATTTTGATGTGTGTTCAAAAGCCGTAACTTCGGCAGATCCTCGCTCCGGTCAACGAAAAGAGCCGCTTATATCGGCGCAGTGCCGTCGAAGACCAATGCTACAGCGTCTTTCAAACAAGCATAACGGCGGCAAATCTCGAGGTGGCCATGGAGGCGATGCGTCGCAAATTGGTATGGCTGAAAAAAGAAAAGTTTCAGGGTTGGGCTTGCTCCGAATGCGCATGGGCGTTCAACCCTATAGGGCCGGTCGTTGGCCAATCAATTGTCGAAATGATGCAGCGCTACGAACAGCAGCGCGACAAGGAGTTCACATCTCATGTCTGTGCCGAGCACCCGAGGGCCACAAAAAATCCCCGTTAGCCAAATCCACCCGCGGGCTAAATGCTGTGTGATTCTCGTGTTCATGCAAGGCAACTACCCTTTAAAGCAGGATATTGAAGCGGCGTACGAGGATTTTCCGATAGTCGGAATACAAATGAGCGGATGGCAGGCTTAGGGGATTCTGAAACAGCATCGAGTCTTGCACTATTCAGTTTGCCTGATTTGTTGCAAAGAGGTGCCCCCGTGAACCCCAGCTTCGACATTCTGAAGAAGATAGGCGTCGTGAATTTCGAATGGGTTGAAGTCGTTCGAGACTTGCAAACCGCCGAGGCCAAGATCCAGGAACTCCAAGCGCGTTCACCCGGCGAGTACGTCGTCTTCAGCCAGCGCACCCAAGAAATTGTCGGCAGGTTCAACTCTCTGCCGAAGCGCGCGGGAGAGACTTGAAATCCATGGCTTGGGATTGCTGCGCTTTCTGACGTGGCCAGCGCATTCGGCAACACCCCCGAGCCGGGTCATGCGCTATCCGACTTGGCACCAACGGGCCAACTGTGACCGAAGATCTGCCAGGTGGCTTTGGAGTTGATTCCCATTCTGAGGTAAGTATAGTTATTAGGCATGAGGCACGTAGCTACGCCTTTAACTTGTACCCTTATCGACCTTGACTCCCGTCTATCTCAATAGCGCCTCGTTCGCTCCAAATCAGCGAAGTGCTCCCGTGGAGATCCGTCGGCATTTGCTTGGACGAAGGGAGGAATTCATGTTCAACGGCGCGCGTCTCGGCCTTTCTATTCTCCTGCTTTTGCTATCCACCACTGCAGTTTCAGCCCAGCAGTATAGTCCGCCATCCCAACCTGGCGACGGTAAGATTTACCTGGACGTCGTCGTCACTCCGAAATCCGGACCGCCTGTTTCCGGCCTTCAGCAGCAAGACTTCACTCTTCTGGATGATAAAGTCCCGAGGACCATCACCTCTTTCCAGGCCCTCGGCGGAAGCCAGGCTCCCATTGAGGTCATCCTGGTTGTCGATGCGGTCAACACCCCTTACGAGAACGTCTCCTACGTACGCGGAGAGATCGACAAATTCCTCCGTGCTGATGGAGGTCACCTCGCACACCCCACCGCCCTTGCCGTCTTAACAGACAAAGGCACGCAAATTCAGGAGGGTTTCTCGAGCGACGGCAACGCGCTTAGTGCCTCACTGGATCAGTCCTCGGTGGGCCTCCGTACCATCCGTCGCTCTAGCGGGTACTACGGCGCGGTCGAACGCTACCAGCTCTCCGTCCAGGCCCTGCGTCTGCTTACGGCGCGCGATGCATCGCGCCCGGGGCGAAAGATTATCCTCTGGGTTTCTCCCGGTTGGCCTCTCCTCTCCGGCCCCGGCACCGAGCTTGGCTCGAAGCAACTGCAGGAGCTCTTCGCGGATATTGTCAGCCTCTCGACTCAGCTCCGGCAGGCCCGCATCACCCTTTACAGCATCGATCCTCTAGGCACCACCGACTTCGGCAGTGCCGCCTACTATAAGCAGTTCCTCAAAGGAATTAGAAAACCTAGCCAAGTCCAGCCTGGGGACCTAGAGCTCCAGGTACTCGCCACGCAGAGTGGCGGTCTTGCTCTCAACCTAAGCAACGACCTCGCCGCCAGCCTCAATGAATGCCTCGCCGATACGGAGGCCTACTACGAGATCTCCTTCGATCCACCCCCCGCCGATACGCGAGACGAATACCACCACCTGGAAATCAAACTAGCAAAGGGTGGCCTAACCGCGCGCACTCGGCAGGGCTATTACGCGCAACCTTTACCGCGCCAGTAACACCAGGGTGGAGCGCCTTAGCGGTCCAGGTAAAAGCCATCCCGTGTTTGCACGATGACGTCCTTTTGCTTCACGGTGAGATGCAGCTTGTGATAGCCCACGGGAGTGTCCGCCTTGACCGGCGTGTAGCCCAGGCTGTATTGGTAGCGTAATTCTTCATCTATGGCGTCATAAATTTTGTCGATGGGCTCTTTCTTGGATACTTCAAAGCAGCGTCCGCCGCTGGCTTCGGACATCTGTTTAAGAACTTTCTTTCCGTCGGGATGCGATTCTTCCGTGCGTGGCGGATAACCGCCGCCCCTTCCGCCTCTCCCGCCCATCCCGCCCCCCATAGGCCGACCGCCGAATCCTCCCCCGTTTCCATAGCCTTCTTTGTCGGCAAACAGGATGCAATAAACGAGGGTATCGGAGCGCTGCGCGGTTGCGATGGCTTCCTCCAAAGTCTCTTTGCTGCCGTGGTCAACGCCATCGGTGAGGATGACGACAGCCTTGCGGCCTGGCTGCTTTTTCATCAATTCGTCGGACGCCAGGAAAACCGCGTCGTAGAGCAACGTGCCGCCACCGCCCCCGCCGTGCGAACCGCGTCCCCCGCCACCACTGCCGCCCGAGGAGCCACCGCTACTGCCCGAGGAGCCACCCTGCGAGAATTGCGGCGCAGCAATTTGATCGATGGCCGCCTGCAGTTTTTGGCGGGAAGATGTCAGGTCCTGAAGAAGCGTAACTTCACGGTCGAATTGAATGACAAAGGCTTTGTCCTTGTCCACGCGCAAAACCTGATCGAGAAAAGTGCGGCTGGCGGCGCGCTCCTGATCGAGAAGGCGCCTTTGGCTCATGCTGGTGTCCACAAGCAATCCAAGCGTCAGGGGGAGATCCGATTCCTTCGCAAAATAAGTAATCGTCTGGGGCTTGCCGTCCTGTTCCAACGCGAAATCATCCTTGGTCAAATCGCGGATGATGTTTCCCTTCTTATCGCGCACGGTGGCAAGCAGGTTGACCGCGTTGACGTCCAGGGTGATGGGCGCGGCCTGTTGGCTACGCACCGGCAAATCTGTCAAGAGCAGTACAACGGCGAAGAACAGAAGGCTCAGCTTGGGCCATCCCCGTTGATTCTGCTTTACGCCAAGCGATTGAATTTTAAACACTCTTTCATACCTCCGCCCCATCATGATCATGGACTAGCGCTTCCCTTCTGCCGGATCTGCATCGTTGGTTGAGGGCCAGCAGACACAATTCAACACCTGTTCTCCTAGAAGATAATTCCCTGCTCGAACAAAAAAGGTTCCCGCTAACCGGGAACTGACCTGCTTCCGGGGCTGTTCGCTGGCCGGGGATGTGGGTTTGTGTGAGGTGTAGGATCTTTGGATTGTGCGGACAACGGGTGTCCGCCAGAGGCGGGCACCCCTACGAGGGCAAAACGAAGGCCGAAGGCGACTTAGACGCTGAAGGAGCTGCCGCAGCCGCAAGTGCTCTTCACGTTGGGGTTGTTGAACTTGAAGCCGGCACCCTCGATAGTCTCGATGTAGTCGATCTCGACGCCGTCGAGGTACATGGAGCTCATTTGGTCCACGGCGACCTTGAGGCCGTCGAACTCGAGGACCTCGTCGGTCTCATTGGTCTGGTTCTCAAATGCCATGTGGTACTGGAAACCCGAGCAGCCTCCGCCCACCACGGCTACGCGAAGCGCCGTGGGCACAGGGTTCTGCATGCTCATGATTTCCTTGACCTTGGTGGCGGCAACAGGCGTCAGGTTGATCATAATCTTTCTTGGCCTCCGCTCGCGGAATCCTCCGCGAGAAACTTTACTTTCCCAGTATAGCACAGCCCGAATCGGCGCAAAGTGGGCGTTCCTGCTCGTCACTTCCCTGCGGGGGTCTCCGATTGTGTGGGCCGATCTGAAGATCGGCCACTACAAACCCACGAGCGGCCCGCCTCCCCGACCGGGTCGGGGTAAACGCCAGGCGGGCCCTACACAGGCAAACCCAAGAAAAAGCAGCAGGGCTCGCCGACTCGCCCTGCGCTACACGTTATAAATGCAGACCCAGGAAAAAGCCTCAGGCCTGAAGGCCTGAGCTACAGTAAAATAGATGCACGTATGAGACACAAAATTACGCTGTTACCCGGAGAAGGCATTGGGCCGGAAGTTTCCGCGGCGGTGCGGCGCATTCTGGACGCTTCGGGAGTGCAAATCGAGTGGGAAGAGCTGGCGGCGCGCGCTGAAAATACGGACAAGAGCACCACGGGCGCGGAAGTGTTGAACGTGGCGGCGATTGAGTCTGTGCGGCGCAACCACGTGGCGCTGAAAGGGCCCATGGCCACGGCAATTGCCGGGGGCGCGCGGAGCGTGAACGTGGCGCTGCGGAAGAGCCTGGACCTCTATGCCAATCTGCGCCCGGTGAAAAACCTGCCCGGCGTGAAATCGCACTTTGACGGCGTGGACGTGGTGATCGTGCGGGAGAACACCGAGGATTTGTATTCGGGGCTGGAACATGAGGTGGTCCCCGGCGTGGTGGAGAGCTTGAAGATCATCACGGAAAAGGCTTCCACGCGGATTGCGCGGTTTGCGTTCGAATATGCGCGGAAGCACGGGCGGAAAAAGATTCACGCCATTCACAAAGCCAACATCATGAAGCTGGGCGATGGGCTGTTTCTGCGCTCGGTGCGCGCGGTGGCGGAACAGTACAAGGATATCGAGTATAAAGAATTGATTGTGGACAATGCCTGCATGCAGATTGTGATGAATCCGAGCCAGTTTGACGTCCTGCTGCTGCCGAATTTGTATGGCGACGTCATGAGCGACCTGGCGGCGGGGCTGGTGGGCGGATTGGGCGTGGTGCCCAGCGGGAACATTGGCGATGAAGGCGCGATTTTCGAGGCGGTGCACGGCACGGCGCCGGACATTGCGGGCAAGGGATTGGCGAACCTCACGGCGCTGCTGATGAGCGCGATTCTGATGCTCGAGCACCTGGGCGAGCGGACCACGGCGGAACGCATCGAAGCGGCCTTGGTAAAAGTGTACAAAGAAGGCAAGCACGTCACGCGCGACGTCGGCGGCACCGCAGGCACGCAGGAGTTTACGGACGCGGTGATCGCCGCCCTCCCGAATGCTTAGCGTTCCGAGTTCCAATTTCATTGAATAATCACTGAGCTTCGCGGAATATAGAGACGAAACTCGTATTGTCATCCCGAGCGCAGCGAGGGATCTGCTTTTTCTGCCGCTTTGAAACAAATGTATATTCCGCGGCCCCGCGCAGCGAAGAGCGCAGCTTGCGGGGAAAGTCGTTTCTTTAGGAGGCCGGGGCTTCAGCCCCGGCGTAAAGCCCTTAAATCCAATGGGCTTTAGCCCCTGAAGAAAGTTCTTCCGGTCTTTTTCCCGCAGCCTGCTCAGCCGTGCCGAAAAGCCACGGAAACTCGGGGTTTTAACCCCTGAGGTGCTCATGTTGGTCGCTCGAAGTATTTATGGGATAAGCTCCGACGAAGCGACTTAGAAATCGGCGCGGGCCGCGATTTGGCGGATTTCGCGGTTTTCGATGATGCGCTTGCGCAGATTTTCCCGGGTGGCCTGGAGCATGGCGCGGCCCAGGTCTGTGCCAGAAACGTAGAGGCTCGGAAACGGCTTGAGGACGCGCAAGAGCGGGAAGAGTGTCTTGTAGATTTTCGGCAGACTGGGCGAAGGTGGAGCGTCAATGAAGGCGGGGCGCCAGCAAACAGCGTCCACAAGTTCAATGAGGTCGTGCTCGGTTTGCGCCTTCACGCGCGACCAGAACATGCGGCTGTCCGGGCGAGTTCCCTGCCCGCTGATGTAGTGAAAGGCCGCGCCGGGGCTTTTGGATTTGAACATCTGGGCCGCCGCCAGCGTGTAGGAGTAGGTGATCTTGCGGTACTCCTCTCTGGAAACCTGCGTGGCGGAAACGCCCAGACAAAACAAACAGGCATCCACGCCGCGGAAGGCTTCCTCAACCGTTGCGTAATTCACAAAATCCTTGTGCAGAAAGGTGCGCAGCTTGGAACTCGTGTGCATCAGCGGCCGGCGCGTGACGGCGCGCACTTCCTCGACGACGGACGCGCCAAGGCAAGCGTCGAGGACAGCTGCACCTGCGGAACCGGTTGCGCCGAAGAGGAGGAGTTTCATGCAGCACGAGTTTACACGAAGGTATAAAAGAGCACACTAGGATGACAAGCCAGATGACTGGTCCTAAGATTGAGATTGAGGAATGTTCATGATTGAACGTCAATCGCACGAGGCCAAAGAGCAATCCAGCGAGCTGGCTGAGGAGAAGCGACAGACTTGGAAGGACGTCCTCCTTGGCGATGGCCCGCGGTTTGAGCTTCCCTTCCCCAAGCGACGTAACAGAAAAACTTGCAAAAAGCTAGAGGCAGGAGAAAACCCGCACCCTTAAACACCAAAGGGTGCGACACCCGGCTGCTCGCACTGTAAGAGTTGGATCTTGAATCGAATGTTTTCACAGGCCCATCCTCTTGGCGATATCTGGGTCTTTGGCTTTAAATTCCTCAAATCTGCTCAGGACCAGATCGATCAGTTCCCGCAGCGGGTTCAAGCGCAACTGACTTACGTCAAGGGGACGAGCGATATAATCAAGCCCACCCTTGTGCTCAATCAAATGACTCAGCACTCTAGTACGGAGACTAGGGTCGGGGAACAAGATACTTAGTGCGTATCCGCTTGGTTGACCGGCGCTGCCTTGGATAAATCGAGGAGCCAGAGCACAGAGTGCTTGGGAAGCACGAGCGCACTTCCCTGACCAAGCATTGTCTTCCCTGCGTTGATCATCGAATAGCTTATGATTCTCTTCTCGAATTCTCTTAGCTTCCTTCAACTGTTGGCGAGAGTAGTAAACGCCCCACAAGGTAGCCAGAACCGCCAACACTGGAAACACAAATAGGATAAGCACTGAATCAAACCTCACTCCGATTCTAGTTCAAAGAAGAGAAAAAGAAGACCGCTTACTTGCGCGCCACTACTCCCGGCCAAACGAGCGTAGAATGGATTCTTCAGGATATGCCTCTCAGCGAACTGCAGCGCGCGTAAACACTATGAAGCGTACTCTTGCAAACCAGCAAAAATGGGAGGGCTTCCGCTTCACCGCGTATTCGCTCGACGTGAAGGTTCTAGACCTGGCACTGACCCAAAGGCGTCGAGTAGATGGAAAGGCAGAGAACATTTCAACCACGGTGGGCGAGGTCTACAAGCGACTGGCTGACTGACGCATAGAGGTCGAAGACGCCACTATAGAAACTGAAATCACGACGGAAAGCGAAAAACTAGTGTTTGCGGGGCCGACGTTCGTTCTTCGAATGCTGGAGGAATTACTCACACTTCGAAACGACGGGGCTAATCCTTTTTCTGCAACTTGGTACTTGTATGACAGCGAATTCTCCACAGACCAGCCCCACGATTTATACACTTTCTTTGTCGTGTGCCACGACAAGATCGTCAGGGAGCATGCTTCCGTCAGGGATTATCCCGGCAACGGATTTGACCCCTCTTTTTTTGAGGCAGAGGACTATTCTTTTTTTAATCGCTCCAGCGAGGCAACCTGGAGAAGGGCGCTCACGCAATTCTGGTACCGCAAATTTTACACAGAAACGCAGATGGGCCAGCTCGCAGTGCTTCGCGACCCAAAGGTTTCCAGCCGCTGGGGCTTTCACACCACAGTCCGCCTTCTGCGGAAGATATATGTCTTGCTTTGGATTTTGCTTGCACTAATCAGCCTGGTGGTCATTCGCCTCTTGAGGTAATAGGTTCGGAATTGGCTGTCTGACATGGTGGCAGAGTTGCCGCAGGGCACCTCTCGTCGATCCTCTCCAAGATGAACGCCGCCTCCTGAATCGCCTTATCGACAAAAACACTGCTTCGCCAGGTTTGGTTTGTCCGACTCGTATCTACGTTAAAGTCTGCTAGTAGGAGTACAACTGGTAGAGCATGAAATAGACGATGACGCCGGTGACGCAGACGTAGAACCACAGCGGAAGGGTCCATCGGGCGATGAGGCGATGCTTATCGAAGCGTTCCAGCCAGGCGCGGCGGAGGGTGATGAGGATTAGGGGAACGATGACGATGGCCAGGACGGTATGGGAGAGCAGCAGCGCGAAATAGACGGGGCGAATCCAGCCGTGGCCCTGGAACGCGACGTGGCCCACGCGGTAGTGATAAACAAGGTAGGAAACGAGAAAGACCGTGGAGACGGTGAAGGCGGAGAGCATCAGTTTTTTGTGCAGGGCGCGTTTGCCGGAGCGGATGGCGACGTAACCACAGGCGAGGAGAATAGCGCTGGTGGCGTTCAGCGTGGCGTTGAGGGCGGCGTGGGAGAACATGGAGGAATGTTATCAGTAATCAGTTGTCAGTTCTCAGCCAAAAGCCAAGAAGAAGAAAAGCAGATCCCTCTCCCGCTTTGCGGGATCGGGATGACAGTCACTCCCGGATGCGCGACCTGATGCGCTGGACAAAGAGGACTACAAGCCATGTCATAATTGATTCTTAGGGGGTCGGAGCTTCAGCTCCGACTTCAAGAACCCTCAAAGAATGGGCTTTAGCCCCTGAGGAAACTCTTCCCTCCCCGCCGAACCATCTATGAGACAGGTTCTAGAAGGAAGATCCCCACACGCAGAGTCGGCTATTCGGGCACCCGGCCGGTCTTTCTTTACTTAGAACTGATAACTGGGAACTGAACACTCGCTACCGCGGCAGCTTGTCGTACATCATCAAGCCCAACAGGATCGGGATGTGCATCACGGTGGCGTGCATGAGCCATTTGGCGCGATTGTTGGACTTGGAGTTGGCGGCCCACAGGCATACTTGCACGAGGCCGGTGCAACTCACCAGCGCGCCAAAGAAATAGAGCACTCCGGCAAAGCCCATGATGGCGGGCAGCAGGCTGACGCCGACAAGCGACGCGGCATAGAGAATGATCTGGCGAAAGGTGCGCGTGCCGTCCTTGTCCACCACGGGGAGCATGAGGATGCCCGCGCGGGCGTAATCCTCGCGGTACATCCAGGCGATGGCGTGGAAATGCGGGAATTGCCAGAAAAAGAGAATGGCGAAGAGCAGCCACGCCGGCGTGTCCAGCTTACCGGTGGCGGCGGTCCAGCCAATCATCGGCGGAATCGCGCCGGGAATGGCGCCGATGAAGGTGGCCCAGACGGTGCGCGTTTTCAGCGGCGTATACGCGAGCAAATAGCTGAGGCAAGTGAACACGCCGAGCAGGCAAGGGAGAAAACCACCGGTGATCGCGAGATCCACGGCGCCGGCCACGCAGAGGAGCAAGCCAAAGCGGAGCGCTTCCGTCGGCGTCAGTTGCCCGCTGGGAAGCGGGCGCGAAGCGGTACGGCGCATGGTGCGGTCGGATTCGCGCTCGATGTAATGATTCAACGCCGCCGTGCCCGCGGCGATCATCATGGTGCCGAAGACCACGTGCAGCATGTGCAGCCAATCCACGGGGCCGCGCACGCCCATGTAAAAGCCCGCGGCCGTGGTCATCAGGACCAGGAAGGACACATCCGGCTTCGTAAGCGCGATGTACGCGCTCAGCTTGCTGGGTTGCGTGAATTCCGTGGTCCGGGCCGTGCTCATTGAGCGGGCACTTCGCCGCGTGTCGTCGCCAAGAGCACTTCCCTGTTTCTGGGAACGAGGCGGTAACACAAAAGCACGGTCAGGATGGAAACGGCAAAAAGAATCGCGCCCACAACGGTATGCACGACGGTAGAGATCACCATGAATGGCATGGGCTGCGGGTCATCGGCACTCTGGATGCGCGCCCACAGCGCCGTGAGGCCAAGAAGAATCTGAATGCCCACGATCATGTGCAGCAGCACACGGGCGCGGACCATCTCGCGCACCTGCGGGAAGCGGCTGCGAAGCACCAGGGCCGTCCAGACCACCACGAGGAGCACGATCGGTGCGCCGTAAACGTGCGGCTTCAGCGAAAGGTATTTGTGGCGGAAACCCGCGCCGGCAAGTATCTGGGCGAAAATGACGAAGGCGTTGAGCGTGACGATGGTGTGAATCGGCGGAGTGCCGCGGTCTTCGTATTGCGGCTGATTCTCCATCCACCAGCGGCTAGTGACCATGGCGATGCTCACCAGAATGGCGAACACGATCTCCGCGGTGCAGGCATGCATCACGGGAAGCCAGTAGTGCAGGAGTTTCAGCACGGTGAGGCCGCCAAGGCCGCCTTGCAGACAGACGCCCGCCACGGCAAAAGCGCCCAGCCAACGGACCCCGGGGCGTTCGTCTTTACGCCAAAGAAGAAAGGCCAGAATAATGACCAGGAAGCCGAGGGCCGCGGCGATCAGGCGATGCGAATGCTCGAAGGCGATGCCGCCAACCATCGGTGGATTGAGGCTGCCGTAGGAGAGCGGCCAATCGGGTACGGCGAGCGCCGCGTCCTCGGAAGTGACCAAGGCGCCCGCGGTCAGCAGGCCAACGGTCCAGCACACCACGAAAAGGGCGTAGCGATGTATGCCAGGATGATAGGTGGCTTTCATGAATTTCGGGCCCCAATTCCCGAAATGTGGATTATAGCGCAACGAAAACGCGAACGTGCCCCCGCACGTGCCCTGAACCGGGAAGGATTGTAGCGAGGAACGGTTTCGAAAAAAAAGGAATTTTGAAGGGGACGGAGGGGCGCGAGGAAGTAAAAACAGATCCCTCGCTTCGCTCGGGATGACAAGTGGAGTTGCGGGGTTGTGGTGCTGCGGGGTTGTGGTGCTGCGGGGTTGTGGAGATGCGGGGTTGTGGAGTTGTCGGGCTGTGGGCAACCCAAGAGCACAGACCCTTCGAAGCTCCCCTCGAAGATCGGGGCAAGCAGGGTAAACAAGAGTGTCCGTGCCACCGAGGCTAAGCGGCGGTGGATTGCGTGGTCGGAGGCTCGGCGGGGACTTCCACGGCGCGGAGGACCAGGTCCTTGAGCGCGGCGATGAAGAGCGGGCCATCGCCGACGGCGGGCATCATGTGGAAGCGCTCGATGCCCCATTTTTTGGCGTCGGCGCGTCCGTCAATATTGATTTCGTGAAGCGTTTCGATGTGCTCGGTGACAAACGAAATGGGCACCACCAGCGCTTCCTTGATGCCTTCGCGGCCCAAGCGTTCGAGCGTGGCGAGGAAGGAAGGCTCGAGCCACTTCGCCGGGCCAACCTTGCTCTGAAAGCACAGCAGATGCGTACGCGGCCAATTCGGATATTCCCGGGCGCCCTGCTCGCAGACCAGTCGCACGGTTTCCTCGACGTGCTTCGGGTATGGGTCGCCCTTTTCGACGAGGCTCATGGGCAGGCCATGCGCGCTGAAAATCAACTGCGCGCGGGAGCTGTCGGGAAACTGGCGCAGGATCTTCCCGATGTTTTTCACCAGCGCCTCGATGTACAGTGGGTGATCGTAGAAGTATTCGATGGTGCGTTCGGGCAAAGTGTCGACCGGCTCGCCATAGACGCGGCGCCACTCCTTCAGGCTGCTCAGGGTGGTGGCGTAAGAGAAGTGGGGATAGAGCGGCAGGAGCACGAGTTCATCGAGGCGGCCAGCCTTCTTCAATGCGGACACGGCGTCTTCGGTGAGCGGCTTCCAATAGCGCATGGCCGTGACGGCGACGGGCTCGATGTATGGCTGCAACGCGGCCACGAGCTTGCGGCGCTGGCGCTCCGTGAGAATGCCGATGGGCGAGCGGCGGCCGATCATGCCGTAGCGCTGGGCAACCGGCACACAACGCTTTTTGGCAATGTAGCGGGCGAGCGGGCCGCGAATGAAATTCAGCGGCCCGAGCGGGATGATGTCCGGATCGAGAAAGAGGTTGCGCAGGAACGGTTCAACGGTTTCAAGCGAGTCTGGGCCGCCGAGCTGAAAGAGGACGATGCCAACTCGTTTTTTGGAATTACTGCTCACGGACACTTCCTTTTCTTCGGGCGCGAAGAGAGTGCTTCTTAGTGGCTTAACAGGCTCACAAGAAAAACGACGAAAGTCTTTCTTCAGGGGCTGAAGCCCATTCGTTCTTTCGACTATACGCCGGGGCTGAAGCCCCGGCCTCCTAAGGAGAAAAACAAAACCAGCCGGAACCCAGGAACCGGTCTAAGGACTGGCCGCTCCAAAACCAAAAGGCGCCCGCCTCGGAAGGCGGCCGCTACAAATGCGAATCATAAGCGCCCGCCACGTCATTATTTTGTGCGGGTGAGAGAGCTTTTCAGGCGGTCGACCTCGGCGCGGAGATCGGAGGTGCGCTTGGCGATGGAAACATAGAATAGAAAGAACGCGCCCCAGCCAATGAGGTATGCCGCAAACACGCTGTTCAGGTTTTTCATTGCGCCTCCGCTTCCCGCTGCAGGATATCTACTTCCGATCTCATTTTTTCCAGCACATAGCGTTCGGCGATCAGAAACGCCATTAGAACGCACATGGCCAGCCCGGAGAAGAGCAGAACCTTCCGCATGGTGGGATCCAAGCCAGACCCCGGGCCGCCCATGATGACCGGCGAAGGATGCTGCGTTCGCCACCAGCGAATCGCGCCGAACACCAGCGGCACATCAATAAAAGCAAAAATGCCGAAGAGCGCGCTGTGCAAGGCGCGCCGCTCTGGTTCCTCGATTAGAGTTCGCAGCAGCAAATACGATACGTAGAGCAGCCACAGCACAAACGTGGAGGTCAGCCGGGCGTCCCACGTCCACCAGATGCCCCAGACGGGATGCGCCCAGATCGGCCCGGTGATTAGCACGACGGTCGTAAATACAAGTCCCACCTCCGCGCCGGCCACTCCCAGCCAGTCGTACTTCGGCTCACGCTTCCACACGTACATCAGGTTCCCAATGAAGCACACAAAAAAGGCGAGCAGTCCGGCCCAGGCGCTGCCCACGTGGAAGTAAAAGATGCGCTGGACCAGCCCCATGGTGCGCTCTTCCGGCGCCACATAGAACGATGCGTAGGCCGCCGCGATGACCAACAATATGGCTACCGCGCCGAGAACGATGCGTTTACCCATTGCGGATTACTCCTCCAGAAGATATTCGCCGAAAAGCCATAGCGCCGTCAAAAAGATAAGGTCAAACACGGCCAGGAACCCTATGCCCTTCCACTGCACGATCGGATCGCGATCCAGAAGACTTCCCGTGACGAGAGAGCTGACCACCAGCACCGGGGTGAGCAGCGGCAGCAGAAGCAGCGGCAACAGCAATTCCCGCATGCGGGCTTGCGCGGAGATGGCGGAGATGGCTGTCCCGGCGATGGAGATGCCCAGGCTCCCCACAAACAACACCAGGATCAGGGCGGGGAGTTTGGACCACAGGGGAATGTTGTAGAAGATGGCGAAGAACGGCAGCATCAGCAGCTCGGTCATCAGCAGGAACAGCGTATTGGCGATGAGTTTGGCGAGGAAAATCGCAAAGGGATCGCTGACGGCCAGGCGCAGCGAGCTGAGCGTGTCGTTGGTTTGCTCGCGGAGAAAACAGGATTGAAACATTAATGACGCCGCAAACAAAATCGCCAGCCACAACAGTCCGGGAGCAAATTGCCGCGCCTCTTCGGTGCCTGGATTAATCGCAAAACTGAATAGCACCAGAACGATCAGGATGAAGACGGCGGTGGTTGTCAGCAGTTCGCGCGAACGGAATTCCGTGCGCAACTCTTTGCCCAGGAGGATCGCCGTATTGGAGAGGAGGCTCATGGCGTCGCTCAGGCGCTCCCAAAAGTGAGAATCGAGTGCAGCGACGCGCCGGACTTGGTGTCGGCAACGACGCTGCCTGCATCGAGCTGCACGGCGCGCGTGGCCAGCGCGGAAATTTCCGATTCGCCGTGGAGACTCATGACCACGGTGCAGCGCGCGCGATTCACTTCACGCAATGAATTTGCCAACCAGGTGATGCCGAGAGGGTCAAGACCGGTGGCGGGCTCATCGAAGAGCAGCACCGAGGGGCGATGAATCAATGCGCGTGCAATGGCGATGCGCTGGCGCATGCCGCGGGAGAAAGTGCGCACCAGAGAACCGCGACGCTCGATCAGGCCGACTTCGCGCAGCAGCTCTTCGGCGCGGGCCGCGGGATTTTCGACATTCTGAAGTCTGGCGAAGAGTACCAGGTTTTCTTCGGCGGTGAGCTCGTCGTAGACCATGGTGGCGTGGGCGACGTAGCCGGGACGCCCGTTGGCGGAGGGCGTGGAATCCGCGCCGGGAAAACTCAGCTTCCCTGCCGTGGGCTTCACGATTTGCGCGGCGATGCGCAGCAGCGTGGTTTTGCCGGAGCCGTTGCGCCCGGCAAGGACCACGCATTCGCCAGGTGCAATTTCAAAAGAGACGCGGCGCAAGGCGAAAAGTCCGCCATAGCGTTTGTCGATGTTCTCGAAGCGAAGTCCGGTTGCAGGTATGCGCAGCGAAGTCACAGATCGTTTTCCGGAACGGCGTATTCAACCTGGGAGCCGGCCCGGCCTTTCATCAGAGCACAACATACTGATGGAACAAAAGAACCAAAAAACATGGACAAGATTGAGCGTGTCACAAAGCCAAGAGAAACCCAAGAGAAACCCAAGAACCGGCCTGAAGGCCGGCCACTACAAAAGCAAGATCAATGGCGGCCGACGCGTCCTCCGGAGAAAGGCACTTGTGCGGGGCTGTTTAGGCCGTCAAAGCGGCGGCGAGCCGCCGCACTCCAAAAAGCTTAGCCTTGGACAAGATCGCGCAGAAGCTTTTCGACGCGGGCGCGCTCACGAGCGTACTCTTCCTCGGAGATCGTACCGGCTTGCTTGCGGAGTTCCAAGCGAAAGATGGTCTCTTTCAGCGAATCGAGGCGCGCACTAACTTGGGCGTTCACCTCGGCGACGCTGTTCGCTGTCGCGGCAGTTGGAGCGGCGCCAGTGGCGGCCGCCGGTTCGGCGGCTTTTGCAGAAGACTTGCGCGGCGCGACGGGAGCATCTTCGAGTTCCCCGGCAGGCCCAGCGGCCACCGCCACTTGCTTTCGCGAGAGCATAATCGCGCCGAGAGCAAACAGCGCGGCAAGGCCGATCATCAGCGGCCATTTCAGATCGTCGAGCCGCCCGGGAACCGCTTGAATATTTTCGCTCTCCGTGCGCGAGTTCCCTTCTTGCCCGCCCTGTTGGCCTTGCGTGCCACCGGCGTCGGCGGCTTGCGGACTGCCAAAACCAGAGAGCAGCACGGTCAGACTCGTCTTCGCGGCCAGCGGTTCGTGCGTGTACACCATCATGCCCTGCTCTTGCCCGGCAGGCTTCAAGCCGTCGCCGGCAACGGTGACGCCTGGCGGCGCAACGACGAGCATTTTCAAGCCGCCATAAGCCGCCGGCAATTTCACGCTAGCAGCATTCCCGGGATAAGCGAGTTCGTAGGAGAGGCGGATGCTCGTCTCGCCGGGCCGGAACGGATACGCGATGGCATAGCGGCCTTTGCCCTTATCAATGGACGCTTGCGGCACAACCATGCCCAGAGAACTGATCGTGCTCACTTGCTGCAGCGTGGCCTTGTCGGGAATCGCGAAATCGAAATTGCCTTGGGTGCGAAAGTAGGCGACGGGAGGGTTCGAGTTATTTTGGACGTGATACTCTTCCGCGCCAATCAGTTTGTCGCCACTGGGCTGGAAGATAATGATGTGGGAATCGGGCGTGATGGACTTGGGATCCTTGGAGGTTTCGTAGATGTCCACATCCACTTCCGGGCGCCCCGGCGGAAGAAACGTGTTGAATGAATTGTCCTTATAAGTGGCGCGAATCAGGATGGGCCCCATACCGATGGCATCGCTGGTGACAGTGAACTGACCCTGGGCATCGCTTTTGCTGGAGCCAACTTCCACCATGCCCGCCGTGGGATTCAGCAGCGTGAGCGGAATATCCGGCGCCGGCTTGCCGGTGGTGCGATTGATGACCGTGCCGTGAACGGTGCCGGCGTAAGCCGCTGAGCTAACGAAAAAAGCGGCGAGAATGGTGAGGAAGATTCGCGGACAGTACCGATTCATCGAGCGCCCCGCTCCGCCACGACGGCCTTGACGCCGCGCGGACGCCGCACCTGGAATTCGGTGGCCTGCTCGATTTCCGTGAGCACCACGGCGGCTTCGTTTTCTAGCGTGGTTTTCATGATCTCGTAATCGTCTTCGGAATATTTGCCGGCGCGATATTCGAATTTCAGGTCGCGCAGGTTGTCATAGATGGCATCGCGGCGCTCCAGCAATTGATCGAGCTTGGTGCGGTGCGGAGCCAGATCGGAAGCGTCCGGATGAATGTAGAACACAAAAAGAAAGACGGCGGCGGCCAGCCCGAGGCACGCGCCGCCAGCGGCCAGATCCTGCAAGTTCACCGCGAGCGCAAGAAACATTCCTGCGAGAATCACTTTAGTCCTCTGTCTCCCGGGCCGCTTGCGCCCGCCCGCGTTCCATGGCTTCCTGGGAAATTTTGACGCCCGCAGCGGTAACGGGAGCAGCCGCGTCCACGCCCGCGGCCTGAGGCCGTTTGCGCCACCTGGAAATCACAAAAAGAACCAGCGCGGCGCCGGCAACGAAATATATCACCGGCATGGCCCAGGCGATAAGGCTGAAGCCGGTCTTGGGCGGCTCCGCGTAAACCGTCGTGCCGAATTGCTGGACGAAGGCTTGTGTGATGGTGGCTTCGGAATCGCCGCGATTCACCCACTGGCCCAATTCCTTCAGCATGCCTGCGGACATGGTGCAGCCCACGTGGTTGCACTGCGTCAGGACCTGGGAGCACCCGCACATGCACAGGAATTTCCCGCCAATGGCTTTGACGCGGTCCGCCTGCTGTTGCTGGGCCACCAGCGGAAGCACGCCCATGGCAATCACCAGGGCAAGCACGAATAGGCTGCGACGCTTAGTCATGGCTTTCTCTCAAAGTTACAGATGGCGTCAGCGCGGGAGCCACGGGCGAGGCCGCCGGCTGCGTGGCCCCGGCAATCACCAGCGCGGCGCGGCGGTTGGGCATCAACGCCAGCAGCGTGCCCATCACCACCCAGACGCCGCCCAGCCAAATGCACTTCACCAGGGGATTCAGGAATGCGTGAATCACCGGGAGATTGGTATCCGGGTCCATCCCGGCGAACACCACGTAGACATCCTCGCGCAGCGTGGAATAGATGGCGACCATGGTGCCGTTCGCCTGGTCCCGGCCCTGAAACGCGCGCTTTTCCGGGTAGAGCATCATGAGCTGCTTGTTGCCTTTCAGGACTTCCACGATCATGCGCTCGGCGGTGTAATTTTTCTCGGGTTTCGTGTCGGCGCTCTGGAGCACCAACGTGTAGGGGCCGAGCTTCATGGAATCGCCAAGATTCATGGTCTTCTGGACGTCCGTATTGAACGCGGCGCCCGCCAACCCAATGAAGATCAGCACCATGCCGAAGTGCACGACGTAGCCGCCGTAGCGGCGCGTGTTGCGCATGGCTAGTTCGTGCGCAGACATCATCATGCTCATGCCGGAGCGCGCGGCAATAACTTTTGCGCCGCGGTAGAACTCCATCACGATGGTCCAGAAAACGAAGCCGCAGAGGGACAGGCAAACCAGCGAGAACGCATTGCGATAGTCAAGAATGTAGGCGAGAACGGCGGAAAGTGCGCCGGCTACAAGGGGCCAGGTGAAGTTGCGCTTCAAGCTGTCAGTCGATGTCTTGCGCCAGGCGAGGAGCGGGCCAACGCCAGTAAGGAAAAGAATGGCAAGGCCGATGGGAATCATGATCTTGTTGAAGAAGGGCGCGCCAACGCTGATGCGCGAGGGCGTGAACCACTCCGTAAAGACCGGGAAAAGCGTGCCGGAAAGAACGGCGATGCAGGCCACCAGGAAAAGCAAATTATTGAACAGGAAGCTGGACTCGCGGGAGATCATGGAGTCGAGCTGATTCTCGCTCTTCAAGTAGTCGTGATTTTTGACATAGGCGACGAAACACACCACCAGCGTCAACAGCATGAAGCTGACAAACCAGGGCCCGATCTGGGAGTTGGCGAAGGCGTGCACGGAACTCACGACGCCGCTCCGCGTGAGGAACGTCCCCAGGATGCACAGCAGGAAGGTGCTGAAGACCAGCCAGACGTTCCACACCTTCATCATGCCGCGCTTTTCCTGCATCATCACGGAGTGCAGAAACGCGGTGCCCGTCAGCCAGGGGAGAAGCGAAGCGTTTTCGACCGGATCCCAGCCCCAATAGCCTCCCCAACCAAGCACCGCATAGGCCCAATGCGCGCCAAGAAGAATGCCGATGGACTGGAAGCACCAGGCGATCATGGTCCATTTGCGGGTGAGGTGAATCCACTTTTCGCCGGGATAGCGCGCCAGCAACGCAGCCAGTGCAAAGGCGAACGGAATGGTAAAGCCGGTGTAGCCGGAGTACAGATTCGGCGGATGGATGACCATCTCCGGGTACTGCAAAAGCGGATTGAGGCCGTTGCCATCCATGCGCACGAAAGGTTCCAGCACGCCGCTGGCACTCACGTTGGCGAGGGTTTTGAAGGGGCTTTCGACGAAATTGTTCAGGGTGAGAAAGAAAATCTGCACGCCGGCGAGAATCACGCCAACATAAGGCATCAATTCGCCGTTCTTATGGCGATAGGCGATAAGAACTGAAATGACGTAAACGGCGAGCAGGAAGCTCCAGAACAGCAGAGAACCCTCCTGGCCGGACCACAAAGCGGCAATTTTATAGAAAGCGGAGAGATCGCGATTGCTGTGGGAAACCACGTAAGCCTGCGAGAAATTGTCGCTGAAGAGCAGGTATTCGAGGCTGAACGTGCCGATGAAGATCAGAACGCAAGTGGCGATGCCCGCCTGGCGCGTGCTCTTAACCAGCAGCGGATGCCGCGTGATGATGGCGGCGATGCCCCCCACGAACGCATACACGGCGCAGACAAACGCCAGCAGAAGTGTGAACGAACCGAATACATCCATGAGCCTTCCGCCTCTCCCCCGAAGGTTTTTCTGCTGGGCGCGCTACATGCTGCTCTGTTGGGTCGTACTGGAAGTTGCGGGCTTGTCTCCCCCGGGTGCCGCTTCGTACTTGGAAGCGCATTTGGCCTGAACGTGTTCGGCGACGAACTGGCCGTTGGAACCCGGGCGGCCTTCTACCAGTGCCTGAGACTTGTCAACAAACGTATCTGGCAGCGGATCGCTGCCGATATAGCTGACGGAAAGGGTCTTGCCCTGCTCTTCGAGCACGAAATCGGTACGTCCCCTGGAGTGATGGATGCTGCCGGGAGCCACCGTGCCTGCCAAGCGCATGCGGTGATTTCGCGCGGAGCCTTGGAGTTGCTGGTATTCGGCGATGGTGTGGTAGTAGGTCTTGCTCTCGCCGTAGCCCATCCAGGCCAGGAAAGCCAGTGAGACGACGATTACGCTGATACCCACGCCAAATTTAGCCCGATTCCGCACAAATCACTCCTTTGGCAGCCCGCCAGACTGCAATCTTACCATAATCAACAGTATGTGCGAGTCACTCACAGTTTCAGTTAGCCCATCACTCTCCGCAGTGATGTCCGTCACACGAGCCTTGCCGGTCATGGCACGCTCCCTGCGGTCAAGGTGCGGCGAAATTCTTCCATTTGACTCTCGCTTAAACTGCCATCGAGCACAAACGGCCCATAAGAGCTTGTGAATACAGGAGATCCTAACACTGCTTCCGTAAACTTCCCTGCCACGGCGGCCAACTCCCGGGAAAACAGAACCAGGCGCTTGGGCCTGAGGGACCTGCGGATGCGAGCAACTACGGCCGGCAGGTGCTTTTCGAGCAGTTGCTGCGCGCCAGAGGGGGCCACGCCTGGCTCCAAGGGGCACTCCAGGAGATGCGTGAGAAGCAGGCCGCGCTTCTGGCATTCCGTGAGTATGGCGTCGGCGGATTTCTCCGCCCTGGAGATTCGCAAGGCGTCCAGCAGGTTGGCCGCTTCGCCCTGGTAGTTCCCTTCCGGGGAATAGAGAAACGCGGCGTCGGCATCAGGCGCAATGCCGCCGAGCAGAAGCGCCTGGATGTGCACGGGGCGGTAGCGCGTAGTCCATTCCAGCCGCTGCAGGCGTCTCGCCAGGTGCGCCGGAGAGGCGGTCTGGCCGCAGCCATCGCATAGGAGCAAAAGTGGGGCTGCCATGGTCTTTGCCAGGGTGCTCAATAGTCCCAACAAATGTCATTCCGAGCCCCGTTCGCTTTTTAAACGGGGCGAGGAATCCGCTTTTTCTTTGGCCCTCTGCGAAAAGCAGATCCCTCGCTGCGCTCGGGATGACAAGTTGTTAGATTTATCCAGCAACCCGTTAAAGAGCGTAGCCGAAGTAGGAAGGAGGCGCAAATGCGCGCTGGGACAAGGGTGAATGGAGGTACGCCTGTTCTGTTCTAATGGGCTGAGGTAATAGCCGAAAGTGCTCGCGGGAATACTATTTGGAAACGGCGGCAGCGGTTGACGAGGGCAGCTTGGAGCGCAGGCACCACTTCAGCTCCTGGCTCATATCAGTGATTTCCATGCCGGGCATCACGATGAACTTGCAGGACTGCATTTCGCGGGGCGCGTCGTCATCCGGCAATTGGCAGGTCACGCTACAATACTGACAATCCTGATTCCAGCAGAACCGCCCGTAAGGGATCGTCTCTGGGCTAATGAACTGGAAGCAGCGCAGCAGCGAATTGCGCTCGGGCACCTGAAACTTCTTCCCCATGATGGTGATCTCCACCAGTTTTTCGTACGGACGAAAAGGTTCCGACATGATTGTGCCCTGCTCCCTGTGCACTGCGTGTGGCGGCACCGCGCGGACTCCCCCGAGTCTGTAAATCACCCGATGCTTTATCAGGTTAGTGCGAGGAATGGACGCGAACAACGGCGGGATGGGTGGCGCGTGGCTAATGTGGTACGGGGGTGGGTTTGCTGTTGGTTTGCGCGGATAGACCCGCGCGGCCCGATGCAGACCTAGGCATCGCGCCGGCAGAAATCGCGGATTGAAGATTATCTCCAGACCCAAGCTGCAGAGGGATTCCTCCACTCCGCAGCCCGACGCGCCCTAATGCGGCGCGGGAGAGAAGAATCGGGCTGCTACGGTCGGAATGACAGATACTCGGAGTTGAGCCGCAAGAACAGTCACGGATTGTCCAAATGGGATGGGGTTAGCGGATAATGTCGAAAAACTGGCACATGTGGCGGAACTTTTCGTAGCGCGCGTGGAGCAGTTCTTTCGCGGAGTGGTTGGTCAGCACGAGGAGTTGTTTTTCAAGGACTTCGGCAAAGAGTTTCGCGGCCGCTTCGTGATCGCTGTGGGCGCCGCCATCGGGCTCGCGAATGATCTCGTCAATGACGCCCAGATCGCGCAGGTCGTTGGCCATGATCTTCATGGCGATGGCCGCGGTTTCCGCTTTGGTGGAATCGCGCCAGATGATGGAAGCGCAACCCTCGGGCGAAATCACGGAGTAGAAGGCGTTCTCCATGATGTTGACGCGGTCGCCAACCGCCACGGCCAGCGCTCCGCCGGAGCCGCCCTCGCCGGTGACGGTAACGATGATGGGAACAGGCAGGCGCGCCATCTCCCGCAGATTGCGCGCGATGGCTTCACCCTGGCCGCGCTCCTCGGCGTCAATGCCGGGATACGCGCCAGGCGTATCAATGAAAGTGAGCACGGGCCGGCCAAATTTCGCGGCGAGTTGCATGACGCGCAGGGCCTTGCGGTAGCCTTCGGGCTTGGGCTGGCCAAAATTGCGCATGACGCGCTGTTTGGTGTCGCGGCCCTTCTGGTGGCCGATCACGGCGACGGGACGCCCATGGAATTTACCCATGCCGGCGATCATCGCTTTGTCATCGCCAATGCCGCGATCGCCGTGCAGCTCGATGAAATCGGTGATCAGGAGGTTGATCCAGTCCAGCGTGTAGGGCCGCTGCGGGTGGCGCGCGATCTGCGCCCGCTGCCAGGGGCCCATGTGCGCGTAGAATTCGCGGCGAAGTTCCAGCACTTGCTGCTTCAGGCGCTCGACTTCGGCTTCCCCTTCATCGTTGGCCGCCAGATGCCGCAACTCCTCGACGTCCTTTTCCAGGCGCTCAATTTCGCGCTGGCGGTCAACCGTGGTTGTGCCCTTCTTCTCTTTATGTGCTGCGCACATTACGCCACCATCTGGATCGCCTGCTGGCCGCAAATCTGCCGCACGGCGTCAATGAGTTCCTGCTTGATGCGAATCTTCTTCTGCGACTGCAATAGCGCCACCTTTCCGTCGGGCGAAAGCAACTCAAACACTACCGTACTTGGCCCCGGCGCGCTTGCAAATAAATGATCGAGCTGGTCGAGGATGCCTTCGTCCAGTCGCGCGAGATCCAGGCGCACGCGGAATTCGGAGGCGGCGCGCTCGGCAATGTCCGCAACACGTCGGGCTTCCTGCAGGGAGAGGCGCGTCCCCGCTTCTTCCACCTGCACGCGCACCTTCAGGAGCAGCGGCACGCCGGGCCTCAGGATATTCTCCAGCCGGGCGAAGCTCTCGGGAAACGCCAGAAGCTCCTGCACGCCGGTCATGTCCTGCATCGTGTAGATGGCCCAGCGCGCGCCTTTCTTGGAGCGCATGGGACGCGTGCCGACGATGAGTCCCGCGACGCTGATCTCCTTGCCATTGCGCTGGCCTTCCACTTCTTCCAGGGAAAGCGTACCCAGCTCCTTCAATCGCGCGATATATTTTTCCAGCGGGTGGCCCGATACGTAAAATCCCAACATGGCGTATTCGCTAGCCAGGCGCTCTTCTTCGCTCCACGGGGCTGCTTCGCGCAACTCGAAATGCACCTTGGGTTCTGCCGCGCCGCCGAAGAACAAACCGTGCTGGCCCGATTCCCTGCTGCGCGCGGCACGCTGTATCGCCGCCACGGCGTCGTCCACGGAAGCGACCATCGGCTCGCGCGGCCCCAGCGAATCCATGGCGCCGGACTTGATCAGGCTCTCAAAGACGCGCTTGTTCAGGAACCGCGGCTCGATGCGCTCGCAGAAATCGTAGAGAGACTTGAATTCGCCCTGCGCGAGACGCGATTCGCGAATCGCTTTGGCGGTGTTCTCGCCGACATTCTTGATAGCCGCCAGGCCAAAACGAATGGAAGCGCCCACCGGCGTGAAGTACAGATCGCTTTCGTTCACGTCCGGCGGCAGGATGGAGATGCCCATGCCGCGCGCTTCGTTGATGTACTTCACCACCTTTTCCGTGTTGCCGGTTTCGGAGGTGAGCAACGCGGCCATGAATTCCACGGGATAGTGCGTTTTCAGGTAAGCGGTCTGGTAGGCGAGCAATGCGTAGGCGCAGGAGTGCGACTTGTTGAAGCCATAGCCCGCGAATTCCTCCATCAGGTCGAAGATGCGTACGGCCTTCTTTTCGGGAATCTTGTTTTTCTCGCAGCCGGCCAGGAATTTAGCGCGTTGGGCGGCCATTTCCTCTTTTTTCTTCTTGCCCATGGCGCGGCGCAAGATGTCCGCTTCACCGAGAGAAAAACTCGCCAGAGAGTTGGCAATCTGCATCACCTGTTCCTGATAGAGGATGACGCCGTAGGTTTCATCGAGAATATCTTTACACTGCGGCAATTCGTAACTGACCTTCGTTTTGCCCTGCTTGCGATTGATGAAGTCATCGATCATGCCGCCCTGGATGGGGCCGGGGCGGTACAGGGCGTTGAGCGCGGTCAGGTCTTCGATGCGCGTGGGGTGATACCGGCGGAGGATGTCGCGCATGCCGTGGGATTCAAACTGGAAGATGGCCGTGGTATCGCCGCGGGAAAAGAGTTTGTAGGTGGCTTCATCGTCGAGCGCAAGATTATCAATTTCGATTTTTACGCCGCGGTTCTGCTGGACCATTTTGACGGCGTCGTGCAGCACGGTCAGCGTGGTCAGACCGAGGAAATCCATCTTCAGCAGGCCGATGCGCTCCAGTGCGTTCATGTCGTACTGCGTGGTGACTTCGTCGCGGTTGGTCTTGTAGACGGGAACAAGTTCGGTGAGCGGTTGCGGCGAAATGACCACGCCGGCGGCGTGCGTGGAGGCGTGCCGAGCCAAGCCTTCCAGGCGCAAGGCCACTTTCATCAGGTCGCCCAGCTTTTCGTCGCCTTCAATCGCGGCCTTCAATTGCGGCGATTCTTCGAGCGCGGTTTCCAACTCAATCCCCAGCGTTGCAGGCACGAGTTTCGCAAGGCGATCCACTTCGCCGTAGGGAATATCCATGGCGCGGCCCACGTCCTTGATGGCGGCTTTGGCGGCCATGGTGCCGAAAGTGATGATCTGCGCAACGTTTTCGCGGCCGTATTTGTGGGTGACGTAGTCAATCAATTCGCCGCGCCGGCGCATGCAGAAATCGATGTCAATATCGGGCATGGAGACGCGCTCGGGGTTCAGGAAGCGCTCAAACAGCAGGTTGTACTGCAGCGGATCCACGTCCGTGATGCGCAGCGCATAACTCACCAGGCTGCCCGCCGCGGAACCGCGACCGGGACCCACGGGAACTTCCTGGGCTTTAGCGTAATGAATGAAATCCCAGACGATCAGGAAGTAGCCCTCGAAGTGCATCTTCTTGATCATGTCGATTTCGGAGGAGAGGCGGCGCTCGTAATCGGCAAGAGGATTGCGCAAGGCACCCTGCTGGGCGAGACGTTCGAGATACGGCACGCGTTGGGCAAAGCCTTCGCGGGCCATCTTCTCAAAATAACTGCCGGGCGTGTGGCCTTCGGGAACTTTGAACTCCGGCAAGGCGTTCGGGATGTGTTCGATCTTGACGTTGCAGCGCGCGGCGATATCCACCGTGCGGCTGAGCGCGTCGGGCACTTCGTGGAAGACCTTGGCCATTTCCTCGGCGGTCTTGAAGTAGAACTGGTCGGTGGCAAATTTCATGCGATGCGCGTCGCTCATGGTCTTGCCGGTCTGGATACAGAGCAGCACTTCTTGCGCGTGCGCATCTTCGTGGTGCAAATAGTGGCAATCGTTGGTGACCACCAGCGGGATGCCGGTTTCCTTGGAGAGGCGGACCAGTTCGCGGTTGACGCCTTGCTCGATCTCCAGACCCTGGTCCTGAATTTCCAGGAAGAAGTTCCCTTTCCCGAAAATGTCGCGGAGCTTATAGGCATTTTCGCGGGCCAGGTCAAACTTCTCTTCAACGACACATTCCGTCACCGGGCCGCGCAGGCAGGCGGAGAGTGCGATGAGTCCCTTGTTGTGCTTGGAGAGGAGATCGTAATCAATGCGCGGTTTGTAGTAGAACCCCTCGAGGAATCCGGCGGAAACGAGCTTGATAAGATTGTGGTAGCCCTCCAGATTTTCGCAGAGGAGCACCAGGTGATTGCTGCCGCGCGTCCCGGGTTCCATTTCGCCGCGCTCTCCGCCGCCATTGGGAGGCCCGGCCTTTTCTCCGCGATCGTGGCGGCTGCCCTTGGCCACGTAGACTTCACAGCCGATGATGGGCTTGACGTCGCGTTTGCTGGCTTCATGGAAGAAATTGGCGGCGGCAAACAGGTTGCCGTGGTCCGTGACGGCCACGGCCGGCATTTTCTGACGCGAGGCTTCATCGAGAAGCTCGGAAATTTCGCAAGCGCCGTCCAGCAGGCTGTAGTCCGTGTGGAGGTGCAAGTGAACAAACTGCGGATTGCCCATGGAACTTGATTGTAAATCGCCGCTCGCGGAAATGCGAACGCCTTTCTCGCGTTTCCCACAGCGCGCTCACGTAGGGGTCGAGCACTGCTCGACCCCATTTTAGCGAGGCGCAGACACTTTTGTCATTCCGAGCGCAGCGGGGAATCTGTTTTTTTCGCAAGAGGCCCGGGGGAAAACAGGTTACTCCCCCCGCTCAAGGGCGAACGAGTCTCGGGACGACAAATACTCTGATTTTACAAACTATTTCTTAGCCTTGGCCTTTTTCGCGCTGTTGGCTTTTTGCGCGGCCATGAGCCTCGCCTTTGTGCTGCCCTTGTCCGCGCCGCCATGTTTCACTGGTGCGGCTTCGACTGTGGCCGCCTTTTCGCCAACCTTGGCGGGCTTCTTTTCCTTTTCTTTTTTCCTTGGCGCTTCCTTGATGCCGGAAAGCCGACGCAGCATTTTTATGCGCTCTTCGGGCGTCTTGCCGCGCCCGTTCAGTTGCGCGGCAAACACTTCCTGTACCACATGATCGAACCTCGGCCCGCGCGGCATACCCAGCCCTTCCAATTCGTTGCTCACGGCGTTCAGCGCCATGCGAATCGGGCGCCACTTGTGGAGAAACGCCTTCAACTTGGACAGCGCCGCTGAGTTGTTGGATTCGGCCAGGAGATACGCCACGTATTCCATCGAAAGCTTCTCGATGTAGCGGTAGGCTTCGATGGGCGTTTTCGTCTTTCTCCCCGCCAGGTCCTTCTGAATATCGTGAGCCTGGTCGGGAAAATTCTCGATCACCTCGATTTCCGCGGAGCGGAAGCCGAGCTTCGCGAGCAGACGGCTGGCCTCGCGGTCCTTCAGCCGGCCCACAATCGCCAGCATCATGGGCGTGGCCAGGCGCGGGCGGAATCCCGCCATGAACAGGTCATCGCGCACCTTGATCACGCGATTGATGGCCTCGTAATCCGGGTGCTTCTTGGCCAGCAGCGGGTGCACGCGGTCCAGCAGATGGTGTGCTTCCCAATCTTTCAATGTGAGATGCGGGCGCTCTTCCTTCGCCAGGGCGCGCAATTCCTCGCCGGCATCCTCGGGCGTGATGGTATGTTGCAGTTCCCTTTCGATGGCGAGATTGAACCATTCCTGGGTGCGCGACTCGAGCTTGTAGCCCATGCGCGCGGCAAGGCGCAGGGCGCGCAGCAGGCGCACGGGTTGATTGGTGAAGCTGTGAATCGTGAGGGCGCGCACTTCGCCGTGCTCGATGTCCGAAAGGCCGTTGGTGGGATCAAGGAGCAAACCGCGCGAAGCGGGATTCAGCGAGAGGGCGATGGCGTTCAAGGAGAAATCGCGCCGGCGGAGATCCTCCATGATGGTGGACCAGCGGATTTCGGGGCGCGTGCCCGGGCGCACATAATAATCATCGCGCGCGGCGGAGATGCTGCCCTCGTAATCGCCGCTGAAGAGAATTTCGACTTGGCGCAGCTTTTCGTCCTCGGAAATGACCTTGGCGCCGCCCTTCTCCAGTTCGCGCGCCATCTTGGAGGGGTTGCCTTCCACGCTGAAATCGAGATCGCGCAGGGTGGCACCGGTAATCAGGTCGCGCACCGCGCCGCCGGTGAGATAGATATTGAAGCCCATGGCCGAGGCCAACTCCTGCACGCGCAGCATGGCCGCGCGCTGTTCGGGCGAGAGCCGGCTTTCCAGCAAAAACATGTAGTCTGGCATTGCGCTCCTTCCGCTTCAGGGTGCTCATACCCAAGAGGGCTGCCGCACCCGCGATGCGTTCCTGCCCGCGCGCTAGGCGCGCGGGTGATGTGCCTTGTAAATCTGCTTCAGTCGTTCCTCCACGACGTGGGTATAGATTTGCGTCGTGGAAATATCCGCATGGCCCAGCATCAACTGGACGGAGCGCAGGTCCGCGCCGCGTTCCAGCAAATGCGTTGCAAAACTGTGGCGCAGCATGTGCGGCGTCAGGCCCGTGCGCATGCCCGCTTGCCTGCCGTACGCCGAGAGAATCTTCCAGACGCCCACGCGGCTGAGCGGCCCGCCGCGCCGGTTGATGAAGAGCGTGGTAACGTTGGCCTGTTTCGCATTTCCCAAAAGCTTGGGACGCGCGTCGCGCAAATAGCGTTCCACAAGGGCGATCGCTTTCTTGCCAATGGGGACGATGCGTTCCTTATCCCCTTTGCCGATACAGCGAACGCAGCCCGCAGCGCGGTCCATATCCATCACCCGCAGCCCGACCAGCTCGGAAACGCGCAAACCGGTAGAGTACAGCACTTCGAACATGGCGCGGTCACGCAGCCCCAGCGGTTGCTTGTCGTCGGGTTGCGCCAGGAGCTTCTCCACTTCCTCCAGGCGCAGATAGCCGGGCAGCGAGCGGCGAATCTTCGGCGATTCGAGGTTCAGGGAAGGATCTTCCGTGCGCAATTCCTGCACCAGGGTAAAGCGGAAAAAATTGCGCATCGTGACCAGGTTGCGCGCCACCGTGCGGCTCTCCAGTTTCTGACGGTACAGGCTGGCCAGAAAATCGACCAGGTCGTCGCGCGAAACGCTTTCCACGGTGAGCTTCTTCTTTTCCCCGAATTCGTCGAATTTCAGCAGGTCGCGCCGGTACGCCGAAACCGTGTTGGGCGACAGTCCTTTCTCCACCCTTACGTGGGTCAAAAATGCCGCGATTGCCGTTGCGATTTCCATCAGCTTCCCGCTAACCCTTCCGCGGCTCCTGGCCGCCGCATGGCCACACCGTAAACCTCTTCGATTTCAGGGCAGCGGAAAATCCACGTCAGCCCCACATAGAGCAGCGTCGCTCCCAGGATCATCCCCGTGAAGACCGTCAGTTGGAGGGGAAAGGCGCCCTGCAGCACGTTCTTCGCGTAGTAATTGGCAATCATGATGCCGGCGCCCATGATCAGCGAACACAGCGAAATCTTGCTGATCGAGCGCAAAATATCCAGCATGCCCAGCGAGCCGTAGCGCAAGCGGAAGATAATGAAAAGCGTGAAAAAGTCGAAGAAGGTGGCCAGCGCCGTGGCCAAAGCGGGGCCGCCGTTCTGAAACCGTCTGAAAAGGAATTGCAGGAAAATGACGTTCAGGACGATGTTCAGAATGAATGAAATGGATGCGACGATTACGGGCGTCTTGGTATCGCGCGCGGAGTAAAAGGCCGGCACGATCAGCTTGACGCACGCCAGTGCCGGCAAGCCGATGGCGTAGTACAGCAGCGGGCGCGCGGTCAGCCGCGTGGATTCCGCGACGAACTGCCCGTGCTGGAAGAGCACGCGGATGATCGGCTCGCGCAAAATCATCAGTCCCACCGCCGCGGGCACCGTGATGTACGCCACAATGCGCACCGCGAAGGTGAGTGTCTTCTTCAACCCCTCGTAATTGTTGGCGGCCGCATGGTGGGCCATCATCGGCAAGATGGCGGTGGCCACGGCGATGGCGTAGCCGCCGAGCACCAGTTCCATGACGCGGTCGGCCACATACAATGCCGTCAGGCTGCCGCGAGGCATGCGCGCGGCCTTGGCAAAGTAGGTGTCCACGAAGAAATTGATCTGCGCGATTCCCAGGCCGAAGAAGCGCGGGAACATCACGCGCGCCACGCTGCGGATCCCCGGATGCAAGAACGAGATGCCAAAGTCAAAGCGCATGCCTCGTCTGACCATTTGCGGTATCAGGATGAGGAATTGCAGCGCTCCGCCGACCAGCACCCCCACCGCCAGCGATACCGCCGGGCTATGGAAGTAGCGCCAAACCACGGCGGTAGAAAATGCGATGATGGAGAGGTTCAGCAGCACGGTGGTGGAAGCAGGCAGGGCGAAATGGTTGAAGCAGTTGAGAATGCCCATGCCCAAGGCCGCGAGCCCCACGAAAAAAATATAAGGGATGATGATGCGATTCAGGGCGATAGCCTCGCCCCAGCCAACGGCAATGTCGGCTGGTGTGGGAAACGGTACGATCACCTGGCGCGAGAAGATTACTCCGAGTACGGTGATGACGGCCAAGACCAGCGCCAGGGTCCAGAAAAGCTTGTTGGCGAACTCCCAAAGTTCTTCCTTCGAGCGTTCGCGCATGTACGTGGTGAAGACGGGAACGAACGAAGCCGCGACCGTGCCCTCTCCGACTAATCGCCTGAAAAGATTGGGGATGCGGTAGGCCAGAACAAAGGAGTCGGCGCTCAGCGTGGTGCCAAGGAGAAGCGTGATGCGTTGATCACGAACGTAACCGAGAACTCGGCTTACAATCGTAACCAACGAAATGATCGACGCCGACTTCAGAATCTCTTTTTTCTCGGACAAGACCCGGCTCTCAGGACCTAAGCCCAATAAAAACAATGGGTTGACAGGAAAAACGTGTTTAAATTAACATAACTTTCATCATTCTGCAATGGTTTCGTCGCCAGAAACGGAAGATTTCAGTTTGAAACCGCGTACCCCAGCCACGACCCACAAAAAAGTGGTGATTGAACTTCTCGACCGCAAGGCCATCCGCGGATTCCTGAACCCGTCCCGCCTGGCCCATGCCGAGGTGCTGGAACTGCTCACCCCGGATGGCGAGCGCGAGGAGATCGAACTGGCCAAAGTGCGCGCCATTTACTTTGTCCGCGATCTGAAGGAAGAGTTCGAGCCGGAACGCAAGTCGTTCCTGAGCCGCCCGAAGCTCGACGGCCTGTGGGTCAAACTGCGCTTTCTTGACGAGCAGGTTCTTGAGGGAGTGATACCCAACGACCTGCTGACATTCCTCGATAACGGCCTGCACCTCACCACGCCCGATTTCAATTCCAACACCGACCGCATCTACGTCCCGCGCTCCGCTCTCGCGGAATTGACCGTCCTAGGCGTCGTCGGCATTGCCCGCCGCAAACCCGCAGCAGCCGCAGCGGCGGCGGCGCAACCCCGCCTCTTCAACGAATAATCAGTTGTGGGTTGCTTTCCGGGTAGGCCGTGACTTGGGATCAATCGGAGGACGATAGTGACGTAACCGATTCACGGCCATCGCTACCGGAGTTTTTGGTCTTCAATTGGAATCCTGCTGCTGGCTGGGACAGAAGCCTCTAGTGCGTCCAGGAATTTGGCCCTCGCATCTTCAGATTCCGGGTTCAGTGGTACTAGAAGCTTGCCCTGCTTTCCAGGGCCGGGATTAATCTCCGAAAACCATCCGCGTTCGCCCACAACAATAGACAAAATATAAGTTCGAGCGGTGATGCAGTTCGGACAACTTATCATGGCAGATCCGATTAAGTGTGTTCCCGGCTTCAATTGAGTAAACCAGTGAGAGATGTCGTAAGGGCCGCTTTCGTCACGGGGCCGCAGCCAATCGCATTTTTGAGTTGGGATAGGAAGCGGTTGGAGTTCCAACGTGTCCCTGTTCCAGATAACTACCTCCCACAGGATGTCACGGGCGATGACAGCTGACTCGTTAACACAAGCAAGGCCCGGACCTTTTGCGCCAACAATTTTCAGGCCGACCAGCGGTTGAGCGTCTTCCTGATCCATGTGTTTTAGAATCCGATCTAACTTCTCAGACATAGCTTTCGCTGCGGACGCGTTCTGTTTCGTGCCGTTCAGGATTTCCTGCACCTGCTTAGCTAGAGTCGCGTCAATATCGTAGCACTTGAGCGACGCCGTATTCCCTGTGCCGTTCTGTACGACCGAGCAGTCGCCGGCTTTCTGAGACTGTGCAAAGGATGAAGTCAACGTTCCCAGAAAGAGTCCGACGAGAAGCAAGATTCTCACTGGAACTCTCATTTTGTACCTGCCGCTTTATTTTCGCAGTTCGACGACGCGGAGTTGCCGTTGCCATTCTGGATGTTCGAGCAATCTCCGGCTTGCTGGTTGACGGAATTATGCGTCTTTGCATTGCGGTTGGCGTCAAGGTATGCCTGATATCCTGCATACCCGACACAAATTATGATGGCGACAATTGATAGCCGGAATGCATATTTGAAGATCAGGCGGATCACGGTAGAGGTCTGACCCGACGACAGGCGAGATAAGACCCGGGCTTTTGAGAGTGCATAACCGAACCAGATTATCGCAATCACCAAGTAGCCGGCCAAGGCGTAGGGATTGCTCAAGGACGGGAGTGCCTTGAGAAATCGTTCAACATCCACGTCACGCCTCCGTGGCGCCAAACCACCAAGCGTCGGATTATCCTGATAACAAATCTCTTATATGGATACCAAGTTAGCATGACCAGTTTTGAGCGTCAATGTACTGGACAGCTTGATCCCTTGCCGTTCGATATTCGGGACCGTAATCCAATCGCTTATGAGGATGATCCCGCATCCTTAAAGGGAACCTTGACCGCAAAACCTAACTCGCTTACCGAAGTTCAGGAGATATGAAGCGTTCCTCCCGCGGAGTATGTGATGAGAGCCACCCGGAGATTTCGCGGCCAAACAGGGGGTTGTGGGAAGTGAGAGGATGTTCTGGGCGTGTTGTCGGCTAACCGGAAACTGACCCGGCGGCAACAAATTCTGCTTCTGCACTTCCCTTCCGGCGCTGGACGAGTCTCACACTTTGCCGGAGGCGCAGCGTTTACTTGATCCCGAGCCAGGTATTGTAGATGGCTTGCTGCTGCGCCGTAGGATGCTCCATGGGTTTGAGCGAGTAGGTGTAGTAGGGGTTGGGCGCGAGCGCAAGCGGGAATTCGCGCATTTGGCCGAGACGCTGGACGAGTACGCGTAGGGTGACACCGGGCTTATACGCGGTGATAAGAGCTTCGACATCCTCGGTGGAGATGGCGCGGCCGTCTAGGGCGACGATGATGTCGTCCTTATCGAGGCCGCCGACCTCAGCCGGGCCGCCGGGAATAATATTCTTGATCGTGGTGGTGCCATTGTCCTGTTTCGTTAACGTCAGACCCGCCCACGATTTCGAGGAATCGAGTTTCTTCTCGACCGATACGCCCGCGTAGGCAAAGTAGGTTTCGTACGGAATGGAGTCTTTGCCGCTGATATAGCGGCGGAAGATGTCGCTCACGTCCTGACCGGCGATTTCCGATGCGGCGTGCACGGCGTCGTCGGGCTCGAAGCCAGGCTTGGGCAGCGCATAGCGCGAGTACAGCAGGCGCATCCAGTCGTCCAGCGATTTCTGGTTGTTGGTGTCCTGGCGGATGGCGAAGTCAAGAATGTGGCCCATGATTTGGCCGCCGTTGTAGTAGGAATACGAGGTGTTGGCAAGGTTGTTGTCCTGGCTGATAGTTCTGAGGCCAAAGAACCAGGTGTCCCAACTGGTGTCCTCAATGCTGCGCTCGGTGCGGCCAGGCAGCTTCTCGAATTCCGTGATGAGCCGGGCGATGCCGTCAAGGTATTGCTGCGGAGTGATGAGGCCGGCGCGAGCGAGCGCGAGCGAACCGTAGTAGCTGGTGAGCCCCTCGGAGATCCAGAGCGAAGGAGTGCGGACCATCTGCGAATAGTCGAAGGGGCCGAGCGGGCGCGGGCGAATGCGCTTGACGTTCCAGGCGTGAAAAAATTCGTGCGCAGAGACGGAAAGCTTGAGGGTGTATTGCGTGCCGCGTCCGGGAACCGGCTCGGTGTTGTCCATGTCCTTTGAGAAATTGATCTGCGTGGAATTCAGATGCTCGAGCCCGCCACCGGCCTTGGGCCAGACGTGGAACAGAAAATAGTAGTCTTTGAATGGGGCGGCCTGCGCGCCGCTGCCCGCCACGGGTTGGAAGATGGGGACAATGGTGTCCACAATTTTTTGCAAGTCAGCCGTGAATTGCGAGGTATCTTTGCCGCCCATGACGTCGTGGACGATGACGTGATAAGTGCTGCCGAGGACCACGAAATCTTTTTCGGCGAAGTCGGAGATTTCCAGAGGGGCATCGGCGAACCAATCATAATTTTCGGCGCGAAACGTGTGGTCGGAAATGTGCTCCATGCCGGTGGCAACTTTCCAGCCGGATGGCACGTCAATGGCAAGCTCGATAGGGCGCTCTTTGCCGCCGACGAGATACATCCAGGTGGCGGGGCCGGCGATGAAGGCGTGGCGGTCGTCATACTGGCCTACGTTGTTCTGCAGCGTGTTGGCGTAGACCTGGTAATCAATGGTGACAGCGGTAGCGCCGCCCAGGGCAATGCGCCACGTCTGGCTGTCGGTCTTGCGCCAGGCGAGTTCCCGGCCGTCGGCGCTGTGGGCGCGAAAACGTTGCACATTGGCGGCGTAATTTTCGATGCCGTACGCGCCGGGCGCCCAGTCGGGCATGGCGAAATCGGCGGCGGCGCCGCTCAGCGCGTCGACGTGGACGGTGACGTCCATCAGATGCGTGTTGGGGCGCTCGAATCGCAGTTGGTAGTGGAGCGGAGCGGGTCCGGCAGCGATCGAAGAGGAGATCAAGAAAAAGATAGCAGCAAGCATCGAAACATGAATCAGGCGGCGCAGTCGAAGCATGAACCCTCCAAAGAATCCAAGCAAGAATTACCGGGAATCGTACGGCGCTGGAATTGTAGCAGCTCTTCGGCGCTTCTCGCCGCAACGGAAAACGCCGCAGGCCTCCGCACCTCTTCAGCGCATAAACTCGCTCCCGGTCAGTTTCTGGCCAGCGCGCTCAGTGCACTGGGTTGCCATCGGCGTCAATCTTGTGGACTTCGCCGATGTTCAGTTCGCGGATACCCGCTTCGACTTTGCTCATGTCGCCCACTACCACCCAGACGAGATGGCTGGGCAGGATGTACTTTTTGGCGATTTCGTTTGCGGTCTCTGGTGTAACCGCCAACACTTTCTGCGTGTAGGTGTTGTAATAGTCCTCCGGCAAGTTGTATTGCAGGATGGTGCCGTACGCGCCGGAAAGTTGCTGGACAGTCTCGAACGTTCCGGGCAGACCTAGCGTGGCGTTGGACTGCTCGTCCTTGAGCTCCGTCTCCATAATCGGTTTGCCGCCAACGATGTTCTTGTACTCCGCCACCAGTTCGGCTAAGGACTCTTTGGTCTTGTCCGTCTGCACCGGCGAAATACTGAAGTAGGGACGTTCTCCTCGGGCTGGCAGCAGGCGGGAGCGCACGCCGTAAGACCAGTGCTTGTCCTCGCGCAGATTCATGTTGATGCGTGAACTGAAGTTTCCGCCAAAGATGTCATTCACCATATCCAACGACACTTCGTCGGGATCGTTGTACGGTGGCGCCAGTTGCGCGGCGACAATCAAACTTTGCCCGGAGCCGGGGCGGTCAATCAGATAGACCACATCTTTTCCCGGCTCTGGAACCTCCGGGATGGTCCTCTTGGCCACTTCGCCCGCCTTCCATGAACCGAAGAGCGTTTCGAGCTGGGGCGTGATCTCGGCCAAGGTCGTATCGCCAACAATGAGCAACGTGGCGTTATTCGGCTTGTACCAGGTGTCGTGGAATTTGGCCAGGTCCTCGCGGGTCATCTTGCTCACGCTGGATTCGGTGCCCGTGCCGACGAAAGCCCCGGCGTAGGGATGTCCTTTGCCGTAAAGCAGAGTGGGCACGACGCGCAGCGCCATGGAGTTGGGCGTAACCTTCTCCCGCTGAATGGCGGCAAGGCGGTCCTTCTGCAAGCGCGCGAACTCCTTTTGAGGGAAGGCGGGATGCAGGATCAGGTCGGCATAAATTTCGAGGGCCTTGTCCATATTGACCTTGAGGACGTTGAGATCGACGGACGCGTAGTCCGGATTGGCTCCGGCCGAGAATTCAGCGCTGAGCGATTCCAGTTCTTCGCCGATTTTCAGCGAATCGCGCGTGGGCGTGCCCTCCTCAAGCATGCGCTGCGCGAAGCTGCAAGTCCCCAGAGCATCCGCGGGGTCCGCGGCGTAACCACTTTGCACCAGCAGCGAGAAGTTCACTACCGGCGCCGTGTGGCGCTCCGCGAGGACGATTTTCAAGCCGTTGGAGAGCGTGGCTTTCTGCATGGCAGGAAGATTGAGCGACATCGCGGAGCCGGGTGCGGGCTCCTTCGAGCGATCGATTGGGGCAGTTGCTTTCAGGTTGCTGGGATACGGCTGCACTTCCAGAATGTAATCGCCATCAGTCAGCCAGTCGTTCGCGGCCTTCTTCACCGTGGCGGGTGTGGCTGCCTGGATGCGCTTGAGATACTCCTTGTAACAATCTGGATTCCCCGTGAAAGTCTGGCAGCGTGCCAGGATGTCGCTTTTGCCGCCAAAGCCGCCGATGCGCTCCATGATTCGCGCGTATTGGCCGAAGATTTGCGTCTTGGCCAGTTGAAGCTCGGCTTCGCTCGGTCCGTTCTTCAGGAAATTTTGCAGCTCCTCATCCGCGGCCGTTTCCACTTTTTTCAGGTCGCCGCCCGGCTTCGCGGTCAAAGTGAGATAAAACTGCCCGGCGATCTCGTTGTTAGTCTCGGTCGCAGTGGCGCTGGTGGCCGTCTGATCTTTGTAAACAAGGCGCTTGTAGAGCCGCGAAGTTTTACCCGCGCCGAGAACCTGCGCCGCCAGATCCAGCAATGCCTCTTCCGGTGAAGCTGCCTGGGGCACGTTCCATACGCGATAGAGACGCGCCTGGGGCACGCGATCCTGCACCCAGTCCCGGTGTGTGCCAGTCCGTTTGGCCACCCATACTTCCTGATGGGAGATGGGCGGACCGGGCGGAATCCCGCCGTAATACTTCTCGACTTTTTGACGCGCTACTTCTGGAGTAATGTCGCCGGCGATGACGACCGTGACGTTGTTCGGGCCGTAATATGTTTTAAACCATTCCTGGACGTCACTCAAAGAAGCCGCATCAAGGTCCTTCATCGAGCCGATGGTCGTCCAGGAATAAGGATGGCCCACCGGATACGTGTTCTCCGTCAGGAGTTGCCGGGTGACGCCGTAAGGTTGGTTTTCGCCCTGGCGTTTTTCGTTCTGCACCACACCGCGTTGGAGGTCCAGTTTTTTCTGGTCAAGAACGCCGAGCAAATGGCCCATGCGGTCGCTCTCGGCGAACAGCACATAGTCGAGCATCGAGGTGGGCACGTTTTCAAAATAATTGGTGCGGTCGCTGTTCGTCGTGCCATTCAGGTTTGTGGCCCCGATGCGTTCCATCGCGTTGATGTAGGTGTAATTGAAGTTGTCACTGCCGCTGAACATCAGGTGCTCGAACAGGTGGGCAAAGCCGGTTTTCCCCGGTTTCTCGTTCTTTGAGCCCACGTGGTACCACGTGTTCACAGCCACGATCGGCGCTTTGTGATCCTCGTGAACCAGGACGGTCAGGCCATTGTCCAGCACAAACTTGGTATAAGGGATCTCCGGGATGGGGATTTTCGTGCTCGACGAAGCGGCCGCGGGCGCCTTCGGAGCAGATTCGGACTGAGCGTATGCCGGAATGAAACCAAAGATCGCTAGCATTAACGCGACAAGGAAACTCGCCAGACCTCTCAATGTCGTATTTCTCAAGGTATTCCTCCCGCTCACACAGATCAGCCCCGCTGAATGGATGGGGCGTTGAGTGAGTATGTTAGCAAAGAATTGGCTTCTTGGAGGCCGGGGCCAAGTCCTGCCAATTCAGGTCGTCGGAAACTGACTCATCACCAATAAATCCTGCTTCTGTACTTCCCTCTTGGCGCTGTGCGAGACTCACTGTTTGCGGAGGCGAAGCGTTCATGAAACTCCAGGAACTGGCACAAAAACTTGACTGCCGATTGGAAGGCGATCCTTCGATCGAGATTGGCGGCGTTGCCGGGATTGATCACGCCCGCTCCGGAGAAGCGACATTTCTGGCGAACCGGCGCTACTCGCCGCAACTGAAGACGACGCAGGCCTCGGCTGTGTTCGTTGAAGATGGCGTGGCTCTCGAACGCGCCGCCGGGCTCGCACCGCTGGCGGCCTTGCGCACGGGCAATCCTTACCTTGCGTTTGCGCAGGCAATTGAGCTGTTCTATCAGCCGCCAGCGTACCCGCCGGGAGTGCACCCGACCGCGGTGATCGCGGCTTCAGCGCGGATTGGCGCTGGCGCGCATATCGGCCCCTATTGTTTCGTCGATGAGGACGTGGAGCTCGGCGCGAACGCGGTGCTGCATAGTTTTGTGACCCTCTACCGTGGCGCGAAAATCGGCGCGCATTTTTTTGCGCACGCGCATGCGGTGGTGCGCGAACATTGCCGCATCGGTGATCGCGTGATCCTGCAGAACGGCGTGATTATCGGCGGCGACGGCCTGGGTTTTGCCAAGCGCGCGGACGGCTCCTGGCACAAGATGGCGCAGTCTGGACCGGCGATTCTGGAGGACGACGTCGAGGTGCAAGCCAACGCGTGCATTGACCGCGCCACCGTTGGCGAAACGCGCATCGGCCGCGGCACGAAGATTGATGACCTGGTCTTGGTTGGCCATGCTTCGCAGGTGGGCGCGAACACCATGCTATGCGGTCAGGTGGGCCTGGCGGGCTCGACGCACATTGGCGACAACTGCATTCTGGCGGGGCAGGTGGGCACGGCGGGACATCTGACCGTCGGCGATGGCGCGGTGATCACGGCGCAAAGCGGCGTGCCCAACGATGTTCCGCCGCGTTCGCTCTATTCCGGCTATCCCGCCGTGGAGAACCGCGAGTGGCTGAAGATGATGGCGGCGCTGAATCGTTTGCCGGAATTGCAGCGGCGCGTGCAGCAGTTGGAGGCGGAGTTGGAGGCGCGCGGGAAGAAGTGAAGTTGCTAGCGGCGCTTTCTCCTGAGCTGTAGATTATCCATTGTCCAAGGACAGCAGAACGTCGTCATCCTGAGGCAATCCGATGAGGTCCGGTGCCAGGACTCCGGTGGAGTCCACCGGACTCCCAAAACCGGAGATTGCCGAAGGACCTCAACCTTGGAATCATGCACCGCGTTGCGGTTGAGATCCTTCGGGGCGCCCCGACCAGGTCGGGGTAAACGCCCGGCGCGCCCCTCAGGATGACAGTGCGTCGCTGTGTTTGATTAACACTCACAATTGTTTCTCGTGAGAGTTTCGGGCCGGCGAACCTCGTAGCAGCCTCACGTGGCCCCGGGGAAGCCCAAAGGCCGCTGATCGGGCGGGAGGGCCGCGGCAAGTTCGTCGTGCAGGCGATTTGTGAGCGCGTCTCGCTCTTCAAACGTATATTGTGACGCGTCAATGGGAGCGAGAAACTCAACCAGAATTTCGCCCGGCTTGATGTTCAGCTTGTGCTTCTCCATCACGCGATGCGCGCCGGAGCACGCAATGGGCACGATCGGCACACCCGCCTTGATGGCCATCACCGCGGTTCCCTTCTTCAGTTCCTGCAAGCGCCCATCGCTGCTGCGCGTGCCCTCGGGGTAGATCAGGAACGACTGGCCCGCGCGAATCGCCTCCGTGGCTTTTTCCATGCTTACGATGGCGGAATCGCGGTCGAAGCGGTCCACGGGAATGAACTGCGCCAGATGAAACGCCTGGCCCGCAATCGGATATTCGAAGAGCGAGCGCTTCAGCAGAATGGCGATGCGGCGCGGGATGGACCACACCACCGCGGGCGCGTCCGCGGAGCTCGTGTGATTCGCGGCAAAAATGCACGTGCCGGGCGGAATGCGTTCCAGGCCCTTCACATGGACGCGCACGCCCACGCAACGCACCAGAAAAATCACGCCGTTCACGCCTGCCCAGTACAGCGGATCAACATGACGGGTAACGAAGGTGTAGATGAGCAGCGGCGGCCCCAGCACCAGGATGTACAGCGTCACAAAAACGCAGATGAAAGCCCCACGCAGCATGCTCTAGGAAAAACTCTCTCCAATCATCGGCGCCGGGTCAAGTGCCCCTTCAGCGATTTCTGGCAGTGACCGGATCGGTGCCGCCGCGCAGGATGCCCTCGCGAATGCGCCGCGCGCGATCGCCGGCATTCGCGCTCTCCGCAACCTGGTAAAACTTTTCCCGCTGTTCGCCGAGCCGAATGTCGATGTTCTGGTCCTTATCGTCGCGACGCACGCGCAGGTGCAATGTGTCGCCCGGTTTTTGCTGGCTGAGCCAGTGTTCCGGCCTGCGCGGAGCTTCGCCATTGTTCCAGCGCACAATTTCGTCGCCGACAAGCAGGCCGCTCTTTGCCGCGGGTCCATCCGCATCCACGGCTCGGACGGTCCAGGGGCCGTTGGGATCGCGTTCCGCGGTTAAACCCGTTACAGCGTGGATGATTTCCCGCTGGTGCAATTCGAGGCCGGCGCGAGCCAGCAGTTCGATGTATGGCAGGGGCTCTGCGCCACTCACGTATTTGGCGAAGAAATCCTCAAGGGAAGTGCCCGTGACCTTCTCCGCGGTCAGCCGTATGTCCAGACTGTCGCGATAGAACTTCCCTTCCTTGGCGAAGTCCCGGTTCATGGTGCGGAGGACGTCGTCGAGGCTCTTCTGGTTGTCCGTGCGGTCGCGAATGATGATGTCAAGCAGAATCCCAAGGACTTGGCCCTTGGTGTAATACGAAACGCTGCGCTGCGGCTGGTTGTAGAGCGCGTACTTCTCCAGCCAGGCGTCCAGGCTGGATTGCTCCGCGCTTTGCCACTGCTCGGCAGGGCGGCCTTCGAGTTCGCTGATCTGGCCGCTGAGGTCCTGGTAAAACTCCTGCTTGCTCCAGAGGCCCGTGCGCACCAGCGTGTAGGCGCCATAGGTGTTGGTGACACCTTCGGCGAACCACAACGCGCCAGTGTACATCTCGCGCGTGTAGTCAAGGGGCTCAAGGGAGGCGGGGCGGATGCGCTTGACGTTCCACGCGTGGAAAAATTCGTGCGCGGCGACGTTTTGCAGGTACGACGCGGACGATGCGTAGATCGCGGTGCAATTGGCGTGCTCCATGCCACCGCCGGCGCCGTTAGCGGCTTTCCCCGTGTGGAAAATGAAGGTGTAGTGGTCGTAAGGAGCGCCGTCCATCATTTTGACTTCGTAAGTGACGATTTTGCGCAGCGCGCTTTCAACATCGTGTTTTTTCCAACTGTCGCCATGGATGACCACGCGAACCGGTGGTGAAACGTCGGGCAGGGTGAACTCCTCGAATTTCGACGCCTCAATCGGGGCATCCGCCAGTGCGTCGTAGCTGGCCGCTTCCAGCAGGAAAGTTTGGCTCTGCAGGACCCCGCCACTGAGCGTTTCAGAAGCCACACGCCATTGACCCGGCACATCACTGAGCGTGATGACGCTTTTTTCCGCGCGCCGCTCGGGTACATACAGCAGAATCATCGCCGGATTGATGAAGGCGTGCTCTCCGTTGAGCTGGGAGTTGAACGGGCCGGGATCGTCCCAGAACGTGTCGTAGCGCACGGTGACCGTGCCGCTGCCTTTGACGTGCCAGGTGAGCTTGTCCAACTTCTCGATGGGCACACGTTGGCCGTCCATGAAGGCCTGAACTTGCTGCACGTGGCTGCTGAAATCGCGAATTTCGTAGAGCGCGTTCCAGGCGGCCATTTGCAGCTTCAATTCATCTTTAACATCGGGAATTTCGATGGAGACGTGAAAGAGGTGCTGCTCCGGATGAGCGAGGGAAACTGCGTAGCGGATTTCCGCGCGTAATGCCGGAGGTGAAACCAGAAACAGGCAGAGAATCGCCGCTGCGGCTGTATACGGCAACCTTCGCGCGCCTGGCGTCACTTTGCTTGAGCCCCGGTGGGAATTTGTTTTGCCGCCAATTTCTTCAGAAGCTTTTCGCACAAGCCATCAAAGCTACCATTGGACATCACCAGCAGCAAATCGCCGGGGCGCGCTTCGGCGGCGAGAAGATCGGCAATAGCATCCGCTCCCGGCAGGACGCGCGCGTCTTTCCCGAGCTTGCGAACGGCGGCAGCGACCGTTTCCGGGTCGAGGCGCTGCTCCTCGCTCAATTGTCCGGCGCGATGCACGCTGCCCAGCAGGGCGCGATCGCCCAGCGCCAGCGCCGGTGGCAGGGCATCCTGAAAAACGCGGCGGCGCATGGAATTCGATCGCGGCTCCAGAATCGCCCACAAACGGCGGTCCGGCCAGCGCAGGCGCGCGGCTTCGATTGTTGCGCGCACGGCGGTCGGATGATGCGCAAAATCGTCAACCACCACGATGCCGTCCACCTCGCCTTTCACATCCATGCGACGCCGCACGCTGCGAAAGGTTTCGAGCGCCTGTTGCAGGGCCTCGCGTCCGATCCCGCGCCCCCGCGCGATGACCAGCGCCGCCAGCGCATTCAAAACGTTGTGGTGGCCGATGGCGGCCAGCCGAAATTCACCGTAAGCCTCGCCCTTGTATTTGACGCGAAACTTCATGCCGTCGCCGTCGGATTGCACGTCCGCGGCGCTCCAATCGTTGCCGCTCTCCAGGCCATACGTAATCACGGGGCAAAAGGCTTTTTCCGTGGCGTGGCGCAGCGCTTGGCCGGCATCCGCGTCGCCCCAAACGACGATGCGCCCGCGCCGCGGCACCAGATTGACCAGCCGGCGAAAGGCCAACTCGTAGGCGTCGAAATCGGCGTAAATATCGGCGTGATCGTATTCGAGCGAGGTGATGATCAGGTCATCCGGATGGTAATGGAAAAATTTCGCGGCTTTGTCCCAATAGGCGGAATCGTATTCGTCGCCTTCCAGAATGAACTCTTCGCCGCCGCCGAGGCCGTAGCTCTTGCCGAAATTTTCGGCGATGCCGCCCACTAGAAAATTGGGCTTCTTCCCCGCCACCTGAAAAATCCAGGCGAGCATGGCGGTGGTGGTGGTTTTTCCATGTGTGCCGCTGACGACGATGGAATGCTTTCCGGGGAGGAATTCTTCCTCAAGGATTTCCGGCAGGGAGTGATATTTCAGCTTGCGGTCGAGCATCTCCTCGACTTCCACGTTGCCGCGAGAGATCGCGTTGCCCACCACCACCAGGTCGGGCGCAGGCGTAAGATTCGCGGCATCGAACTTGGCGGAGAACCCTATTCCCAGCGATTCGAGCAGCGTGGAGGATGGTGGATAGACGCCCGCATCCGACCCGGTCACGCGATAGCCGCGTTCGCGCAGCATTCCGGCGAGCGGCGCCATGGCCGAACCCGCAATCCCAATCATGTGGATGTGTTTTACCTTGGCCAAGTAAGAGTCCTCAGTTTATTCGATCACTGCCGGCTCCAGAATTTCGAGCGTGCCTTCTCCTTTGGCATGCAATTTTGCGCGCACGCCGAGCGGAATCGTGAGCATGGGCCGCTTGGTATGGCCGATGGGCGCGCCGTAGACGATGGGAACACCGAGCGGCCCCAGGATTCGCTCGCAAAGTTCTGGAATGCTAGGGCTGCCTGCCACAGCAGGTTCGCTATCCGGGAAATCACCCAGCACAACGCCATGCACGTCTTGCAGCTTGCCGGCTTGCCACAAGTGGCGCAACGCGCGATCCACCTGATACGGTTTCATCGCGCGATCTTCCAGAACCAGGATGGCTTCTCTTGTGTCCGGAGCCCAGCCCGTTCCAAGACTCGTTTGCAGCATCGTCAAGCAACCGCCGACAAGACGTCCGGTGGCGCTGCCGGAAGCCAGGCATTCAGCCTGAAGCGGAATCTTCCATCCACGCTTTGTTTCGCTGACGGTTTGCCAAAATGAGATCACGTCGTAGCCAGAAGCTTCATTGGCGCCGTGATTGAATCCCGCGGCCACCATGGGACCGTAAAAGCCTGCCCAACTCCGCACCTCGTAAAGCAGCAGTTGAATGACGTTCAAGTCGCTGAAGCCGATGAGACACTTTGGACCGGCGATAGACGTGGCCAACCTTAGATCAATGAGGTAGTTCGCGCCGTAACCCCCGCGCGTGGCAATCACTCCGTCAACACTCTTGTCGTGAAATGGCTTGCGCAAGTGCCGGATGAGTTCCTCATGCGGCCCGGCGAAGTAGCCTTGCGGATGGAGTATTGGCGGATCTTCAACCCGAAAGCCAAGCCGGCGAAGTTCCGCCACACCCGCCGAAAGGGCGGCAGGGTCCGCAGGAGACGATGGAGAAACGATGGCTATTCGGGAACCCTTGTGCAGGGCCTTGGGCTTTTGCAGGTGAACGGAGCGGCGTTTCATTCGTGGCGGCCCTCGACCGGAACCACCTCGGTCACCACGCCCTGACGGTTCAGTTGTTGCACGATTTGTTCCTGCTGGTGCACACTCACGTCCGCTTCGAATTCCACAATGGAATTCGTGCCCGCCATCGAGACACGAAAATGATTCATCGAAACTTTCAGGCTGGCCATCAGTCGCTGGATTTCCGTGGCGACATTCTCTGCGTGGCTGGTGGTGAAGCGGAACACCCTTACCCGGGCTTTCAGGTGCAGCTTCTCCGCGCTCCAGCCCAGCACCACCAGCGCAAACAACACGATCCCCGTGGCCGAAGCGGCGACGCCGTAGAATCCCCCGCCCGCCGCCATGCCGATGGCTGCTTCCACAAAAATCGTCGCGGCGGTGGTCATCCCGAGGAGTCCCGCGTTGTCTTTCAGGATGGCGCCTGCGCCGAGGAAGCCGACGCCCTGGACAATGTTGGACGCGATGCGCGTGCCACTGGTATCGCCCCAGAGACGCGCCAATTCATTGGAAAGTATGGTGAAGAGCGCCGTGGCCAGGCAGACGAACGCGCTCGTGCGGATTCCCGCGGGGCGGCGGCGCAGATCGCGCTCCACGCCAATGGCCGCGCCCAGCCCGGCGGCAAACATCATGCGCAAAAGAATTTGGTGAAAGGAAAGCATCCCCAAACGGCCTTGTCCGTTTCAAGGTGATTCTACTATTTACAGTTTGAATTGCGTCAATTTCAAGAAGTGCCGTGCTCTGGCGTGTATCTCGCTCTTTTTCAGGTGCAGCAGGCGCTCCAGGCCGAATTTCTCCACGGCAAAGCTGCCCATCACCGAGCCGTACACCATGGCGCGCCGCAGCGCCGCGTCGTTGCTCCCGCCACTGCCGGCCAGATAGCCCATGAAGCCGCCGGCAAAACTGTCGCCCGCGCCCGTGGGATCGTGCGGCTCCTCCAGGGGGAAGGCCGGTACACAGAAGACGCCGTGCTTGTCCACGAGCATGGCGCCGTATTCCCCGCGCTTCACTACCAGAGTGGAGGGCCCCATCTTGAAAATAGAGCGGGCGGCGCGCAGCAGGTTATGCTCGCTGGAAAGCTGCCGCGTTTCCGAATCGTTGATCATCAGGATATCCACGTGCTTGAGCGTCTCCCGCAATTCCGCGTTGGTGCGCTCGATCCAATAGTTCATGGTGTCCATGGCGGCGAGTTTCGGCTTGCCCTTCACCTGGTGAAGGACGTCACGCTGCAGGTCCGGCGCGATGTTCGCCAGGAAAACATATTTCGAGGAGCGATACTTTTCCGGCAAGCGCGGTTTGAACTCCGCGAAAACGTTTAGCTCCGTTGCCAGCGTCACGCGATCATTCAGGTTTTCCGAGTAGCGTCCGGCCCAGAAGAAACACTTGCCGGCAGCGCGCTCCAGGCCTTCGATGTCAATCGAGCGGCTGCGGAAAACGGCTTCATCTGTCGCGCTGAAATCGTCGCCGACAATGGCCACCAGGCTCACCGGCGTGAAAAACCGCGCGGCCACGGCAAAATAAGTGGCGGCCCCGCCGAGCGTGCGGTCCACCTTCCCGTAAGGACTTTCCAGCGCATCATAAGCAACCGAACCAACCACGAGTAGCGACACGAGTTTCTCCTATCCGCCTTCAAGGATAATCCCATCTTGTCATTCCGAGCGAAGCGAGGAATCTGCTTTTTCTGCCGCGATGAAAACAAAAGCGGATTCCTCCGCAGGGCACTAGGAAACGTACTTACCGATCAGCGCCGCGAGATTTTTCTTGGTTTTCGCGGGGATAACTTTGGGGTCCGTCAGAATCGCATGCGCCAGCGCCGAGCCACACTTGCAACCGCGCGCCCCCGGCATGGTCTTGATCGCTTCACGCAGGACGTTTTGCGCGTTGCCGGCGTTCTGATTCAGCGTAGCGATGATTTGCGCCACCGTGACCGAGTCGTGTTGCGGGTGCCAGCAATCGTAATCCGTGATCATGGCGATGGTGGCGTAGCACAGCTCGGCTTCGCGCGCCAGTTTGGCTTCGGTCGCGTTGGTCATGCCGATCACGTCGAATTTCATGGCGCGATGGAAGTTGGCCTCCGCGAGCGTGGAGAATTGCGGCCCTTCCATGCAGATGTAGGTGCCCCGGCGGTGAACCGCTACGCCAGAAGAAACGCAAGCATCGGCGAGCACCGTGGACAGTTGCGCGCACGTGGGCTTGTCAAACGTGACATGCGCCACCAGCCCATTTCCGAAGAAGGTGGAGGCGCGGCCCTTGGTGCTGTCGAAAAACTGGTCGGGTACCAGGAACTCGCCGGGGCGCAACTCTTCCCGCAGCGATCCCACGGCGCTGACGGAGATGACGCGCTCCACGCCCAGCAGCTTCATCGCGTAGATGTTGCCGCGAAAATTCAGCTCGCTGGGCAGCAGACGATGCCCGCGTCCGTGGCGCGCCAGAAAGGCCACGCGCTTCCCTTCCAGCGTGCCGATAACGATCGCGTCCGAGGGATCGCCAAACGGGGTCTTCACGCGGATCTCGCGCGTGTCGGTAAGACCATTCATCCCGTACAGCCCGCTGCCGCCAATCACGCCAATTTCCGCCACCGGGCCTTTTGCGCTGCCCCGCGCACTCTTCCCTTTCCCTTTTTTCACCCGTGCCATGCATTTTTCTCCTGGGATTACCTACCGGTTCAGGTCCACCGGCTCGATCTCGATTTTGTCGCTCTGCGCTTGGTCTCCAGCGTTTGGAGCGGATAAACATTGTACGCCGTGATCTAACGCAAGAGGATATGGTGGCGCGTCAGGAGCAAATCTGCAACAAAACCCCAATGTCGCCAAAGTGGATTCATCTCCTTGGGAGGTGGGGGCTTCAGCCCCCACGTAGCCACGCCCAAATGACTTGGGCTTTAGCCCCTGAAGCTCCGAAGCCCCTCGCTACGGCTGAGGAGGCTGCTGAAACAGATCAAAAACCTTTCTTCAGGGGCTAAAGCCCCTTCGTGACGAAAGCTTTACGCCGGGGCTGAAGCCCCGGCCTCCTAAAGAAAAAACCTTTCCCTCTGCCTGTGTCCTTCGCGGCGGTCAGGGTAAAAAGCCGTGCCCTCCCGAACACCACTTGTGCAATGGCGCTCAGCGATCCACCCCGCTCCCCTTCAGGATTTCGCTGACGGCGGTGAAGGGATCCTTCTTCCGCTCGGCCACCTCCGTCGCCAATTCGCGCAGCTTCGCCTCGCCCTCTTTTCCGCCCAGCACTTTTTCAAGCAAACGCGACTCCACCATCTCCACCAGGCGATTCTTCCAGTGCTCGACGTGCTTTTTCTGCCGCTCGCCGCTGGCCTCGAAATGTTTGCGGAATTTCTCGATGGTTTCCGCAAGTTCGGCGATGCCGCGATTTTCCGTCGCCACCGTGCGCATCACCGGCGGGTGCCAGCCATCATGCGGCATCACCAGCGATAGCATGGCGTGAAGCTGTTCCTCCAATCGGTCCGCACCCTCACGGTCCGCCTTATTCAGCACGAAAATGTCGCCAATCTCCATCAGCCCGGCCTTCATGCTCTGGATGTCGTCTCCCAGGCCGGGCACCAGCACAACCACCACGCAATCCGCCAGCCGCACGATATCAATTTCATCTTGGCCGACGCCCACGGTTTCGATCAGCACCTGGCGCTTGCCCGCCGCATCCAGCAGCAGCGCCACTTCCGCGGTTGCGCGCGCCAGCCCGCCCAAAAATCCGCGCGTGGCCATCGAGCGGATAAAAATGCCGCTATCGCCCGCGTGGCCCTGCATGCGTATGCGATCGCCCAAAATCGCCCCGCCGGAGTACGGGCTGGTGGGATCCACGGCGACCACGCCGACGCGTTCGTCGCGCTTGCGGTAGTACGCGGCCAGGCGATCCACCAGCGTGCTCTTGCCGGTCCCGGGCGCGCCGGTGATGCCCGTCAGGTAAGCCTGCCCCGTCGCGGGAAAAACTTCCCGCAGCAATTCCTCGGCTTCGGGCGCGTGATTCTCAATCGCGGTGATGGCGCGGGAAATCGCGCGCACGTCGCCCTGGCGGACCTTCGCGGCCCACTCCTTAACGTTGCGATGCATGTGTTCCTGGTGAATCGGCTGTGGCACGCTGCGGCATGCTCCTATTATTTCCTGCCCGAGGCGATCCGCCAAGCGAAACCACGCTACTCCGCCTAATCACCCGCCTCGCCGTTCGCCGCCCTCCAACTCGACCGCGGCCCAGGTTGTCCATCCTCACCCGCCGCGGGCCGGAAGGCGCGTTGTTCACCTAGACATCGCTACGGATGAGAAAGTAGAGTAGTCGTGGTGGGAGTACAGCCCATGCTCAACCTCGACGTCTCAAAGGCCGTCCCCCGAACCGCGCTGATCTACCTAACCGCACTGATCCCCGGCCTGTTCTTCGAAGTGTCCATCCTGCTCGGAAATCCCGAACTCATCGGCAATCACCTCGCGAAGACCCAGCACGCCATTCCGCTCAGCCCGTATCTTCAACTGGCAATCGCACTCTTTCTCGCCTTCATCGTTGGAAACGCCTTCATGCTCTTTGTCGCCCTCATCCAGCTCCTACTGTGCTACCTGCACCGGCCCCGACTCATACTCGTGGAAGAACTCACAAGGCAGCCTCTGCTGCCCCTACTGAACTGGCTCACGCAATTCCGATTTTTCGCCAGCCGCCAACGCTTTCACCAATTCCGCAACCGCATCGCCAAGCACGCCGCTGACCCAGAAAAACCGGAGCGAGTCGCCACAACAGCTTGGCACAGACTCGCACGCAAGCTCCTGCAGCAACGATACGGGATAGACCTCAGCGATCTTGAAGAAGAGTGGGAACCTCTCTTCTGGTCGATAGGCACTCCAACCGACGTGGAGTGGCGAGGCCCTCTCCTTATGATCGCGTCAGAAGCATCAGGCTGGTGTGGCCTCGCCGCGACCCTACTGGCGCCCGAATTGGGAAACAGATACTACCTCGCCCTTTGTCTGCTCTTCATTCTGCTCGGCCTCCACAACGACTACTGGGTCGCCCTCCGCAGAACACACCCAGCGGCCATCGCCAACGGCCAAATCCGCGCTCTACTCCGAGAGTACGAAAAAGACCGAGGAGCAAAGCCTGCAACGCAAGACCCGACCGTCCCCGACCAGAACGACGGCCCCTAGGCTCCGCAGGGTGACGCGGGCCGAGCCGCCATGACAGGCAGCCCTTAGCGTCCACCCAGCAGTTGCCTTGCAATGACCAGGCGCTGGATTTCGCTGGTGCCCTCGCCGATGGTGCACAGCTTGACGTCGCGGTAGAACTTCTCCGCGGGGTAATCCTTGATGAAGCCGTAGCCGCCGTGGATTTGCACGCACTCGTTGGCCACGCGGACGGCTACTTCGCTGGCAAACAGCTTCGCCATGCTGGATTCGCGGGTGAAGCGCACATCCTTCCGGTCGGCGAGCCACGCCGCCTGATACACCAGCAGGCGCGCGGCTTCCACTTCCGTGGCCATGTCGGCCAGCTTGAACTGGATGGCCTGAAATTCGCTGATGGTCTTGCCAAACTGCTTGCGCTGCTTGGCGTAACGCGTGGCGGCTTCCAGCGCGCCCTGCGCCATGCCCAACGCCAACGCGGCAATCGAGATGCGCCCGCCATCCAGAATCTTCAGGCTGCTGATGAACCCTTCGCCTTCCGGGCCGAGCAAATTTTCCGCAGGCACGCGGCAATCGCTGAAGATCACTTCGGAAGTATCGCTGGCGCGCATGCCCAGCTTGTTTTCTTTCTTCCCCGGACGGAAACCCGGCATGCCTTTTTCGAGGATAAACGCGCTGATGCCGTGCGATTCCTTGGACTTGTCCGTGACGGCCATGGCCACGCAGGTATCGGCGAAGCGTCCGTTCGTGGTGAACGTCTTCGCGCCGTTCAGCACCCAGTGCTTGCCGTCGCGCACCGCCGTCGTCCGCGTGCCGCCGGCGTCAGAGCCGGCTTCCGGCTCGGTCAGCGACCATGCGCCAAGTTTCTTGCCCTGCGCGAGCGGCACCAGGTACTTGCGCTTCTGCTCGTCGTTCCCGAATTTGTAAATGTGATTGCTGCACAGCGAATTGTGCGCCGCCACGGTCAACCCGACCGCGCCATCCACGCGCGAAAGCTCCTCCACAACGGCCGCGTATTCCAGATAGCCAAGCCCCGCGCCGCCGTATTCTTCCGGAAAAATGACGCCGAGCAGGCCCATCTCCGCGAGCTTGGGAAGAATTTCCTGCGGGAAGTGCGATGCCTCATCCCATTCCAGGACGTGCGGCGCAATCTCCCCTTCGGCAAATTCGCGCACGCTCTTGCGCAAATGCTGCTGTTCTTCGCTAAAGGTAAAATCCACGCGGGCGTCACCTCGGCATTCAGGCTGCTGAAAAAGCCAAGGAAATGTCATTCCGAGCCCCGTTCGCTTTTTGAACGGGGCGAGGAACCTGCTTTTCCCTGGTCCCATGCGAAAAGCAGATCCCTCGCTTCGCTCGGGATGACAAAGACTTTTTGGGCCTCAACGTTATTCTAATACAGACCCAAAGTTTATCTAATGTTGAGGCGGCGCGCACCTGGCGGTCGTCAATGCTGCAACCTGCTTCCGGGAACGCCCGCGATCCGGCTACCAGCCGACGGGATACCCGTTCTTTTTGTTCTGCTCGTCGAGCCAGGTCTTCAGCGGCGCAAAATAATCGGCCAGCGCCGTGGCATCCATTTCCCGCTGCCCGGTCAGCACTTCCAGTGCGTCCGGCCACGGCTTGCTGGCGCCCAGGGACAGCATGGCGTTCAACTTTTCCCCCGCCTTTTTGTTCCCGTAGATCGAGCAGCGGTGCAGCGGCCCCTCGACCCCGGCTTCCTTGCACAGCGCGAGTTGAAACTGGTACTGGTAAATGCGCGCCAGAAAATAGCGCATGTAGGGCACGTTTCCCGGTACGTGATACTTCGCGCCCGGATCGAAATCCGCTTCCGAGCGCGCCACCGGCGGCGCCACGCCTTGATATTTCTCCCGCAAGTTCCACCACGCCTTGTTGTACTGCTCCGGCTTCACCTGGCCGGAGAACACCTGCCAGCGCCACTTGTCAATCACCAGCCCAAACGGGAGAAACGCCACTTTCTCGAGCGCCTGCTGCAGCAGGTAGTCCGTATCGCCCGAGGCCGGCGGAACCGTGTCAATCAGCCCGATTTTTTTCAGGTATTCGGGCGTGACGGAAAGCGCGATGGTGTCGCCAACAGCTTCGTGAAAGCCGTCGTTCGCGCTGTTCTGAAACAGCGGCGGCTGCGTGTCGTATGCGCGCTGGTAAAAATTGTGGCCCAGTTCGTGATGAATCACGCGGAAATCTTCCTCGGTGATCTGGATGCACATCTTGATGCGCAGGTCGTCCTTGGAATCCACGTCCCACGCGCTGGCATGGCAAACCACGTCGCGGTCCGCGGGCTTGGTGAAGAGCGAGCGCTCCCAAAAGGTTTTCGGCAGCGGCGGGAAGCCCAGCGACAGGAAGAAGTTTTCGCCATACTTGACCATGCCCTTTGGATCGGTCTTGCGCTCCTGGAGGATTTTCGTGAGGTCGAAACTCTGCGCGGGTTTCGGCGAATCCATCAGGTCATACACGTTGTTCCATTCCTGCGCCCAGAGGTTTCCCAGCAGGTGCGCGGGAATCGGCCCGTTTGGCGGCACAACGTCCTTGCCGTATTTTTTCGCCAATTGCCCGCGGACATAGGCATGCAGCGACAAGTACAACGGCCGCAACTGCTCCCAAAGGCGATCGAGTTCCTTGGCAAACTCGTCCGGCGGCATGTCGTAATTGGAACGCCACAACGCGCCCACGTCGGCGTAGCCCAATTCTTTCGAGCCCTGATTGCCCAGCTCCACCATGCGCGCATAGCGCTGCCGCATTGGTGCGCCCACGGCGTGCCATCCAATCCACGCGCGCTTCAATTCCTCGGGATCGCGGCTCGTGGCCATCAGCCTTTCAACCGCGGTTATGTCCAGGCATGGCTTCTTGTCGCCATCCGGACACCACTTCCCTTTTCCATAATCGCCGTCGAGGGAAGCCATCACCTGCGCGAGTTCCTTCTGCGCCTTGGGATCATCGGGGGCGGGAAAGCCGGTGGCCAGTTCCAGCAGCAGCCTTTTGCGCGCCAATTCCGGCGAGAGCTTCACGCCATCATAGCGGTGCGCCTCTTTCGCATACTTCGCGCTTGCGGTGTTCAGTATCTCGTTCGCATCCGCCGCGATCTGCTCCGTATCGTCGGTGATGAAATTTTCCTGCACCCAGGAAGCGCGCGATGCCCTGTTGTTCAGATCGAACAACCGTTGCTCCGCTTCTTCGATGAACTTCTTCGCTTCTTCGGGCATCGGCGCGGGTTTTGCCTGCCCCCTGGCCACCCGCGCCCCCATCGCTCCCAACATCGCAAAACACAATACCCCCACAGCCGTGCGCTTCCATGCGGATCTCATCTTCGTATCTCCTTGTACTCTGTGCCACCCGAGCGTCGATGGCGAACGCCGTCTCAGGCGCTCCGCCCCACTTTTTTGCCAGCTATCGACTGCAACTCCACCAGCGCCTTTTCGATCCCGGCGCGATTCACGTTCCAGTGTGTCACCATGCGCACCGAATACAGCGCCGTGTCCTGCGCCCACACACCTTTGCCGTGCAGCGCGTCGCACAACTCCACCGCGGTCATGCCGCTCCCCGTGCAATCGAAAATCACGATGTTGCTCTTCACGCTCGCCGGATCGATCTTCAATCCGACAATCGCCGCGATGCCCTGCGCCAGGCGGCTGGCATTTTCGTGATCTTCATGCAGGCGCGAGGGTGACTTTTCCAGCGCGATCAGTCCCGCCGCCGCAAGCACGCCCACTTGCCGCATTCCTCCGCCAAACAACTTGCGGTAGATGCGCGCCCGCTCGATAAACTCCTTCGACCCGAGAACCATCGAGCCCACCGGCGCGCCCAAGCCTTTCGACAAGCAGAACATCACGGAGTCCACCTTTTGGGTCATGCGCGCCACGTCATCGCCCAACGCCACCGCCGCATTGAAGATGCGCGCCCCATCCAGATGCACTTTCAAACCCAGGGCGTGTGCGTGGTCGCAAATGTCATTCACGCGTTCCGTGGGATAGACCGTGCCGCCGGCCATGTTGCTGGTGTTCTCCAGGCACACCAGCGCGGTCTGCGAGTCGTAATAAATCTTTGGACGCACGACCGCCTCAATTTGCTTCCAGGTCAGGATGCCGTCATCGCCGCCGCGCGTCGCGCGCGGCATGCAGCCCGCGATGGCCGACATGGACGCCAACTCGTACAGGTTGACGTGGCTGCGCTCCTCGCAAATCACTTCGCTGCCGTGGTGCGTCCAAATTTTGATGCAGATCAGGTTGCCCATGCAGCCCGTGGGCACAAACAAAGCCGCTTCCTTGCCAAACATTTCCCCGGCGCGCTTTTGCAGGCGGTTGACCGTGGGATCCTCGCCGTAAACATCGTCGCCCACCTGCGCCGTGGCCATGGCGCGCCGCATTTCCTCGCTCGGGCGCGTCACCGTATCGCTGCGTAGGTCCACCACGCCATCCGCCGGCGAAACGTCATCCGGGTCCACCATCTGATTCCCTTTTGCCACCGTATAACTCATGTGTGCTTCTCCGTGTTCTCTGTGTCGCCGTGCCAACCTCTGTTGCCCTTACTCACCGCAGCAATTCCACGATCACTTCGTTCGAGATGCTCAGTTTTCCCGCCGCCAGCCGCACCAGTTCGCCCTCCCGCTCAATCATTCCCGCGGAAGCCAGCCGCCCCACTTTTTCTTCAAGATTGACGCTGTATTCACGCTGGATGCGCGGCAGATCGATGCCGCCAAGCTGCCGCAAGCCCAGGAACAGCTCTTCTTCGAGCGCCTGCTCGCGCGTCACACGCTCCACGCTTTCCGCCGCGCTGCGCCCTGCGCTGATCGCGGCGACATAAGCCGCTGCGTCATGCGTATTCGCCCAGCGCTGCGTTCCGGAAAACGAATGCGCGCCCGCGCCGAATCCCAGGTACGCCTCGCGCCGCCAGTATTTCAGGTTGTGCCGCGAAGCATGTCCCGGCTTGGCCCAGTTGGAGATTTCGTACTGCTCGTAACCGGCGGCTTTCAAGATGGCCTGCGCGGTCTCGTAAAATTCCGCCATCTCATCTTCGCTGGGCAAATCGCGCGCGCTGTAGCGCGTGCCGCCTTGCAGGACTTCCAGCCCCAGCCGGCTGCCTTCATCAATCTCCATCATGTAAACGGAAACGTGCTCGGGAGACAGCGCGACCAATTCATCGAGCGACGTGCCCCAGCTTTCCCGCGTTTGCTTCGGTAGCCCGGCGATCAGGTCGAAGCTGATATTGCATATCCCGGCATCGCGCAGGATGGGCACCGCCCGGTAAATATCTTCGCGCCGGTGCAGGCGTCCCGCGGCCTTGAGCTCCTCATCCACGAAGGATTGCGTCCCCAGGCTGATGCGCTGGATTCCCGCGGCCGCCCATTGTACGGCCTTTTCCGCTTCGATCGTTTCGGGGTCGGCCTCGAGCGTCACCTCTTCCCAGGCGCAGGCGAACGTCTCGCGCAAAGCACGCAGCATGTCCGCCAGAAGCGCAGGCTCCAGAAGGCTCGGCGTGCCCCCACCGATGTACACCGTATCCACCACAACAATTTCCGAAGCCGCTCGTTCTTGTGCTTCGCTCCACTCCACGCCCGCCGCGCGCAACAACGCTGCATGCTCGCAAATCTCCCGGCACACCGCCTCCGCGTACGGAGCAAAGCGGCCCACCGACACTATGTTTGTGTGGAAGTTGCAGTAGGTGCACTTCGTCTGGCAAAACGGCACCTGAATGTAAACGCCGGCTTTCCCCATCGCTCCAAACTCTAGCACACCAGCACGCAGACATCTCTCCGCGCTCGAGAAATTCACACCACTTGCTTCAGGTCAGGGGGTCGGAGCTTTAGCTCCGACATTAAGTGCTTGGCAGTTATTGGGCTTTAGCCCCTGAGGAAATGTCATCAAGCATTTCCCCGCAGTCTCTCTACACGCGATCAGGCAGCACCTTCACGTACACGTGGCGTTCGCGCGGCCCGTCGAACTCCGCGAAGAAAATTCCCTGCCAGCGCCCCAGCGCCAGCTTCCCTTCCTCCACGAAAACGAACTGGCTGACGCCGACGAGCATGGTTTTCACATGCGCATCGGAGTTTCCTTCGCTGTGGCGATACGGCCCGGCCATGGGCACGATCCTGTCCAGCGCGCCCTCGGCGTCACTCGCCACGTCCGGATCGGCGTGCTCGTTGATCAGGATCGCGGCGGTCGTGTGCGGCACATAGAGGAAGCACGTTCCCACGCGCACGCCCAGCGCCGTCACCACGCGCTGCACCTCCACGGTGATGTCCACCATCTGCGTGCGCCGATCGGTCCTTACGCGTATGCTCTGCATCTTCATTCTCCCTGAGCGTGAAATCCTAAATGAAGGTATAGGAGCGCGTCGCGGCAATGTACAGGGGAATCTACTTACGTATGGCGAGGCACGCTTTACGGGATAGGGACGATGCAGTGTTGCCCAGGCTTCTTGGCGCTGGCCAGCTTCTGCAATTCCTTCAGCCCCCCGCTGCCCCAGCGCGCCAGAAACGGCAGGAAACACAAATCGCGCGATTGCAGCCCCTTCTGCGGATACAGCAGGTTCTCCAGGAACTCCTCATGCTGCGCGATGATTTTCTCGTGGCGGTCCAGCGAAGCGCCGGTTTTTTCGCGCAAGCGTTGCAACTGGTAGCGCATGCGCTTTTCCACGCGGGCGATCGTTCCCTGCACCGTGGGATCCACTTTGGCGATGGCATGGTGCAGCTTCTTCAGGTTCTTTTCCGTCTGCCGCAAATTCGTGTCGAACTCCCGCGCCAGTTTCTTCGGCACATTGGCCCCGTACATCTTTTTGCGCAATTCCTGCTTGCCTCTCCAGGCATCTTCCACGTCCAGGCCGTACTTCTTCAGCAACCGGTCGCCCTTCGGATCAACGAGAGTAAAATCCGCGCGCGGCAAGATCACCGGCATGCGCCCCAACAACTTTTCGTACAGCACCTGCGATTGCGCGAAATAAGAAATCTCCGCCGGGCCCCCGAAGTATGCCACCGTGGGAAGCAAATAATCCTGCACCACCGGCCGGAACAGCGCGTTCGGGCTGAAGTTTTCCGGGGCGAGCTCCACGCCGCGCAACGCCTCTTCCCGCGTACAGCTTTTCCCGCCGCAATTAAAATTCCCGTTGGCCGCGGTAATCACCTGACGCTTGCCGCCCGTCAGGGAAAACAGCAGCGTGCTGCGCGAAGTCACTTTGACCTGCACCTCATACCCGGCGTTCTCCAACTTCTTGCCGCGGCGCAGCAGCAACTCGTTCAGCGAATCACGTTCCGCCAGCGCTGCCCGCAAAATGGGCGCGGCTACGCCGTGCAAACGGTGATCCAGGGGATCGAGCAGGATAAGCCCATGATCCCCGAAGAGCCGGGCAAAAAGTTTGCCAAACGCGCTGGTGTAGGTATCCAGGCGCGTGTAACTGCTGTGGAGAAGCTCCGCGATCTGCGCGGCGGCAGGCCCGGCTAATTGCGCGATGGCCTGCTCCACCAGCTCGACGACGGCGTCGCCGAGCGGAATCGTGCCCACAGGGACGGCGTCTTCCGCGGGCTTTGGAAGTTCCAACCGGTGCAGCTTGCCGTCGGCAAACCACGTGGTGTGGCGCACTTCGTCCACGTCGTGATCTTCGGTGGCCATCCAGAACACCGGTACGGCGGGAATGCCCTCGTCCGTCAAATGGCGCGCCGTTTCGATTACGCTCAACGCTTTGTAAAACGCGTACGCCGGACCGCCGAAAAGTCCCACCTGCTGGCCGCTGACCACGGCAACTGCGCCCCCTTCCAGGCGCTTCAGATTCGCTTCCGTTTCCGCGCTGTGGCCATAGCGCAGGTTTTGATCGCGCAGAATGCCCGCCACGGTCAGTCGGCGGTCGCGCGGGAACTCGAGCCCCTTCGCGCAGGAAACGATGCTCTTCAGGTCCGGTGTGTGCGCAAAGAAACCCAGCACGGCGGAGAAATTTTCATTGAAATCGCGAAAGAGCTTCGACGTGTGCGGCAACTGCTGCGGCGGAATGGCGCGGCAATCCATGAACGTTTAGATGATAATCGCAGTTAACGGTGACAGCAAACCCGCTCTGGTTAGACGCGCGCGGACGACGTTTCGTGCATCGCCAGGAGCGCGGCGATCTGCTGCTTCTTCTCTTCCGCCAGGGGCAAAAGCGGCAAGCGCGGCACGCCACCATTGTAGCCGCGCAGGTCCATCGCATATTTCACGCCGGCAATTCCGTTTTCAGAGACGATGCGCTTGGAGACGTTCGCCAACGCGAGTTGCAGCTCCTTGGCCTGCTCATGCTTTCCCTGCTGCACCAATTCGTACAGCTCCACGAATTTTTCCGGTAGCGCCGACGCAAGCGCCAGGATCGCTCCGCTGGCGCCCACGGCCAGCGCCGGATACACCACCGCCGCACCGCCCGTGAGCACTTGAAAACTCGCAGGCGCGCCGGAAACAACCTCACCTACTCGCTGCACGCTGCCGGAGCTATCCTTGATCCCGGCAATGTTGGGGTGCTCGGCGAGCTTAAGAATCTCCGGAGATTCCAGCGTCACGCCCGTGAACGCCGGAACGGAATAGAGCAGCACGGGAATCGGCGAGGCATCCGCTACGGCGCGGTAATGACGAATGTAGGTTTCCGCACGGTAAGCCGGCTTGTAGAAATAGGGCGTCTTCACCAGCGCGGCCTGATAGCCGAGCGCTGCAGCGCGTTTGGTGCGCGCGATCGTTTCCCCGGTGGACTCCGCGCCAGTCCCGGCGATCAGCAACTTTTCCGGCGCAGCCACTTCTTTCACCGCCGCGAGCACGGCGTCCTCCTCTGCGCGCAGGAGCATCACGGCCTCGCCCGTTGAGCCAAGCACCAGGTAGCCCGCCAGTCCGGTCTTGTTGTAACGGCGGATATTTTCCTTCAAGCCGGCAAGGGAGACCCAGCCATCCGCCTCAAAGGGCGTCGTCAGCGCCGGAAAGATACCTTGAAACTTCACGGTTCAATCGCCTCCGCCGGAGTTGCCGGTCACCGTCACGCTGTTCCGGTGCAGATCCTGCAGGCAAGACACTTCGCGCTGCAATTCGATCAGCGCGTGAATCCCGCGCACCGCCGCTTGTGCCGCGGACATCGTCGTGATGCAGGTAATGTTATAGCGAATCGCCGCGCGCCGGATGGATTTCTCGTCGTAGAACGATTCGCGGCCCAGCGGCGTATTGATGACCAGATGGATTTTCCCGGTTTTAATGAGGTCGACGATATTCGGCCGGCCTTCGTTCACTTTGTAGACTTCATCGCAAGGAACGCCCGTGGCGTGGAGCGCCGAAGCCGTGCCGCGCGTGGCCACCAGCTTGAACCCGAGCGCTACAAGTTCTTTGCCCACGGTGCCGACTTGCCGTTTGTCGCGATCATTCACGCTGATGAACACCGTGCCCGTGCGTGGCAATTTCTGCCCCGCGGCGAGCTGCGCTTTCGCAAATGCCTGGCCATAGGAAGTCGATATCCCCATCACTTCGCCGGTAGAGCGCATTTCCGGGCCGAGAATCGTATCCACGCCGCGGAATTTGTTGAACGGGAAAACCGGCGACTTCACGGAGTAATATTCGTGCACGGAAATCTCCGCCACGCCGTTGTGATGCACCAGCGGCAATTGCATGTCCGCCAGACGCCGCCCCACCATCAGCCGCGCCGCAACTTTCGCCAGCGGCACTCCGGTGGCTTTGCTGACAAACGGCACGGTCCGCGAAGCGCGCGGATTCACTTCCAGGACGTAGACCGTTTCGCGCTGGATGGCATACTGCACGTTCATCAAGCCGACCACTTTCAGCGCCATTGCCAGCCGCTTCGTGTAGTCCCGAATCGTCTCCAGCACCTTCGGCGAGAGGCTCACCGGCGGCAGCACGCACGAGGAGTCGCCGGAGTGTACCCCGGCTTCTTCGATGTGCTCCATGATTCCGCCGATCACCACGTCCGTGCCGTCGGCGAGCGCGTCCACGTCCACTTCCGTGGCTTCTTCCAGGAACTGGTCGATCAGCACCGGTCGCGCCGGCCCCATCATCGCCGCTTGCGCCACATATTCCTGCACGGTGTTCACGTCGTAGGCGATCACCATCGCCCGCCCGCCGAGCACGTAACTCGGCCGCACCAGCACCGGCAAACCGATTTCACCGGCAACGCGCGCGGCTTCTTCCGGCACCAGCGCCGTGCCGTTGCGCGGTTGCGGAATGCGCAATTCGTCCAGCAAGCGCCCGAAGCGCCGGCGGTCTTCGGCCAGGTCAATGGACTCCGGCGCGGTACCCACGATGGGCACGCCATTGCGTTTCAATTCCAGCGCCAGGTTCAGCGGCGTCTGCCCGCCGAACTGCACGATTACGCCCTGCGGCTTTTCGCGCTCGACGATCGAGAGCACATCTTCAAGAGTCAGCGGCTCGAAGTACAAGCGGTCCGAAGTGTCGTAGTCGGTGGAGACCGTCTCCGGATTGCAGTTGACCATCAGCGTCTCAAACCCGTCGGCGTGCAACGCAAAGGAAGCGTGGCAACAGCAGTAGTCAAATTCGATGCCCTGCCCGATGCGGTTGGGCCCGCTGCCCAGAATCATGATTTTCGGTTTGTGCGAGGCGTCAGTTTCGTCTTCGTCCTCGTAGGTTGAATACATATACGGCGTGAAGGATTCGAATTCCGCGGCGCAGGTGTCCACGCGCTTGAAGACCGGGGCCACGCCATAGCGCGCGCGTTGCAGGCGCACCACCGCCGGCGTGGTCTTCCAGATCTGCGCCAGTTGCTCGTCGCTCGTGCCGATGCGCTTCACTTCCCGCAGCAAATCCTTCGACGCCGTTTCCACCGTCACCGCGGCGGCGCGCCGGTTGACGGCGTTGATCTCTTCAATCTGGTGAATGAACCACGGGTCGATTTTCGTGAGTTGGCAAATTTCCGCGGCGGGCAAGCCGTGCTCCACGGCCGTGAGAATCCAGTGGATGCGGTCGGGCCGCGGCGTGGCCAGCTTTTCGCGCAGCAGCGAATCCGGCGCTTCGGCCGGCGCGCGCCACGGCGTGCTCGGTTCCAGCGAACGTATGCCCTTCTGCAGCGCTTCCTTGAATGTTCGCCCGATGGCCATCACTTCGCCCACGGACTTCATTTGCGTGCCCAGCGTGGTATCGGCGCCCGCAAATTTCTCAAACTGCCACTTGGGAATTTTCACCACCACATAGTCGATTGTGGGTTCGAAGCACGCCGGCGTTTTCTTGGTGATGTCGTTGGGAATTTCGTCCAGCGACATGCCCACCGCCAGCCGCGCGGCAATTTTCGCAATCGGGAAGCCGGTAGCCTTGCTGGCCAGCGCGGAGCTGCGGGAAACCCGCGGATTCATCTCGATCACCACCATGCGCCCGTTTTCCGGGTTCACGGCAAACTGCACATTGGACCCGCCGGTTTCCACGCCCACTTCGCGAATAATCGCCGCCGCGGCATCCCGCATGCGCTGGTATTCCTTGTCCGTCAGCGTCTGCGCGGGCGCCACGGTGATGGAATCGCCGGTGTGCACGCCCATGGGGTCGAAGTTCTCAATCGAGCAAATCACCACGAAGTTGTCGCGGAAGTCGCGCATCACTTCCAGTTCATACTCTTTCCAGCCCAGCACGGATTCTTCCACCAGCGCTTCGTGCACTGGGCTCACGTCCAGCGCGTGCGCGATGGCTTCGGCAAACTCTTCCTTGTTGTAGGCGATCGAGCCGCCGGTGCCGCCCAGCGTGAACGATGGCCGGATCACCAGCGGGAATCCCAATTGATCGCAGAGCCGCAGGGCATCTTGCGCATTATTGACCAGCGCCGAAGCGGGCACCTCCAGGCCAATCTTGCGGCAGGCATCCTTGAACCACAGGCGGTCTTCGGCAACCTTGATGGCGCGCAGCGACGCCCCGATCATTTCCACTTTGTATTTTTCCAGGATGCCGCTTTCGGCCAGCTCCACGGCAAGATTCAGCGCGGTCTGGCCGCCAACGGTCGGCAAAAGCGCGTCGGGCCTTTCCTTGATCAGGATTTCCTCGAGGTATTCCTTCGTTAGCGGCTCGATGTACGTGCGGTGCGCAAGTTCCGGGTCCGTCATGATCGTGGCGGGGTTGGAATTCACCAGCACGATTTCGTACCCCTCGGCCCGCAGCGCTTTGCACGCCTGCGCGCCGGAGTAGTCGAACTCACAAGCCTGCCCAATCACGATCGGCCCGGAGCCGATGATCAGAATCTTCTTGATGTCTTTGCGTTTAGGCACGGTCAATCCCAATAGCGAAAATTCTCAGCCCAACCTCGGACTTGTCATCCCAACCCCCAAATTGTCATCCCGAGCGAAGCGAGGGATCCGCTTTTCGCGGGTAGGCCGCAAACAAATCGCCCGCCAAATCTTCCCACGCAGAATTGCGCCTCTCGATCAAAGCCAACTTCTTCGCCCGATTCCAGCCCTTGATCTCCTTCTCGCGGGCGATTGCTGCTCTTACATCCTGATACGGCTCAAAGTGCACCAGCCGGTAAACGCGGTACCGGCTTGTGAAACCAGGGACCAGCCCTTCCCGATGCTGCTTCACACGTTCAAGCAAATGACCGGTGACCCCTATGTACAAAACTCGAGATCTGCTCGCGAAAATATAAACGTGGTAGAACCTCTCCATGTTCAAACCCTAAAAGCAGATCCCTCGTTCCGCTCGGTATGACAGTTTTGGGTCCGTTTTACGGTTTCTTGGCACCTCGCCAATTCCTCAACTGCGCCCACCGTTTATATGCGGTTCTCATCCCCGCGAGCTCCCCGGATGCGCAAATTCCTTCATCAAATCCGTGAACTGCGTGAACAGATAATGCGAATCGTGCGGCCCCGGCGAGGCCTCCGGGTGATACTGCACGCTAAAAAGCGGCAGGGTCTTGCTCCTCATGCCCTCATTGGTCCCGTCGTTCAAATTAACGTGGGTGATCTCGACTTCACTGGATGGCATCGATTCCGGATCCACACAAAACCCGTGATTTTGCGCAGTGATTTCCACCTGGCTCGTCAATAAATTCTTCACCGGGTGATTCGAGCCATGGTGCCCGAACTTCAGCTTGAACGTCTTCCCGCCCAGCGCCAGCCCGCACAACTGGTGCCCCAGGCAAATTCCGAAGATCGGCACGCGCCCCGCCAGCTTGCGGATGTTCTCGATGGCGTAGGTGACGGGCTCGGGATCGCCCGGCCCATTCGAGAGAAACACGCCGTCCGGGCGCATCGCCATCACATCCTCCGCGGGAGTGTTTGCGGGCACGACGCTGACTTCGCAGTGGTGATCCACCAGCAGCCGCAGAATGTTTTGCTTGATCCCGTAATCGTAAGCCACCACGCGAAACTGCCGGGCATCGGGACTCGTTCCCGCTTCGCCCATCTGCTCGGCCCACGGTGAAGTGGCCAGCTCAATCGAGCCCTGCTGCCAGTCGTAGCCTTTCGCGCAGGTCACGCGGCCTGCGAGCTCCTGCCCCGCCATCAGCGGAAGCTGCTTGGCTTCATGGATCAATTGGTCGGCAGCCGTGCCATCAGTGGCCACCATGCCGCGAAGCGCCCCGACCTTGCGGATGTGGCGCACCAGCGCGCGCGTATCAATATCCCAAATCACCGGAATCTTGTGCCGGTTCAGGTACAACTGCGCCGTTTCCGTCGACCGCCAATTCGACGATATCTGCGAAAACTCCCGCACGATCAGCGACTCGATATACGGCCGCGCAGATTCCTCGTCATCCAGATTGGCGCCCACATTGCCAATGTGCGGATACGTCAAACAAACGATCTGTCCTGCATAGCTGGGATCGGTGAAAACTTCCTGGTAACCGGTGAGACTGGTATTGAAAACGACTTCCCCGCCCCGGCGCGTGATGGCGCCGGCAGCGCGGCCGTTAAAGACGCGCCCGTCTTCCAGCGCAAGGATTGCGGGGCGATGCACTACTTCCGTCGTCAGTGTGCCCTCCGTCGAACTTCATTTGTCGTTCGCCTCAGTCGTCGACAACGAACCGAAATGATCCACGGGCCAGTAGGCAAATACGGCGCGGCCGTAAATGTACTGGCTGGCGACCGGCCCGAACACCCGCGAATCGTTCGAGCTGATGCGGTGGTCCCCCATCACGAAATAGCTGCCCTGGGGCACGCGAACAGGCCCGAAATCCGTGACATCGGCGTAACGCGGCGGCACGTAGGGCTCGGGGACTATCTGCCCATTCACATAAACCGCGCCGCGGCGAATTTCAATCGTTTCCCCCGGCAGCGCCAGCACGCGCTTGATAAAGGACTTCGAGCGATCCAGCGGGTACCAGAACACTACCACGTCCCCGCGCTCGATGGGCTCAAATCGGTAAACGAATTTGTTGATGAAGATGCGCTCCTGGTCGGTGAGCAGCGGCGCATCATGCTGGTGCCTTCCACCTTCACCGGTTGGTAGAGGAAGACAATGATGACCAGCGCCAGGCCGATGGCGATCAGCAGATCGCGCGTCCACACACGGATTTCGTGCCGTAACGCGTGATGCGCAGGTGCAGGAGTGGCTGCGGGAGGATTCGCGGAAGGATCGGCCGGGGACAGCAAGGAGCCAGGGGCTGAGGATTGCTCGCCCGTGGGCGCAGGGGTCTGATTTTCGTCAGCTTTCAGCATTTCGTGCTGCCTCTCATTTATAGCATGCACATCCGCATTGGGCCAATTGCCCTTTGCAATGGATGCCCCAGCCTCGCGCAGCCATCTATTTTGAAGCCTCGTCCTCGCTTCCCCGTTGCCTCCAACTAACCCCGTCACCAGGTAGTCTCTTTGACCAGTTAACCCGCCGAATTTGTCATCCCGAGCAACGCGAGGGATCTGCTTTCCCCTCCTCTGGCACACTCACTCCTGCTTGCCCTGAGCCGCGAAGGGTTTACCCGCGGCCTCGAAGCGTCCTCGCTCTCAGGTTGCGTTCTTAGGCCGCTCCCCGTAGGGGTCGAGCATGCTCGACCCCATCTCGGCAGGGCGTAAGCACTTTTGTCATCCCGACCGAAGGCCCGCGTGGTTTGCGGGCCGCAGTGGAGGGATCCATCTTCCTCGGAATCCTCTCTGCTGGACTTTTCTATCCGAATCTCCTCACTCCCAGCGCCGGAGGCGCGCCACAAGTTAGCCCAGCCCGTAAGGGCTGGGTTAAGGAGCAACCAAAATCAAGAGCGCCGTAGGCGCGACACTCTCATCCGTCCATTGCGCCAGAGAACTTTGTGGCCAAGGATCGAATCGGCCTGACCTCAGTCTTGCGAAAGCGCAAAATTCAGCGAAGCAAGCGCCGCGACGACGGCGGTCTCGGTACGGAGGATGAGCTTGCCGAGCGAAGCCTCCTGAAACTGCGCGCCGCGCCCGGCGGCAAACTCCGCGTCCGTCCACCCGCCTTCCGGCCCAATCGCCAGAACGGCGGCCCTCTGCTGCTGACCGGCGAGCACCACGCGCAAGGGCTTGGCCTCCGGCGCTTCGGAAAGAAACACGCGCAATGCTTCAGCCTTCCAGGCGAACGCAACTTCCGGTTTGGCCAGTGGCTCAAGCAGGGGCACGCTTACACGGCGCGATTGCTGCGAGGCTTCCAGAAGAATTTTCGTCCATCGTTCCGCGCGCTTGGGAGCCGCCACCAATAGCGCCTTTTCGCTGCGCGCAGCAGCGAGCGGCACAATGCGCGTCACGCCCAGTTCCGTGGCCTTTTCCAGCGCCCATTCAAAGGCATCGAATTTCACCACGGCCAGCAGCAGCGTGCTATCCAGCGACGGCTGATGCCCCGGCAGTTCTTCCACCAATGCAAATTCGACGACATCGCGGCCCACCGTTTCCACGCGGCCCAGCCACACCCGCTGGCCATCGCTAAGCTCATACACCTGCCCCGGCTGCGCACGGAGCACCCGGCCCACATGGTGCGCGGCTTCGCCTTCCATCCGCGCGCGCTGCGCCTCAAATCGTTCTACAAAGAATCGGCGTCGCATCTCGCGCCTATCTTGACACGAAACGCCAGCCCTCTGTATCCGTAATTTGCGATTGAAGTTGCCTTGGTAGTGGCCGATCTTAAGATCGCCCACTACATCCTGCAGAGAAAGACACTCTCGCGGACCTGCTTCCAGCTCAAAAGCGGCGGCAAGCCGCCGCACTCCAAAATGCCCGGCTGCATTTGCCAACTAGCGTCACCTCAAACTTGCCAACACCTCTCCCGCAACAAAATTGCCTTGAAGTGGAAGAGATAATCTACAGGCAGGGAAGCCGCTCTATCCGAAGATGTCTTTCACTTTGTTGAAGATATTGGAATCCCGCTCCGCCGGCTTGTTCTCCACCTTCATCGTGGCGTGAAGCTGCTCCATCAATTTGCGCTCCTCCCGGGTGAGCTTCGTCGGTGTCAACACGCGCACGTGAAAATACAAGTCCCCACGCCCGCCGCCGTGCGGGTCTGGTAGGCCCTTGCCTTTGAGACGGAAAACCGCGCCGCCTTGCGTGCCTTCGGGAATCTTCAGCGTCTCTTCGCCGTTCAATCCGGGAACCTGCAATTCCGTGCCCAGCGTGGCTTGCGCAATGCTCAGCGGCACCGTGCAGTACAAATCCGCGCCGCGCCGCTCGAAAAACTTGTGCTCCTTCACTTCCAGGACGACATACAGATCGCCCGCCGGACCCCCGTTCGGCCCCGGCTCGCCTTCCCCCTGCACGCGCAGCCGCGTACCCGTATCCACGCCGGGAGGAATGCGCAATTCAATCGTGCGCTCGCGCTCGATGCGTCCCTGCCCGCGGCAATCGGCGCAGCGTTCCTTCACGATTTGCCCGGCGCCCTGACAGGCGGGGCAAGTGCGGTTTACCGTGAAAAATCCCTGCTGGTAGACCAATTGGCCGCGCCCGCCGCAAGCCTGGCAACTCACCACGCCAGTGCCCTTCTTCGCGCCGGTGCCGTTGCACGCTTCGCAATACTCCATCCGCGGCACGCGAATCTTCGTGCTCACGCCCATGGCCGCTTCATCGAAGCTCAGCGTCATGTCATACCGCAAGTCAGAGCCACGCTTTGCGCGGCTGCGTCCGCCGCGCCGCCCACCGGCCGCGCCGAAAAGGTCCTCGAAGCCGAAAATGTCGCCGAAAATGTCGTGGAAGTCCTGGAAGATCGTACCGTTGAAGTCGGGCTGCGCCCCGGCGCCCGCCAAACCAGTGTGGCCGTACGTGTCGTAAATCTGCCGCTTCTGGGCGTCGCTCAGGATGCTGTAGGCCTCCGTGCTTTCCCGGAAGCGCAATTCGGCATCTTCCTTGTGCTCCGGGTTGCGATCGGGGTGCCACTTCAGCGCCGCTTTACGGTAAGCCGACTTGATCTCCTCGATCGAAGCCGCCTTGGCGACGCCCAAAATCTCGTAATAGTCTCGTTGCTGTCCGCGACTCATGCTCTTCCCCTGAGTATCCTTCCTAAGCTAAAAGTGTACGGCGTTCAGATATCAGATATCAGCGATCAGGAATCCTTGCCCTCAATCAGTACTCTGCCCGCTCGATCGGCCGGAAGGGAGTCACTCCACCGATCCCTTAACGTCAAACTGCGGAGGTCTTACTGATCACTGATTACTGATAACTGCCTTCAATTCACTTCCCCCTTCGATGCGCCGCCCGGATGAACCGCTACGCGCACCAGCGCCGGCCGCAGCACCCGGCCATGGAATTCGTAACCCGGCTGAAACACCGCCAGGATCGTGCCGTCGGGATGCTCGGTGGTCTCAATACGGTCCATCGCCTGGTGCAGGTGCGGGTCAAACGTCTTGCCCAACGGGTCAATCCGATGCGCCCCCAGCTTGGCCACATTGTCCAGCAGTTGCTTGAAGATCAGTTCAAAGCCCTTGCGATAGTTTTCGTACTCCGCTTCGCGATGCGCCGCCAACGCGTTCTCGAAACTATCCAGCACCGGAATTAATCCTTCGATCACGCGCGCCGTGGCCCGCCGCCCGTCTTCGCTGCGTTCCCGCTCAATCCGCTTGCGGTAATTGTCGAAGTCCGCCTGTCGCCGCAGCATCGTCTGCCGCAAATCTTCCAGGTCCGTGGCCAGTTTCTTCACGTCCGCTTCCTCGCGCGCGGCATCGTCCACCACGGCTTTGTCTTCCGCGGGTTGGCCCACGTCCTCGCTATCGGACACGTTCAGCTTGCTTTCTCGGTCTTTCATACCTCATCCCTCAATACAGTTTGCTATTCGATCTTGCTCAAGGCTTCGCTGAAAAGCTGCGCCACGTAGGCCACCGCGGTCATGGCGCGCTCGTAGTGCATGCGCGTCGGCCCCAGCACGCCCAGTGAGCCTTGCGCCCGGTCGCTGTGCGAATAGGGCGCGCTGATGAGCGCGATATTCTCTCCCGCAGGAGAAATTTCCTTCACGCCGATTTGCACGAACACCGGCTCCGGCGCCTCAATGCACGCGTTCAATAGCGCCACCAACCGGTGCTTCTCCTCAATCGCCTCCAGCAATTCCCGCAGTTGCGCCTGGTCCGGGAATCCCGGCGAGCCCACGATTTGCGCCGTGCCTTCCACGTGTACCTGCTGTTCCGTGCTTTCCCCGAGAATACCCGGATCGCACAGCGTCAACGCGCTGCGCACAATGCCTTCGTACTTCTCCCGCTCGTTCGCCAGCTTCAGCAGCAAGTCTCCGCGAATCGCTTCCAGCGTCCATCCGGAATAATGGCGGTTCAGAAAATCGGCGGTGGCGTCAAGCTCCTCCTGTGTAAACGGCCGCGCGGGCCGCAGCACTTTATCCCGCGTGTTGCCCCCCGGCGAAATCAGCACCACCACCACGCGCCCGTCCGGCAGCAGCCACATCCGCGCATGCTCCAAAACCGTTTTGCGCAGCGGCGGCGATACGATGATGCCCACGCCCTTGGACACTTCCGCCAGCACGTGCCCCGCGCGCTCGGTTATCTCTCCCGCGGAAACTCCCGCAGCCATCTCCCGGTTGATCCAATCGCGGTCCTCGACGCTCAGCGTCGCCTGCGAGGCAATCTCCTGCGCGAAGAACCGGTACGCCTCGGCAGTCGGCACACGCCCCGCGGAAGTGTGCGGCTGGTATAGGTACCCGCCATCTTCCAGGTCCGCCATGACGTTGCGAATCGTCGCCGTGCTCAGCGCTTCCTCGAAGCGCTTGGAGATGGCGCGCGAGGACACCGGCTCGCCCGTCTCGATGTACGTGCGAACAAGGTCGGCCAGAATCTGCCGGTTACGCCGTTCCTGTAGTGCGAGGTTCCTCATAGCAGCACTCGCCACGCGGTGCTACTTACTATTCTAGGAAGCCTGTCAAGTTCCGTCAAAGACTCGCGGCCCTCAGTTTCTAACCAACCAGGCGCTCTATTCCCAGCTCTCGCGTTCCTTCTTGAGATAATCCGCCGGGTACAGCCCCTTGCCCATCCCTTTAATTGCACCCGCGAAGGACTTGGGCTTCTTGAGTACGATCATGCTGTCGTCCAACACCACCACGAGCAGTTTGTCGCCAGCTTTGAGGCCAAGGGCCCGGCGCATGTCACGAGGTATCGTGATCTGGTATTTGAAGAAAGAGTAGCTTCCGCCATTCTTTACATCTAGGACAAAGTAAAGCGCCAGGTCAAGCGCCCATCGGTACAGCTCTTCAGCCTTGCATCCCAAGTTGCCCAACTCCGGGCAAGCTGGTAGTGTTTCGTTTCAATCAATTCTCGTGAGCGCATCCCGCCTCACCAAGCTCGGATTCTTTCACTTCATGCAATTTCAATGAGTTGTCATCCCGACCGAAGCGGCCCGATTTTTCTTCCGCGCCGTTTTCTGGCGCGTCGGGCCGCGTAGCGCGATTTGTGCGCCCCGCGCGCTTCGCCGGGGCGGAGGGATCTGCTTTTCTGCATTCCAGTTCGGACGCCAACCCCAATCAGCCCATCTGATCGGTAATCTTCAAATCTCTCGTGAGATATCGGCGCTAGCCCTCAGGATTGCGCCGATGACTTCTTCCGACATGCAGACTTCCCGCCGCCGCCAAAAATCATGCACGCGCCCAGCACAAATCCAAAGTTGTACCAGCCGCCGTTGTTATGCACTTCGTAGAAGTGCACCTTGTCCGAAAACAGCGAAATGATGAAAGTCACAGGGCAGATGAAGCCGTGCCACAGGCCAAGCCAGAACCCGGCAATACTTCCACCGGCCCCGGCGCTGTGCGCCAGCACATTCGGACCTGCCGCGCAACCCACCAAGAACAAAGCGGCCACAAATAGCAGGCCCAGCAAAAACGCCCTCTGAAATCACATCTCTTTTCTCCTGTTCCCTATTCCAACGGCGCTCACCCGGAATCCTACATGGTAGATACGTAGGCATGGCCAGAAAAGTCTCAAATGGCCTCTTCGCGCGCCCTCCCGCATCATTTGGAGGGTAGGTCTGGTTTGCGTTGGGCGAAGTGGAAATCGTGACTTACCATTAGGAGGGCAATATGGCGAAGAAACTGAAGCCGGTGCATCCCGGGGAGATTCTCCGCGAGGAGTTCATGGCGCCTCTCGGGCTGAGCATGAACAGGATGGCGCTGGACCTGCGTGTCCCCGTGACGCGGATCGCGGACATCGTTGCCGAGCGCCGCGGCATCACCGCCGACACGGCCCTGCGTTTCGCGCGCTACTTCAAGAACAGCCCCGCCTTTTGGATGAACCTGCAAACACGCTACGAACTGGAAGTTGCCGAGGATGAAATCGCCGCCAAGGTAGCGCGCGACGTGCAACCGTTGGAATCCGCGTCCACGCGCTGACTGGCCCGCCTTGCTTCCGCCTCTCTCAGCATTGTCATCCCGACCGAAGCGGCNNAGTGGAGGGATCTGCTTTTCTCGAACGGCCAATCTCGGAATTCAGGCAGAGAATCCAGCGTCGGGCGCCCGCCGGTCCTGCGCTATTCCGGCTGGTTTTCGTTCTTGATTTCATCCCGCTGCGCGCTCCGCGAAAGCAGGCGGTTGGCCGCGGCATTGGGCGGAGGCGTGGGTGTTGCCACTCCGGCCGTCTCCGAGCCCAGCCCCAACTTCTCCAGCGTCAACGCATCCAGTTTGCCCGTGGGGCTCAGACCATGCGCCGACTGGTATTTCCTCAAAGCGCCGGCAGTGGAATCGTCCCACTTCCCGGTGGGCACGCCGTCGTACGAGTTACTCTTCGCCAGCGCGGCCTGAATCTCGCCAATGCGATCGGGCGCCGGCGCAGCCTGCCCCTTCACGCGGCTCGACCTTTTCCTGGATGAACTTCTTCCGGATCTGCTGGATTTTCTGACAGTAGTTCCTGATCGTTTGGAATGGGACGAGGCCGCGCTGCTCGTAGCGCTGTTGTGACTCATGTTCGACGCAGTATTCTGTGCGGCAACTGCGGGCAGAGTCCCACTGCCCGCAGCCATAGCCGCAAGAATCCATGCTGTGAGTGTTTGCCTGCAGAGCCAGGTGCGCATGTCTGGGTATATGCGTTCTCGGTCGTCGTTTACTTGCCGTCCGCCGGCACTACACCCGGCAGAAACACCGTCACCGTCCGGTCGTTGTAGCTGTGGCGGCGCACTTTGAACACCACGTTATCGCCGGCTTTCAGCTTCCCGATAGCCTGGCGGTAGTCGTCCAAGGAATTAACCGCCTGGCCGTTCACCTCGGCGATGACGTCGCCGGGGCTGAAACCCAGGTCGTCGGCGAAGCTGGCGGGCTCAACCTCACTCACCACCACGCCCTTCTGCCCTTCCATACCCACGCGCTGCGCGCGCTCGGGCGTAAGCGATTCGACGTGCAAGCCGAATTCCGCCGGGGCCGGCTCATCGGGTGTGCCATTAATGCGGTTGGCCGCATTCGGGAAAACGCGCGTGCGATCCTCGACCGTCGCCGAAGTCTCGCGCTGCTGCTTGTCGCGGTAATAGGTGATCTTGACCCTGCTGCCGATCGGCGCTCCCGCAATCGGGTTCACCAGGTCGTTGCCGGTTTTCACCGCCGTGCCGTTGATGGCCGTAATCACGTCGCCATCCTTCAACCCCGCCTTTTCCGCCGGGCTGCCGGGCTCAATGCCCTGGATGACCACGCCGTACGGCGCGCCCAGATACTTGAGGGTCATCTGGTTGGTTCCCTGCTCTTCCTGGAAACTCACACCAATCGAGCCGCGCGTCACCCGCCCGTTCTTCACAATCTGGTCATACACGCTCAGCGCTGTTGTGGACGGCATGGCAAAACCCACGCCCTCGTACCCGCGCCCGCCGGTAATGCTCGCGGTGTTGATGCCGATCACTTGTCCGGCCATGTCCACCAGCGGCCCGCCCGAATTGCCCGGGTTGATGGCCGCATCCGTTTGCAGGAAGCGCTGAAACTGCCGGCCGATGCCGCCACGGTCCTTGGCGCTGATAATTCCCGCCGTTACCGTCGCGTTCAAGCCAAACGGGCTGCCAATCGCCAGCACCCAATCGCCCACCTGCACGCCGTCGGAGTTGCCCAGCTTGGCAAAAGGCAGGTCCTTCTGCGTGTCAATCTTGATTACCGCCAGGTCGGTATCCTCGTCCACACCCACCACCTTCGCCGTGTACTTGGTGGAATCGCCGTTCAATTGCACCTGGATCTTGGTGGCCTGCTCAACTACGTGGTTGTTCGTCAGGATGTACCCGCGCCTGTCCACGATCACACCGGAGCCGAGACTGCGTTCCGCCTGGGGCTGCGCATCGGGCCGCCCGTCGAAAAAGTGGAAGAAAAAGTCTTCACTGGGATCGTCCGGGTCCAGGGGGGAGGACCGGTGCTTCTTTGACTTGCGGTCAATCACCTGCGTCGTGGCGATATTCACCACCGCAGGCTCTACCCGCGTGACAATCGCGTTAAACGAACTGGACGACGGAATGGGATCCGGCAGCGCCAGCGGCGTCGCATTCGTTCCCGCGAACGACAACGCCTTCATCGCGGACACCCTACCCGATATCACCGTCCCGATCAGGATGCCGACAATCAGCGTTGCCGCCACCAGTCCTGCCACCACAATCTTTCTACGTCGCGTCCAGTCCACCATTTCTCTTACGTGATCCATCTTGCTTGCTCCTCTTTCGACCGCTACCCAGTGCGCCTTTCGGAAGTATAACATCCCACCTTGCGTGGGGTTTCCCTTCCCCTAAGATGCGCCATTTGGATAACTGGCCTCATGGCCGGGTCGTCTCTGAAACATTTTTACCCACGTCTATATTGGACGCATGTCAGCCCCACTTTGTCTATAAGTTCGCCGCGCCGCCAGATGCGCGTAAATTCTCGACTCGCGGGGACTTGGGGGGAGATCCATGCTTGTCGCTTCTCTTGCGGCCAGTAGCACGAAAACACTAGAAACCTCACGTTTTCTCGGACTTCAACGCGCTCCCATTCTACGCGCCACATTCTTTTTCATTTTGCCCTTGACATCCGCGCCGAATTCCCGCCTAATCGTCGGAAGCCGCTTCGGCGGCGTCACGTGGCGATTTAGGGCGACTTGCTCCACGTAAAAAACTGCTAAAGAGCTGGTGAAGTCACAGAGTTTCTGAGACCCTCCAAGCGCTTTGGCACGGAGGGTTTTTCATTTTCCCCCTCCGCGCTGCCCGACATCAATCTCCACGTCATTTCACACGGGGGCACCCGGCCCGGCGTGTTATTCGGTCCGAGGAGTCCACGGCGAGGTGACTTATGAAGGAACTCTATTTCTTACGATGCAGGGAATGCGGCAAGAAATTTGCCAACGCTCCCCAGTCTTATTGCGAAGAGTGCTTCTCTCCGCTCGAAGTGAGCTACGACTACGAAGCGCTCGCCCACGTGGCGCACCGCGGAGCCCTCGCGCACCGCGCCTTCAATATGTGGCGCTACGCGGAACTCCTGCCGCTGCCGGAGGGTTTCACTCCTACCGTAGCCATCGGGGGCACGCCGCTGGTCAAGTCCCGTAAGCTGGGGGCACGCTGGGGCGTACAGAACGTCTACTTCAAGAATGACGCGGTCTGTTTCCCCACGCTCTCCTTCAAGGACCGCGTTGTGGGAACCGCTCTCGCCGCAGCGCGCCGCTTCGGCTTCACGAAGATCGGTTGTTCTTCAACCGGCAATCTCGCCAACGCCGTCGCCGCGCAAGGCGCACAACTCGGATTCGATCCCTGCGTCTTCGTTCCCGCCGATCTCGAGCCCGCGAAAATCCTGAACACCGCGGTCTATGGCGCGCGCATCATCCGCATCAACGGCAATTATGACCACGTCAACCGCTTGTGTACGCAGATCGCCGACCGCTTCAAGTGGGGTCTGGTCAACGTCAACCTCCGCCCGTATTACGCGGAAGGCTCCAAAACTCATGGCTACGAAATCGCCGAGCAGCTTGGCTGGGAACTCCCCGACAACGTGGTTGTCCCCATGGCCGGCGGCTCCTTGATCGGAAAGATTGCCAAGGCCTTTTGCGAACTCGCGCATCTCGGCTGGGTCGAACCCAAACCGGTGAAGTTCTTTGGCGCGCAGGCTACCGGCTGTTCTCCGATTTCCGACGGCGTGAAGCGCAATCTGCCGCGCTACCAGCCGCAAAAGCCCAATACCATCGCGCGCTCGCTGGCCATCGGCACCCCCGCCGACGGCCCCTTCGCCCTTCGCCTGATCCGCGAATCCGGCGGCTGGGCAGAGGACATCTCCGATCCGGAAATCATCGATTCCATCAAGCTGCTGGCGGAAACCGAAGGCATCTTTGCGGAGACCGCTGGCGGCGTCACCACCGGCGTCACCGCCAAGCTCATCGCGCAGGGCCGCATACGTCCCGACGAGACCACCGTCGTCTGCATCACCGGAAACGGCCTGAAGACCACCGACGCCATCGCCGCGGACTTCCCGCTCACCGAAGCCATCGAGCCGCGCCTCGAAGCCTTTGAAGCGCTCCTCGGTCAGAGCCTCGACAGCGAGGTTGCCGCCTGAGGCGCGTGTTTATGCGAATTTCCGCCCAAGCCACCTGTAAGCCCAGCCCGTTAGCGCCAGGTTCCCACTCGCCCCGCAGACAACTTGGCACCGGTGGCCCCACTCTTGCACCCCGCATCGCTCACTCCCCTCACGGCCCGTCATTCCGAGCGAAGTCCGCGCAGCGCGTCTTTTGCGCCCCGTGCGCTTCGCCGGGGCGAGGAATCCCTCTTGCCTCTTGCGCCGCTTCAAGACTCTGGTCGCATGGTGGGTTTGCAGCTTCACCCGCGTCACGTCGCTCCAGCGCCAGCGGCGCGCCACAAGTTAGCCCAGCCCGTGAGGGCTGGGAAACTTCGCGCCAAAATCGAGAGCGCCGTAGGTGCGGCACACCTTTTACGCAAATGCTCTCACTTCCGCTTGCGCCCCGTGCGTTTCGCCGGAGTGGAGGGATCTGCTTTTCTCTTCTCTCTGCCCGCCGCCTGCCCCGACCGGCAAATTCTCAATTTCTCGTTGTACACTAATGATAGGAGTCTCTAACCATGGCCATCACCATCGAAATCCCCACCGCATTCCGTCGCTTCACGGACGGCATCCCCAAGCTCGATTCCGCCGCCTCCACCGTCGCCGAAGCCCTCAACGACCTGACCGCGCGCTATCCCGCGCTCTCGCGTCACGTCCGCGATGAACAGGGACAAGTCCGCCAGTTCCTCAACGTCTACCTCAACGAAGAAGACATTCGCTTCCTCGGCGGCGAATCCTGCTCGCTGAAGGACGGCGACTGCGTCCTTCTCGTCCCCTCCATCGCCGGCGGATGAGGCGTTCGTGCTCGTGTAGGGACCGCCTTCCGAGGCGATCCGCTATTCTCCCTCCGTCATTCCGAGCGGAGCGACCCGATTTTCTCTTCCGCGCCGCAGTTTGGCGCGTCGGGTCGCGTAGTCGAGGAATCCCTCCGCCCTCTTCGACACGTAGGCAACCTGCCCCCCGTGAGTCAGTCCTCCCCGCTAATTTCCTAAAGTGATATCCTGCCCCCTTGAGAGGATCCCATGGGCCTAGATGCTGTCGTCTACACGAATAGAAAGCACCTCAACCTCGGCCAGGACGAACAATTCGCTCAGTGTGACCCGGAGAGGGGAGAAGTCTATTTTGAAAACGATGAGCCGTCTCGAAAACACCGGGTTGAGCTGACGGCAGCGGAATACCGTCTTGGCAACATCGCCGCAATTAGCGCCTTGCGAGAGGAAGCAATTCGGTTGATCGGCTCAGACAGCGTTATTGTTCAGAAGGTGCTTTACTCAGGAACTCATAGCGGAGACGCAATTCCATTGGAATCTCTCCCGGCACTGTCAGCCGAGCTCGACTCAATCATCAAGGCTGGGAAGCATTCACCGGAGTTCGCGCGGCTTATTAATTGCTTGCAAAACCTGATACATGCCGCCAATGCCGAGGGCAATCCGATCGTTTTCGTGTGAAGCGCACGCGACAACCCGCTGCGCCCCTCCCCCAAGATTCCCTTGGACTTCCCCCAAATCCGTGGTACTCTAAATCTGCGTTTGTTGCTCTTGTTTCGCCTTTTGTTTTTGAAGGGTCGCAGGCTACAACTTGCGGCCTTTTTTGTTTTCCGCCCGCTTCACCGCGGTGAGGAGAAACAACGGAAGACGCCCGGTATCCGCAAGGGTCCTGGAGAGAGAAGCATCAGATAGCTTATTTGAAAAGAGAAACTGCATTGAGTAAGGAACAAGGAACTGTAAAGTGGTTTAACGCGAGTAAGGGCTTCGGATTCATCCAGCGCCAGACCGGAGAGGACGTTTTCGTCCATTTCTCCGCCATTCAGGCTGATGGCTACCGCTCTCTCAACGAGGGCCAGGCCGTTGAATTCGAGGTTGTTCGTGGACCCAAGGGTCTGCAAGCCTCCAACGTTCAACCCCTTTAATCTGATCACTCATCTCCAGGCGGAGCGCCCTGCGCTCCGCCCTTTTTATTTCCCTTTCCTCCTTCCGCCTCTCTTTCCTCTGCGTAGTTCTTCGCCCGCCTCTCTGTCCGCTATGCTGAGATCTCTTCTTCCCCCGTTTGCTTCTCTCCCCCTCCTCTACTACTCTTCTCTCGGAGGCACCCATGCCCAACGTCATCCGTCAGTGGAAACTCGTCGCCCGTCCCACTGGCCTGGTCGCCCCAAGCGATCTCCAACTCTCCGAATCTCCCTTCCCCACCATTCAGGACGGCCAAGCCCTCGCCCGCGTCAAATATCTCTCCATCGACCCCACCATGCGCGTCTGGATGGCCGACATACCCCAGTACATGCCGCCCGTCGCTCTCGGTGACGTCATGCGCTCCTTCGGCCTCGCCGAAATCGTCGAATCCCGCCATCCCGATTTCAAGAAGGGCGACAAGGTTTCCGGCCTGACCGGCCTTCAGGACTACGTCCTCATCGACGGCAAGGAACCCCGCTCCTTCCAAAAACTTCCTTCCATCCCCTTCCTCTCAGACACCAACTTCCTCGGTCTTCTCGGCATCAATGGCCTCACCGCCTATTTCGGCCTTCTCGAAATTGGCAAGCCGCAATCCGGCGAAACCCTTGTCATATCCGCTGCCGCTGGCGCCACCGGCAGCATTGTCGGCCAGATCGGCAAAATCCACGGCTGCCGTGTGGTTGGTATCGCCGGCAGCGACGAAAAATGCCAATGGATCAAGGACGATCTCGGTTTCGACGCCGCCATCAATTACAAACACCCCGGCTGGAAGCAGCAGCTCGTTGCCGCCACTCCCAACGGCATTGACATCGATTTTGAAAATGTCGGTGGGGAAATCATGCAAGCCGTGCTCGACCGCATGAACCTTCATGGCCGCGTCGTTCTCTGCGGCCTCATCTCCGGCTACACCAGGGAAGATCCCGCCATGGCCAGCTTCGGCCAGGTCCTCATGAAGCGCCTTCGCGTCGAAGGCTTCATCATTCTCGATTACGCTTCACGCTTCATGGACGCCGGCAAGCAACTCGGCATGTGGAAGATGATGGGCAAGCTCAAGGACCGTCAGACCATCGTCAAAGGCCTGGAAAAAGCCCCCGAAGCCATCAACATGCTCTTCGAGGGCAAAAACATCGGCAAACTCATCGTCGAACTCTAAGCACCCTGCACTATCCGAGCGCCCCTCCGTCATTCCGAACGAAGTGAGGAATCCCTCTTCTCTGCGAATTCTGTGCTCTCTGTGACCTTTGCGTAAGTCTTTTCTTTCCCCGGTTTTCTTCGCCCCTACTTCTGCTGCTGCCGCTTCCTCTCCTCATCCATCCGGCGCACATACTCTTTAAACTTCGGTTTCTGCTCATCCGTCAAAAACTCCCGCATCTGTGCCCGCGCCTTCTGCCGCACCCCATCCACGTCCGTCTCCGCCTTGTCGTGAATCGCCTTCATCTCCGCGTGCCCAGCCGCGATGACCGCATCCACTTTCTGGCTTTGCTCCGGCGTCAACCCAATCTCTTTGGTCATCTCCGCAACGCGCTGGGCCCGTCGCTCCGGCTCGCTCAATGTCTGCATGCTCGGATTGTTCGCCGCAAAGATCCGGTGCCCAAAACTATACCCAAACACTCCACCAATCGCCGCTCCCAGCACGAACAACAGCGCCAACCACTCCCACGCCTTCCGCCGCGTCTCTCCGTTCATGGACGTTCTCCCTGCCCACCCACCAGCACGTCATCATTCAGCGGCGCCGGGACCGATTCAAACACCGATTCCGCCGGACGCAGCGCGAGCTGTCGCGCCAAGTCCTCCTGCCGCACCTGATACGCCCACGTTGTTCCCACCACCAACACCACCGCGCACAGGGCCACAAGCCGCGGCGCCAGCCGCCGTACACCCAGCCACACTCCATTGCTCCGTTCTTCCAACTCGTTTCCCCTGGCTCGAATCGCCGCCATCACCCGCGCCGCGAACCACGGCCCCGCCTCCGCAACTGGTTCGCCCATTGGCAGCAGCGCCCTTCGTGTCTCCGCCAGATCTTCCACCGCTCCACTGCACTCCGCGCACACCTCGGCGTGCCCGCGCGCCTCGCTCGACATCCGCGCCAAAACCGATGGCACCGTCGCTTCCTCTGCACCGCCCGCCGACACGCCTTCCAGTTCTTCCAGGAAGCGCCGGCATTCGCTGTTCTTCATTTCCAGCTCGTTAGACATTCCGGGTCCCCTCTCTTCTGCCCACGTTCCTGTCGGCCACCGCATTCCTTATTTCCGCGGCTTCAACCGTCGCCGCACACTCTCCGCAATCCTTTGTCTCGCCCGGAACAACCTCACCTTCACGGTGTTGGCATTGAGTTCCAGGACCTCCGCGATCTCCTCCACCGAAAACCCTTGCACTTCCTTCAGCACCAGCATCGACCGGTCGCGTTCCTCCAGGCACTCCAGCAGTTGCTCCACCCGTTCCCGCGCCGCCAGCCGCTCGCTCGCGTCCGGGCGCCCGTCGGCAACCTCGTCCGCCGCCTGATACTGCCGCGCCTGCTCCTCGCTCAGGTCCACCTCCAGCACCAGCGGCCGCACTTTCCTTTTCCTAAGCAAGTCCCAACATTCGTTCACCGTGATCTTGTATAGCCAGGTGCTGAACGCGGCCCGTTGATGGAATCGTTTCAGCGAAAAGTAGGCCTTCAGGAAGACCTGCTGGGCTATGTCTTCCACGTCCTCCCGGTTCCGCAGGATGCCTCCGGCCACTGCAAACACTCTGCCTTGGTGCCGCCGCACCAGGGACTCGAACGCTTCCCTGTCCCCGTTCTTGGCTCGCCGGACGAGTTCCCGGTCCTCGCCGCTCCTGGGCGACTCCGTCACAGGCTTTCCCGTCTCCGCCAGCCCGGGGAGCGCCTTGGCCTCTGATTTTGGGACGTGTGCCATCGTTATTTGGTTACGCTATTCTTAGAAACCTGTCCAGTCCCGGCACCCTGGTTTCCACAACCCACCGATGTTTCTACTTGCTACCTCTAACTACTTGTGGAATACTTAAACCATGATTATCGGTGACCGTCTTCGCGCTCTGCGCGAGGAAAAGAAACTCTCCCAGGGTGATATCGAGAAGCGCACTGGTCTTTTGCGTTGTTACATTTCCCGCGTGGAAAATGGCCATACTGTCCCAGCCATTGAAACGCTGGAAAAACTGGCGCGCGCGCTCGAATGCCCACTTTATCAACTCTTCTACGACGGCGAAGAGCCGCCCCAGTTGCCCAATCTCCCCAAGCGCAGGTCGTCTGACGACATCGCCTGGGGCAGCGCCGGCAAAGAGGCGCGCTACCTCAACAAGCTTCGCCGCTTGCTGAGCAAGTCGGATGAGGAAGATCGCAAGTTGCTGCTGTATATGGCCCAGAAAATGGCCCATCGGTAGCACCGCAATCATTCTCGTCTCGCTTGTCCAAAACTGAACGTCGAAAAGAGCCGCTCCTACGCGCCTAGGGGCGGCTTTTCTCTGCCTGCCGGGCTAGGCCCTTCCCTGCCTTGGCCCTCCCCGCCCGGTTGGTCCTGAGAGTTCTGTCCCTCCCTCACTCCCACTCGATCGTGCTCGGCGGCTTGCTGCTTACGTCATACACAACCCGCGTCACTCCCGGCACCTCGTTCACAATCCTCGTCGATATCCGTTCCAGTACTTCTCCCGGCAACCTCACCCAGTCCGCCGTCATCGCGTCATCGGACTGCACCACCCGCACCGCCACCGTCAGCCCGTACGTCCGCCCATCCCCCATCACCCCCACGCTCCGCACCGGCAATAACACCGCAAACGCCTGCCACACCTTCTCATACAGCCCCGCCCGGCGGATCTCCTCGGTCACAATCGCGTCCGACTCCCGCAGCTTCACCAAGCTTTCAGTGGTTATTTCTCCCAGTAGCCGCACTGCCAATCCCGGCCCCGGAAACGGATGCTTCACCAATATCTCTTGCGGTAAGCCTAAGTCTTTTCCAATCCTCCGCACCTCGTCCTTAAACAGGTCTCGCAGCGGTTCCACCAGCGCAAAAGGCATCTTTTCCGGCAATCCCCCCACGTTGTGGTGCGACTTGATCGTTGCCGAAGGACCCTTAACGGATACCGACTCAATCACATCCGGATACAATGTCCCTTGCACCAGGAACTTGATCTCCCCGCGCGCCTCGCCCTTCTGCAGCTTCTCCGCCTCTTCCGCAAACGCCGCAATGAACTCCCGCCCGATGATCTTTCGCTTTTGCTCCGGGTCCGCCACTCCCTTCAGCTTCGTCAGGAAGCGCTCCGAAGCATCCACCCCGATCACGCGCAGCCCCAGCCGCTCCCGGTACATCTCCAGCGTGTGCTCAAATTCGTTCTTCCGCAGCAGTCCCGTATTCACGAAGATGTTCGTCAGCCGGTCGCCCATCGCCCGGTGTACCAGCACCGCCGCAACCGTTGAATCCACTCCGCCGCTCAACCCGCAGATTGCGCGGTGCGCTCCCACCTTCTGCCGGATCGCCTCCACCGACTCCTCAATGAACGCGGCCCCGCTCCACTTCGGCTCGGCCTTGCACACCTTGAACAGGAAATTCCGCAGGATCTCCGTGCCCCGCTCCGTGTGGTTCACTTCCGGGTGGAACTGCACCGCGTAAATCTTCCGCTTCGGGTCTTCCACTGCCGCGAACGCATTAGCTGTCTTTCCCGTCAAATGAAAACCCGGCGGCAATGCCAGCACGTTATCCCCGTGGCTATTCCAGATCTTCATCGACCGCGGAAAATTCGCCAGTATGTCGCTCTCCGCCTCCTCCACGTCCAGCCGCGCCGGTCCATACTCCCGCCGCTCCGCCGGCTCCACTTTTCCGCCCAGGTTCTTCGCGATCCACTGCATCCCGTAACAGATCCCCAGCACTGGGATCCCCATCGTCAGCACCGCCGCATCGCATTTCGGCGCGTCCTTGTCGTACACCGAACTCGGCCCGCCCGACAAAATAATCCCCGCCGGTTCCAGCTTGCGGATCTCCTCCAGCGCCGTCGTGCAGGGCAATATCGCGCTGAACACCTGCTGCTCGCGCACCCGCCGCGCAATCAATTGGGTGTACTGCCCCCCAAAATCCAGCACCACAATCCCACCCTGCTCCGTCTTCAACGTCGCCATCTGTGTGGCTGATTTCATCTCTGCCGCACCTTCCATCCCCTTCACCTCATTTCATTCCCCGCCCGCGTTTTCGGGTGCCCCATCCTTCGCGCTCTTTGCGAAGGGTGGGTCTTGGGTTTTCTTCTCTTCTTTTTTCCTCTGCGAACCTCAGCGTTCTCTGCGCCGGCGTTTACCCCGACCCGGTCGAGGCGTTACCCTTTCTTTTCTCTTCGCTTCCTGATCGCTGATAACCCTCAACCCACCACAATATTGAGCAACTTATCCTGCACAAAAATCACCTTCAAAATCCTCTTCCCCGCCAGGTGTGCCGCCACTCCCGGCTCCGCTTGCGCCAATTTCAGCACGTCTTCCTGCGCTGTTCCAACCGCCACTTTCACCTTCCCCCGCACCCGGCCATTCACCTGCACTACGATCTCCACCTCTTCATCCTTCGCCAGTTCCGCATTAAACGCTGGCCACCCCACGCTCCACAATCCCCCCGCGTGTCCCAGCATCTCCCACAACTCTTCCGCCAGGTGCGGCGTCATCGGCGCCAGCATCAACGTCACCAACTCCAGCACTTCCTTCCGCACCTCCGGCCGCAGATTCTCTTTTAACGGCTCCGCCGCGTAAATCGCGTTCGTCAACTCCATAATCTGCGCGATCGCCGAATTGAAGTGCCACCGCGTCTCAAAATCCTGTGTTACCCGCCGCACCGTCTGGTGCGCCTTCCGAAGCAATCCCTTCTCCCTTTCCGTAAGCGCCTCTTGTGGCACAGTCACTCTTGACTGTGCTCTTGGGTTTTCCCCTGAGGGTGCCCCACCCTTGGTATCTAAGGGTGGGTTTTGGGTTTTCTTCTCTTCTCTTCCACTAGCCACTAGCCACTCGCCACTCGCCACTTCACTCTCATGCTTCTCCACCAACCGGTACACCCGATTCAAAAATCGCCACGCCCCCTCGATACTCTCCTCGCTCCACTCCAAATCCTTCTCCGGCGGCGCCGCAAACAACGTGTACAGCCTCCCCGTATCCGCCCCAAACTTCTCCGCCATATCAATCGCGCCCACCACGTTTCCCTTCGACTTGGACATGGCCTCTCCGCCTTTCAGCACCATGCCCTGCGTGAACAGCCGCGCCGCCGGTTCGTCATGCGTAATCAATCCCAAATCGCGCATCACCTTGCACCAGAACCGCGAGTACAGCAGGTGCAAAATCGCGTGCGTGATCCCGCCGATGTACTGGTCAATCGGGAACCAGTAGCCCACCTTCGCCGAATCGTACGGCGCCCGGTCATTCCTCGGATCGCAATACCGGTAGAAGTACCACGACGAATCCACGAACGTGTCCATCGTGTCCGTCTCTCGCCGAGCCGCCCCGCCGCATTTCGGGCACTTGGTATTCAGAAATTCCGGATCGGTTGCCAGCGGCGATTGCCCTTCTCCTGTCAGCTTCGGATTCGCCGGCAGCAACACCGGCAAATCCTTGTCCGGCACCGGCACCATCCCATCTTTTTCGCAATACACCACCGGGATCGGCGTACCCCAATACCTCTGCCGCGAAATCCCCCAATCCCTCAGCCGGTAAATCGTCTCCTTCTTCCCAAATCCGCCCGCCTCCGCATCCGCCGCCATCTTCTCAATTGCCGCCGCCGTCTCCAGCCCCGAGTACGCCCCCGAATTCACGCTAACCCCATACTCCGTGTACGCTTCGTGTGGCACAGTCACTCCTGACTNNCGTTCTCTGCGCCTCTGCGTTACCTTTACTCTTCTCTTCGCCTTTACCTTCAACTTTCAACTTTGAACTTTCAACTGCCTTACTCACCACCACCGGTATCGGCAACCCAAACTTCCTCGCAAACTCAAAATCCCTCTCGTCATGCGCCGGCACCGCCATGATCGCGCCCGTTCCATATTCCAGTAGCACGAAGTTCCCCACCCAGATCGGAATCTTCTCCCCATTGAACGGATTCACCACATAACGCCCGGTAAAAAATCCGTCCTTCTCCGCCGTCGCGATATCCTCCATCTTCACCGACGACTGCTTCATCTCCGCCAGTTTCGCTTCCAACCCCGGCTGATTCCCCGCCCCCGCAATCAATTTCCCCACCAGCGGGTGCGTCGGCGCCAAAATAATCGCCGAGGCCCCATAAATCGTGTCAATCCGCGTAGTAAATATCTCAATCTTTCCGGCGCCCGTCACATCCGCCACATCAAACCAGACCTTCGCTCCAACCGACTTCCCGATCCAATTCCTCTGCATGGTGATGACGCGTTCCGGCCATCCACCCTCCAGCTCTTTCAAGTCCTCCAGCAACTGTTCCGCGTACGCCGTCGTCCTCAGAAACCACTGCTCGATGTCCCGCGCCTCGACGCGCGCATCCTCGTGCCGCCAGCAGAACCCGCCATTCACCACCTGCTCGTTCGCCAGCACCGTGCAACATTTCGGGCACCAGTTCACGCGGCTCTTTTTCTTGTACGCAATTCCCCGCTCCAGCATGCGCAGGAAAAACCACTGGTTCCACCGGTAATACTCCGGCTCGCACGTGGAAATCTCCCGCCGCCAGTCGTAGCTGAATCCAAACCGCCGCAGCACTCTCTGAAATTCCGCAATGTTGCTGTTGGTCCACGCCTGCGGGTGGGTATGGTTCTTGATCGCGGCGTTCTCCGCGGGCAAGCCAAACGCGTCCCATCCCATCGGATGGAGCACGTTGAACCCGCGCATCCTCTTCACACGCGCCACCACATCCCCAATCGTGTAGTTGCGCATGTGTCCCATGTGCAGCGTCCCGCTAGGGTACGGCAGCATCTCCAGCACGTAGTATTTCGGTTTTGGGGGATCTACTTCGGATTCAAAGACGCGATTCTCTTCCCAACGTTTCTGCCACTTCTTCTCAATCGCCTGCGGGTTATAGTCCGCCACGGGTCCTTTTTCCCTCCGCGGGTGCCCCACCCTTGCTTTCTAAGGGTGGGTCTTGGGTTCTCTTCTCTTCAACCTTTAACTTTCAACTTTAAACTTTCAACCTCTGCTCTTCTCTGCGACCTCTGTGTCCGGCGCTTACCCCGACCTGGTCGGGGCGACCTCTGCGTTAATTCTTCGCCTTTTTCTTCGCCTTCTTATTCTTCGCCGTACTCTTCTTTCCCTTCTTCTCCATCTCTTTCCGAATCTTCCTCATCGCCGGAGTCAGCATGCTAAACCCCTTCTCCGCCGCCGGGCCCTGCAACCCCGCCAACTCCCAAATCTTCGCCACATTCCGGCGATCATCTCCCGGATCATCGATCGGCGTCTCCAGCAAAAACGCCCGCCCCGCCAAACCCTCCGGCTCCGCCGCCCCAAATCGCGGGTGCCGCAAAATCCTCGCAAACGCCGCCTCGCCAATCTTTCCTTTGCCGATATGCTCGTGCCGGTCCACGCGCCCGCCCAACGGTATCTTCGAATCGTTCACATGGAACACCGGCACATTCTCCAGCCCGATCGTACGGTCAATCTGCCCTATGGTGTTCGCCAATCCTTCTTCGCTGCGAATGTCGTACCCCGCCGCGAACAGGTGCGCCGTATCCAGGCACGCCCCGGCATCCAAATCGCGCAGCCCGCGCACCATCTGCGCCACTTCTTCCAGCCGCGACCCCACCGCCGTGCCCATGCCTGCCGTGTTCTCGATCAATATCCGCAAATACCGCAGCGGCACCTGCCGCGCCGCCTGTTTCACACTCTCCACGATCGTCGCAATCGCCTGCTCCATCGACGATTCCCCGCGCGCCCCCGGATGCACCACCAGGAAATCCGCCCCCAGCGCCACCCCGCGCACCAACTCCTCATGAAACGCCTGAATGGACCGTGTCCGCAGCATCGGCTGCGTCGCCGCCAGGTTCACCAGGTAATTCGCATGAATCACCAGCGGCCCCAGTCCTAGCTCTTCCCGCCGCACTCGAAACGCTTTCGCGTCCGTCGCCGGAATGCGCGCCACCGCCCCCTGCCACATCCGCGGGCTCGCCGAAAAAATCTGTAGCGCGTTACACCCCAGTTTCCTGGCCGATTCCAGCGCGTTCAGGTAGCTTCCCGCAATGGACGTGTGGATCCCTATCCGCAGGCTCCCATCCGTCCACGCCGGTGGCTGCGGCTCGGGTTCCGGTTCCGGGCGATACTCGTCTTCCGGCTCAAATTGTGTGTTTTCGATGAGTGGAAATTCCGCCATGCCGCTACTTTCCAACTAAATTAATCCTTCATTCTACCACACCGCCCCACGCGCCCCTGTGGGTCGCCCATTTTGGAGTGCGGCGGCTCGCCGCCGCTTTTGCGCCTGAATGCGCGCCGACAAACTGTAATTCATCTCCCACCCACCGTTCCCTCCTCATGTCGCGCAGGGCGAGCCCGCGCTCTTTTCAGCCCCCGCCTTCTGGCGGGAGCCCTGCGGCCTTTCTCTTGTGTCCGCCTTTGTAGCTCAGGCCTTCAGGCCTGAGGCTCTTTCTTGGGTTGTCTAGCTCTTGTAGGACCTGCCCGCCGCCCACCCCGTCCCGGTGTCGGGTTATTCTCCGCGTTAAAGCCCTTATCTTCGCCTTTTCCGAAACTTAAGACTGATAACGGAAAACTTATACCTCTCCTTCCCCCCATTGCTACTTCGCCACAAGGTACCTTCGTACAGTAGTAGGGGACTCCCTCCACATGCTAGAAAGGTGAAAAGGAATAAAAAGGGGCATCTCGATGAAGAGACTACTTCTACTTCTAACCTGCGCCATCGTTCTGAGCACTACGGCGCCTCTCGCCGCCTTCCCCGCGCAAAAGCCGCAGGGCGCTGGCTCCGACCGTAAATACAAGAAGGTCAAGGTCCACAAAGAAAAGCATCACCGCGAAAAGGGCGCCCCGCTCCATGCCTTTCCCAAGTCCGTGGGCTGGTGGCATCACGGTCCCGGCCCAGCAGGCGCCGGCGCAAAGTAACTCCGCCTCCATCGATCTTCATCCTGCATCCACCAGCGTCCCCGCCTCACGAGCAGGCTCTGCGCGTAGCTCTTGCGTTTCCCCTCCTGTGCCTCTTTGGTCTTTCTTTTAACGCCACCTAACCCAAGTACTTGAGGGTGCCCCATCCTTCGCGTTTTGTGCGAAGGGTGGGCTCTTACGATCGAACTCCTCGCTCCCTCTTCTCTTGCTCTTCTCTCTGTGCTCTAGGGTTTCTCCCCTCCGCTTGTCTCTGCGAACTCTGTGTCCTCTGTGATCTCTGCGTTAAAGCCTTTCTCTTCGCCCTTCCTTTCAACTTTAAACTCTCAACCTCACACACCACTCCCCCAAAAAAGTGCCGCCTCTCGAATTTCATGGGATTCCCTTAAACCGACGCCTTGCTCTTCCCGCTCTCCCCTGCCAGGCATTCATTGCAAATGCCCCCAACCTCCGTCCGCGACACGGTCACCTGCATCTGAAAATCCCGCGCAATCTGTTCCTTCAACTGCTCATACAACCGGCTCTCGAATTCCCGCACCTTCCCGCACCGCAGGCACGCTACATGGATATGGTCCCGTGGCCCATGCGTTTCGTAATAGTGCCGGTCTCCCCGCAAATGCAGCAAATCCAGCTCATCAATCAGCCCGTGTTTCTTCAGCAAATCAATCGTGCGGTACACCGTCACCAGGTGCACTGCCGCATTGATCTTTTGCGCCCGCTCCAAAATCTGATCCACGTCCAGGTGCTGCTCGGCATTGTCCATCACCTGCAGGATCACCCGCCTCTGCCGCGTCAGCCGCAGCCCCTTTTTCCGCAGCGATTGCTGCAGCGGTCCCGTCGTCGCGGCGGTATTCAGCCGTTCCCCGGACGACACGCGATGGCTTGGGGCAACCGCCATGGAATGAACCTCAAAAGCCAGAAACGTCGGACCTTGTATCGGCCGTCTGGCGCTCACCACGACCAGGCCGGAGGGGGCGATCACCTTGCGCAATCAATCCACGCTATGAATGGCTGGGCAACAGCCGAACCACGTCATTGTACATAACATAGGCAAACAGCACCAAAAGAAAGACCAGGCCCACCTGGATAAACCGCTCTTTGAACCTCAGGCTGAAGTCCCGCCGCCGTAGCCCTTCCAGCGACAGCAGCAAAATATGCCCCCCATCGAGTATTGGTATCGGCAGCAAATTCAAGATCCCCAAATTCACGCTGATCAACGCCATGAACGAAATCACCGCCGCCGCGCCTTCTGCCACGGCCTGTCCCGCCACGCGCGAAATGCCCACCACACTCTGTAACTGCTTCACGGACACGCGTCCGCTGAACAGTTTTCCCACCACCCCAAACGTTGCCGTCACATACTCGCCGGTCTTCGTCGTCGCCGCTCGCACCGCGCCTGCCGGGCTCACACGCTCATAAGCGGAATCAAACTGTGGCGCCACGCCGATCTGGTAATTCTTGTCCGTCGCTTCTCCCAGCCCTTGCTTCGGCGTAATCGCCAGGTTCACACTCTGGCCCTTGCGCCCCACCTCCACCTGCAGCGTCTTTCCCCCCGAGCCCCGCACCTGGTCCACAAATTGATCCCAATATTCAATCTTCTGCCCATCCACGGAACGAATCACGTCGCCCGCCTGCAATCCTGCGTGGCTTGCCGGCGTGCCCGCCGCCACTTCGCCGATTGCTGGAAGAATTGGCAAGTACCCGAAAACGTGAGCCTGCGGATCGTTCGTCACCGGCACATCCAGATGTCGCGCGGCCCCGCTATTCTCCACGTCCACGCCCAGCGTCCCGCCGGGATTCGTCTGGCTCACCATCTTCAGCGCCTGTTCCCAATTGGGATTCTTCGTCCCATTCAACGAAACCACTTTATCGCCCGCTTCCAGTCCATTCACCGCCACGCTGTGCGCCGCAGAAAACTCGTTCACCACCACCGGCTTGCGCTCAAATGCCGCGTACGGCACCCCCGCGATCGCGTAGTACCCGCCCAGCAGCACGATCGGGAAAACCAAATTCACCGCCGGTCCCGCGAACGAAATCACCGCCCGCTGCCAGCGCTTCTTGCTCATCAATTCGTCCGGTGAACCGGTCGGCGCCTGCTCCCCGGAATCAACGTCGCTGATGTCCTGCCCCGCCATGCGCACGTATCCGCCCAGCGGCAGAGCGCTCACACGCCAGTCCGTCGCCCCGCGCTTCATTCCAAACAGCCGCGGCCCGAATCCAACCGAGAAAACGTCCACGCGCACGCCGAAAAATCGCGCCGCAATAAAGTGTCCCCATTCGTGGACCAGGATAATCACGCCCAGGACCAGCACCATGCCGATAATCGTATTCATTCCGTCGAAATACCTCGCCCTCTCATTTTACGCCAAGCCCCATCCCCTGCCCAATCCCGCCCCCAGCCTCGTTCCAATCTGCAATCCCGCCCCAGCAAAAACTTGTCATCCTGACCGGAGGCCCCCGTCGTTTGCGGGCCGTAGCGGAAGGATCGTGGCACAACACCATCTCTTCCACCCGCTTGTGTTTGCCTTTCTCTTCTCTGCGGCCTCTGCGTTCCTGCCTCTGTGATCCCTGTGTTACCGTCCCTCTCTTCCGTCCGCTCACCTACTTCAACTTCTCCACCTCTTCCCGCGCCACTCTCCGCGCCTCCGCATCCGCCGCCAGCACATCCTCCATCGTCTCAAACTTCACTCGGGGCGTCCGGCTCAACACCCGCTCAATCACTTCCGGTATCCCCAAAAACGCCAGCCGCTTTTCCAAAAACGCCGCCACTGCCACCTCATCCGCCGCATTCAGCGCGCACGGCCACGCCCCACCCTTCTTCATCGCTTCTCGCGCCAAGCGCAAGCACGGAAACCGCCGCGTGGACGCCTTCTCAAAATCCAGCCGCTTCAGCTTCCCCCAGTCCAGCGCCACCTGGTTAGATGCCACCCTCTGCGGGTAGGTTAGCGCGTACTGAATCGGCATCCGCATATCCGGCGGAGCAAGTTGCGCCAGCACCGACCCATCCACAAACTCCACCATCGAGTGAATCGTGGACTGCGGGTGAACCACCACCTCAATCTGATCCGGCCGCACGCCAAACAGCCAGTGCGCCTCAATCACCTCAAATCCCTTGTTCATCATCGTCGCCGAATCAATCGTGATCCGATTGCCCATCCGCCAGTTGGGATGCTGCAGCGCCTGCTCCGGCGTCACCCCGCTCAGCGCCTTCACCGCCGTCTTCCGGAACGGCCCGCCCGAAGCTGTCAGCACGATCCGCCGCACCTCTTCATGCGTGCCCCCGCGCAAACACTGGTGCACCGCGTTGTGCTCGCTGTCCACCGGCAGCAGCGGTTGCCCCGCCTTGGCCACCGCCGCCATCACCAATTCCCCCGCGGCCACCAGCACTTCCTTGTTCGACAGCGCAATCACCTTCCCGCGCTTAATTGCCTCATACGTCGCCTCAAGCCCCACCACGCCCACTGCCGCCGACACCACGATGTCCGCCTGCCCGTGCGTTCCCACCATCAGCATGCCTGCGCGTCCGTGAAGGATTTCCGGCAGCGGCGTAATCCCCTTTTCCCGCAGCCGCCGCGCCAACTCGTCCACCAATTCCGCCTTGCCCACGGACACCACTTCCGGCCGGTGCCGCTCGATCTGCCCCACCAGCTCATCCAGATTGCTCCCCGCCGCCAGCGCCACAATCTGAAATTGCCCCGCCAGCGACTCCACCACCGAAAGCGTCTGTCGCCCAATCGATCCCGTCGATCCCAATATCGATAGTTTCTTCATACTCTTCGCCCAATCCCTCTTCTCTACTACCTGTGGCACAGTCACTCTTGACTGTGCTCTTGAGGTTCCTCTTCCACCGCCATCTAAAACCTTGAACTTGAGGGTGCCCCATCCTTCGCGCTTTCCAGCGAAGGGTGGGCTCTTACGACCGGACGCCTCAGCCCCTCTTCTCTCCGATCCTTAACTTCCTAGTACCCTTGGATTCACCAGCACCAGGTAATACCAAATCACGGGTATGCACAGAATCAGCGCATCAATGCGATCCAGTATCCCTCCATGCCCCGGCAGGAGCCCTCCCGAATCCTTGACCCCCGCCGACCGTTTGTACGCCGACTCCAGCAAATCTCCCATCTGTCCCGCCACATTCCCCACCGCTCCCATCGCCAGCAAATGTCCCACAGGAATCTTGATCCAGTAGCTGAACGCATACGCCACCACCAGCGACCCCGCCATACTCCCAACCGACCCTTCCCACGTTTTCTTCGGCGATAATCTCGGCGCCAGCAAATGTTTCCCAAACGCCCGCCCCACAAAATAAGCCACTGTATCCGCCGCCCAAGTAATGCCGCAGGCAAATAGCAGAAACTTTGGTCCGACCGCTCCCAATCCGTGCAACGGCACGGCATACGACAATGGAAACGCCACCAGCAACAGCCCGCTCGAACTGATCCCCGCCGCAGGCAGCGCCTCAACCAGCGCGCGCTTTCCCCACAACGTGATCACCGTCAGCCCCAACACAAACAGGAAGAAGACCCACAAAGCCGAGGGAAGTTCGCCCAGCGGATGCCCAAACAAAAAGTACACACGATCCGTGACACGATTGTCGTACGCCGTCATCCATTGCGCGTAGATCAGCAACACCGCGCACACCACCGTCCACACCCGGTACGCCCGGTGCCCAATCGCCTCGCCCAGCCCGAAATACTCCCACAGCGCCACCGCCGTCAGCACCGCCACGGCCACCGCCACCACCGTCGTCGAGCCCCACAGCACCAGCCCAATCACCACCGGCATCAGCACCACGGCGGTCGCCACTCGTTTCCACGTCATCTTTTCCACGCCCCGTCATTCCGAGCGGAGTCTGCGGAGCGAGGAATCTCTCTTCGCTTCGTCATTCCGATCGCGCGAATGTCCTTTAAATCTGCCCGCATTGCCCCGCGGGCAAGAGCAAACCAATGTCCCCCAATTATACAGTCAACCCGCCTCTATCTCTTCCCTGCGAACTCTGTGGCACAGACACTCCTGTCTGTGCTCTTGGGTTCCTCTTCTCTGAGAATCTCAGCGTCCTCAGCGTCGGCGTTTACCCCGACCCGGTCGGGGCGTTATCTTTTCTCTTTGCTCCTCACTCTTCCCCCTCGACTCCCCATCCACGCACACCCCCACCCACTCCTCCCCACTCTCCATTGTCCAAGGGAAATCGAACGTCCTACCGCGCCGCCCGTGCAGCCGCCCCGCGCTCGGAATCAATCCCGCCGTACCTTCGTTCCCGCTTCTGAAAATCCAGCAGCGCCTCCAGCAAACGCGCTCGATTGAAATCCGGCCACAGCGTCTCCGTCACAAAAATTTCCGCATACGCGATCTGCCACAGCAGGAAATTGCTCACCCGCATCTCCCCGCTCGTGCGGATCAGCAGGTCCGGATCGGGCAATTCCGCCGTATACAAATGCCGCGCCAGCAGCTCTTCCGTAACCGGTTGCGTCCCTCCATGCCCGTTGCGTTCCATCAGGATCGCGTTCATCGCATCCACGATTTCCGCCCGGCCCCCGTAGTTCAGCGCGATCGAAAGGACCATCCCGGTATTCCGCGCCGTCTCTTCCGTGGCCTCGCGCGTATCCTTCTGCACCCCCGCCGGCAATTCCTCCGGCCGTCCCAGAAATCTCATCCGGACATTGTTCCTCTGGAGGAGGGGCATCTCCTTGCGCAAATAGTCGCGCAGAAGCTGCATCAGAAACTCGATTTCCGCCTTCGGCCGCCGCCAGTTCTCCACCGAAAACGCGTACAAGGTCAGCGCTTCCACGTGCAGCCGCGCGCAGGTTTCAATCGTCGTGCGCGCCGATTGCGTTCCCGCGCGGTGTCCCGCCACCCGCAGCAGGTGCCGCTTCTGCGCCCAGCGCCCGTTTCCATCCATGATCACTGCAATGTGCCGCGGCAATCGCGCCAGGTCCAGCTTCTTCAGCAGCACCGCCTCTTCCGGTGTAACCGGACCAAGAGCCTCGGGAGCCAGCGTCGCAGGTTGTGTTCGGGTATGTGCCACGGTCTTTCTTTCCGCCAAATCTTCTTTACGCCGCAAAGTTAACACACCCGTCGTTGCCCGCGCAATTGCCCTGTTCCCCCAAAGTTACGCGCACTTATCCCCACTCCCCGCACCCGGTAGCTCACCCCTTCAGGGGTGCGCACTTCCCTTACGCCAACTTTCTTTCTTTACTTACCACTGAAAACTTATAACTGAAAACTCTTCCCCGCTCACCCCGCACCCCCATGCACCCACTGCAAAATCGCCTGCCCCACCAGCGCCATCGTCAGCGCGATCATCGCGACCGCCGTCACCCACGCCACCACATTAAACGCCAGCGTGTTCGTGTGCTCGCCCATCAAATCTTTCCGGTTCACCAGCAACAGAATAAAAATCACCACGATCGGCAGCCACACGCCGTTGCCCACCTGCGAAAATATAAAAATCTTCCACAGCGGCACGTTCGGTATCAGCACGATCCCCGCACCCACCACAATCAGAATCGTGTACAGCCAGTAGAACGCCGGCGCCTCGCGGAATTTGTGGTCCAGCCCCGCCTCAAACCCCATCCCTTCGCAGATCACATGGGCCGTGGACAGCGGCAAAATCGTGGCCGAAAAGATCGACGCGTTTAGCAGCCCGAACGCAAACAAATAGCTCGCCCACCTTCCCGCCAGGGGCACCAGCGCTTTCGCCGCCTCCCCCGCGTCCGTAATATTCGTCAAGCCCGCCCGGTTCAACGTCGCCGCCGTGCACACGATGATGAAGAACACGATGACCATGCAACTGATGCTCCCGAACAGCACATCCAGCCGCGCTTGCGGGTAGTGCCGCGGCCCCACCTTCTTCTCCACGAATGCCGCCTGCAAATAGAAAAACTGCCACGGCGCAATCGTCGTTCCCACCAGCGCGGTCAGGGTGATCAGGTAGCTCACGTCAAAATGTATGCTCGGAATCGCCGTCATGCGCGCCGCCAGCATCCAGTCCGGCTTCGCCAGCAGTGCGGAGAACAGGTAAGAGAGATAGAACACGCACAAAACCAGAAATATAACTTCCACCTGGCGGTACGTTCCCTTTAGCACCAGCACCCACACCAACAATGCCGCGATCGGCACCGCGATGTACTTGCTGATCCCGAAAAGCTGCATCGAGGCCGCCACGCCCGCGAATTCCGCCACCACGTTTCCCAAATCCACCAGGAATCCCGTCACCATCACGAAAAACGTGGAACGGAACCCGAACTCCTCGCGGATCAGGTCGGAAAGCCCCTTGCCCGTGATCACCCCCATCCGCGCGCACATCTCTTCCGTCACATACAGCGCGATCGTCATCGGGATCAGCGACCATAGCAGCGTGTACCCCAGCGAACTCCCCGCCTGCGTGTACACCGCGATGCCGCCCGCGTCATTGTCCACGTTGGACGTGATGATTCCCGGCCCGATCACCGCAAGGAACAGCGCGACGCGCCGCCGCCACGCCCTCCCGCGCGAGAAAAAGTCAATCGTCCTCCCGCGCATGCGGTCAATCGTCTTGTTGATCAATCCCAGCTTCATCGCCGCCCAACCGATCTCCCATTCCTCTTAACAACTATGCCGGTTTGTCTTGGCAACTCGTAAACCCCGTTCCGTCATTCCGAAAGGAGTCCGCGGAGTGAGGAATCTCTCTTTCTTTTCTCTGCGAACCTCTGCGTTCTCCGCGTCCCTGCGTTATCTATACTCTTTTCCCCCCGCCTCCTGATCTCTGATCGCTGATCGCTGCTGACTTAAAACTGAAAACTTATAACTGACAACTACTTCCCCCTACCCCTTCACCAGCCTCGACACCACGTCATCCACCGTCACCGTCCCGATCGGCCGCTTCTCCTCATTCACCACGCTCAGCATCCGCAAATTGTATTTGTCGAACAGCTCAAACACATCCTTCTCGCTCGCATCCGCCGTCACGCTCAACAGCGGCTCCGTCTTCATCTCCCCCATGCGCTGTTCCGCCGCCGCCAGCAGCATCCGCGCCACCGGCACCGTCCCCGAAAATTGCGCCGCCTTGTCGATCAGCACAATCGTGTCCAACTGCTCCAGGTTCAACTCCTGCGTCCGCATCCACTCCAGCACTTCCTCCCGCGTGGACTCCTCGCTCACGAACACAAACTCCGTGTTCATCATCCCGCCCGCCGTCGATGGATCGAACGCCAGCAGTTCCCGCACCTCATTAGCCTCCCGGTTCGGCATCTCTTCCAGGACTCCCTCCGACGCCTCCTTCGACAAATCCGCCAGCAAATCCGCCGCCGCATCCGGCGCCATCTCCTCGATAATGTCCGCCGCCTTCTCCGGATCGAGCTTCTCCACGATCTGCGTCGTCAGCCGCTCGTCCAGTTCCGCCAGCACCGCCCCCGCCGTTTCTTCATCCAACGAAGCGATAATTCCCTGCCGCTCCGCTGCCGACAACTCCTCCATCATCTCCGCCAGGTCAGCCGGGTGCAGGTCTTCCAACTTTTCGTGCGTGATCCGCAATTTCACGCGCCGCAGCGGGTCCGGCTCGATCAGGTTCACAAACTCCCACCGGATCGATCGTTGCGGCAGCTTTTTCTGCAGCCGCCGCACCATGGCCGCCGGAGCCACCCCCTGTAACAGCCGCCGCACCGCCCCCGGCAAGCCCACATCCACCTGTGCGATCCGCAGCTCCACATTCCCGTTCGTCCGCAGTTCCGCCAGGTCCACGTCGTTCACGCGCACCACCTTGCGCCCCGCGGTATCGATGATCTGCTGGTCCAGCAAATCCTTTCGCACCGCCAGCCACCCCTCATTCGGCTCATAAGCGGCCAGCGCCCGCTCGCTTACGTTCAATTGGATCCGTCCGGGTTCCACCGCGGACACCTGGTCATGCCGCGCCACCAGCGGTGCAAACCGTCCGCGCGAAATCAGGAAGTGGGAGATGCGGTTCGGCTGCTCCGCCGGCTCAATAAAAAATTCGCGCACGCGCCCGACGTAGTTCCCCTGAACGTCGTACGCCTGCGCGCCCATCAGTTCCGTGGCATAAAGCATGGTGCGTCCTCCTTTCCCCCTTCACTTTGTACCGGCCGCCTCTGTGGCACAGCCACTCCTGCTTGCCCTGAGCTTCGAAGGGACTGTGCTCTAGGGTTTCTGTTCTCTGTGAACTCTGTGCTCGGCGTTTACCCCGCTCCGCCCCGAGCATCTCGGGGACCCGGTCGGGGCGAACTCTGCGTAATCTTTACTCTTTCTCTGCGCTCCCTGGGGAACCGTCCCCCGAATCCCCAGCACCCCAATCGCTTCCTGATCACTGATTACTGATAACTGACTACCGTATTACCGTCCTTCCCGCCCCCAAAAACAAAAAAAGCCGCAAGTCCTCTCGACCGGCGGCGGATCAACAAAACGCTGCTGTAACGCAACCCTTAGCCGGCGGCGAATCCTCCTTGGGCGACAACCCTCACGAGATCTTCGCGGTGCTCGCCCCTTTGGCCATTCCACACCGGGGCCGACCCCGAAAAACTCGCGGGCCTAGCGGTCAAGTGGCTGAGACTCCCCCCAATCCATCTAGGGTGAGGTTCGAGTTCGCTGGACGCGCTCATTGCAGAGAATTCACTCCGATTTCAGTGATAAACCTGACCCTTCCCATTGTCAACATGAAATCACTAAAAAATTCCCCATCCCGCAAAATAATCCCCTAATTACAAACCGCAATCCCGCATCTGGATTCCCAACTCCACCCAACACTGTCATCCCAACACCACTCCCAGCTATTTTGGAGTGCGGCGGCTCGCCGCCGCTTTTACAGCGTCAGTTCCGCCGCCAAACCGGATCTCACGCAGGTTTTGAACTCTTCCACTCTTTAACATCTTCTCTCTACCCGCCACCTGCCCTCGCCCCGTCGCTGTGTTATCGTCCCTTCTTCCTCTCCCTCCCAAATAACATGTCCCCCGCCTCCACCCCCCTTTTCCGGCAATCCTCCACATACAGCACCAAATAATTCTTCAAAATGTAGTCCTTCGTCCCATACCCCAACTCCTTCGCCGCACGGTCAATCGCCTCCCCCGGCCCCTCCAGCTCCAGGAACGTCCCCACCGGGGTCTCGTCCAATTCCAGCAGCAGCCCTTGCGCCCACTTCATCCGTCCCGGCAACCGGTACGTCGTCCGGTACTTCTCATACCGGAACCATCCCCGCAGCCCCAGCCCCTCGAATATCTTCTGCAGACCCGCCGCATCCGTCAGCACCACTTCTATCTCCTGCCGCACCTTGTAACGCCGGTCCCGCGCCACCGGCGCCGCCTGTCCCATCGCCAATTCCTCCGGCGGGCTTTTGAATGTCAGCACCACCCGCGGCGCGCCCTTCCCCGCTTTCCCACGCTTGCCGCTCTCCGGCGTTTCCGTGCGAATTCGCAGCAATTGCCCATGCTTCGCTAATCCCCCCTGCGGCGTATCAAAAATCAAATTCATCTCGTGAACGCGCCCGCTCCCGGCCCCCACCAACTGCGCTCCCAGCCTCTTCAGCGTCCGCCGCAACGCCCGCACATCCTCAATCCGCAACTTAATCTCGGTCTCGTATCCCATGTTCCTCACTCTTCCACTCTCTTACTCCTTCACTCTTGAACTTTTCCACTTTTCTCCTGATTGACGGGGGGTGCCCCAGGTTCGATTTTTTACCTGGGTCCTGGGTTTCTCCCCCACTTTTTTACTCTTTCACTCTTGAACTCTTCCACTCTTCCTCCCCTTTGCCGCAATCCCATTCTCGGTTACGATAACCCTTTCAGGCCTTCCCATACACGACCCATGTCACACGACTCTCCATCTTTGGCGGCTTCCCCACTGCCCGAAGGCAATCCCGGCACTCCCCTCCATCCCCCCGTCGCCCTCCGCGAGTCCGTCGAGCACGTCATCCACGGCGATCGTCGCGTGGACCATTACGCCTGGCTCCGCCACAAAAACGACCCCCGCGTCCACGCCTACCTCGAGGAAGAAAACGTCTACGCCGACGCCTTCCTGAAACCCTCCCAAGCCTTCCAGGAAGCCCTGTACCAGGAAATGCTCGGCCGCATTCAACAGACCGATCTCAGCGTCCCCTACCGTCTCCGCGGCTACTCCTATTACACCCGCACGGAAGAGGGCAAGCAGTACCCCATCTACTGTCGCAAAGAGGAATCCCCCTCACTTGGAACTGACGCCGCCGACTCTCCCTCCGAGGAAATCCTCCTCGATCTCAACGCCCTCGCCGAAGGCCACCCCTTCCTCGGCCTCGGCTCCTTCAACGTCAGCGACGACAATCGCCTCCTTGCCTATTCCACGGACAACACCGGCTTCCGCCAGTTCGTCCTCGAAGTCAAGGATCTAGAGACCCACGAACTCCTCCCCTTGCGCATCGAGCGCGCCACCAGCGTCGCCTGGGCCGCCGAAAATCTCACCCTCTTCTACGTCGTTGAAGACGAGGTCTCCAAGCGTTCCCACCGCCTCTACCGCCACGTCCTCGGCTCCGGCATCCCCGACGCCCTGCTCTACGAAGAAAAAGACGAGCGCTTCCGCATTGAAATCGAGCGCACCCGCAGCGGCTCGTATCTCCTCCTCGTTTCCAATAGCCACACCGCCAGCGAGATTCGCTTCCTCCGTGCCGATCAACCCTCCGGCGAATTCCGCCTCATCGCGTCCCGCGAAGACGATCACGAATACTACGTCGATCATCATCCCGGCAGCTCCGAAGACCCCGCCGGCGGCGTCTTTTTCATCCGCACCAATAGCGCCGGCCGTACCTATCGCTTGATGACCGCACCCGCCTCCGACCCTGCACGTTCCCGCTGGCACGAAATCATTCCCAACCGCCCCGGTGTCATGCTCTCCGCCGCCGAAGCCTTTCGCACCCACATGGTCCTTTTCGAGCGGGAAGACGGCTTGCCCTACCTCCGCATCGTGGACCTCACGCGTCGCGCCCCTTCCGCCCTCGCCGCCTCGCGCCGCATCGAATTCGCCGAGCCCGCCTACAACGCCACCCTCGGCGCCAATCCCGAATTCGACACCTCCCACGTCCGCTTTCACTACGAATCCTTCATCACCCCGCGCTCTGTCTTCGACTACGATCTCCACACCGGCCAACGCATTCTTCGCAAACAGCAACCCGTCCTCGGCGGCTACGACCCCACCCTTTATGGCAGCGAGCGGCTCCACGCCACCGCACCCGATGGCACGCAAATTCCTCTCTCCGTCGTCTATCGCCACGGCACTCCTCGCGATGGCAGCGCTCCACTCCTCCTCTATGGCTACGGCAGCTACGGCCTCTCCATGCCCGTTGCCTTCAGCTCCAATCATGTCAGCCTTCTCGATCGCGGCATCATCTTTGCCATCGCCCATATCCGCGGTGGCGGCGAACTCGGCAAGCCCTGGCATGACGCCGGGCGCATGCACCACAAGCTCAACACCTTCACCGATTTCATCGCTTCCGCCAACCATCTCATCGCCGAAAAATTCACCTCCAAGGAAACTCTTGCCGCCGAAGGCGGCAGCGCCGGCGGCCTCCTCATGGGCGCCATCGCCAACATGCGCCCCGATCTCTTCCGCATCGTCATCAGCCACGTTCCTTTCGTGGATGTCCTCAACACCATGCTCGACGCTTCTCTCCCGCTCACCGTCGGCGAGTACGAAGAGTGGGGCAACCCTCTCAAGGAAGACGACTATTTCTATATGAAGTCCTACTGCCCCTACACCAACCTCACCCGCAAGGATTACCCCGCCATGCTTGTCAAAACCGCCCTCAACGACAGCCAGGTCATGTATTGGGAGCCCGCCAAATACGTCGCCAAACTCCGCACCCTCAAAACCGACGCCAATCCCCTGCTCCTCAAAACCAACCTGGGTGCAGGCCACGGCGGCGCCAGCGGCCGCTACGATTACCTCCGCGAAATCGCCTTCGACTACGCCTTCCTCCTCTCCGAACTCAACATCCGCTCCTAACCGGGTGCCCCAGGTTCGATTTTTTACCTGGGTCTTGGGTCTCTCTTGGGTCTCTCCTTCCTCCCGTACGCTTCGTCGGTTTCTTTCTTCCTCTGCGAACCTCCGCGCCTCTGCGTTATCGCTTTCCCCGGCAACCCAAACTTGTCATCCCGACCGGAGCGGCCCGATTTTCTTCTGCGCGCCGCTTTCTGGCGCGTCGGGCCGCGGAGCGGAGGGATCTGCTTTTCTCTGTCCTTGTTTCCTCTGTGTTCCTATCTCTGCGTTCCCTCTCCGTTCCCTCTGCTGCCCCTGCGGTAATCTTTTGACTTTCTCTTTCTTGCTCTTCTCTGCGAACCTCTGCGCCTCTGCGTTATCTTTTCTCCTTCTTTCTCTGCGCCCACTGTGCTCTTCCCTCTGTGAACTCCGTGTTACCGTCCTTCCTCGCCCTCCTTTATCTCCTTTACTTCCTTTACCTCCTTTACTTCCTCGCTTTCCTTTACCTCCTTCCCTGCGATACGCTCTACTCCAAGGAAAACTCGCCCCAACGCATTACTGAAAACTTACAACTTATAACTTCCCCATGTCCGAACCCACCACCCCACTCATGCAGCAGTACCACGCGATAAAATCCCGCTACCCCCACGCCCTCCTCCTCTTCCGCCTCGGCGATTTCTACGAACTTTTCTACGAAGACGCCATCATCGCCGCGCGCGAACTCCAAATCACCCTCACCTCCCGCAATCGCGAAAAAGGCCAGCCTATTCCCATGTGCGGCGTCCCCTACCACGCCGTCGATGGTTACCTCGCCCGGCTCATCCGCGCCGGCTTCAAAGTCGCCATCTGCGAACAGATGGAGCAGCCCGGCCCCGGCAAAAAGCTCGTTCGCCGCGAAGTCTCCCGCGTCATCACCCCCGGCACGGCCACCGACGTCTCCGTCCTCGATGCCCGCGAAAACAATTTCCTCGCCGCCGTTTCTCACAACGTCGCGCAATCCACCATCGGCCTCGCCCTCGTGGATCTCTCCACCGGCGAATTCCTGGCCACGGAATTTTCCGGCGCTTGTGCCGAAGAATCTCTCCGCGATGAATTGCAGCTCCTCCGCCCCCGCGAAACCCTGCTCCCTCGCCCGCAACAACTCTTCGAAACCGCGAAAACTTCCCTGCTCGATGGCGCCGGTGGCGTGGAAACCCGCCTCGAAGACTGGATCTTCCAGCGCGATTACGCCGAACGCATTCTCCGCGAACAGTTCGGCGTCGCCGAATTAACCGGCTTCGGCCTCGATGATCACCCGCAAGCGCAATCCGCCGCCGGCGCCATCATCCACTACCTCCGCGAAAATGCCGCCCGTGGCGAAGGCGACGCTGCCCCCAGCGTCGAAGCCCTGCGCCATCTAGACCGCATCCGTTACTACGAGCAGCACGACACCCTGGTCCTCGATCCCGTCTCCGTCCGCAACCTCGAACTGCTCTCCCCCATCTTCACCGAAGAGACCAAGTCCACCGGCCCCACCACGCTCATCGCCGCCCTCGATTCCACCGTCACCGGCATGGGCGCGCGCCTCCTGCGTTCCTGGATGCTCCGCCCGCTCATCGATCCAGACGCCATTGCCGCCCGCCTCGAAGCCGTCGAACATCTCCTCAAGCAAACCGTCGTTCGCGGCGAAATCCGCAAAGAGCTGCGCGGCATCCAGGACCTCGAGCGCCTCACCAGCCGTATCACTCTTGGCCTCGCCAGTCCCCGCGAACTCCTCGTCCTCCGCAAATCCCTCGCACAACTCCCCGTGCTGAAAAAATTCCTCACCCCGCCGCAATCCGGCGGCAGCGACCTCATTCACATTCTCTACGAGGAAATCGACGAGCTCACCGATGTCCGCGAGCGCCTCGAAAAAGCCCTCTCCGACGAGCCGCCCGCCGTTGCCACCGAACCCGGCATCATCCGCTCCGGCTATCACGCCGAACTCGACGAGCTCCGCAATCTCAGCCAGCACAGCAAGCAGATCATCGCCTCCATGGAAGAGCGCGAGCGCAAGCGCACCGGCATCAACTCCCTCAAAATCCGCTTCAATCAGGTTTTCGGTTACTACATCGAAATCTCCAAGCCCAATCTTCCCAACGCCCCCGCCGATTACGAGCGCAAGCAGACCCTCGTCAACGCCGAGCGCTTCACCTCTCTCGAGCTCAAGGAATACGAGCGCAAAATCCTCGCCGCCGATGAGCGCATCCTCGAAATCGAACGCCAGCTCTTCATCGATCTCCGCTCATCCATCGCCGCGAAGGCCTCGCGCCTCCGCAAAACCGCCTCCGCCATCGCCCAGCTCGACGTCCTCGCTTCCTTCGCCAAGCTCGCCGCCGACCGCAACTACACGCGTCCCGAATTCACCTCCACCGGTGAACTCCTCATCGTTGCCGGCCGTCATCCCGTCATCGAGGAATTGCTCAAACAAAAGGGTGAGCGCTTCATTCCCAACGATCTTTGCTTCGAGCCCGGCCGCCAGCAGCTTCTGCTCATCACCGGCCCCAACATGGGGGGCAAATCCACCTACCTCCGCCAGGCCGCCCTGATTGTCCTCATGGCCCAGATGGGTTCCTTCGTTCCCGCGCGCCAAGCGCGCCTACCCATCACCGACCGCATCTTCACCCGCATCGGCGCCAGCGATAATCTCGCCCGTGGCCGCTCCACTTTCCTTGTCGAAATGAGCGAGGTCGCCGCCATCCTCCACCACGGCACTCCCTCCAGCCTCGTCCTCCTCGATGAAGTCGGCCGCGGGACCGCCACCTTTGACGGCCTCTCCATCGCCTGGGCCGTCGTCGAGCATCTCCAGAAAAACACGCGCGCGCGCACCCTCTTCGCCACGCACTATCACGAACTCACCGAACTCGCCGAGCTTCTCCCCACCGTCAAAAATGTCCACGTTACCGTGAAAGAAACTCCCAGCGAAATTATTTTCCTCCGCCACGTCGAGCCTGGCAGCGCCGACAAAAGCTACGGCATCGAAGTCGCCCGCCTCGCCGGACTTCCCCGCAGCGTCATCGAACGCGCCCGCGAAGTTCTCAAGCGCCACGAACAGAGCGAGCACGAACTCAGCGAAACCCTCAGTCCCGGCGCCGCCGAACACGGCCACTCCAACGGCAACCAAGCCGTCATGTTTACCCCGCTCGATCGCGCCGTCCTCGAACGTCTTCGCGCCGCCAACCTCGACGACCTCAAGCCCCTCGACGCCCTCAATCTCCTGGCCGACCTAAAGAAACAAATCTCCTGAACTTGAGGGTGCCCCACCCTTCGCGTCTTTCGCGAAGGGTGGGCTCTTATGCTCGGACACCTCGGTCCCTCTTCTCTTCTCTTCTCTTCTCTGCGGACTATGCGCTCTCTGATGTCCTCTGCGTGATCTTTGTTCTTCCTCTTCGCCTTCCTCTGTGACCTCCGTGTTCTTCCCTCTGTGAATTCTGTGCTACCGTCCCTCTTCTCTTCTCACCTCTTATTCCTTATCTATGCTAAAAACTAATCCATATGCCCACAAAGCCTCTTCTCCTTCTCGGTCTAATGTCCGGCACCTCCGCCGACGCCATCGACGTAGCCCTGGCCCAAATCTCCCCCACCCATCCAAAACTCCTCGCCCACACCACCCGTCCGCTCCCCTCCGCACTACGCGCCGAAATCCTCCGCATCGCCGAAGGCGCCCCCGCCTCCGCCGCGCAAATCTCCCAACTCAATTTCCGCCTCGGCCAGGCCTTCGCCGATGCCGCCTTGGCCGCTCTCCGCCAATTCCGCATCCCCCCATCCCGCATCGCCCTCATCGGCAGCCACGGCCAAACCATCTTCCACCAAGGCCGCCCCATTCCATTTCTTGGCCACCCCACCGCCTCCACTCTACAAATCGGCGAACCCGCCATCATCGCCGCCCGCACCGGCATCACCACGATCGCCGACTTTCGTCCCGCGGACATCGCCGTCGGGGGCCAGGGCGCGCCTCTCGTTCCCTACGCCGACTATCTCCTCTACCGCCACGCCAAACTCGGCCGCGTCTCCCTCAATCTCGGCGGCATCGCCAACATCACCGTCATCCCCGCCAACGCCAAGCCCGCGCAACTCTTGGCCTTCGACACCGGCCCCGCCAACATGCTCATCGACGCCCTAGTCGCCCACTTCACCCACGGCCGCCAGCATTTCGACAAGGACGCCCGACTCGCCCGTGACGGCCGCGCCATTCCCCCGCTTCTCAACGAACTCCTCCGCGATCCCTATCTCCGCCAACCCCCGCCAAAATCCACCGGCCGCGAATACTACGGCGCCGCCTATCTCGAAAAACTCCTCCGCCTGGCCAAAAAACATCGCGCCCATCCGAACGATCTCCTCCACACCGTCACCCTCTTCACCGCGCTCTCCGTCGTGGACGCTCTCCACGGCTTCGTTCTTCCCAAAACAAAAATCCAACAGCTCATCGTCTCCGGTGGCGGCGCCCACAATCCGCTTATCATGGCGCAACTCGCCGCAGCCCTGGCCCCCATCGAAGTTCTCCCCTCCTCCCATCTCGCCATCCCCGAAGACGCCAAGGAAGCCTACGCCTTCGCCCTCCTGGCCTACGAAACCTGGCGCCACCGCCCCTCCAATCTCCCCAACGCCACCGGTGCCACACGCCCCGCCATCCTTGGTAAAATCTCCTATGCCCCGCCCCGCTAATGCGCTCCGCACTTTTTGTAGGGGTCGAGCATTGCTCGACCCCATCTTGGCAACCCATGTAACCCCACCGTCATTTCGAGCGGAGTCCGCGAAGTGAGAAATCCCTCTTTCATCTCTTCTCTGCGTCCTCTGCGGCCCCTCTGTTCCCTCTGTGGTAATCTTTTGTTTTTTTCTTTGTTTTTCCTCTCTTCCTGCTCCCGCCCCGCCTCCCCCGATCCCTCCACCCTCACCTTCGTCATCGAATCCAATCCCGCCAACCTCGATCCTCGCTTCGGCTCCGACGCGCAATCCCAGCGCCTCTCCGCTCTGCTCTTCGACGGCCTCGTCGAACGTGACGCCGAAATGAATCTCCACCCCGACCTGGCCGAATCCTGGGACACGCCCACTCCCCTCACCTACATCTTCCATCTCCGCAAAGGCATCCTCTTCCACGATGGCCGCCCCGTCACCTCCTCCGACGTCAAATCCACCATCGACTTCATGCGCAACCCCGCCAACCGCTCCCCCAAGCGCGGCGCCTTCCGCATGATCAACACGATCGAGGCCCCCGATTCGCAAACCGTCATCTTCCATCTCAACGAACCCTCCGCCTCCTTCCTATGGAACCTCGAGCGTTCCGCCGTCGGCATCATTCCCGCCGACGCCCCCTCGGACTTCTCCCGCCATCCCATCGGCAGCGGCCCTTTCCGCTTCGTCAGCCAATCCCAGGACGACGCCGTCATCCTCGAAAGCAATCCCAACTATTTCCGCGGCGCTCCCAAACTCCACAAAGTCATCTTCCGCATCGTTCCTGACACCATCGTCCGCGCCCTCGAACTCCGCAAAGGCAGCGCCGATCTCGAACTCAGCTCTCTCTCCCCAGACATGATTCCCGTCCTCGCTCGCCAACCCGCTCTCCTCGTCTCTCAGCGCCCCGGCACAAACTTCACCTATCTCGGCATCAACATGGAAGACCCCATCCTTTCCAAACGCGAAGTCCGCCAAGCCCTCGCCTACGCCACCGACCGCGATTCCCTCATCAAATTCCTCCTTCATGATGAAGCCCGCAAAGCCAACAGCCTCCTCCCCCCAAATCACTGGGCCCACGACGCCACCACGCGCCAGTACAATTACGACCCCGCGCAAGCCGAAAAACTCCTCGACGCCGCAGGCTATCCCCGCAAAGCCGACGGCACCCGCCTGCATGTCACGTTGAAAATCTCCACCGAAGAACAAGCACGCTTAATCGGCGCCGCCCTTCAGGATCAGTGGAAAAAGGTAGGTATTTCGCTGGAAGTCCGCCCTCTGGAGATCGCCACGCTCTTCGCCGATCTCGCCAAAGGCAGTTTTCAAATTTCTTATTTACGCTGGGTAGGCGCCAACAACGATCCCGATGTCTTTGAACTGGTCTTCAATTCCAAACGCATTCCGCCCGATGGACCCAACCGTGGCCGCTATCGCAGCGTCCGCATGGACGCGCTCACCGATCAGATTCGCACCGAAATGGACCGCGAAAAACGCAAACAACTCTGTTACCAAGCCCAACAATTGGCCGCCGAAGATCTTCCCTACATCCCTCTCTGGTACCCCGACGTAGTCTCCGTCCACGCCAAACGCCTCGGCGATCTCCCGCTCTCCCCCACCGGCGACTACCAATTCCTCTCCGCCCCCTAACACCTTTCCAAACCGTAACCCAATGTCATCCCGACCGGAGGCCCGCGCAGTTTGCCGGCCGGAGCGGAGGGATTGTGGCAACAGCACTGCGCCTCGGCTCGATTTTCGAATTTCGCTTTTCGAGTTTCGCCGGGTGCCCCAGGCACGGAGTGAAGCTGTGAACAAACCTATTTGGTTGGTTTTTCGTGTTCTTCGGGGTGAAGCAAAATCTATACCGAGGCGCGAAAAATCGTTTGTAGGGCATCTAATTGCGAAAAGTTTTTGAGACCATTTTCGGGGTGGGGTTTTTTTACAGCTTCAGTGTGTGCCTGGGTCTTGGGGTGTCTTCTCTGCGAACCTCTGCGTTCTCCGCGCCGCCGTTTACCCCCACGCGGTCGGGGTGTCCTCTGCGAAATTCTTTCCCGTTCTCTTCAGCTGTTGACTGTAAACTGTGAACTGTAAACTTCCGTCGGAGGCGCCTATGAATTCACGCAAACTAATCCCATTACTCGCAATTCTCCTCTTCTGCCTCTCCACCGCCAGCGCTCAATCCTCCCTCTCCCCCGATCTCCAGCAAAAAATCGACAAACTAGCCGCCGACGCCCTACTCAAAACCGGCGTCCCCAGCGCCTCCCTCGCCATCGTCAAAGACTCCCGCATCGTTTACCTCCACGCCTACGGCAACGCCCGCCTCGATCCCCGCACCCCCGCCACTCCCGCGATGCGCTACAGCATCGGCTCCATCAGCAAACAATTCACCGCTTCCTCCATCCTCCTCCTTCAGGAACAGGGCAAGCTCTCCCTCGACGACAAAGTCTCCAAATTCCTTCCCCATCTCACTCGCGCCAACGAAGTCACCATCCGCCAACTCCTCTCTCACACCTCCGGCTATCAGGACTATTGGCCGCAGGACTACGTCATGCCCAACATGCTCCAGCCCACCACCGCGCAACAAATCCTCGACCAATGGGCCCGCAAGCCTCTCGATTTCGATCCCGGCACCAAGTGGCAATACTCCAACACCAATTTCGTCATCGCCGGCCTGATCGTCGAAAAAGTTTCCGGCATGCCCCTCCTGCAATTCCTCCAGCAAAAAGTTTTTCAGCCCCTCTCCATGACCAGTGTCCTCAACACGGATCAGGAGCGCCTCGGCGACACCGACCCCGCCGGCTACCTTCGTTACGCCCTCGGCCCGCCGCGCCCCGCACCCAAGGAAGGCAAAGGCTGGCTCTTCGCCGCCGGCGAGCTCGCCATGACCGCCGAAGATCTCGCCAAATGGGACATCTCCATCATCGACCAGAAACTCCTGAAGCCCGCTTCCTATCGTGAATTTGCAACGGATGTCCTGCTGAAGAATGGTCTCGGCACGCGCTATGGCCTCGGTGTGGATGTGCGCAACGATGGCGGACACCGCTCGCTTTCCCACAGCGGCGAAGTTTCCGGCTTCACCTCCGAAAACATCGTTTTCCCCGACGAACGCGCCGCCATCGTGGTCCTCACCAATCAGGACGCCGTCGACGCTTCCGGCACGATCGCCCACGCCATCGCGCCCCTGCTCCTCTCGAGCGACGATCCCGCCACCCCGCAAAAACTCGAACAAGCCCGCAAAATTTTCGCCGCCCTACAGCACGGCGCCATCGACCGCGCGCTCTTCACCGACAACGCCAATTTCTACTTCAACGCCCAGGCCCTCCAGGATTTCGCCGCCAGCCTCGGCCCCCTGGGCACCCCCGACGAGTTCACCCAAACGCGCCAAACCCTCCGCGGCGGTATGATCATGCGCATGTACCGCGTCAAATTCCCCAAGCAGGAACTCCAGGCCTGGACCTACGAACTCCCCACCGGCCAACTAGAGCAATTCCAGGTCGCCCCCCAGGACTAGCCGCCGCAATCCACCCTGTAGCTCACCCCTTCGAGGGGTGAGGCTTGCGATCGGGCGCCTCGTTCCCCCTTCTCCTTGTATAGGGGTCCAGCATCGTTTACCCTGAGCTACGAAGGGCTGGACCCCGCCTCGGCAACATCTTAGCTGCGTTGTCATCACGACCGGAGCGGCCCGATTTTTTTCTTCGCGCCGATTTCTGGCGCGTCGGGCCGCGGAGTGGAGGGATGTCTCTTCTGCCTTTCTCTTCTCTGTGAACTCTGTGCCCTCTGCGTAATTCTTTCTTCTTTGTGCCGCACATCGTTCCTTGACGCCTTCAAAACTAGACTGTACACTTCCCTTATCTGAACTGGAGATTTCCCAAATGCCCAAACCATCTCGCCAAACTGCCACCCTCCTCATCCCCGCACTCCGCGCCCGCTCTCACTTCGGCAAGCTTCTCAACCGCGTCGAGCGCGAGCGCCGCTCCGTAGTCATCGAAAAGCGCGGCACTCCCCGCGCCATCCTTCTCAGCATTCAGGACTACGTCCGCCTCGCCGCCCCCGAACCCGAAATCCTCCAACTCCTCGGCGCCGAGTCCCTCCGCAAGGGCACGGACAAGCTCACCTCCGCCCAGATCGACCGCCTCATCCGCAAAACTCGCGCCCGCAAACCCAAATCCTGATGCTCGCCCTACGCCTCGTCCTTGACACCAACATCATCGTCTCCGCCGCCCTGAAACCCTCCGGCTTGCAGCGCACCGTTCTCCTTCTGGCCCTCACCCGCCCCGCCCGCCTATACATCTCTCCGCCCATCCTCGCCGAATATCGCGACGTCCTCTCTCGCCCCGAACTCCGCATCCGCAAAGCCCTCTGCCGCCAGTTTCTCGACCTCCTCCGCAACCATGCACACCTCATCTCCCCTTCCCGCCGCATCGCAGCCGCCTCCGACCCCGCTGACAACATCTTCCTCGAATGCGCCGACGCCGCCCGCGCCGACTACCTAATCACCGCCAACCCTCGCCACTTTCCCCCATTCTGGAAACAATCCAAAATCATCTCCTCCCGCCAATTCATCACCCTCGCCGCCCCTCACCTCGCTCCCTGACCGCCACGCGACTCCTTCCTTGTAGGGCCCGCCTTCCGAGGCGCGTTGTTTGCGCCCCGGATGGGGTTGCGAGGCGGGCCGCTCTTGGGTTCCTCTTGGATTGCACCGCCAATCCCGAGTACTTGAGGGTGCCCCACCCTCGTCGTATGAGGGTGGGCGCTTACGATCGCACACCTCGCTCCCTCTTCTCTGTTGGGTGCCCCAGGTTCGATTTTTTACCTGGGTCTTGGGTTCCTCTTCCCCGCGAATCCCTACGCACCGCTCGAGACTGTCATCCCGAGCGAAGCGACCCGACTTTTTCTTCCGCGCCGAAGTGTGGCGCGTCGGGCCGCGCACTCGAGGGATCTCTCTTGCTCTTGTAGGGCCCGTCCATCCGAGGCGCGCTCTTTGCGCCCCGGATGGGGTTGCGGGGCGGGCCGCTTTTCGGATCCTCCCCTCCCTCTTCGCTTATGTTTCCGTCTAGCTGAAACATGCTATATTGAGGTAACTGGGGTGTTTTTTCTCACTGCCCGGAAAGGATTGCAGAGCGACGGTGGAACGAATTCCACTCGCTCTTTCGCTTGGCTAGGGCAAGAGCATGGCGTACGGATGGAACAGCAATCAGCCTCGACCTCAGAAACGATGCTGGTGCGGGAGTGGAAAAAAAGAAAAAAACTGCCACGGTATGGGAGCAGCCTCTGCGTTAGTGCCGGCTGTGGCAGCAGGATCGCATCTTCGTGAAGTGACAAAAAAGCCGGAGGTGACAGTAACCCCATGGGGAGTTCCGGGGGAGGAACACAAGATTATTGTGGCTCCCGTTTTTAAGGGCACTGCGGGTCCGACTCAGGCTGAGATTGCGGGGCAGCCAGGAAGGTACCGTGTCCAGTTCTTGCTTGCCCGACCCGGTTATCCAGTTACAAAAGAAAGGGAGCATAAGTTTATTGATGATGTGGTGGGAACTTCACACATCAGAATCGTGAAGCCGGAAACAGAGCGGGGTTTGAACGACCCCGAACGCATCCTGCTTCAACTACATGGAAAGAATTATCAGATCACCGGCATTGCTAACAAGGATGGCTTTCTGGGGAAGCTCGTTTGCGAACTGGATGCAGACAGCAACCAAGCGGCAGAGACTGAGGCCTACGGTTCCCTCGCGCCCTTCTTAAGCGCCTGGTCGATGAACGTCGACGTCCCGATCCACGTGGAAACAATACAGGTGACGAATCTAACGACCCACGTGAGCTTCCTGCGTGCTGTCACGCCGCATTTTGAGATGAACCTGATGGGTGGAACGCACCCTTTCTTCCTGGACGAATTTTGTCAATACGCCAGCATTTATCGGGAAGGACTGAACACGAACAGCGCGTTCTACCGCTTCCTGTGCTTCTACAAGATAGTCGAGAGCTTGATCGGGAAACGGGGACGGGAGGCGAAGGCAAAAAAACTGGCGGGTCAAGATCCTCGGCGCTCTTACGAAGTGATACCGGAAAAGCCCGAGGACATGCTGGCACTCCTGAAGCGGCTGTACCCATGGCGCGACACATGGGACCAAATGGCGCTCACTCACATTTTTCCGCTGGAGGTTTTGGGGCAGAAGGTGACAGCAATCCGCGACAAGCACTTTAGGCCATTACGGCTTGGGATCGCCCACGCCCTGTTAGACACGGGGGAGATTACCGTAGTGATTGACAAGATGGAGTACATTCAAGCCGTGAATAAGTGGCTGCCACTATGTCGCATTTGCGCGCGGTGGATGCTTCTTACTGACTTTCCTCGGGAATGCTCACTGGCGATGAAATAAAACCACGTACCCCGCACGCCGCCTCTGCGTGTGGGTCTTGGGTTCCTCTTCTCCGCGAACTCTGCGCTCTCTGTGTCCTCTGCGTAATTCTTCGCCTTTCTCTTCTCCGAAACTCTCAACTGTAAACTGTGAACTATAAACTCCCTCCCCCCTCACTTCTTCCCAATAAATCGCAATCTCCCCGTGAACGCTCTCCCCTGCCCTCCAGTAAACGCCAAAAAATTCGGCGCATCCACGTTATTCACCACCACATTCGGATTCGCCCGCCCCAGCACATTGATCGCCGACCCGCGCACCGCAAACAAATACCCCCGAAACCGAAACTTCTTCTCCAGCCCGATATTCAAGCTCGCATAATCTGGAAACCGCCGCGAATCCGCCGCCCCAATCAAAAATTGCTGCTGGTTCACCACGCTGAACGGGTACCCCGTCCGGTACTCCAATAAGCAACTGAACAGCAAGCCCCACAACGGCGTCGGCATGTTCGCCCACCCCAAAAACCGGTTCGGCGCATCCCACAACAGCGGCCCGCTCTGCTGCGCCGCAAAATACAGCGCCCCCAGCACTGGATCAAGCACCTGGTCCGTGTTCGCCCGCGATCGCGTGTAGCTCCCAAACACCTCCGCGCCCCCGCCGAACGAGTGCCGCCCCGAAATCGTCGCCCCGCGGTACTTGTCCCTCCGCGTCGATTGCAGCAAGAACTCGCTGCCAATCTGCCCCGGCGTTTGCGTCTCGTACACCAACCCGCGGCGCTGGTCGCGCGCCAGCAGCTCCACCAAAACGATGGTCTTCTCCCCAAACCGCTGCTGCCACCCCGCGCTCGTAATATCGAAATAAGGCTGCCGCAACGCCCCCGGCTGCAACACAAACTGGCTCGTCGCCGGCCCCGCTAACACCTTCCCCGTCGCATCGTACAGCGTGTCCACCTGCTGCTGGTCCGCCGTCTGCCCAATCACCGAAAGGTTCAGCGGAATATCGTAAATCCCCCACCCAATCGAAAACTTCGCGGTCTTCTTCGCGAACGGCATCCAGTTCAGCGACGCCCGCAGTTCCGCCATCGCCGATTGCACCAGCCGGTCCCAATCCATCCGCACTCCCGCCGTCGCAATGAAGTGCGAATTGATCGTCCACGTATCCTGCACGAACGCCCCGGCCAGCGTGTTGGCCACGCGAAAGTCCGCCGGCCCCGTAAACGTCGTCACCCGGCTCAGCGTCGTGTTGTCGCTGTACAGCGCCTGAATCTCCCCGCGCACGCTCGATTGAATCATCCGCACGCTCGAAAGATTCGCCCCTCCCGAAACCGTGTGCGTCCCGTGCCAGTGCAGCGAAGCCCGCGTCGCATCCACAAATCCCTGGTACCGCCGCCCCTCCTGCTCCGCCGCCTGAAAATAATTCCCCGTCGCGCCATCCACCAGCAGCACATACGGCGCGCTGCCCTGCGGCTGCGAATTGTCGTAGCTCTGCTGCCCCGCAAAACCAAACTCCACCAGCGTGTCGTGGAACCAATGCTGATCCTTCACCGAACCAAACAGCTCATGCGTCCCCAGCGTGGTCGTCGTGGACACCGGGTGCAGCGCATCCAGCCCCAGGTCAAAATCATCCGCGTCGTTGTACAAAAAACTCAGCACCAGGCTGTGCCTCGACGTTATGTGCCACAGCAGCCGCGACAAACTGTCCCCCGCCCACACCGTCGAGGTATCCGGCTCCCCCGGCGCCAGCCCCTTCATCACGCTCAACGTGTGCTGCACGCTGAACGCCTGCGAAAACCACAGTTCTCCGCTCACGATCGGCCCGGACACTTGCACACGTGGATAAAAATCTCCCAACTGCACGCCTTGTTGCACATTAATCCCGGGAATGAAATCCGTGGCATTGAACCGCCAGTGGTCATCCCCATCCGGCGTATCAAAGCTCAACACCGCCGCGCCTGGATGCGCATATTCCGCTCCAAACCGCCCCGTCTGCACCTCCGCGGAGCGCACCGCATCCGCGCTGAATCGCGTGTCCAGCGAATTGTTCACCGGATCCCCGATCTCGAATCCATTCAATAGGTATTGCACCTGCGTGGCCTGCGACCCCGCAAGGTGCAGCAGCCCCTGGTTGTCCAGCAAGACCTGCGGCAGCACGATCAGGCTTTCCTGCAAATAATGGGAGCTCGGCACGGGAATGTCGCGGATCTCCACGGTCGTCAATGTGGTCTTCTGCGTGGTTTCGGAGGTTTCCACCTGGTTGGCGGGCGCGGTAACGTCCACCTTTTCCCGCAATTCCTCGGCGTGATTCAGCGTAAACGAAATTTCCCCGGAGTCCGCCGCCAACTCGAACTTCTGCCCCTCCAGGATAAAGAAGCCCGGCTTCGCTATGTGCGCGGTGTATTCTCCGGCGGCAAGATTGGGAACGCTAAACGCCCCGGCGTCGTCCGTCGTCCCCCAAAAAGTTTGCCCGCCGGTCATCTCAAGCTTTACTTGAGCTCCACCGACGGGCAGTCCATTCTCATCCACTACGCGGCCCCGCAACGTAATCGGGCTATCCGCTGCAAGGCAAGCGCCCGCCACAAGCAGCAGCGCCGCCAGCCCTGTGATCAAGATGTGAGCTCGTTTCACCGAAGCCCCTCCCTGTGTGGGAGTATGACTTCAAGTCCTACTTTCCATCAGCCCAATTCCGCCAACCATCACTCGGAGTGCGGGAGCTTGCTCCCGCTTTCACGGTGTATATCACTACCTCCAAGCGAGAGTTCATTCTAAGCTCTACAGCGCCAGGGTCCAGCATCCAGACTCTAGTTAGGCATCTTGTAAGCGCCCGACATTATTGGGTCTCCATATTCACGCCAACGCACCCAACTCTGTCATTCCGAGCGGAGCGGCCCGATTTTCTCTTCCGCGCCGAAGTCTGGCGCGTCGGGCCGCGTAGTCGAGGAATCCCTCTGTCGCCTTTCTCTTCTCTTCGATCTCAGCGCTCAGCGCCGGGGTCCAGCATCCCGCCCAGACCCCGGCACCCACTCGTTTCTCGCGGCAGCTACTTCTTCTTCTTGCTCTTGGCCTTCTGCTTGTCTTCGACCACCGCTTGCGCCGCCGCCAACCTCGCTATCGGCACGCGGAACGGCGAAGCGCTCACGTAGTCCATGCCAACCTGATGGCAGAACTTCACGCTTTCGGCATCGCCGCCGTGTTCTCCGCAGATGCCCACCTCCAGCTTTGGACGCGTCTCGCGCCCCTTTTCGATCGCCCACTTTATCAACATTCCCACGCCCTTGATATCCAGCGTCTGGAACGGGTCGCCGTGGAATACGGCGGCCTTCTTTTCGTCCACGTAGTCGGGCAGGAAGCGCCCCGCATCGTCGCGGGAGAGCCCCATGGTCGTCTGCGTCAGGTCGTTGGTGCCGAACGAGAAGAATTCCGCCACTTCGGCGATCTCGTCGGCAAGCAACGCGGCGCGCGGCAACTCAATCATCGTGCCCACCATATAGTGCAGCTTCACACCGGCCTTCTTGATGAGGTCATCCGCAACGCGGCGTGTCGCATCCACCAGGATTCCCAGCTCCTTCTTGTCCAGAGTGAGCGGAATCATGATCTCAGGTATTACTTTAACCTTCGCCTTGTGGCATTCGATCGCCGCTTCGATGATCGCCCTCACCTGCATCTCCAGAATTTCCGGATACGTGATGGTCAGGCGACACCCGCGGTGTCCCAGCATGGGGTTGGCTTCGTGCAATTGCGCCACGCGGCGCTCCACGGTTTCCACGGAAATGCCCAGTTCCTTGGCCAGTTCCGCTTGCTTGGCGTGCTCGTGCGGCACGAACTCGTGCAGCGGCGGATCGATCAGGCGAATCGTAACCGGAAAACCATCCATCACCTTAAAGATGCCGATGAAGTCGCGGCGCTGGAACGGCAACAGCTTGTCCAGAGCCTTGACGCGGGTCTCCTTCTCGTTCGCCAGGATCATCTCTTGAATCGCCAGTTGCCGCTCGTGGCTCTTCTCCGGCTGCTCGAAGTCGGTGAAGAACATATGCTCGGTGCGGACCAGCCCAATGCCCTCCGCGCCGAATTCAAGAGCCTTCCGCGCATCCTGCGGCGTATCCGCATTTGTGCGCACCCCCAAGTGCCGGATCTCGTCGGCCCACTTTATGATCGTGTAGTACGCCTTCGGCAATTCCGGCGTGACCAGCGGCATTTTCCCCTCGTACACGATGCCTTCGCTGCCGTCCAGCGTGATCCAGTCGCCTTCTTTCAGCGATTTGCCGCTCTTCCCATCGGTCATGATCTTGGTCTTGTAGTCGATGTCCAGGGTTTCCGCCCCGGCCACGCAGCACTTGCCCCAGCCGCGCGCCACCACGGCCGCGTGACTCGTCTTGCCGCCCGTAGCCGTCAGGATGCCCTGCGCCACCGCCATGCCGCCCACATCTTCCGGGCTGGTTTCCCGCCGCACCAGGATGACCTTCTCTCCCCTTGCGGCCCACTCTTCCGTCTCGTTCGCGGAGAAGCACATCTTCCCGACGGCCGCGCCGGGCACCGCGTTAATCCCGTGCGCCAGTATCTTCGACTCCAGCGTCTTGCGGTCCACCTTGCTGTCAATCACCGGATAAAACAGCCGCTCGATGTCTTCCGGCTTGATGCGCAGCATCGCTTCTTCCTTCGTGATCAGCTTCTCGTTGGCCATGTCCATTGCGATGCGGAAGGTTGCCGCGGGCGTGCGCTTACCGGTGCGCGTCTGCAGCATGTACAGCGTGCCTTCCTCCAGCGTGAACTCCATGTCCTGCATGTCGCGGTAGTGCTTCTCAAGTGTTACTCGAACCCCCTCGAGCTGCACGTATGCCTTCGGCATGATCTTTGCCAGTTCGCTCAGGTGTACCGGCGTGCGTATGCCCGCCACGACGTCTTCGCCCTGTGCGTTGGTCAGATAATCGCCGTAGAAAATCTTCTCGCCGGAACTCGGGTCGCGTGTAAAGCACACGCCCGTCCCGGAGTTGTCGCCGGTGTTCCCGAACACCATCTGCTGCACGTTCACCGCTGTGCCCAGCAGCCCGGTGATCTTTTCCACCCGGCGGTAGGTGACTGCCTTTTCCGCCATCCACGATCCAAACACCGCGCCAATTGCGCCCCACAACTGCTCCAGAGGATCTTCCGGAAATGGCTGTCCGGCCTTTTCCAAGTAGTAGGCCTTGTACTCCCCGACCAGTTCTTTCCAGCCGCTGGCCGGCACTGCGGTATCTTCCTTCACGCCCAGCCGCTGCCTCATCGCCCGCAGCTTGTGCTCCAGGTCTTCCTTGGGCATGCCCATCGCCACGGTGGAAAACATCTGCACGAAGCGCCGATACGCGTCGTAGGCAAAACGCTCGTTGCCGGTCACCTTGGCGATGCCCTCCACGGATTTGTCATTCAAGCCCAGGTTCAGGATCGTCTCCATCATGCCCGGCATCGAGCGCGCCGAGCCGGAACGCACGCTCACCAGCAGCGGGTTGTCGGGATCGCCGAGCTTTTTCTTCGTCACCTTTTCCAGCCTGGCGACGTTGTCAATCACCTGCTTCTTGAGTTCCGCCGGGTACTTCTTGTTGTTCTTGTAGAAGTGATCGCAGGCTTCCGTCGAGATGGTGAAACCCGCGGGGACGGGCAGACCGATTTTGGTCATCTCGGCCAAACCTGCTCCCTTGCCGCCGAGCAGATCGCGCCATTCGCCGTCGCCTTCCGCTTTTCCTGCACCAAAGAAATAGACCCACTTTTTCACGGTACCCTCTCTTGTTTTTCACTGCGGTTACTGGCGCGCTACGCATCGCACTCATTTGGGATTGGAGTGCATAATGTCGGCGCGCCGACAATTTTCATAAGAAAACTGCCGCAAAACTCGTAACTCAATACCTAAAGTAAAACTTTATATGGATGACTAACCAATCTGTCTCGCTCACATCTCACAACCCGTCATTCCGAACGGAGTCTGCGAAGTGAGGAATCTCTCTGCTCTTCTCTGCGACCTCTGAGTCATCCGCATTCCCTCTTTCTGTCCTCTGTGACCGGCGCCCGCCCCGACCCGGTCGGGCTGTTACCGTCCCTCTTGCAATTCTCCGAAACTGTCAACTGTGAACTGTAAACTCTCCTCGCACTACTTCCGCTCTTCCCCGCCAAGCTCGCTAAAATCCGCAATCGTGGTGAACTCCCGCAGCAACTCCGCCAGCAGCGCCAGGCGGTTCTTCCGCACTGCCTCGTCCTCCGCCATCACCATTACTTCCACAAAAAACTGGTCCACCACTTTCCGCAATCCCGCAATCTCGTCCAGCGCCTCCTGATACTTCCCCGCGCGCTTGTCCTCGCTCACCTTCCCCGCCGCCTTGCGCACCGCGGCATACAACGCCTTCTCCGCATCCTTCTCGAACAAATCCACATTCACATGCTGCGCCGTCTCCGCCGGAAGGTTGGCCTTCTCCAGGATTTTGCGGATGCGCTTGAACGACACCGCCAGCGGCTCGAAGTTCTTCGTCTTGCGCACCGCCTTCAGCGCGCGCAGACGCTTCTCCACGTCCACCAGGTCCTCGCTCCCCGCGCGGAAAACCGCGTTCACCTCGTCGTACGCATAGCCATGCTTTTCCCGCAGCACGAACCGCGCGCGGTCCAGGAGGAACTCCAGAACCTGCGCTTCCTGCGCCGGTGTCACCGCCTTCTTCGGCGGGTGCGTGAGCAGCGCCTTCGCTGCGGCGCCAATCGTCAACGACAATGATACGGGCAATTTGCGATCAAGGATGATCTTTACGATGCCCAGCGCGGCGCGGCGCAACGCATACGGATCGCTCGAGCCCGTGGGAATCACCCCCGCGCTAAAGCAGCCCACGATGGAATCGATCTTGTCCGCCAGCGCCACCGCGCACCCGGTCAGATTCCGCGGGATGGGATCATCAAGCCCCACCGGCAGGTAGTGGTCGTACACCGCATCGGCCACATCTTCCGCTTCGCCCTGGGCCCTTGCGTACAGCCCGCCCACGACGCCCTGCAATTCCGTGAACTCCCGCACCATTTCCGTGGCCAGGTCGCACTTCGCCAACTCGGCGGCGCGGTCCGCATCGGCCACGTGCGCCTGCACCATGCCCAGGTTGAACCACTGCTCCGCCAGCCACCGCGCAATGGCCCGCATGCGCTCAACCTTGTCGTGGTAGCTGCCCAGGCGCGATTCGTAGGTGACCCTCTGCAGCTTCGGCAAATAGTCGGCCAGTTTGCACTTCTGGTCGGACTCCCAGAAAAACCGCGCATCCGTGAAGCGAGCGCGCAGCACATTGCGATGTCCGATGCAGACCAAGCCCTGCGGATCTTTGGCCAGATTGATCACGGCCAAAAAAGTGTTCACCAATTCCCCGGCCGAATTTTCCATGGCGAAGTATTTTTGATGGCCGCGCATCACGGTGATGAGGATTTCGTCCGGTAGATTCAGGAACTCCCCGTCGAAGGTGCCCTCGATGACATGGGGATATTCGTTGAGATAGGTCACCAATTGCAGAAGGTCCGGATCCTTATGGAGCCGAATGCCGGAGCCGGCGCGCTTGATGTGTGACTCCAGCTCCCGGCTGATTTTCTCCATGCGCTTGGCGGGGCGCACAATCACGCCGTTGGCGAGCAGCTTCTTCTCATAGTCCGCAAAATCGCGCACGCGAATCTCCGCTTTGCCCAGGAAGCGGTGCCCCACTGTAATATCTCCGGCGGTGATTCCCCCAAAGGAAAACTTCAGCGGCTTGCCACCGAGCACGCCCACCAGCCAACGCACCGGGCGGATGAAACGCGCGCCCTCCAGGCCCGTCCAGGTCATCGTGCGCGGCCAGGAAAGGTCGTGGATCACCCGCGGCAGGATTTCGCTGAGGAGTTCGTGGGCCGTGCGCCCGCGCTTCACGACTTTCGCGGCGATGTACTCGCCCTTGGGAGTCTTCACGATCAGGAGATCGTGGAGCGCCACGCCCTGCTTCTCCGCGAAACTCACCGCCGCTCTTGTCGGCGCCCCGGCATTGTCGTAGGCCACCGACTTCGGCGGCCCGGTCACTTCATTCTCCACGTCCGCCTGCTTGGCGATCAGACCGCGCACCCAGGCGGTCAGGCGCCGCGGCCCGCCAAAGGTTTCCACGGCGACGCCTTCGTTCAGGCTCTCCGCGGCAAGGTGCTTCTCCAGAATCGTTTTCAACTCGCCCACGGCGCGCGGCAACATCCCGGCGGGAATCTCCTCCACCCCAATTTCGAAAAGCAGCTCCACGCGTTTGCCGGGTTTCGAAGAAGCGCCCGCCTTCCCCGCCCCAGCCCGCGCCTTCTTCAGAGATGTCTTTGTCGCAGCCCTCATCCAACCACCTCAAACACAAACTTCCATTTTTTGGAATTGTCGGCGCGCCGACAATTTCGCGCCCCGACGTCCGTCTTCCCAGTCAAAACCATAACGTCGGCGCTCCTGCGGCTACCCCGTAAGTCGCGTTCCATTTCGGGAATGTCGGCGCGCCGACAATTTTGCCCCGGCACGAGCGCGCCGACCAAACCTCCGTCATTCCGAACGGAGTCTGCGGAGTGAGGTGCGGTTTTCCATCGCGCGTTTTTTGTGCGATGAATCTCTCTTCCATCCCCGCTAAAAGCAGCCGAGGGATTTCTCGGGCAAAAACCGCCCTCGAAATGACGGGGCACGGCGAGAAGGTGCGAGCGGACATGGTTCCTGAGTGAGCTTCGTGAGGGTCGTCGGCTGTCCCTGGAAAATGTCGGCGCGCCGACATTTTCCAGCCCCTGTAGGCGCCGAACTTTAGTTCGGCCAGCATACACACCGCAAAACTCCGCCTGGCCCGCCAAGAAACCGATACGATCAACCGCGCTCGCGCACTGAACTCCGGATTCCAAAAATAATATTGTCGGCGCGCCGACATTTTTGCCCCCGACATCCATCCCGCGCTCGCAAATGTTGCCACTGCCGCTCAGCCCGCCACCCCGCCAGCCGCGTTCCAATTCGGGAATGTCGGCGCGCCGACATTTTTCGCCCCGTCGCTCTTCCCTGCCGCCCCTCATCCCCGCACCCCACTCTTCGCTTCGGCGCTCTGCTCCAGGTACGCACTCGCCGTCCGGCACGCCAGCGTGCGCACCCGCGCCATCAGCGCCGCCCGCTCCGTCGTCGAAATCACCCCGCGCGCATCCATCAGATTGAACAGGTGCGAGCACTTCAGGCAGTGGTCATACGCTGCCAGCAAGGGGTAGCGGATGCGCTCGATTGTCGGCGCGCCGACATTTCCCTCCAGGTGCTTCCACCCTTCCAGCAGCTCCCTCGATTCCTTCTCGTGCAATTCAAACTCAGCCCGTAGCGCCTGCGCGTCGCTCCGGTCAAAGCTGTATTCCGAGAGTTGCTGCTCTTCCGCAAGCCGGATGTCGCCGTAACTCTTGTCCTCCGTCCAGCGAATCTCGTACACGCTCTCCACATCCTGCAGGAACGCGCAGATGCGTTCCAGGCCATACGTGATCTCCACCGAAATGGGGTCGAGCTCGATGCCGCCGCTCTGCTGAAAGTAAGTGAACTGGGTGATCTCCAGCCCATCCAAAAGCACCTGCCAGCCAATTCCCCAAGCCCCCAGCGTGGGCGCTTCCCAGTTGTCCTCTTCAAAACGCACATCGTGCGCGCGAAGATCGATCCCGATGGCTTCCAGGCTCTTCAGGTACATGTCCTGAATCTCCGCGGGCGCGGGCTTCAAGATCACCTGATACTGAAAATGTTTATACAGGCGGTTGGGATTTTCGCCGTAGCGCCCATCCGCGGGACGCCGCGACGGCTGCACGTACGCAACGCGATACGGGGAAGGGCCGAGCACGCGGAGAAAAGTTTCCGGCGCCATCGTGCCCGCGCCAACTTCCATGTCGTAGGGCTGCTGCAGCACGCAACCCTGCTTTCCCCAGAAGTGCGCCAGCTTTAGAAATAAGTCTTGAAAGGTCAAGCCTTTGTGCTTCACTTCAAGTTTTGCTTTAACTGTCAACGCGTCTCTCCGAATTCATCACTCACTTCCGCTGCCGCGCGAAAAATGTCGGCGCGCCGACAATTTTCCCCGGACGACACTCTCACGGCGTCTCCAGAAGTTGCCGAGTTTTCAACTCCCGCTCGGTGTGATGCTCGATCCAATTCAATCCTGCTTCGCGCAACTCCTTCACCGCGGGTAGCGCTTCGATTGCCGCATCGAACCGGTCCAGGCGTTCTCCCGCAAAGCGTTCCGCGAGTTCCCTGCCCGCGAACGACACCGGCTTCATGCCGGAGCGGCGATGCTCCTCGCAGAGCAGCCCGGGATGCGACGCAGCCTGATACGCCGGTTGCTTCCCGAAGGGCTTGCCGCACGTGGCGCAGGCATTGAAGCGCGGCAGCCAGCCCGCCAGCCGCACCGTCCAGAACGCGAAGTAGCTCAGCGGCAGGGCCCCGCTGTTGCGCCGTTCGATTTCCCGCACGGCCAGCAGGATCAGCCGGAACATCGGCTCGGACACTTCCCGCTCGGGCAGAACCTGCTCGGCGATTTCGCTGACCAGCGCCAGGCCGGTGCTGAGGCCGTAATCGCTCTGGGCCTTGTAGAAGGATTCGAGCAGTTCGGCCTGCTGGATGCGTACAAGGTCGCGCGTCTCGCGCTCGATATACCAGAGCTGCGCGTGCGAGAGCAGCTCCAGGGTCGAGCCGTAACGGTTCTTCAGGCGGCGTGCGCCCGCGGCTACACCCCGCATGCGGCCCGACGAACGTCCCAGGAAACTGACCAGGCGATCCGCCTCACCCAGCGGGAAGGTCTTCAGGATGATGGCTTCCGTTTCGCGGGCAGGCATCGGTTGTCGGCGCGCCGACCACGAACTGCGGCACAGGCGTTACCTGCGTCCATTGCGCGCACATGCAGGACTTACTTACTTACCATACACCACGGAACATCGCAATGATTTGCAAACAAATGGAGTGGAAAACAAGGGCCATGCCCGCGAGGATCAAGCGCCTGGGGGACACAAAAATTGTCGGCGCGCCGACAATTGAGAATGGAGCAACGCCAGCAAGACGCGAATGGGCCGCGCCAGGGGAATTCCTGTAGCTCAGGCCTTTGAGGCCTGAGGGTTTTCCCTGCGCTGGCTCGGTTGCAGATGCGATGGAAAGCCTCACCCCTGAAGGGGTGAGCTACATCGGGGCGCGTTACACCGGGGCGGGCCACAGCTTCCGGGCCGTTCGCCACAACAAGCAAATGGCTTGACGCTCCTATCAAGACATCGGGGAAAACGCCATTTTTGGAAGGCCCCAGATTCTGTTAACCAGAGTCCTGCCGGGGCAACATTATAGGACACACTTCCCCGCCCCGCGGCGCTTTGGGGCGGGCTTTTCGTTTGCCGCCCTTTCCGCTACTCTGTCGGCATCCTCATGCGCAGGGCACCCAATCGAGCGCGCTTCCTCGCTGGCTCATGATTCCGCTGAAGGACATCAACCCGACGCGCACCACGCCGTTTGTCAACATCGCGTTGATCCTGGCGAATGTGCTGGTCTTCTTTTATCAGTTGAGCTTGCCGGCGCGGGCGGAGCGGGCTTTTGTGATGGCCAACGCCACCATCCCTTCGCACGTCTCGCAATTCCTAGCCGGACATGCGGGGCTACAGGCGGCGCTCGAGCCGCTCTTCACCAGCATGTTCCTGCATGGCGGCCTGATGCACCTGCTGGGGAACATGCTGTTCCTGTGGATCTTTGGGGACAACGTCGAGGACTACTTCGGGCACGTGGGGTATCTGTTCTTCTATATTGTGTGCGGGATCGGGTCGGGGTTGATGCACGTGCTGTTCAACCTGAGCTCGCCGCTTCCGGCGATTGGGGCCAGCGGAGCGATTAGCGGGGTGATGGGCGCGTACATCCTGCTCTTCCCCCGGCACCGGATTCTGACGTTCTTCTTTATCTTTCTGATTCCGGTGCCGGCTTTTCTGATATTGGGGTATTGGTTTGTGCTGCAGTTCCTGGAGGGGGTTGCAACGGTGGGCGGGCGCGCGTCTGGCGGGGTGGCGTGGTGGGCGCACATCGGGGGATTCTTGTTAGGGATGGCGATTACCGCCGTGGTGCGGAGGAGGTAGTCAGTTGTAAGTAGTAAGTTTTAAGTAAGGGTAAGAATAAAGAAGCTCACGACACCAGCCAGGTGGGGATGAACGCCGGACACAGAGTTCGCAGAGAAGAGGGACGGTAAGACAGAGGTCACCCTTCGCAAAAAGCGCTCAGGGCAAACAGAGAAGAGGAAGGCAGGCGTGCTGGTCAAGAGAGGCGGAGGCCGTGAGGGACGAGAAGCGGGGCCAGGGGCAGAGAGCGCAGGCGAATTCCGGTGGCATCGAAGATGGCGTTGCTGATCGCCGGCGCCACGCCCACGATCGGCGCCTCCCCCGCTCCCACCGGGGGTTGATCTTTCCGGTCAATCAGGAGTGCGTCCAGCGGAGGAATATCGCTGAAGCGGGGTACCCGGTATTTTGAGAACAAATTGTTCAGCACGCGCCCATTTTCAAATTCGACGGCTTCAAACAGGGCCCCGCCAATTCCCATGATATTGGCGCCGATAACCTGATTGCGCAGGCCGTCGGGATTGACGATGGCGCCACAATCGAAAGCGGTGAAGATGCGCCGGATCTTGATGTCGCCGGAGCTGCGGCTGATGGCGACTTCCACGAAAGTGGCCACGTAACCGAGTTTCTCGAAACCGCCAGCCACGCCAAATCCATGATTCGCAGGCTTCGTTGCAGCCCAGCCAAATTTCTTGGCGCCCTCCGCGAACACCGCGCGCAAGCGCTCCTCTTTCAGATTGTTGATGCGAAATTCCAGGGGATCCATCTTGAGCGAGTAAGCGATTTCATCCATGTGGACTTCGCGCGCGAAATGATTGGCGGTGGCCGCGAGTCCGCGGTACGAGCCCTGGCGCAACGGTGAGTTCACGGGATGGAACTCGATACGCTGGTTGGGAACTTCGTAGTACGTGCGGATACCAGCAGCGCCGGAGTTGTAGTTGTGAAATTCCCACGCGGTGATTTTGCCATCGCCGCCAACGGCGCTGCGAACGTCGATCACTCCGGCGGGGCGAAAATAGGCCCAGGTGAACTCCTCTTCCCGCGTCCAGACAACTTTTACCGGGCGCTTGGCCGCGCGTGCCAGGCGCGCCGCTTCGATGGCACACTCGCCGGAGTGCTTGCCGCCATAGCCGGAGCCCGTATCCGGCATCATGACGTGAACTTTTTCCTCGGACAGGTGAAAGGCCGTGGCCAGTTCACTGCGAACCCCGAAGGGGCGCTGCGTGCCGGTCCATACCGTCAGATGATCCTCGCTCCATTGAGCCAGCGCGGCGCGAGGTTCGAGCGGGGCATGGGCGATGTAGTTCACGTTGTAGGTCTGCTGCAATTGCCGCGTAGCTGACGCCAGGACGGTATCCACATTCCCGCTCTCGAAGCGGGAATTGTCGTTACGCTCGCCGCGCGGCAACTGGTTCTGCTTCAGGTACTCAAACAGTTCCTTACTCGAAGGTTGCGGCTCGGCCTTCCATTCCGCCCGCAGCAAAGAGGCCGCCTTCTCTGCCGTTGCGGAACTTGGCGCTGCAACTCCCAGAAAATTGCCATCGCGTACCACAATGACTCCCGGAAGCTTCTCCGCCTCCGTCGTGTCCGCGGATACAAGAGTGGCGTTGAATGCGCGGGGCCTTACTACCTTTCCATAAAGCATCTCTGGAAGTTGTTGATCGGAGGGATAGCGATGCTTCCCGGTAACAAAATCACGGCCATCGATTTTCGGCAGCGCTTTTCCGGCAATGGTCCATTCGGTCGGCAGGATCAAGGGATCTTCCGCCGGAACAACCTGGGCGATCTGTTGGCCTTTCACCAGTTGGGCGTAGCTCAAAGAGCGTTTCGTTTGCGGGTCTGCAATCATACCGTCTTCGGCGTGCAATCGCGCTGGATCCACGTTCCATTGCTTAGCGGCCATGGCCAGCAGGACGTCTCGCGCCGCGGAGGAAACGCGCCGCAATTGCAGATTCATGATCGGGGTGGTGCGGCTGCCGAATGTGCCCATGTCAAAGGGCACCAACTGGGTATCACCCATGACCAGGCGAATCGACTGAACCGGCGCCTTCAGCTCTTCCGCGACCGCCTGCGTCAGAGACGTGCGGATGTTTTGCCCAACTTCCACTTTCCCCGTGAACACCGTTACGGTTCCATCTTCCCCGATATGCAGCCACGCACTGATTTCCTGCGGCAGGGAATCTTCCGGATTTCTCCTGGCAGCGCCCGATTCCTGAGACGCTTCAGCTTTTGAAAAAGCGGTGGCGATGAAGAGTCCCGCTCCCAGAAATTTGAAGAATTCGCGGCGGTCGCTCTGAAACACGTAGGAAGCTGGAGCCGTGAGCTCGTAGCGCTCCGGCTCAATCGTGAATGGCATTTTGGGTTTGGGAGTCATGACTGCGCCCCTTGCAGAAGGGTGGCAGCTTTGCGGATGGCGGCAACAATGCGCGGGTACGTTCCGCAGCGGCAGATGTTTCCCTGCATGGCCGTCTGAATCTCCACCTCTGAAGGGTTTCGCGTGGCGTTCAGCAGGGAAACCGCGGACATGATCATACCCGAGGTGCAGAACGCGCACTGCATCGCGCCTTCTTCGAGAAACGCCTGCTGGACGGGATGAAGCTGCTCACCCTTGGCCAGACCTTCAATGGTCGTAATCTGCTTGCCTGCGGCTGCCCAGACCGGAACCATGCAGGAACGCCGCGCCTTCCCATCAATCAGCACGGTGCACGAACCGCATTGACCTTCGCCGCAACCGTATTTGCTTCCTGTCAAATCGAGGAGTTCCCGGAGGACGGTGAGGAGGGGGGTCTCCTTGTCCGCCGCAAACTGGTATTGTCGGCCGTTGATTTGAAGGGTTGTTTCGCCCACTCTTGCACTCCTGCCAGCCACTCATTCTCGCATGAATCGTGAAAGGAGAGATACCAGCGATCAGGAAACTAAGAGCAAGACTTACGCAGAGGTTGCCCCGACCGGGTCGGGGTAAACGCCGGCGCTGAGGACGCGGAAATTCGCGGAGAAGAAGGAGAAGAGAAAGGCGGCGCAGGGATCCCTCGACCCCGGCGAAGCGCACGGGGCGCACAAATCGCGCTGCGCGACGCGCCAAACTACGGCGCGAAAGAAAAAGTCGGGCCGCTCCGCTCCCTCCTGCGGCGGGCAGGCGGGATGACAATTCCGATTTTAGGCGGGGAAGTCAACTGGAAAGGAGGGAGCTGGGTTTACTGGAGGCAAAAAAAGAACGGCGAGAGAGTTGATACCGTCCTTTCGGCCCGCCCAGCCATTTGGCCAATATCGCTCTTTCTCGCCGTCCCCTCATAAATTGTAAAGAGGGTAACAGGGCGCGCTGTTCAATTTTATACAGTTTTGAAAAAGCCTTCTTGCTAGGGTGATTATGGCGTGGAATGGTCATGCCCAGACGGAGTTTCGGGGAAAATATGAAACCACGGAAACTCAAGAACAACGGAAGTAACGGCTCATTTGATCCGCAAGTTTTCCTGGATACCGCGGGGGTAGCGAGAAAAGTTGTTGAATATCGAAGAAATGAATCCATCTACTCCCAGGGTGATGCGGCGGAAACGGTCATGTACATTCAGAAGGGCGGCGTGAAATTGTCGGTGGTGAATGGGTCCGGAAAGGAAGCGGTGGTGGCGATGTTTGGTCCAACGGACTTTTTTGGCGAGGGCTGCATGGCGGGCCAGCCGCTGCGGATGGGCACGACAACAGCCGTCACACCGACAACCCTTCTGGCCATCCAAAAAGAAGAG